>NZ_JCBANT010000001.1:0-709109 GCF_059816125.1 Arthrobacter sp. 001422645 | reverse complement strand
CGCGTTCCCGTACCAGCAGGCCTACCTGCCCTACAACCGCCTCGTCGACGGAACCGTCCATGACTGGTAACCGGGCACCACTAATGACCGGGCACGGCTGGTAGTCAGGAAATAGTGCCGGGCGCAAAGAAGGTCCCGGGCGGGAGTCGAGGCTCAGCCGCCCGGGACCTGGCTTTGTGCGCCTGGGTATGCTCCCCAGGAAAACTCGGGGTTAGTGAATGAGTTCCCTGGTCATGCCGAAGGGGACCTGATCGGACAGCGCGGCCGTGTAGTGGCCGGGCTTGTGCCGGGTGATCAGGATGCCGTGCGTCCCTGTTGCCATGGCGATCTGCTGGAGTCCGCGAACGGCGTCGTCGAGCCGTTCGTCCAGGACCTGGCGGCTGTCGACTTGGATTTCAATGCACTCGGTTATTGTGGTCATCGCTCTGTTCTTTCTTGGGAGTTACTCGTTGGCCCCAATAATTGAAGCGACAATAACGTCATATTTATCGGCCAGTCAAATCACCACGCGGGCTCTCCTCGGAGCCTGTCGGAGCCGAAGATTCGACAGGCTCCGACCACGTGGCGCTGACCTGCAGTTCCACCGCCGCCGCCGTCCCGGTCGTGAGGATGCTCACCCCGGATCAGCCGGGGAAGAGCGAAAGGTGTTCATGCACGCACCAGACCCTGCCTTCCCCGCTGCGGCTGAAGACGATTGTCTCGCGTTCGTCGCTCGTGTGGCGTCCTCCGTCCGCGTCTGTCCGGGCCGTCGTGACCACACGATGGGAAAACACCGCGGTTGGCCCGAGCAGCTGAATGCGCTGATCCTGGCTGCTGCACTCCAGCACCTGCCAGCCTGATGCCAGCCAGCCGTCCCAGAGGGCGCGGTAGTCGGACCTTGACGCGGGGCTCTCCGCTTCCGGGTGAAAGATGAAGGTAGCATCCGGGCTAAAGGTAGCGAAGTAGGATTCAGTGTCGCAGGCCGCGAACGCTGCGATCAGACGGTCCGCAGCGTCTTGGACCTCCCTGAGGCTGAGGTCGTGGTCAACGGGCCTGGCCGAAGCCGTGGGCTCTGCTGCCGCCAGCGTCCGTGCCACTGCCCGGATGGGTGCACCGTCGGCGCCGGGGATACTCAGCGGAAAGAGGAAAACCTCGACCCCGGAGCCCGACTCCAGGGCCTCGTGAACCTGCTCGAGGCCCGTGAGGTTCTCCACGATGATGCAGCCGTTTCCGGCCAGGATGTCGTGCGCCGGGAAATCGTGGGCGGCCGCGGATACGACCGCTCCGGCATGGGGGGTGGGATCCACGCTCAAGGCGTCGAGGCCCACGGCGCGGTAGCCGCGGTCAACGATCAGCTGCGCCGCTTCGGCGTCGAGCCACGGGTGTTTCAGGTAGCCTTCCGTTCCCCATGCCTCAGCGAACCCGGTCCGCAGCAGGAGGAGCCTTGCCGGGTGGCCGGGGCCCGCTGAGGCAGCAGCGGCCGGGGCAATCCCCGAGAGATGAGCGGCGGTGATGGGACGTCCGTGTTCCACGCCGCGGAGATCCACCAGCTCGGCGGTCCCGCTGAACAGCTCCAGGGGAAGTTTGTCCAGGGACGCCCAGCTGTCACTGACGTGCAGCGGCGCGTCGGCGTGGGTGCCGGAGTGGGTGCCGATGGCGAGCGAGAGCACGTTGGCGCCTTCTCCGGCCACGGTCAGGGCTGATTCGATGCGAACTTCGGGGTCCCCGGGGTAGACGGGCATGCCGGTGACCAGCGGAACACTGAGATCCATCCAGGTCACGGCCTTGCCGCCAGTTCCGCGTCGCGCTCGACCTGACGCTGCAGGCCCGTGCCGGTGCCGCCCACCGGCACAATGTTGCCTGCCGCGTCGCGGACGGGCGGCACAGCGGTGTTCTTCGAGGGGATCCAGCGCGGCCCGGCGGCCGGGAACACTTCGCGCGGCTCAGGGAAGGCCCACAGCAGGCCCAGGTAGAGTACGGCGGCTAGCACCAGCGATGCCGGCAGGCTGATGTCAACGCCCCCGGCCAGATTTCCGAGGGGTCCCTGGAACTGGCCGGGCATGTTGACCATGCTCAGGCCGGCTACGGCGCTGACCAGCCACGCGACCATCCCGCGGGGGTTCCAGCCGTGGTTGAACCAGTACCGGCCTCCGGTCTGGCGACGGTTGAAGACCTGGAGGGCATCGGCGTCGTACCAGCCCCGACGGGTGATGAAACCGATGATCATAACCACCATCCAAGGTGCAGTGCACGTGACGATCAACGTGGCGAAGGTGGAGATGCTTTGCACCAGGTTGAAGGCGAAGCGGCCGACGAAAATGAAGGCGATGGCCAGGACACCGATGAACAGGGTGGCCTGCACGCGGTTGAAGCGCGGGAAGACGCTGCTGAAGTCCAGGCCGGTGCCATAGAGGGAGGTCGCGCCCGTGGACATTCCACCGATGAGGGCGATGGCACAGAGCGGCACGAAGTACCAGGCCGGGGAAACTGCCAGCAGGCCGCCGACGTAGTTGGGAGCCGCAGGATCCATGAACTCCGGCGCCTTCGTGGCGATAATGGAGGCCGTCGCGAGCCCGAAGACAAACGGAACCAGTGTGGCCAGCTGGGCGAGGAGCGCGGCACCCATGACCCGGCGCTTGGGAGTGCTGGTGGGGATGTAACGTGCCCAGTCGCCCAGGAACGCGCCGAAAGAGATCGGGTTGGACATCACGATTAGTGCGGCGCCGATGAAAGCCGGGATGAATCCGGCGATGCCCACGCCGTCAAATCCGGTCCCGAAAGCGCCCTCGAAATTCAGGTTGAGGTCACCGGCGAAGGCAACGAAGCCAACGATAAAGAGCAGCGTGGCTGCGGTGACGGCAATTTTGTTCACCAGCAGCATGAACTTGAATCCGTAAACACAGACGGCGAGCACCAGAACTCCGAAGACGCCGTAGGCGAGGGCAAACGAACCCATCTCCTGCGGCAGACCCACCAGCCGGTTCAGGCCGCCGACCAAGGCATCGCCGGAACTCCAGACGGAGATGGAGAAGAACGCCGTGGCTGTCAGCAGCGACAGGAACGACCCCACAACCCGGCCGTGCACGCCCAGGTGCGCGGAGGAGGACACTGCGTTGTTGGTCCCGTTCGTAGGGCCGAACACAGCCATCGGGGCCAGCAGGAGGGCGCCGACCACCAGCCCTGTGACCGTCGCGGCGAGGCCTTGCCAGAAGGAGAGCCCGAAGAGGATGGGGAAAGCACCCAGGAACGCCGTCGCGAAGGTGTTGGCGCCTCCGAATGAGACCCTGAAGAGATCGAAGGGGCTGGCGTTCCGGTCCTTCTCGGGGATCCGCTCGATGCCGTAGGTCTCCACCTCGGTGACCTTGCCTCGGTTCCGTGTATCGGGGGCGGCAAGGCCGCGCCGTGCGTCGGACATGGTGTTCTCCATCCAGCTCATCATCCAGGGTGAGTTGCTTAATAAGCATCACAAGTTGATTGGAAGGCTACATTGTGAAGCGGCTCACAGCAAGGGCGGCAGGCGTTGCGCCATCGGTGGCGCCTCTTAGGTGAGGACGGTGAATTCTTCCGCGGGATAACGGACTCCGTTGACCTGCAGCTGCAGGGTGTGGCCGCCGGGGTGGTGGACGCGCGTGGTCATTTGGCGGAAGGCGTGGCGCTTCGAAAAGGTCCGTGACTCGCCCGGGGCCAGGACGGCCGTTCCCAGCTTGAACACCTTCTCCGCGCGGGTGCCGTTGGCCTTGGCGTAGTGCACCACGTAGTCGACGGCGAGCCGCGCCTCCGCCGGTCCGGTATTGGACACCGCAAACGTGAAGCCGAGCTCCCCGGGAAGCTCGACGACGGCGCGGTCCAGCTGCGGTGCCGTCACGGCGAGCGAAGCAGGCGGGAATCCCAGCAGTTCCAGCGCGCCGGGGTGGGCCTTCTTAAGCAGGGTACGCAACCCGTGCCGGACCACCTTGGACGTGTTCCCGTCGGGCTCGGCCATCCATCTGGCCGCCGTGGCAACCACTTCGTCAGGGGCGTGGCGGGCCAGGTCGTTGAGGTGGTTGGCCACCGAGCGCCGGACATCTTCGACCGGGTCCCGGTACAGGGCGTCGAGGATCGGCAGGGTGGCGGCGGGCCTGTCCGTGATCTCCGGGACGCGGATCGCCCACGGCAGGTAGGCCCGGGTGCCCTCGCTCGCGAGCCGGCGGACGTGCCAGTCCGGATGGGAGGTCCAGTCCTGGATGACGGCCAGGGCCCGGTCAAGATCGGCCGCGAGGAGCCGCCGGATCGCGAATTCCCCGGTGAGCCGCGGCGTCAGCTCGGCGAGGAGCGCCAGGCAGTCCTCGAAATCGCCGGGTTCCGCGCGCGTCAGAGCGAGGGTCACCGCAGCCTCGGTCACGGGCCAGATCATCCAGCCGGTGAAATCCGGATCCTCCAGCGCCCGGCGGAAGATAGCCGCCGTGCCGGCGTAATCTTCCGGCAGGTCAGCCAACAGGGCGCGGCTCAGGAGGTCGGTGCGCCCCCGCAGGCTCAGTGGATCGAGGTGCCCGCCCGTGCCGGCGAGGCCCGGGAATGTGCGTCCCGGCGAGGCAGCACCGAGGATCCGCTCCAGCGAGCGGACGGTGCCCGCGTTGATCAGTTCATTCATGACGCCCATGGCATCAGGCTACCGGGGAGCGCTGCGCGGCAGCAGCGGGGCCTTGCGCCCCCGCTGCTGCCGAACCGGGATATTCTTCACAAAGGAAATGTCCAGACACGGCGTAGAGGCGGATGCGGAAATGGCTAAGGAAACTACCGGGAAATCGCCCGGCCGGTGGCGCGTATTCCACGACAAGTTCGTGGTGGAGGAACGCTACATGGAGGTCCGGGACCGGAAGAACCTGTACCGGATCGCCGTCGGCCTGGTGATTCTTGGCGTCGTCCTGTTCCTCTCGATCCTCGCCGGTGTCCTTCAGCAGGGCGGCCTGACCGCCGGCGACGAACCGGTCCGCTCCTGGCTCCTTACTCTCCGTTCCGAACCGCTGACGACCATCATGATCATTCTCGCGGTCGTTTTCGGACCCGTGGCACTGCCGATCATCATCCTGGTGGTGACGGTCGCCTGGGGGCTGCTGGCCAAGCACGCCTGGCGACCGATGCTCCTGGCCGGGGCCATGCTCACCGGGGTGATCCTGGCCCAGATCATCGGGCGCACCATTGACCGCCAGCGCCCGCCCGTGGACCTTATGCTCTTCGGCGCCGACTTCACCTTTTCCTTCCCGTCCGGCCACGTCCTGGGCGCCTGCGACTTCCTGCTGGTCAGCACCTTCCTGATTTTCTCCCGCCGGCACAACCGCATGGCCGCCGTCGCAGGCTTCCTGCTGGCCGGCGTCGGGATCTTCTTCGCCGCGGTAAGCCGGCTGTACCTGGGCTACCACTGGCTGACCGATGCGCTGGCCTCACTGTCCATCTCGTTCGTGATCCTGGGCGGCGTGATCGCCCTGGACACCTGGCGGACCGCCCGGGTCCGCGGCGAGGAGATCACCGGAACACTCTCCAAGGCCGATACCAGCCAGACCTAGGTCCGGCGTGACCGTAGCCGACTCAGCTCGCCCTGCAGCCGGGCATTGACGGCTTCCAGCTCCAGCACCTTGGCCACCCCGGCAAGATTCAGCCCCTCCTCCAGCAGTTCGCCGATCCGCTGCAGCACGGCCAGGTCCGCGTTGCTGTACTGCCGCGTTCCGCCGGCGGTGCGGTCCGGCGTCAACAGGCCCTTCCGCTCGTAGAGCCTGATGTTCTGCTGCCCGGTCCCGACCAATTGGGCCACCACGGAGATCGCGTAAACGCCCAGCTCCTCACCACGTTCGGTCATGGCGCTCCTTCGCAGATATTCGATGTTCGGTTTCCCTCTTGCATCAGTTTCGCACCGGTGCTATAAAAAATCTATATCCACCACTACAGATAATCGGGTGGTTTGGATACAGGAAAATGGCACACTTATCTCCCATAAAGGAGTGGGAAATGATGTTGATGCGTACGGACCCGTTCCGTGAACTGGACCGGCTGACGCAGCAGGTCTTTGGAACGACGGCACGGCCGGCGGCCATGCCTATGGACGCGTGGCAGGAAGACGACGAGTTCGTCGTCGCATTCGATCTTCCCGGCGTCAACGTTGACTCGGTGGACCTCGATATCGAGCGCAATGTCCTGACCGTCCGGGCTGAACGGCGCGATCCGACGCCCCCCAATGTTGAACTGATTGCCGCGGAGCGGCCGCGCGGCGTCTTCAGCCGCCAGCTCATCCTTGGCGACACCCTGGACACCGAGAAGGTCAGGGCGCAGTACGCCGACGGTGTGCTGACCCTCCGCATTCCGGTGCTGGAACGGGCCAAGCCGCGGAAGATTGAAATCACGCACACGCAGGACAAGATGCAGGAGATCGGGACGTAACTGGGCGGCGGACGGACCCCGCCAGTTCACCGATGCGGGCGGGAACCAGCCGGCGCCAGCGGCGCCTGGTTCCCGCCCGGTCCGTACACCGGTCCGTCCAGAGGGCGGTGAATGGCATGAACCGAGATCCCCGTGGCTACTACGCTGCACTGCGCGTACCGCCGGATGCGACGGCCGCCCAGATCCGGCATGCTTTCCGGGCGCTGATGCGCCTCCGCCATCCCGACGTCGGACTGTCCGCCGGAGGTGGCCAGGGTGACGTGCACGACGGCGACGAGGCGCGGCGCATCCTGGAGGCTTTCGCAGTCCTGCGGGACCCGAAATCCCGGGCGGAATACGACCCCGACGGCGGCGTTCCCGGCCCCGGCGGTGCCGTTGCCGGGAGCCGGAACGTTCCGGTGAGGCTGCACAGGGATGCCCAGCCGCTGTTCCGGGCCACCCCGGTGCGCTGGGAACGGGGGCCGTCGTGACCTCGGGCCATGGCCGGGCGCAGCACCAGCCATGAAACGACGGCCGAAAACACACTTCAGAAGGACCACAGAAGGAGGGCGGCCATGAGCGCATGGCGCCGCTACGATTCGCATCTTATGCCGGTCTTCCACGAGCGCTTCGAGGCCCGGTGGGGCCAAGGCACCGCGCCGTTCCTGGACCCGGAAGCCCACGAAGCGCCGCTTCCGCGGGCGCAGTGGATCAATGTCGACACCGGGGCCGCCCTCGCGGTGGTTCCCATCTGGACAATCGATGACAGCCAGCACCGTTCCTTCGGCGTCTTCTACCTGCCTCCGGGCGGGGACATCTGGGTGCTGCGGCCGGGCTACACGAGTTACCTGGAACCTACCGCTGACGAGACCGAACAGCTTCACTCGTTGCGGAACGACGCTTTCAAGAAGGCCGTAGCGCACGCCAAGGAATTCCTGTTCGGGCCTGAGGCCGCGTCGTACTGAGGCGCGGTGAATGCTTGCGCGGTCAGGGACCCGGACCGGCCCGCGGGCGCCGGTCGTGGCGCGGGGGTGCGCCACGGCCTAAAATCAGTCCACTGCCGGAAATTACATAGGGGAATCCACTGATGAAAGCATCCGCCAAGGACTTGGCCGCGCTGCTGCCGCCGCGCTTCACGCTGGGCGTGGCCACCGCCGCCTTCCAGATCGAAGGCGCCCTGGACGAGGACGGCCGCGGCCCCTCGGGCTGGGACCACTTCGCGGCCAGGCCCGGTGCGATCGTAGGGGACCACAGCCCCGCCGTAGCGTGCGACCACTACCACCGGATGCCCGAGGACGTGGCCCTGATGAAGGAACTCGGGGTTGATTCCTACCGTTTTTCCCTGTCCTGGTCACGCATCCAGCCCGGCGGCAGCGGCCCGGTCAACCCCGCGGGCCTTGATTTTTATGACCGGCTGATCGACCTGCTGCTGGCCAACGGGATCGCACCGATGGCCACGCTGTATCACTGGGACACGCCGCTGGAGCTGGATGAAGCGGGCGGCTGGATGAACCGGGACACGGCCTACCGGCTGGGAGAGTTCGCCGCGATCGCGGCGGCCGCGTACGGAGACCGGGTCACCCGCTGGGTGACCGTGAACGAGCCCGCCACGGTCAGCACCAACGGCTACATGCTGGGGATGCACGCGCCGGGCGAAGCGCTCATGCTCAAAGCCCTGCCCAGCGTCCACCACCAGCTCTTGGGCCACGGGCTGTCGCTGCAGGCACTCCGGGCCGCCAACGTGCCCGGCGAAATCGGGATCACCAATGTCTATTCACCAATGGTGCCCGCTTCGGTCAATCCGCTGGACAAGCTCAGCGCCGGCCTGATGGACATGGCCCAGAACCGGCTCTATGCGGACCCCGTGCTGCTTGGCAAGTACCCGGACACCATCCGGGCCGCCACCTTCTTCTCCTCGTTCAGCCCGTCCAGCGAGGACATGGAGCTGATCTCGCAGCCGCTGGACTTCTATGGGCTCAACTACTACATGCCGACCCGCGTGGCCTCCGGTCCGGGGGACGGCGCCGTGCCCAAGGGGATGGCGGAGGCGATGGGCGACGACCTGAGCGGCACCACGCCCGGCTCACCGTTCCATATTGCGTCCTTCCCTGACACCGAGACCACCGCGTACGGCTGGCCCATCAAACCGGAGTACATGGCCGTCGCGCTCGCGGAGATGGCCGAGCGATACCCTGACCTTCCGCCGGTCTATATCACCGAGGGCGGGGCGAGCTTCGAGGACCTTGAGATCCAGGGCCCCGACGGCGGGCTCATCATCCCGGACGAGCGACGGGTGCGCTACCTGGCGGACCACATTGCCACCGCCCTTGAGGCGACGTCACCCGGAGGCGCGGCAGCGTCCGTCGACCTGCGCGGCTACTACGTGTGGTCACTGATGGACAACTTCGAATGGTCGGCCGGCTACAGGCAGCAGTTCGGGCTGCTGCACGTGGACCGGGAAACCCAGGAGCGCACGAGGAAAGCCTCGTTCTACTGGCTCCGGGAAGTCCTCAAGGCGCGGCACCGGAGTGCCGTCCCGGAGGCTCCCGTCGCCGCCGCGGCGCCGGAGGCCGGCGTCCAGTCTGCCGCCGCCGCGGTGGGGGCTTCCGACGTCGAACGCCCCCACCCTGTGGGCTGAGCCCAGCCGGGGCAGGTTAGAGCAGGTCCAGGTCCTGCAGACTCTTCGCCATGCCTGCGCCGTCCGGGGAGTAGATCCACGGGACCTGGGAGCCGGTGTGGTCGCCGGTCTCCGAGTGGCCGCCGGCCAGGACGGATTCGCTGGCGGAGAGCTGGCGGATGCCGATGGCGGCCACCAGGTCGCCGTGCTGCTGGGCGAAGTGTGAGTAGATTGCCTCGTCGTGCTGCCCGTTGTCCCCGAAGAGCAGCCAGCGCATGTTCGGAAACTCCTCGGCGAGCAGTTCCAGGTTGCGGCGCTTGTGCTCCTGGCCGCTGCGGAACCAGCGGTCCTGGGTGAGGCCCCAGTCCGTGAGGAGCAGGGCGCCCGAGGGGTACATGTTCCGGGTGATGAAGCGGCCCAGGGTGGGGGCTGCGTTCCACGGCCCGGTGGACAGGTAAATCACCGGCGCCTCCGGGTACTCCACCATCAGCCGATCCATCAGCACGGCCATCCCCGGCGTCGCCATCCGGGCCCGCTCGTTGAGCACAAAGGTATTCCACAGCGCGAGGAACGGCCGGGGGAGCGCGGTGACCATGATCGTGTCATCGATGTCGGAGACGATTCCAAGTTTGGTGTCGGGGGAAATGACGAAGATCTTCGCGGTGGCAGGCTCGGTCCCCTCGGCGCGCAGCACGGCCGAGTGCCAGCCCGGCGTGAGCTCCACCTGCACCACCGTGTCCACCAGCCCGCCGCGGTCCGCTTGCACCCGGGCCGTAACGCCGCCGATCTCGATTTCCACCTCGGAGTATTGGATCGGTACGGACGTGAACGCCCGCCAGCCGCGGATGTTCTGGTTGCCGTTCTGCGCTGCCTGCTCCGCCCGGCTGCCGGGGTTCGGCTTGCTGGTCAGCACCACCCGGCCGAGTACCCGGACCCACGTGGTGGAGCCGTAGCCCTGGTATGCGACGGTCTGCGGGACGAAGTCCCAGCGGCGGGCAGTTTTCAGACGCAGAGTGTTGACGGTATCCGAGACCCAGTGCGCCAGGCGGAAAGCCCGGTTGCCGGTGGCCGGTTGCTGGGCGGGTGATTGCTGTGACGCCAATTCCATGCCTCCACTCTCCCACATGGGCCTGTTCCACAGCCGTCTGCGTCCGGGGGTGCCACGGTTCAGGTGTCGCCCAGCATGTGGCGCAGCCCCATGGCGTTACGGACGGCGTTGCCGCCGCCGTCGTTGTTGAAATACACAAACACCTCCTTGCCGGCCTCCTGCCATTCGCGGATCCGGTCCGCCCACCAGCGAAGGTCGTCGTCCGGGTAGGAGCCTCCGTAGAGGTGCTCCCGGTCCGGTCCGTGCAGCCGGACGTAGACGAACCCGGCGGTGGCGCGGAGGACGCACGGGAGGCCCGCTCCGCTCATGATGCAGTATGCGGCGCCGTGCCGCTCCAGCAGCGCGTAGACCGCGGGTTCGTCCCAGCTGGGGTGGCGCAACTCCACGCTGACGCGGATCCAGTCGGGAAGCGCCGCCAGGAAGTACTCCAGCCGCTTGTCGTCCCGGGGGAAGTCCGGGGGCAGCTGGACCAGCAGCACCGCCCGATTCTCACCCAGTTCATGCCAGCTCCGGGAGATCCGCTCGATCCACACCTCCGGAGCGAAGAGCTTCTTGCCGTGCGTCAAGCCGCGGGGGGCCTTGACGGACAGCAGGAACCCGGGCGGAAGGCGCCGGCGCCAACTGGCGAACGTGGTCTCCCGGGGCCAACGGTAGAAGCTGGCGTTGAGCTCCACCGTGGCGAAATGGGCCGCGTAGTACGCCAGCCGCTCCCGCGCCGGCAGCCCGGGCGGGTAGAACACGTCCTCCCAGTGGTCATAGCTCCAACCGCTGGTTCCGACGTGCACACGTCCGGCCTGGTGCCTTTTCAGCATCTACGGATCCTAGTCCCAAGGGAACCGCGTGTGGCACTGTAAGTCCATGGCTCGCATCGAGGATTACGCACTGGTCGGCGATCTGCACACTGCGGCCCTGATCAGCACCGAAGGCTCGATCGATTGGCTCTGCCTGCCGCGGTTCGACTCACCGGCGTGCTTCAACGCCCTGCTGGACACGCCCAGTGCCGGGCGCTGGCTGCTCGCGCCGGAGGGCGGCGGCGAATGCACCGGCAGGCACTACCGCCAGGAGACCCTGATCCTGGAGACCGAATGGGTGACCCCCACCGGGGCGGTCAAGATCATCGACTTCATGCCGCCCCGCGACGGGGTGGCGGACATCGTGCGGATTGTGGTGGGCGTCCGCGGTGCGGTCAGGATGCGCGGTGAGCTGGTCCTGCGCTTCGACTACGGGCACATCGTCCCTTGGGTCCGGCACGACGAACACGGCATCCATGCGGTCGCCGGTCCGGATGCCGCGTACCTCGTGACCGAGGCGCCGCTGCGCGGCGAGCGCCTGCGGACCATCAGCGACTTCACCGTCAGCGCGGGGGACCGGGTGCCGTTCGTCCTCACTTGGACGCCGAGCCACCTGTCCCGGCCGCGCACGGTCGACCCGGAACGAGTCCTTGCGTCCACCGAGGAATTCTGGCGGCAGTGGACTGCCAAGTGCACTGTCTCCGGGCCCCACCGGGCCGCAGTGCAGCGCTCCCTGATCACGTTGAAAGCGCTGACGTTCGCACCTACCGGCGGAATCGTGGCGGCCGTGACCACCTCCCTGCCGGAAGAACTGGGCGGCCAACGGAACTGGGACTACCGTTTTTGCTGGCTCCGCGACGCCACCCTGACGCTGCAGGCGCTGCTCGCGGCGGGCTACACGGAAGAGGCCGCTTCCTGGCGCGACTGGCTGCTGCGGGCCGTAGCGGGGGACCCCAAGGACCTGCAGATCATGTACGGCATCCACGGCGAGCGCCGCCTGCCCGAGGTGGAGCTGCCCTGGTTGCGGGGGTACGAGAACTCCGCCCCGGTCCGGACCGGGAACGGCGCGGCCGGACAGCTCCAGCTGGATGTCTGGGGCGAGGTCCTGGACTGCCTGTCCCTGACCCGGAATTCGCTGCTGACAAGCACCGACGAGTCCTGGGACGTGCAGCTGGCACTGATGGAGCACCTGGAGTCAGTCTGGGACCGGCCCGACAACGGGCTCTGGGAGATGCGCGGGCCGAGGCGGCATTTCACCCATTCCAAGATCATGGCGTGGGTGGCCGCCGACCGGATGGTCAAGGGCGTCAGGGATTTCGGCCTGCCCGGCCCGGCGGACCGCTGGGAGGAACTCCGGGACACGATCCATGCCGAGGTGATGTCCCGGGGATTCGATGCCGAACGCAACACCTTCGTCCAGTCCTACGGGAGGCCCGAGCTCGACGCCAGCCTGCTGCTCATCCCGCGCGTCGGGTTCCTGCCCCCGGATCACCCGCACGTGATCGGCACCATTGATGCCGTCCAGCGCGAGCTCACCCGCGACGGTTTCCTGCGCCGCTACAACCCGGCAGAATGCGACGACGGCCTGCCCGGCGAGGAAGGGGTTTTCCTGGCCTGTTCGTTCTGGCTGGTCGAGGCCCTCTTGGGGGCGGGCAGGCACCACGAGGCGCACGAATTGTTCGAGCGGCTGCTGGCGTTGCGCAACGACGTCGGTCTCATGAGCGAGGAATGGAGCATCGAGGACGGGAGGCAGCTGGGAAACACCCCGCAGGCGTTCAGTCATTTTGCGCTCGTGAAGAGCGCCCTGGAGCTGCAGGAAGACGGCGTACACCGCAGCGACACTCCGCTGCCGGGGCGTTGACGGTGAAGTCCGGTTCTTGAGTCCCTGGCGTTGTTCCTCCAGGCCGTAGATAAGTATACTTACTAATATCCCAACGTGGGGTGGAGGATAAAGGAGTGTGCGATGGCTGGCTATTTTGAACTCGTGGACGCGCCCGACGGCGGCTACAGGATCCGCATGCTGGACGGAACCGGCAGCCTGATGGCCGTCTCCGTCACTTTTCCCACGAAGCGGGCAGCCGTGGCCGGTATCGCCCAGGCCCGCGAAATCGCCGGAACGGGACTCATCCGGGACCGCAGCGCCGGCAGTCAGGCCGCGCCGGTGGGTCCGCTCTCCCGGGTGACCAGAAGAACCGCCGGCGGCGCCGGCCGGGGGACCTCGCTGTCCGGAGGATCGCTGGCCGCAGGAAAGCGGGCGCGCGCCCACCACTGAGTGGTCCGCTCCGCGAGATGACACGTCGCCGCAATGTTGTCGCCGAACACTGCCGTGAAATGCGAACTCGGCATACGCTAGCCGGATGACACGACATCACCTGCCCGGCCGAGTCGCCGTAGTCACCGGCGCCGGATCGGGGATCGGACGGGCGGTAGCCCGGCTCATGCTCGCCGACGGCTACCGGGTGGTGCTGGCCGGCCGCCGGGAATCGCCGCTGCTGGAAACCGGCGCGGGACATGCCCAGGCGCTCGCCGTTCCGTGCGATGTGACAGTGCCCGACGACGTCGAACGGCTGTTTGCCGAGACCCTCAAGCTGTGGGGCCGCGTGGATGTGCTGTTCAACAATGCCGGTGTGTTCGGCCCCGCCGCCTCCGTGGATGAGATCAGCCTGGCCGACTGGGATGCCACCGTGTCGGTGAACCTGACCGGCTCCATGCTGTGCGCCGCCGCCGCCGTCCGGGCAATGAAGGCCCAGTCGCCGCAGGGCGGGAGGATCATCAACAACGGCTCGATCGCCGCACATTCGCCCCGGCCCCGGACCGTGGCCTACACGGTCACCAAACACGCCATGACCGGGCTGACCAAGAGCATCGAACTCGACGGCCGCGGCTTCGGGATCACCTGCGGCCAGATTGACATCGGCAACACGGCCACGGAGCTGATGGACACGATCGGCGTCGGCTCCGGCGCGGTCCAGGCCGACGGCAGCAGCCGTGTGGAACCGACTTTCCCGGTGGACGAGGCCGCCCGTGCGGTGCTGCTGATGGCCGGGATGCCGCCTTCGGCCAGCGTCGGATCCCTCGTCATCACCGCAGCCGGGATGCCGTTCATCGGACGGGGCTAGCCGGGCGCTGACAGCTTAGAGCGGCAGCAGGGCGGACAGATCGGCACGCAGCCCCGAGGCAGCCACGCGTCCGGCGTCGACGGCGTCTGCCCAGCTCAGCCGCCCGCTGACCATCGCCAGCCAGGTGGCGGCGTCGCACTCAATGACGTTCGGCGGAGTGCCGCGGGTATGGCGCGGGCCTTCCACGCACTGCGTCACGCCGAAGGGCGGGACCCGCACCTCCACCGAGTTTCCGGGGGCACGGGCGGTGACCTCCTCCAGGGAGTAGCGGACCGCCGTCGCGAGCGTGTTGCGGGGGACCGGGGTGCCGGCCTCGGGGCCGCTGTTCGCCTGCCATGCGGCGAGGGCCGCGCGGCCCTCATCGATGGCTATCCGGCGTCGGGCTACGGCCATGGCTAGTCGAGCAGGGCCGAGACGGCGTGGCCCAGCCGGATCTTGCCCACCGGCCGGCCGCCGCCGAGTACGGGGGTGACCACCTTGTCCAGGACACTGGCCACCTCCGGGACTTCGACCGCGCCGGCTGCGGCCAGCAGGGTCAGCCCGACGAGCGTGGTGGCGCGGATGTTTCCGTCCAGGATCTTGATCGCGACCGAGGCGCCGGTGGGGGTGGCCATCACCAGTACGCCCTCGGCGCCGATCTTGGCGAGGATCCCGAGGTCGTCCATCACCACCGTGTTGCACTCGCCCTTGCCCTGCACTGCCCACGGGTAGTCCAGCATCGACGTGGCAATCGTGGCGGCGCGGGCATTGGAGTTCTTGTCCCCGGGGGCCTTGGCGAGTTTGGAGAAGGCCCGGGCCAGCCCGGTCAGGGAGACGGCGGCCACGGGGGCGCCGCAGCCGTCGATGCCAAGGTGGGCGATGCTCTCGCCGCAGTACTCCTCGATCACTGAGCGGATGCGCTGCTGCAGGGGGTGGTTCGGTTCGAGGTAGCTGCGGGTGTCCCAGCCGTTTTCGGTGCAGGCCCAGAGGAACGCGGCGTGCTTGCCGGAGCAGTTGAAAGCGAGTTTGGACTGGCCCCGCTCGGTGCGGACCAGCCAGGTGCGAGCGGTCTCGTCCTCGGGCCAGGCCACCGGGCACTGGAGCTGCTCTTCCTTGACGCCGGCGGCCTTGAGCATGCCTTCGACGACGTCCATGTGGTCCAGTGAGCCGACGTGGCTGCCGCAGGCGATCGCCGCCTGCGCGCCGCGCAGGGGGACGCCGGCCTGCATGGAGGCGAGGGCCTGCAGCGGCTTCAGCGTGGACCTGGCATAGATCGGCGTGGTGATGTCGCCCAGTTCGGTGACGACGGTGCCGTCCCCGGCGATGAGGACGGCGGAGCCGATGTGCCGGGACTCCACGAAGCCGCTACGTTCGACGACGGCCAGTTCGACGGCGGACTCGACGGTGAAGGTGGCATGCGAATTCAAGGGCATGCAGCAAGTCTATGGTGCCCGGCGGGGATACCCGGTTATTCCACGGTCACCATCAGCGACTGCCAGCCGGACGCGCCGTCGGGCACGGGATCCGCGCGCTTGTCTGTCTGGACCTCGCCGGTTCCGTCCGTGGCCCGGGCCTTGATGTAGTGCGGGCCCGGGGTGGCTTCCCAGTCGTAGGACCATTGCCGCCAGGTGACCAGCGAGGCCTCCTCGGAGAGGGTGGCCTCGGCCCAGGGGCCGTTGTCGATCTGCACCTCAACCTTGGTGATGCCGCGCGTCTGGGCCCAGGCGGTCCCGCCGATCGCGACCCGCCCGGCCGGCACCTTGGCGAAGGACTTGGGGACCTCGACGCGGGCCATGGTCTTGATGGGGCCGCGCTCGGACCAGCCGCGCTGCGTCCAGTAGGCCTTGCTGTCCGCGAAACGGGTGACCTCCAGGTCCACCACCCACTTGGTGGCGGAGACGAAGCCGTACAGGCCGGGAACAACCATCCGCACCGGATAGCCGTGTTCCAGCGGCAGGGCTTCACCGTTCATCCCGATCGCCAGCATGGCGTCCCGGTCATCCTGGAGGACCTCCAGCGGGGTCGAGGCGCTGAAGCCGTCGACCGAGGTGGAGAGCACCATGTCCGCGCCTTCCTTGGGCCGGGCCATCTTGAGCACGTCACGGATGGGCATGCCCAGCCATTTGGCATTGCCGGCCAGGTTCCCGCCCACCGGGTTGGACACGCAGGTCAGGGAGACATGGGACTCGATCAGGTTCGCGTCCAGCAGGTCCTGGAAACTGAGCCGGACTTCCTGTTCCACGAGACCGTGGATGCGCAGCTCCCACTCCTGGGCGTTGATTTCGGGCACGCTCAGGGCGGTGTCGATGCGGTAGAAGTCGTTGTTGGGCGTCAGCCACGGCGTGACCCCGGGCGCCTTGGACTGCACCCCGGCGGGCACCGCGGGAGCAGGCTTCACCGGCGTCGGGAGCTGGAGGGATTCGCGGGCCTGGGCCACGTTGCTGCGGGCCGCGCTGAGCATACGTCCGCCGGTCGCGGCGATGGCCGATGCCGCCGCGGTGACTCCTGTCGCGGCGAAGAAGGCGCGGCGGCTGGTGGCGGGACGCTCCGGGTCCTTGGCGGCCAGGTCAGCGTCCATCTCCGGCCACGGCTGCATCCGCCACAACCTCGTGACGAGGAACCGGAGCGCAATGAGTCCGGCCGCGGTGCCGATCAGCGTAGGAATCGCATCCAGCGGCCGCACACTGGCCCGGGTCACCACACTCCCGACGATCACGGCGCCCATCAACAGCACGCCCGCGACGCCGAGGGCCCACTTGCGGTAGGCCACAATGCCCAGGACGCAGGCGAGCAGCAGGATGGTCACCGCCATGCCGACGAACAGCGCAAGCTTGTCATTGGTGCCGAACGTGGCGATCGCGAAATCCTTCATCCACGACGGCGTGAAATCGATGAAGGTCGAGCCCAGGGCGATCACCGGCGTCGCCCGCGCCGTGAAGAACGCGCCGATCAGCTCCGCCACTGACAGTACGACGGCCGCCGCTGCGACCCCGGCCAGTGCGGCGAGAGCGGTGGGACCGGACAGAAGCCGGGCCGGCCTGTGCTTGCCGGGATGTTTCCGGGCGGGCTTCCCTAGGCTGAGTTCTTCCGCGGGGGGCGTCTGCGTGCTGGGCTTCTCCATAACTAGTCTTCGCAGCCGCACGCGCCGCGGATGGCCCGGGGCGGGGCTTCCGTGGGGACATGCCCTCCCCTCGGGCGGAAGGATGAGCACGTGGGCACTATGTCCAGTGGGTCCGGCCGGGGCTGGGCATGTTCCGTGGGCGGAGGTGGCTGCGCGTGGGGCATGCCCTCCCCTCGGGCGGAAGGATGAGCACGTGGGCACTATGTCCAGTGGGTCCGGCCAACGCTGGGCATGTCCCGCGGTGGTCACAGCTTAGGAGCCTGCCGGGTCCACAAAGTACCCTTGGGAACTGTGAAGGTACTTGTCATCGGCCCCGGCGGCCGCGAACACGCCATTGTCCGATCCTTGCTTGCAGACCCGAACGTTACCGAGGTCCACGCGGCCCCGGGCAACGCCGGCATCAGCAAACTGGTCCCCACACACGCCATCGACGCCAGCAACCCCGACGCTGTCGCCGCCCTGGCCACCAAGCTCGCCGTCGACCTGGTGGTGGTCGGCCCCGAGGCGCCGCTGGCCGCGGGCGTTTCCGACGCTGTCCGCGCCGCGGGCATCCCGGTGTTCGGCCCCAGCAAGGCCGCGGCCCAGCTTGAGGCCTCCAAGGCGTTCGCCAAGGAAGTCATGGCCGAGGCCGGTGTCCCCACCGCGATGGCCCGGGTGGCCGGCAATGCCGAGGAAGCCGCCGACGCGCTCGACACGTTCGGCGCGCCCTACGTCGTCAAGGACGACGGGCTCGCCGCAGGCAAGGGCGTGGTGGTCACCAACAACCGGGACGAGGCCCTCGCCCACGCGCAGAGTTGCTTCGATGCCGGCGGCACCGTGGTGATCGAGGAGTTCCTGGACGGCCCCGAGGTCTCCATCTTTGTGCTGTGCGACGGCCGGAACACCGTGGCCCTCTCCCCGGCGCAGGACTTCAAGCGGATCTTCGACAACGACGAGGGCCCCAACACCGGCGGCATGGGCGCCTACACCCCGCTGGAATGGGCCCCCGAAGGCCTCGTCCAGGAGGTTCTCGACCGCGTCGCCCAGCCCACGGTCAACCAGATGGCACTCCGCGGCACCCCGTTCGTCGGTGTGCTCTTTGTCGGACTGGCCCTGACGTCCCGCGGCACCCGTGTGATCGAGTTCAACGTCCGCTTCGGCGACCCGGAAACCCAGGCGGTCCTCGCCCGCCTCAAGACCCCGCTCGGCGGGCTCCTCATGGCAGCGGCCAAGGGCGAACTGGACAAGGTCCAGCCCCTGCGCTGGTCCAGGGAGACCGCCGTCGCCGTCGTCGTCGCGGCCGAAAATTACCCGGACGCCCCGCGCACCGGTGACCGGATCCGGGGGCTGAAGAAGGTCGAGTCGATCGAAGGCGTCCACGTGATCCACGCCGGCACCAAGCTGGACGACGAAGGCAAGGTTGTGTCCGCGGGCGGACGGGTCCTCGCCGTGGTGGCGCTCGGCACGGACCTTGTCGAGGCCCGGGAACGGGCGTACGACGGCGTCGAACTGGTCCAGCTCGACGGAAGCCAGTTCCGCACCGACATCGGCGGCAAGGCGGCCCGCGGCGAGATCAAAGTGCAGACGCCCGGCGCCCCTGCCGCCACGAAAGCGAAGGCCTGAGCATGACCCGTGAATCCCTGCCGGATGCCACCGAACCCACACCGTCCGCGCCGAAGGGCGGCCTGGACACCGCGACGCTGGACCTGCCGGGCTGGAAACACATCTACTCCGGCAAAGTCCGCGACCTCTATGTTCCGGTGGACGAGTCCATCACGGAGCGCATCGGCCAGGAGTGCGTCCTGGTCGTCGCCAGCGACCGCATCAGTGCCTATGACCACGTCCTCGCCAGCGAGATCCCGGACAAAGGCCGCATCCTGACCCAGCTGAGCCTGTGGTGGTTCGAACAGCTGGGCGTGGAGCACCACGTGCTCGCGTCCACAGTCGACGCCGGCGTGCCCGCCGCGGTGGAGGGCCGCGCGATGATCTGCAAGAAACTGGACATGTTCCCCGTCGAGTGCATCGCCCGAGGCTACCTCACCGGCTCCGGGCTCGTGGAGTACCGGGAGTCCGGCACTGTGTGCAGCATCCCGCTGCCGGAGGGCCTGGTGGACGGGTCCCGGCTCGACGAGGCCATCTTCACCCCCTCCGCGAAGGCCGAGGTGGGCGAGCACGACGAGAACATCACCTTTGACGCCGTCGTGGCGACCGTCGGGGAGGGCATCGCGTCCCGGCTGCGCGAACTCACCCTGGAGATCTACACCAAGGCAGAGGCCATCGCCCGTGGCCGCGGCATCATCCTGGCCGACACCAAGGTGGAATTCGGCTTCGACGTCGCTACCGGCGTCATCACGCTGGGCGACGAGGTGCTCACCCCGGACTCCTCACGTTTCTGGGATGCCGCCACTTACGAGCCCGGCAAGGCCCAGCCTTCCTACGACAAGCAGTACGTCCGCGACTGGCTGACCTCGGCCGCGTCCGGCTGGGACAAGTCCTCGGACGTGGCACCTCCGGCGCTGCCGGCCGACGTCGTGGCCCGCACCCGCAGCCGCTACGTCGAGGCCTACGAGAAACTCACCGGCCGGACGTTCGCCTAGGGTGTCAGGACGCGGCCCGCTTAGGCTCCGGACGACGAGGCGGCCTCCGCTCGGCGCTGGGCCAGCCGGATTTCCAGTACGGCGTCCATCGACTGCTGGACCCGGTCCGAGGCGCCGGCCGCGCTGAACTCCTTCTGGGCTTCCTCGAGATAGACCAGGGCCTCCTCGGAATCGCCGGCCGCCTTGAGCGCCTTGCCGAGCAGAAGCGACACTTCGCCGGCGGTGTGCTTGGCGAGTGCGTCCTTGTCGGCGTGGATCTCGCGCAGTTTCTGGACGGCTGCGACGATGTCCCCGGTCAGGTAAAGCCAGCGGGCCCGGATGAACGCCACCTCAAGCTGGTCCGTCTTGTTGCCGCCCACGATCGAGAGCGCCAGCTCAGCGCGCTCAATCGACGTCAGCGTCTCCGGCTCCACGATCCCGGAGGACAGGCGGACGGCCGCGGAGGCCTTGTTAAACCGGGCCCAGAGGTCAATGTCGTTCGCGGGGGAGAGCAGCTGAGCCGCCCGCTCGTGGTACTTAATGCCCTCCGGGTAGTCATGGCGCATAAAGGCCACGTTGCCGATCACCCAGGCGACCTCGCCGGCCAGCTGGGTCATGGAATGCTCGTCCATCTGATCGTTCATGGCCTGGCAGTATTCCCAGGCCTCGTCCAGCCGGCCGCTTTCGGCCAGCGCCCCGATCAGCGCCCGCAGTGCGCCAATGACCAGCGTGGAGCCCTTGGGCAGTTCGGCGCAGAGCCGCACGGCCTGCTGAGCATGCTCGACGGCGGCGGTCAGCTGCCCCTGCCCCTGTGAGGCCGCGGCGAGCATCTGCCGGGCACGCACCCCCAAGCCTGCCGATTCGGCGGCCATAGGGTGATCCAGGAGCCGCTGGACGATGTCCTTGCATTCTTGCCACTGACCCTGCTTGATCAGGCATTCAGCCTGCATATAGGTCATGTTCCACCAAGCGCTGGTGTTCCTGGCTTCGAGGGCGATTTGGGCCGCTGCCGCGGCATGGGTCGCTGCCAAGGAGTAGTCGCGCAGATCCCAGGCCTGGCGCGCATACAGGCCCGAGAGTACATATTCCGCGTCACTGACGGACACTGGCTGGCTCCACGCTTCCAGCGCCTTAGGCGCAAGCTCGAGCCGTCGGGCCAGCTCCTCGATGACGTCGGCCGTCGGTTCACGGCGTCCGGTCTCCAGCAGGGAGATGTAGCTGGGCGAGTAAAGGTCCCGGCCCAATTCCGCTTGCGTCAGGCCACGCTCAAGCCGTTCCGCTCGGAGTTTCTCCCCGAATCCGTTCCCCACGGATACCTCCTAATTCCGGACAATCTTTGTACTAAATGCTTGACAGTCTCTGTGGAAATCATTTTACAATGTGTGTCAACAAGGGTAGTGCTGACTTGGTAAGGACCCCGACTCATATTGAGGAACTCTATGTTGAAGAAGATTGCGGCCGGCGCCGTCCTGGCAGGCGCTCTGGCATTCTCCGCTGCGGCTCCGGCCGTCCTGTCCATTGGTTCCACCGGTGACGCTGGCTTCACCGCCGTCGGCAACTGGCCGGATCCCATGAAGGCACCCCAGGCCGTCGGTAACTGGCCTGACCCGATGATGTACTCCACGAATGTCGGCAACTGGCCCGACCCGATGACGTACTCCACGAATGTCGGCAACTGGCCCGACCCGATGTAAGCAATAGCTTTGATAGCTCCGGGACATGCGCGAACCATGTCCCGGAGCTATTTTTTTTGCCGTGACACTCATCGACTGCTCCGTTGCCGCCCGTTTGAGGCGTCAAAATACCCAGACACACAAAGAAGAGGGCCTTCCGGATGGAAGGCCCTCTTCTTGATTGGTCGGGATGACAGGATTTGAACCTGCGACCTCGTCGTCCCGAACGACGCGCGCTACCAAGCTGCGCCACATCCCGATCCGTTACTTCAAAAGCAACTTCACAAGAGTATCCGATCAGGGCCCCGGATGCGAAATCGTGCCACGGACGGCCGCGCAGCAGGACGCACCTTGCGCGAGACCGGGCCGCGAAGCGCCGGTGCGAATCAAACCAGCGAGTCCTTCCAAGCGCCGTGCAGCTGCGCGAAGCGGCCGCCGCCGCCGATCAGCTGCTCCGGGGTGCCGTCCTCGACCACCCGCCCGTCGTGGACCACCAGCACCCGGTCGGCGGTCTCCACCGTCGACAGCCGGTGCGCGATGATGAGGGCGGTGCGGCCGCTGTCAGCGCCGATGCCCTGCAGCAGCCCGGCCAGGCCGGTTTGGACGAGCCGCTCGGACGGGATGTCCAGCGAGGAGGTGGCCTCGTCCAGGATCAGCACGGCCGGGCGGGCCAGGAACGCCCGGGCGAAGCTGATCAGCTGGCGCTGCCCGGCGGACACGCGGCCGCCGCGCTTGTTGACGTCCGTGTCGTAGCCCTCCGGGAGCGCGTGGATGAACTCGTGCGCCCCCACGGCCTTGGCTGCGGCCTCGATCTCCTCCCGGGAGGCCCCGGGCCGGCCGAGGGCGATGTTGTCCGCGACGGAGCCGCTGAACAGGAACGCCTCCTGGGTGACCATCACGACGTTCCGGCGCAGATCCGCCGTCGCGAGCTCCCGCAGGTCCACGCCGTCGAGCGTGAGCGAGCCGGCGGAGACGTCGTAGAAGCGGGCGATCAGCTTGGCGAGCGTTGACTTGCCGGCACCGGTCTGGCCCACCAGCGCCACCGTCTGGCCGGCGGGGATGTGCAGGTCCAAGGCCGGGATGATGACGGGCCCGTCGCCGTAGCGGAATTCGACCCCCTTGAAATCAATGGTTCCCTGGGCATCGTGCAGGGACACCGGGTTTTTCGGCGGCCGGACAGTGGGGACTTCCTCGAGCAGTCCGGAGACTTTCTCCAGCGCCGCCTGGGCGCTCTGGAAGGAGTTGTAGAACATGGCCATCTGGTCCACCGGCTGGAAGAAGCGTTTGGTGGACAGGATCAGGGCCAGCAGCACGCCGACGGCGAGGTCGCCGCTGAGCACCCGGAAGCCGCCGAACAGCAGGACGACGGCGACGCAGACGTTGCCGATCAGCACCAGGCCGGGCTGGAAGACGCCGTTGAGGTTGATGGACCGGACCGTGACCTTGCGGTAGTCCTCGGCGAGTTCGGCGTAGAGCGCGGCATTTTCGCGTTCCTTGCGGAAAGCCTTGACCGCGCGGATGCCGGTCATGGTCTCGACGAAGTGCACGATCAGCCGGGCCGAGACCACCCGGGATTCGCGGAACGCGATCTGGGAGTGCTTCTGGTACCAGCGGGCCAGGAAGTACATCGGCACGCCGGCGGCCAGGACCAGGAGTCCGCTCCGCCAGTCGAGCGCGAACACCGTCGCGGCCGTGAACACCATGAACAGCATCCCGGACGCCAGCGAGCTGACCCCGGAGTCCAGGAGTTCGCGCAGCGCCTCCAGGTCCGAGGTCTGCCGCGCGATGATCCGCCCCGAGGTGTACTTCTCGTGAAATTCGAGGCTGAGCCGCTGGGTGTGCCGGAAGACCCGGACTCGCAGGTCCAGGAGCATCGCCTGGCTCAGTCTCGCCGTCGAGGTCACGTACAGGGCGGTGAGGCACGCCGTGGCGACAGCGGCCGCGAGGTAGGCGGCGCCCGTGAGCATCAGGGGGACGTTGTCGCCGGCGATCAGGGCAGGGAGGGCCCGGTCGATGCCGAAGGCGATCAGCGCCGGCCCGGCGACGCGGGCGGCCTGGGACAGCACGACGGCGGCAATCGTCAGCCAGAACCGCCGGCGGACCGGGCGGATCAGGGAGCGGAGCAAGGCGAGGGAGCGGCGCCGGACGGTTTTGCTCTCGGTCCTGGACAGGTGCGCGTTGTCCTCGTTCGCGGTTCCGAAGGTTGCGCTGCTCATCGGGAAACCTCCTCGGCGTTGAGGCCGGACAGCTCTGAGTCCAGCAGATCGGAGTCCAGGTCGCGCGGTTCCGGGTCGAGGCTGGCAATCACGTAGCGGTAGTGGGAATTTTCCGCGAGCAGTTCGGTGTGGGTGCCGACAGCCGTGATCCGTCCGTCCTCCAGCAGCGCCACGCGGTCCGCCAGCGCGACGGTGGAGGGCCGGTGGGCCACTATCAGCGTCGTGGTGGCGGTGAGCACCTCCCGCAGCCTGGTCTCGACGAGCTCCTCGGTGTGGACATCGAGGGCGGACAGCGGATCGTCCAGCACCAGCACCCTGGGCCGGGCGGCGATGGCACGGGCCAGGGCGATGCGCTGCCGCTGCCCGCCGGAAAGGCTGAGCCCTTCCTCACCGATCAGGGTGTCCAGCCCGTCCGGGAGCGAGTACGCGAAGTGGGCCTGGGCGACGTCGAGCGCCTCTTCGAGGGCCTCCTCGCGGCGCTCGGGCGGGAGGCCCGCCGGGGCGCCGAGCAGGACGTTGTCGCGGACCGAGCTGGAGAACAGCGTGGTGTCTTCGAACGCGACGGCGACCACCGTGCGGAGGTCCTCGACGCTGAACTCGCGCAGATCCACCCCGTCGATGGTGATGGAGCCGGCGGTGACGTCGTACAGCCGGGGGACCAGCTGGAGCAGGGCGCTCTTGCCGCTGCCCGTAATTCCCACCAAGGCCATGGTTTCGCCGGGCCTGATGTCCAGGCTGACGTCGTTGAGGATCGGTTTGTCCGGGGCGTCCTCGTAGGCGAACGTGGCGTGGTTGAAGCTGAGGGCGCCCTGCAGCTCGGCGGGGTGGCGCGGATGTTCCGGGCTGGTAATGGTGTTCACCGAGTCCATCACCTCGAAATGCCGGTCCACGGCGGTCTTGGCGGTGAGGGCCATGGCCAGCAGCATGCCGCAGAATTCCACCGGGGCGGCGATCACGGCGGCGGTGGCGAAGAATGCCACCAATGCGCCGATGCTCAGCTCGCCGGTGGAGGCCAGCATGATGCCGACGACGAGGCCGGTCCCGAGGGCCAGCTCCGGCAGGAGGGTGACCACCAGGCTGAAGGTGGCAACGTGCTTGGCCTTGGCGATCTCCGTCTGGCGGAGCTCCTCCGCCTGTTCGTTGAAGTTCTCCAGGGCCTCGCGGCTGCGGCCGAACGCCTTGAGCACGCGGATCCCGTGGACCGATTCCTCCACCGTGGTGGCGAGGTCGCCGGCCTGGTCCTGGCTGCGCCGGGCCACCTTGCTGAAGCGGGTGCGGAAGCGGAAGCCGTAGACCATGATGGGTACCGCGGCGGCGAGGAAGATCAGTGCCAGCTGCCAGCTCATGGCGAACATCACGGCCACACCGATCACGACGGTCAGGGTGGTGACCACGAGCATGATGGCGCCGAAGGCCATCCAGCGGCGCAGGAAGTTCAGATCGGTCATGGCGCGGGAGAGCAGCTGCCCGGAGCCCCACCGGTCGTGGAAGGAGACGGTCAGGTCCTGCAGGTGGCCGTAGAGGGACACCCGCATCCGGGTCTCCACCGTGGTGGCGGGGTTGATCACGAACTGCCGGCGCAGCGCCACGAGTCCGGCCTCGGCGATGCCCAGGCCAAGGATCACGAGGGAGGCGGTCCACACCGCGTCCGTGCTGCCCCCGGGTTCCAGGGACTGGTTGATCAGCACCCGCAGCACCTGGGGGATGGTCAGGGCCACCACGCTGGCGAGCAGGGCGCAGAGCAGGCCCATGACCAGCCGCGGAATGATCGGCTTGACGTGCGGATAGAGACGGCTGATGGAGGAGAAAAATGAGGTCTGCTTGGCCATGCCTGCTTCTTAAAACGCAACTGCGAAATAGCTAACGCAACTGGATGTAGTTTCCTGTAGCAACTACCCTAGGCCATCGGGTGACCGGGTTCACATGAAAATCGACAGCATCAGGATCTCGCCCAGTAATTACATTCCGCAATGGCTGCGCGGCGCGCCCCGCGGGACATGTCCGGTCCCCGGCGCAGGGCGTGGACATAAGCGCTGCCGTGCCGCGGGACATGTCCGGTCCATAGCGCAGGGCGTGGACATAGGCCCACTATGTCCATCCGTGCAGCACAGGGGAGAGCATGTCCAGTGAGTATCGAGGGGAGCGGGCGGCTCAGGAACGCGGAGTGAGCGTCAGCAGAACGGCCTCGGGCCGGCAAGCGATCCTGACCGGAGCGAAACGGGAGGTGCCGATGCCGCCCGAGACGTTGACCGGCGTCGTGCGTCCCTTGCTTTCCCAGTCATGCAGGCCCTTGGCGCGCCAGGTCGGGAGGTCGCAGTTGGCGACGAGGGCGCCGAAACCCGGGACGCAGATCTGGCCGCCGTGGGTGTGCCCGGCCAGCAGCAGGTCGGCGCCGTCCTCGGTGAAACGGTCCAGGACACGCTGGTAGGGGGCGTGGATGACTGCGACGCGAAGATGCGGTCTGCTGTCCCTGCCCTTCGTGCCACGGGGCCAGCCCGCGTAGCGTTCGAGGCCCAAGTGCGGATCGTCGACGCCGGAAAAATCAACGCGCAGGCCTTTGATCACGAGCGATTGGCAGCGGTTGGTCAGGTCCACCCAGCCGCCCATGCCGAAGCCTGCACGGAGCCGGGGCCAGTCCAGCCTGGCCGGCTCCCTGGTGTGCGAGGACGGGCCCTGGAAATACGACACCGGGTTCTTCAGCGTCGGGGCGAAGTAGTCGTTTGAGCCGGGAACAAAGACGCCCGGGAACTCCATCAGCGGATGGAGCGACTCCAGCAGGGGCTCCACTGACTTGGCGTGGCTGAGGTTGTCGCCGGTGTTCACCACCAGGTCCGGCCGCAGTTCCGCCAGCGAGGACAGCCACTCGGCCTTCCGGTGCTGCCCGGGCACGAAATGGATGTCGCTGAGGTGCAGCACCCGGATCGGGCCAAAACCGGCCGGGAGGATGGGCAGGGTCTCCTCGCGCAGGACGAACTGGTTCTTTTCCCACAGCCCGTAGCCGGTCACGGCGGCGCCCGTCACGGCACCGGCTGCGGCGGTTACGGCAAAGCCGCGCCCAATGCTTCGGACGCGGCTTGCCAGATCAAATCCCCCGGCCACGGGCTACTTCTTCTTTTCCGGCGGCGCGGACGGCGCCGGCTCCTTGGGAGTAGCGCTCTCCGTCGACGGAGCCTTGGTGTCGCTGTTGTTGTTGCTGGGCGGCTGGTACGGCGCGGCTTCGTACAACAGGTTCGACGGCGGTTCCGGGAACGGCTCCGTGCCATGCGAGGGGGCGATCTGCGCCATGAACTGGGAGAACATGGGGCCGGCGATCATGTAACCGTCGATGCCCGTGTAGAAGTTCCCGTTGATCGTGATGTTCTGCCCGGCGCGCTTTTGGTTGGTCAGCGGGTCGCCGAACCAGGCGGCCGTCGCGAGGCCCGTGGTGTGGCCGACAACCCAGGTGGAACCGTTGTTGTTCGACGTACCGGTCTTGGCCGCGATCGGGAAGTTTGTCCGGGTGGAGATCCTCGGCTGAATGAGCGAGCCGGACCCGCGGTTCAGGACCTCCTGCAGCGCGTAGTTGACGCCGCGGGCGACCTCCGGTTTGAGCGCGTCCCGGCAGTTGGTGGCCTGGGCGGGGAGCTGGGCACCGGTTGCATCCGTCACGGACGTGATGGCGATCGGCGCGCAGTACCGGCCGTCGTTGGCGAAAGTGGCGAACGCACTGGCCATGGTCAGCGGCGAGGTCTGGGTGGAACCCAGGAGGTTGGCCACAACAGACATGTTGACCGGTTTGTTGTCGAGGCCGTTGTGGATGCCCACCGCGTCCACGATCTTTTGAATCCCGCAGAAGTCCAGCTGCGCGGCGGAGGCGAACGTGACCGTGTTAATGGAGTTGTAGAGGCCCCGAAGGACCGTCATGGGCTTGTAGTAGCCCTCTTCGGCGTTCTGCAGGTCGGGCGCGGCGCCCAGGCCTTCTTCGGCGGAGTTGTAGGCGCCCGTGGTGGTGCCGCAGGAGTTCCGCCACTGGAAGTTCAGGGGGTACTTCCGCACAGAGCCGTCGACCACGGTGTTCATGGATTTGCCCTCGTCCAGCCATTGGGCGAAGGTAAACGGTTTCATCGTGGATCCCGGCTGTGCGCCGCCGAGGCCGTTGATGTCATTGCCTTTTTCGTCGTACTTGTCGACGTTGAAGTTCAACTGGGTGTCGAACTTCCCCTTGGCCGGCAGCCACGAGGTGTTCTGGGCCATGTTGGTGATTTTGCCCGTGCCCGGCTCCACGGAGACCAGGGCGGCGCCCCACTTGTCCGGGTTCGCGCCGGCCGCGGCATCCACCTGCGCCTGGGCTGCCTTCTGGGCGGCGGGCTCCAGGGTGGTCTTGATCGTCAGGCCGCCGCGGAAGACCTTCCGCTCACGTTCTTTCGCGTCCGCGCCGTACGCCGGGTTGTTGAGCAGCAGGTGCAGCACGTAATCGCAGAAGTACGGCGACGTCGGCGAGTAGGCGCAGCCCTGCCGGGGCTGGGTCACCTTGGTGGTGACCGGCGTGGCGACGGCGGCTTCATAGTCCGCCTGCTTGATCTTGCCCTGCGTGTACATGGCCTTCAGCACCAGGTCGCGGCGGTTCTTGGCGTTCTCCGGGTTGGTGATCGGATCGTAGAACGACGGGCTATTCACAACGCCGGCGAGAAGCGCCGCCTGCGGGAGGGTCAGTTTCTTGGCGGTGGTGCTGAAGAACAACCGTGAGGCTGCCTCAATGCCGTAGGCGTCGCGGTTGAAGAAGACGATGTTGAGGTAGCCCTCAAGGATCTCCTCCTTGGTGAACTTCTTCTCCAGAGCGATGGCGAGCTTCATCTCGCGGAGCTTGTCCCCGACGCCCTTGTTCACGCCGTTCAGGAGGACCTCGTCGCCCTTGCCCTCGGCCTCGAGGGAAGAGTTGATGACATTGTTCACGTACTGCTGCGTGATGGTCGACGCGCCCTGCTTGTTGCCCCGGGCGGTGCTGACCAGCGCGCGCATGATGCCGGTGGTGTCCACGCCGCCGTGTTCGTAGAAGCGGCTGTCCTCGATGGCGATGACCGCGTTCTTGATGTGCGGGGACATGTCATCCAGCGACACGCGGGTGCGGTTCTCGAGGTAGAGGTTGGCGATGACGCTGCCGTCGGCCGCCAGAATCTTGGTGGACTGGCTTGGCGGATCAACCTTCAGCTCCGCCGGAAGGGTGTCGAAGAATTTGATCGACCCGCTGGCCGAGCTGCCGGTGACGGCGGCCGCAGGGACCAGCAGTCCCGCCACCAGGACGCCACAAATGGCGCTCACGCCCAGGAAAAGAAGGATCTTTCCGAGGGTGGTGGCCGTGTCAAATAAAGGGTTCTTACCAGTCGCCATGTTTTCCACTTTACCGGCAAGGACTAGGCTTTAGCTCATGACCAAATGGGAGTACGCCACGATTCCGCTCATTATCCACGCCACAAAGCAGATTTTGGACCAGTGGGGTGACGACGGCTGGGAGCTTGTCCAGGTTGTTCCGGGCCCCGAAGGAAACGGCCTGGTTGCCTATCTCAAGAGGGAGAAGCAGTAGCCATGAGCACCCCCGCATCTTCCGCTCCGGGCGCGTCCGGAGACTCCGAAACTCCGGACCGCAGCACCTCAGGAACGGGCGCGTCGTCCGCCGTCGAGCAGCGCCTCGCCGAGCTGGGCCTGACCCTGCCGGAGGTTGCCGCCCCGGTGGCCGCCTACGTCCCGGCTGTGATTTCCGGCAACCATGTCTACACCTCGGGTCAGCTGCCGTTCATCAACGGCCAGCTGGAAGCGACCGGCAAGGTGTCCTCGGGCACTGAAGGCGCCTCGGACGAGGCCACGGTCTCACCGGACGCCGCCCAGCGGTACGCCGCGGTGTGCGCCGTCAACGCCCTGGCAGCCGTGAAGAGCGTCATCGGGGACCTCGACCGGATCACGCGGATCGTCAAGGTTGTGGGGTTCGTCGCCTCCGACCCGTCCTTCACCGGCCAGCCCGGTGTGATCAACGGCGCGTCCGACCTGCTGGGCAAGGTCCTCGGCGACGCCGGCCAGCACGCACGGTCCGCCGTCGGCGTGGCCGTCCTTCCGCTCGACTCACCGGTTGAAGTCGAACTGATCGCCGAATTCGCCTAGAGGGCCGGTCAGTTCCTTGCCTCAGTTAGCCCGACGACTGTTTGTCCTTCCCCCGGATCTTGAGGGGGCGGCCCGCAGCTGGCTTGAACACGGCGAACGGACGCCCCGCGCGGCACGGTTCGCTTCCTCGGTGGTGCTGCTTCGCGATTCGCCCACGGGCCTGGAGACCTGGCTGGGTTACCGGCCGGGATCGTCACCGCTGGGTGTCCTCGCCTTTCCGGGCGGGTCGCTGGAGGCGTCCGACGACGACGCGGTCGGCTGGCTGGGCCCCTCACCGCAGCATTGGGCCGAGCAGATGGGGACCGTCGACGTCGGACTGGCGCGCCGCCACGTGGTGGGCGCCATCCGTGAACTGTTTGAGGAAACCGGCATCCTCCTGGCCGGCCCGGACCTGTCCACCACGGTGGAGGCCACGTCCTCGGCCGAGTGGATGCGGGCCCGCGTGGCCGTGGCGGAGCAGGAGAAGTCGTTTACCGAGGTGCTGGCCAAGCGCGGGCTCTCGGTGCGGACGGACCTGCTCAAACCCCTGGTCAACTGGCTCAGCCCGGACTTCGCGCACCGCCGCTTCAACACCCGGTATTTCGCGGCCACCGTGCCGATGAACCAGCAGCCCTCGTTGCTCGCCAGCAAGGGCGTGTGGGGCCGCTGGGTGTGCGCCCGGAAGGTCATCGACGGCCGGGACACCACCGAGCTCGGCGACGAGGCGGGCCAGGAGAACACCGTCGGGCTCACCCTGAGCCAGCTGCTGGTGCCCGGCTCGGAGATCATGCTGGAGAAGATGGCGGCGGCCAACGGCTGCATCGCCTACCTGAGCTACAAGCGCAAGGCCCACGTCTACCAGCCGAAGCTTGTCGAGGAAAACGGACAGCTCCTGCTCGAGGTGGAGGCGGCCAAGACGGTCGCCGGAGAACCCCAGCGCGAACGCTGACCCCGGGGCGCTGAAGGGCCGGGGCACTGGCTGGCAGGACCGCTCAAGGGACATGCCCTGTGCAGTGCCCCAACAGTGGACATGCCGCCCGTTCATCCCGCCCTGCCACTGGACATGCCCTCCGCGGGCCCGAGCCAGTGGACATAGTGGCATTATGGCCACTCCTAGCTGCCAGGAACGGGCATGTCCGGTGGGATGTGAGCCCAGGGATGGGCATGTCCGGCGGGACGTGAGTCCACCGCTGGGCATGTCCGGCGGGCGGGCGTTCTTTCGGGCTTAACCACCGAAGGCCGGCGCCGTTTTCACGGGCCGGCCTTCGGGCGAACTGCGGGTGTGCTGCCAAACGGGCCTAGCGGGAACGCTGGCGGAGGCGCTGCATGTCGAGGATGACGACGGCGCGGGCCTCCAGGCGCAGCCAGCCGCGCTGCACAAATTCGGCGAGGGCCTTGTTGACCGTCTCGCGGGACGCCCCGACCAGCTGGGCCAGTTCTTCCTGGGTGAGCTCGTGGGCCACCAGGACGCCGTCGGTCGCGGGACGGCCGAAGCGGTCTGCCAGGTCCAGCAGCGCCTTGGCGACGCGGCCCGGAACATCGGAGAACACCAGGTCGGACAGGGAATCGTTGGTGCGGCGCAGGCGGCGTGCCAGGGCCTGCAGCAACTGTGCGGAAACCTCAGGGCGGGTGCGCAGCAGGGCGTTGAGGCTCTCGTTCTTCAGCCCGGCCAGCCGCGTTTCAGAGACGGCCGTTGCCGTGGCGGTCCGCGGGCTCGGATCGAACAGTGCCATCTCGCCGAAGAGCTCACCCGGGCCGAGGATGGCAAGCAGGGACTCCCGGCCGTCAGGGGACGTGCGGCCGAGCTTGACCTTGCCGGAGACGATGAAATAGAGCTGGTCGCCCTGGTCACCTTCCCGGAATACCGAGGCTCCGCGTGAGAGGTCCACCTCGGTGAGTTCGTCCGTCAGCAGACGGAACGCCTCGTCGTCGAGCGTGGCGAAAAGGGGGGCGCGGCGCAATACCTCGATATCCATGAAATCTCCTGACTAAAACTGTGTCGGCTGGGGCGCTTCAGCCATTGTTTCAGAATTTTGGCGCTTCTGTGACGTACTTGGCACCGAAACGCGCCAAACGTCGTGGAGGGGGAGCCAGCCCGGCTGTCCGTGGCCTCCGCGGACGCTCGGCAAATTGTCAGTCTGCGCCGGTAGAATTGGGGCTTACCCGCCTTTAAGGAGCCTCGGTGTTCGGCTTGACCATCCTGGACCTCGTGTTGATTCTGACACTGCTGTCCTACCTGTTCCACGGCCTTCGCAACGGCTTCCTCGTCACAGTCGGCGGCATCGCCGGGTTCGCCGCGGGCGCCGTGGCCGCGTTTGTGTCCGTCCCCATTGTCAGCGGCCTGGTGGAGGACAGCGGCTGGCGCCTCACGGCGATCATTGCCACCGCCGTTTTGTTGATGATGCTGGGGCATGGGATTGGCACCGCCATCGGGCGCAACATCCGCAGCGTCGTCAAAATCAACCCGCTGCGGTCCGTGGACCGGTTGGCCGGCGGAGGTGTCAACGTGGTGGTATCCGCCCTGGTGATGTCGATGCTGGCGTTCAGTATCGGCGCACTCGGCGTGCCCTTCGTCTCCCAGCCGCTCGCCGAATCCAAAGTGATCCGCTTCATCGACGGCGTAACCCCCGTACCGCTGAAAACCTCGATGGCCCAGCTTCGGTCCGCGGTGATCGGTGAGGGCATCCCGACGCTGTTCGAGGGCATCGGGGAAGGCCAGCCGGTGGCCATTCCGGATACCAGCACCGACACCCCGGCGCTGAACAGGGCCGCGGATTCGGTCCTGAAGATCGCCGGCACCGCCTACCAGTGCGGACAGAACCAGACCGGGACCGGTTTCGTGGTCTCGCCCGGCCGCGTGGTCACGAACGCCCACGTGGTTGCCGGCGTGCCGGAGCCGGTTGTGGAGATCCCCGGCGCCGGTGCCCTGCCCGGGCGCGTGGTGTACTTCGACACCCAGCATGACCTCGCAGTCGTGGCCGTGGACGGCCTGCGGACCGCCCCGCTGCCCCTTAGTTCCGACCTGGCGGCCGGCAGCCCGGCGGCGTTCGCCGGGTACCCCCACGGCGGCCCGTTCCAGTCCAAACCTGCCACGGTGCAGGACATCGCGACAGTGCTGGTGCCGGACATTTACGGCAACAACCCCGCGCCGGCGGACGTTTACCGGATCGCCGGGGACGTCCAGCCGGGCAACTCGGGAGGCCCGCTGCTGACCAACGACGGCCAGGTGGCCGGAGTAATTTTCGCCAAGGCCACCAGCGGATCCCCGCTCGGTTACGCCATCACTATGGCGGACCTGCGACCGGTCGCCGCCCAGGCGCCGGGCCTTGCGAACGCGGTCTCCCCGGGCCAGTGCATCCAGAAGTAACGGGCCAGAAGTAGCGGGCCAGAACTCACTGGGCGCCGGAATGCGGCCGGTCAGAGCCACTCCAGGCTCTGGCCGTGGGGGCCTGTGATCGCCACCGGCTTCCCGTTGTGAAGCAGCAGGAACCGGCCGCGGAGCCGCTCGTCGTCCATCTCCGGGACCACGCTGGAGCCGTCGGCCTGGAGGATGACGGTGTGCCCCTCGTTGGAGAGCCAGTGGCAGCCGGTATCGACGGCGAGCCGCGCCATTGCGGCGCGGAACCGGTCCCGGGCGGCCGCATCGAGGTAGGCCAGGACCGCGCTGTGGAAGACCACCAGAATGGCGTCCGACGGCGCCTGCGCGGCCAAGTCGAGGAACCGGTCGTTGAGGTCCCCGGCCACCAGGAGGGGCGGGTCGGCCCGCGCCACGGCGATCGCCCGGCGCAGCCGCTCGCGGCGGAAGTCCTGCTCCGGCCAGATCAGCGCCTCCAGCCAGGCGACGTCGTCGGGGTTCCGGACGTCGAGGGGGTTCAGATCGATCCCCGCCCGCCACACCACCGGCGGGAGCGCCGCCGGGAGCGGGACCGGGCCGGTGACGGCGCAGCCCAGGACCGGCTAACTGCCGGGAGCAGCGCCGGCCGGGTCCAGCCGGGTGAGCCCGGGGCCGGCGTCGTACTCATAGCCGTAGCGTTCGGGAAACAGGTTGAGCCCGGCCGAGGCCCCGACCTCAAGCAGAGCGAGCGGCCGCCCGCCGGCGGCGGCGATCTGCGCCAGGGAGGGCAGCAGGGTGGCGCAGCGGCCGGCCTCGTTGGTCTGGGTGGCCCGGGTGAGCACTATCCGGGAGACGTCCTCCCAGTGCGCGTCCAGGAACGCCCGGAAATCCGGGTAGGGGCTGATTTGTGCGCCGAGGAAGCGTGCCGCCGCGAGCATCAGCAGGGGCTGGCGCTTGTTGTGCGGCCACTCGTCGATCCGCCGGAGCAGCTCCGGGTCGTCCGCGATGCCCACCGACCATTCGGCGTAGCACGCGGAATTCCCAGGCGCGTCGACGGCGCCGAAGTGCCGGTACCACTGCGATGTCCCGGACTCCGCTCGGCCTGATACCGCCGGGCCTGGTTCCGTTGGGCCGGGCCGGGGAGCGGCCGGCTCCCTGCCGGCGGGATCAGCGGGGGACATGCTCAGTCCCGGCTGGCCTGCAGCCCGGCGAGGAACTCAACGGCGAACCGGTAGCCCAGGATCCCCGCGCCGGCGATCACTGCCTTGCTGATGTCCGAGAGGTACGAGTGGTGCCGGAACGCCTCGCGGGCGTGGACATTCGTGATGTGGACCTCGACGGCGGGCAGCTGCACCGCGGAGATGGCGTCCCGGATGGCCACCGAGGTGTGGGTGTAAGCGCCGGCGTTGATCACGATGCCGACAGCCTTTCCGCGGGCGGCATGGATGGCATCCACAAGGGCACCCTCGTGGTTCGACTGGAAGCACTCGACGTCGATGCCGTGCGCCGCGCCGGTGTCCTTGGCGAGTTGTTCGACGTCGGCCAGGGTGGCGGTGCCGTACTTCTCCGGTTCGCGGGTGCCGAGCAGGTTCAGGTTGGGCCCGTTGAGGACCAGGATGGTGCCGCGGCCGGCGCCGTCGGGGGTGGCTTCGCTCATGCCTGCCAATGTATCGCGTTGCGCCGCGGGCCGCCGCACCCGGCCGCGGACCGGGCGCTCAGATGACAGCCCGGGACCGGCCCGCGGGCTCTGGCCTGCGCCGGGCGGCGTGCCTACACTGGAATGACCATCGCGCGGAGCTCCCGTGCTGGCCGACCCGCGCGGAAAGCCCGATCTCGGAGCACATCATGCGCAATATTCAGGTAAAACCAATCCGTTGGATCGCCGTCGGCATCCTCGCCCTGGCGGCCTTTCTCGTGCCGGCACCCCTCGCGACCGCCGACCGGACGCACGGCGATGAGCGGTCCTCGGTGATCAAACTCCCCGGCGCCACCGGTGCTGAGGGCATCGCCGCAGGGGAGGGCAGCACCTTCTTCGCCGGCGACCGGCTCAACGGCAACATCTTCCGCGGAGATATCGACAGAGGCACCGCAATGCTGTTCATCACGGCGCCGAAAGGCCGGGCAGCCCTGGGTATGAAGGTCGACCGGGACAATGAGCTTCTCTTCGTCGCCGGCGGCGCCACCGGCCAGGCCTATGTGTACGACCTGGAGACGAGGAAGACCGTGGCCGTGTATCAACTGGCCAAGGGCGGCGACAAGTTCATCAACGACGTCATCCTGACCCGCGACGTCGCGTGGTTCACCAATTCCCGCGCCGGTGAGCTTTACCGGATCCCGATCAGCCATGACGGCAACCCGGGCAAAGCCCGGACAGTCGCCCTTGAAGCGCCTGCCGGGACCGTGGACGAAGGATTCAACCTCAACGGCATCGCCGCCGCTGATGAGGGCCGCACACTGATCGTCGCCCACACCGGCCGCTGCGCCCTGTACGCCGTGGACACGCGCGACGGATCCAATAAGAAGATCGAGGTCACTAACTCCGCCGGGGACCCGGTCGCACTGCCGAATGTCGATGGCATCGTCGTCCGCGGTGACACCCTCTGGGCCGTCCAGAACCTCCTCAACCAAGTCAGCCGGATCGACCTGAACGGACGCGTGAGCTCCGGTGAGGTGGAGGAAGTCATCACCAGCAAGAACTTCGACGTCCCCACCACGGCGGCGCTGTTCGGCAACACCCTCGCACTCGTCAACGCGAAATTCACCACGCCCGCGGCCAAGAGCTTCGAGGCAGTCCTCGTCAGGGCCCGCTCCGGCGACTGAAGGCCCGCGAGCCCCTAATGTGTCGCGAGCCGCTCAATCCGGCGCAGCGCCAGGGCGCACACCGGAAGGTAGGCGGGCGCCCACCACGGGACCGTAAAGGTAACGACGCATCCGCCGCCCTGCGGAACGATCCGGTGGCCGGTGGCCGGGATCCCCGCCACGGACCAGGACCAGTACCGTCCGGGCTCAAACGCCGTCACGGTGTACGGCAGCGCCACGCCCAGAACGGTCCTGACCCTGCCGCGGCTGCCGAAGGCAAGCCCTCCGCGGAAGGGCCCGGACCCGGGCCCGTCCGCGGCCGGCTCGGCACCGGTGATCGACGGCCCCCAGGCCGGCCACTTCCCGGTATCGGTGAGCAGATCCCAGATGTCCTCCGCGGACGCGTCAATCCGGCGCGACACGGAGAAGCTCATCCGGGCAGCCCGGGCCGGTGCCTGCTCACTTTCTCAGCGACTGCGCGATCTGCGCCATGACCGTATTGTCGGCCAGTGTGGTGGCATCGCCCACCTCACGGCCTTCCGCGACGTCCTTGAGCAGGCGCCGCATGATCTTGCCCGAGCGGGTCTTGGGCAGTTCCGGCACCACGAGGATGGTCTTGGGCTTGGCGATCGGCCCGATTTCCTTGCCCACGTGGTTCCGGAGTTCCTGCACGATCGCATCGCCGGTGTCCACGGCGTCCCCGCGCAGGATCACGAAGGCGACAACGGCCTGGCCGGTGGTTTCGTCCGCGGCGCCCACGACGGCGGCCTCCGCGACGGCGGGGTGGCTTACGAGGGCGGATTCGATTTCGGCGGTGGATAGCCGGTGGCCGGAAATGTTCATCACGTCATCGACCCGGCCGAGCAGCCAGATGTCGCCGTCCTCGTCCTTTTTGGCGCCGTCCCCGGCAAAGTACATGGTCTCGAAACGGGACCAGTAGGTTTCCTTGAAGCGCTCCGGGTCGCCCCAGATGCCACGCAGCATGGCCGGCCACGGTTCGCGGATCACGAGGTATCCGCCGGAGCCGTTGGGCACGGACTCGCCGAGTTCGTCCACAACGTCCACGGCGATGCCGGGCAACGGGACCTGGGCGGAGCCGGGCTTGGTGGCCGTGACACCGGGCAGCGGGGCGATCATCTGCGCGCCGGTTTCGGTCTGCCACCAGGTGTCCACGATCGGCGCGGGAGTTTCCTTCCGTTCGCCGTTCTTGCCGGCGTTGCCGCCGATGACCTCGCGGTACCACATCCACGCTTCGGGGTTGATGGGCTCGCCCACCGAGCCCAGGACCCGGATCGAGGAGAGGTCCGACTTCGCCGGGATCTCCTTGCCCCACTTCATGAACGTCCGGATGGCGGTGGGGGCGGTGTAGAGGATGGAGACCTTGTACTTCTCCACGATCTCCCACCAGCGGCCCTGGTGCGGGGAGTCCGGGGTGCCTTCGTAGATCACCTGGGTGGCGCCGTTGATGAGCGGGGCGTAAGCGACGTAGGAGTGCCCGGTGATCCAGCCGACGTCGGCCGTGCACCAGTAGACGTCGGTTTCGGGCTTGAGGTCGAAGACCGCCTTGTGCGTGTAGGCGCCCTGGGCGAGGTAGCCGCCGGTGGTGTGAAGGATGCCCTTGGGCTTGCCGGTGGTGCCGGAGGTGTAAAGGATAAAGAGCGGGTGTTCGGAGTCATGCCCGACGGCGGTGTGCTCGGCGGAGGCGGTCCCGACCGTGTCCGCCCACCAGTGGTCCCTGCCCTCGTGCCAGTCGATGTCCTGGCCGTTGCGCTTGACGACGACGACGTTCTGCACGGTGTGGCCGCTGCCGTCTCCCTCGTGGGACAACGCCTCGTCGACGGCGGGCTTGAGCGCGCTGGGCTTGCCGCGCCGGTACGTGCCGTCCGCGGTGACGACGAGCTTGGCTTCGGCGTCGTCGATCCGGGAGCGCAGCGCCTCGGCGGAGAAGCCGCCGAACACCACCGAGTGGATGGCGCCGATCCGGGCGCAGGCCAGCAGCGTGATGACGGCCTCGGGAATCATCGGCAGGTACACGGCCACCCGGTCGCCCTTGGCGACGCCGAGGGACTCAAAGGCGTTGGCGGCCTTCTTGACCTCTTCGGTGAGCTGGGCGTACGTGTACGTCCGGGTATCGCCCGGTTCACCCTCGAAGTAGATGGCAACCCGGTCCCCGTGGCCGGCCTCGACGTGGCGGTCCAGCGCGTTGTAGGCGGCGTTGATCTCGCCCCCGACGAACCACTTCGCGAACGGTGGTGTGGACCAGTCCAGGGCCTGCGTGAAGTCCTTGCTCCAGCTCAGCAGCTCGCGGGCCTGCTTCGCCCAGAAGGCGGGCCGGTCGGCGTCGGCCTCGGCATAGTCCGCAGCGGTGACCACCGCGTTGGCGGCGAACTCGGGGGAAGGGGCGAACTTCCGGTTCTCCTGTGACAGGTTTTCGAAGGCATCGCCCTGGGGCGCCTGCGTCGTAGTGGAGCCGGGTGACTGCTGGGACATGGTGAACCTCATCATTCATCGATCCGTGCTGCGCGGGACCCCCGTCCCGCCGCAGCACCGTGCCGCATGCGCGGCGTTGGGCATCGGCTGGTCACGGTCGGACCGCTAAAGCTGTTCCGAAATACACACTATCGCCTGAGCCCTTCCCGACGTGTGCCGCGTCACACAGCGAACCGTGAGCGGTGTTTGTTAAGCGCCGAATGGTGGTGGGGCACCCGGGGATCTGGTGCTGGTGACCTTACGTCGTCACAATGGGGCCTAGGAGGACGCACTGCCAGTTGGGGGAAGGGGATCGTGAGACTTTTGGGCCGGGCGCCGGATAACCCGTGGCCGAATGACATGGCCATCCGAGTGGACGAAACGCCGCATCAGCTGACTGTCCTGCTGTTCATCCGCCACGCCTGGGTCATAGCGGCCGACGTCGATGTGCCCCGCCTGGACCCGCTGCCCGAGGTGGGCCTCTCCCGGATCCCTGAGACGGCCGCGCCCGCGGGGTGGGACGCCCGCTGGCGCCGGGCCTGGAAGCGGGCCTGGGACTGGTATTCCGTGGAGGAGCCCGACCCGACGATCCACCCCACTCCGGAGTACATCCGGGCCGCCTCGCAGCCGGGTCATGTCCTCGATCCCTTGATTCCGCCGTTCTGGCAGGCGGACCACGGCTGGGAAGGGATCGACGTCCACGCCTACAATGCGTGGGAAATGGCGTCCAGCCCGCGCGCCTACGCCCGTCCTCGCCGGAACGCTGCCGCGTCCCCGGAGCCTCAGAGCCTGGCTGCCCTGATCGCCGCTTGGGAGAGCGGACTGGATACCGTGGTGGTCCTGCCGTACGAAGGCTACTTCGCCCGACGCCTGACCGTCCGGCACCTTGCGGTTTCAGCTGCCACCCGCAATGAACCGGCCGCGTATAGCCGGGCCTTGCGGGCAGCAGCCGGCACCACGCCGCCGCAGGCAACCGGAGAGTCATGAATCAGCCTCCGGGACAACGACGGCGGATGCGGGCGCTGGCCTGCATCCTTGCGACCGGCGTCGTGCTCGGTGTGGGGGCCTGTGCCGGGCCACCGAACGCCGCCGACCGCAGCTACCGCGGAGTGGTGGCGTCGCCCTCCGTCGCGCCCACAGTGTCCGCGGGTCCCTCGACGACGGCGTCCGCCGCACCGCCTCCCGGACTCGGAACGCCCTTGGCGGGGTGGGTGGACAGGCCCCGGCGGTTCGGCCTCACGGTGTGGGGAAGCTCCAGTTGCCCGCCCGTCCCGACCCGGATTGAAGCGACCGGCCCGGACCGGGTGACCATCACCTTCGAGGAGGCCCGCGAGAGGGCCTGCACCGCCGACCTTGCGCCCACGACGTACGAATTTACGGTTCCGGCCGGCGCGGACTCCCTGCCCCTGGCCGTGACGCTGGCCGACAGCCAGGGTCAGGCGATGCACACTCTGGTGCTGGAATGACGCACGCCGGGAGCCGCGGCGCCGGGAAGGGCGGCCTTATTCCATGCCCATGTCCCCGGCTCGTCAGCTAGTGATCGGCCAGCCACTTGACTAGGCTGAGATGAAGTTGTGACATCCGATGGAGGCGACGGGACCGCGCGCGGTCCCGTTTTGGTCTGCCGTTAGACGGTGCTGTCCAGAGCGCCGCCGTGTAAGGAGAACCGAATGAACGAGCAAGCAAACGGGCAGCTCAAGGCGCCCGCCCAAACCCAGGCGAACGGCGGAGCGGACCGGCCCGCCGGCTACGGGGAAGCCCCCCGTTTCACGGTGGACAAGGCCAGCAAGAAGGCCGGCAAGAAGAACGAGGCGGTCCTCGGACCCTTCACCATCCGCGACCTGACGGTTTTCGGCTCGACGCTGATCCTCTTTATCGCCTCGCTGATCCCGATGTTCGCCGTCCGGTATAACCTGTGGAATCTGGGCAGCCTGTTCTTCCTTGGCCTCGGGATCATCCTGCCCGTGATCGTGGCCGCCCTGTTCGTGGCACGCCGTGTCAGCCCGGGAACCAAGATCCGCATCGGCTCGCTGTCAGTGGACCAGTTCGGCTCCGTGGTGGCGTCCTTCGCCGTTGCTTTCTTCTTCCTGTCCGTCGCGGGCGCGTTCGTGCCCAGCATGTTGCTGGCCCTCATCGGCGCCCTCGGTCTCCTCTCGGCCACCGTCCTGGCCCGGTTGATCCCCTTTTTCGCCGGAGATTTCCTCGACCGCGCTGAAGTGCCCGCCCATATTGTGGCCCGCGACTCAGCCGTCCCCGTCCACAAACCCCGCGCGCCCAAGGCTCCGAAAGAGGCCAAGGATGACAAGGCGCCCAAGGCCGCCGGCACCAGTGCCGTCGCCGGCTGGGCGAAGCGCATGACCCCCGGCGGACAGTCCGCGGCCACGGGTACTGCCCCGCATGGCGACGCGTCGTTCGGTCCAGGATCGGGCGCCGTTGCCGCCTCGGGTGCGGCAGCTGCAGCTGCCGGTTCCGCGGCTTCCGCCCCCGCCGCTGCCCAGGGCAAGCCCGCCCCCGAACCGTCCGCCCACGAAAAGCCTGCCCAGGCTGCCGGCCCCGCCCCGGCCGTCAGCTCCCCGGCAACCCAGGTTGCGAGCACCGTTCCCGCGGCCTCCGCGACGCCGGCCGCCGCGACGGGCCCGGGGGCGCCGTCCGCAGCCCCCGCGCCGTCGGCTGCCCAGCCGACCCAGGCTGCCGCCGTCGCGCCTCCCGCCGCCGAGCAGACCCAGGCTGCCGCCGTCGTGCCTCCCGCCGCTGAACAGACCCAAGCCGCAGAGGTTCCCGCGGCCTCCGATCACAGCGCCCCCACAACGGTGAACCCGCAGGTGCGCCAGCAGGAGCCGATCGGGGCCACCATCGACCCGGCCAGCCGTCCCGAGGAACACGCCGCCCAGCCCGCGTACGAAGCCTTCTGGTTCGCCGTCGCCCAGCCCCGCACCGCCATGGACGAGCACAGCGGTGCCGCCGCCTTCGTAATCCAACCCGGCGGCTGGGTGCTCGCCCTGGAGGACCGCGGCCACGAATTCCTGGTCCAGCACACCGACGGCCGCGTGGGCGTGCTCCGGGACCTCAGCAACATCGAACGCGGTTAGCCGGCACCCGTGGCCACCGACTCCAGCGATCCTGCCGCCGGCAGCGCCACGCCGGCACCCAAAAGCGCTGGTCGCACGAACGCCGGTTCCAGGAACAGCGGGACCGTAAGCGCCGGGCCGCGGCTTGCGGGGGAGTCCCTGCTGGCCCTGAAACGGCGTGCCCGGCGGATCAACAAGGCGCTGGCGGAGCAATATCCGTATGCGCACGCGGAACTGGATTTCCGCAATCCGTTCGAGCTGGTGGTGGCTACGGTGCTTTCCGCGCAGACCACCGACGTGACAGTCAACCAGATCACGCCGCTGCTGTTCGGGCGCTACCCGGACGCGCGGAGCATGGCAGAGGCGGACCCTGACGATCTTGAGGCCATCATCAAGCCCACCGGGTTCTTCCGGGCCAAAACCCGGAACCTGATGGCGTTGTGCAACCGGCTGGTGGATGAGTACGACGGCGAGGTGCCCGGACGGCTCGCTGATCTGGTGACGCTTCCCGGCGTCGGGCGGAAGACCGCCAATGTGGTGCTCGGCAACGCCTTCGGCGTCCCGGGGATCACGGTGGATACCCACTTCGGCCGTCTCGCGAGGCGGTTCGGCTGGACGGATTCGGATGATCCGGTGAAGGTCGAATCCGACGTCGGGGAACTGTTCGAACCGAGGGACTGGACCATGCTCTCGCACCGGGTGGTCTTCCACGGCCGGCGCGTGTGCCATTCGCGCAAACCGGCCTGCGGGGCCTGCGCGGTGGCAAACTGGTGCCCCAGCTACGGCATGGGGGAGACCGACCCGGAGAAAGCGAAGAAACTGTTGAAGTACGAACTGGCACCGGGCCAGGAGGAGCTGCTGTCAAAGCTTCTCGCAGAGACGCACCGGGCCGCGGAAATCCGGATGGAATCGCAGAGGAAGCCGCTATGACGGCCCGGCAGGACCTCATCGACCTGGTGGCCGCAGTGGAAGCCGGAACGGCGCCGTCACCGGATCCCCGGTGGCGTGAACTCGTCGTCGAACCCGGGGAAAGGGTCCGCCGGGCGGCCGTGCTGATGCTCTTCGGCTCCCTCGACAATGTCCCGGCGGCGTCGGTCAAAGCCCTGGCCCCGGCCGATCTGGACGTCCTGCTGCTGCAACGCGCGCAGACCCTGGATGACCATCCCGGGCAGGTCGCCTTCCCCGGCGGCGGCATTGACCCGGGCGAGTCCGTGACCGATGCCGCTCTGCGGGAAGCGGAAGAGGAAACCGGGCTGGACCCGGCCGGCGTCGACGTCCTCGGCGTGATGCCGGAACTGGCCCTGCCGCGCGGAAACTTCCTGGTCACCCCCGTCCTCGGCTGGTGGGCGTCCCAGTCACCCGTGCGGGTGGTGGACTATGGCGAATCCTCCCAGGTATTCCGTGTCCCGGTCCGCGACCTGCTGGACCCGGACAACCGCGTGATGGCCACGGTGACCCGGGCCGGACAGACGTTCCAAAGCCCCGCATTCACCGTCAATGACGTGGTGGTGTGGGGCTTTACCGGGATGATCCTCAACCAGCTGTTCGACCAGCTGGGATGGGCGGTTCCTTGGGACCGCTCGAGCTTGCTCAGCGTCGACACGTGGAGTCGGCTCCACGGCTAAGACTGGGCCTCAAACGCGTCCCCGCCTGGATATCGGGCGGGCGCTCAGCCGGAGGCCAGGCTGGCCCTGGCCCGGGCGGCGGCGCTACGGGTGGCAGCCTGCGGGGGGACGGACTTGCTGCGGGCACCGGACTTGTCCACGACAAACCCGGTGGCGGCGTTCTCCCGCACGGCGTTGATGCCCGCGGCAGCGCCCTTGATGGTGTTGAACAGTGGTGAAACGGCAACCACCGTTCCGTCAGATGCCGTCAGCTTGAAGAAGTACTTCTTCTCGCCGGCCATGGCGATCTCGAAAATGCCAGCCAATGTGCTGCCTCCCCAAAAAATATGCGTCGTTGCATTGCCGGCGGACTATCGGATCAGCCACCGGCCCTACCGAGCGTAACCGCCGTCACAGGCGGGCACAACGCTACCGACGGGTACGTTACGGCGGGGGACGCCAGGGCCTATTTGGCGGTATCGTACGAGTCCACGACCGCCACGCTGACCGGGAATTCCACCGGAATCCTGCCGAACAGCAGTTCCTTGGCCACGGTCGCGGCCTGCTCGATCGCCCGGATGCAGTCGGCCACGGCGGCTTCCGGGCAGTGGACCATTACTTCGTCGTGCAGGAAGAAGACCAGTTCCCCGCCCGGCGTCCCGTCAGCACGCATGGAGCGGAGCCGCCGTCGTAATTCTGCCAGCCAGCAAGCGGCCCAGTCCGCCGCGGAACCCTGGACGACGAAGTTGCGGGTGAACCGGCCGCGCGAGCGGGCGATCGAATCAGCCCTGCGCTGTTCCTCGGCGCTGGTCGACTGCTGGCTTTGCAGCCATCGCTCGGACGGCGGAGGGCTGCTGCGGCCCAGCCGTGAGGTGACCGTCCGTCCGGCCTCACCTTCGCGGGCGGCATGCTCCACGAAACCGACCGCGCGTGGATACGTGCGGGTCAGCTGCGGCATCAGGCGCCCCGATTCGCCGGTCGTTGCCCCGTAGATCGCCCCGAGCAGGGCAACCTTCGCTTTGGCGCGGTCGCCGCCGAAGCCCTGCGCGGCGATGCCGGCATACAGGTCCTTGTCCCGCGCAGCCTCGGCCATCTTCGAATCCTGCGCCAGCGCCACGAGCACCCGGGGCTCAAGCTGCGAGGCGTCCGCGACGATCAGCTTGTGCCCCGGATCGGCGTGCACTGCGCCGCGGATCTGCCGCGGAATTTGAAGGGCCCCGCCGCCGCGGGACGCCCAGCGTCCGGAGACAACACCGCCCACCACGTACTCCGGCTGGAACCGGCCGTTCTTGACCCAGACATCCAGCCAGGCCCAGCCGTTGGCGGCGTGAAGGCGGGAGAGCTTCTTGAAGGCCAGGAGCGGTTCGATCGCCGGGTGGCTGGATTCCTTCAGTTCCCACTGTCGGGTAGTTTTCACCTCGATGCCGTTCCGGTGCAGCGCCCGCATCAGCTCCTGCGGGGAATCGGGGTTCAGCGCGGGCGAATTCAGCAGTTGCCGCAGCTCGGCGGTGAGCGCTTCCAGCTTGGCCGGGCGGTGGCCCTGGGGAGGCCTGGGTCCGAGGTAGTCGGCGAGGATCTGCTCGTGCAGTTCCTCGCGCCACGGCACACCGGTGTGCTGCATTTCCGCCGCGATCATGGCGCCGGCGGACTCGGCCGCGAGCAGGAGCTGGAGGCGCTGCCTGCGGTTGTCACCGGGGCGCTCGACGGCGGTCCCTCCCGCCTGACTGAGCGCGTCCTGCTGGGCGGCGTATTCGAGGCGAAGGTCTTCAGGGGTGTGGCGGGGCGCGTTCCGCCAGCCGGGATCATCAAACAGGGCGCCCTGGTCGGCCGGCGGTGGCGGCGGCTGCAGGGCGCGCGGAGGCTGCTGCAGCTCGTCGTCCTGGATCAGTTTCTCGGCGTTCTGCGCGTACGCGGTGTGGGCCGTAAACTCCGAGTGCGCCAGGATCGCGCCGCACAACGTGAGGTCGTAGCAGCGTTCCAGCTCCACCCCGGCGGCCAGCAGGGCGGGGTACCAGTCCTGGGTGCGGTGCCAGATCCAGCGCGGCCGCCGCTGTTCGAGTTCACGCACGACGCCGGACAGCCCGGCGGCGCTGACGATCTGCGGTGCCGGTGCAGCCGGGTGCGGCGCGCCGTCCGCGGTGACTTCCTGGAGAGCTGCGCCGTCGGCGTGGGCGGCGAGCAGCAGGTACATAGGGTCAATTCTGCCCTGCGGCGCGGGGTCCTTTGTCCACCGGATTGCCAGTCGGCCTGTCCGCAGGATTGTCCGCGTGGCTTGTCCACATAGCGGCTGGCCCGGGTTACGGCGGGTTTGCGCGACGGGAAGAGTTGCCGCATGAGTCGTCACGAGTTACCCACGCACCGACCCGGTCCCGGGGCTGGCCTTCTGCACGGCGCCGGTACGGTGACCAGCTCCGGGACCGGAGCCGGGGTGGGCGCCGGGCCGTGGCTCCCGGACGGGACGTCGGAGACGCTGCTGGTGACGGGGTTCGAGCTGCTGCGCGGCGAGGTGGAACGGATCGTGGCGGCCTCGGGCGGCCAGCTGCGCACGGTGGGGAACCTCAGGGAAGCGGTGCCCTTCTGGGACACAGCCGCTGCGGTGCTGGTCGGCAGTGACATCAGCGAGTTGCCGCCGCGGGGTCGGTCGCCCGCGGTCCTCGTCGGCCTCAACGACGACGGCGACCGGCTGTGGCACCTGGCAGCTGCCATCGGCGCTGAACGCGTCGCAGTGTTGCCCGATGCCGCTACCTGGCTCGCCGAGTATCTCAGCCGCGTCCGCACACCTGAGCCGGGCGGACTGGTCCTGGGGATTGTCGGCGGCTGTGGCGGCGCGGGATCCAGCACCGCCGCGGTCTGGCTGGCCCACGCCGCCGCCCGGGAGGGTGTGCGTGTCCTGCTGGTGGACGGAGACCCGTGGGGCGGCGGGCTGGAACTGGCGCTCGCCGCCGAAGAAACGGCCGGTCTCCGCTGGCCGGATCTGGCCGACGCAAGTGGCACGATCGATCCCCGCCAGCTCGCCGATTCCCTGCCCCTGGCCGGGGGATTCCCCTTCCTGTCCTGGCCCGGGAACAAGCAACCCCACAGCGGGGTGGCCCCCGAAGTCGTGGCCGGAGTGCTGGACGCCGCCCGGCGCGGCTTCGAGCTGGTGGTCGTGGACATCGGCCGGGGCCGGGAAACGCTGCGGTCTTTCGCGTGGGACTGCGACAGGATGATCGTGGTTGCGCCCGCGCTGCTGCGGGCTGCCGTGGCAACGGCCCGGCTCCTGCAGGACCTTCCTCCGGTGGAAACTGTGTTGGTGGTGCGGGGCAGACCGGGGACCGCGTTGGATGCGGAATTGGTGGCAGAATCCGTCGGGCTGCCCCTCGCCGGCATCATGCCGGACGTCCGGAGGGCCGCGGCCGCCACGGAGAACGGGCGGCTGCTGGACACCGGACGGCAGCGCAATGTGCGGCGGTTCGCCGGCATGGTGCTTGAGTTCGGCGCGGGACGCCCCGCATGAGCGCCCATTCTGCGCCGGGCCCGCCAGACGTCAGCGGACGCCCGGGGGTTCCGCGGTACCGCCCGCCCGCCCGCGCCACCGTTGATGCGCGGCTTCTGGAGTCCGTCCGGGAATCCGTGATGTCCGACGCCGGGCCGGTGACCCCGTCGCGCGTGGCGGCCGCCGTGCAGGCGAGCGGACGCCTGCTGGGGACTGCCGGTGCCTTGGCGGCGGTCGAAGGGATCAGCGCGGAATTGAACGGCCTCGGACCGCTGCAGGCGCTGGTCCGGGACCCATCCGTGACAGACATTTTCGTCAACGGCCCCGGCGCCGTCTGGCTGGACCGCGGGGACGGCCTCGAAAGGGCGCCGGTGGCCTTCTCCGGTGAGCCGCAGGTCCGTGCGCTGGCCGCGCGGCTCGTGGCTGCCGGTGGACGGCGCCTCGATGATGGTTCGCCCTGCGTCGACATCAGGCTCGACGGCGGCTTCCGGGTCCATGCTGTCCTGCCGCCCATCTCCACGGCGGGGACCCTCCTGAGTATCAGGATCCGGCGTGAACGGGTCTTCTCCATGGACGAGCTGCGGCGGAACGGGATGTTCGGAGCCAGGGTGCAGGGCGTGCTGGAACGGATGCTGGAACGCCGTTTGAGTTTCCTGATCAGCGGGGCCACAGGCTCTGGGAAGACAACGCTGCTCGCCACACTTCTCGGCCTGTGTGCGCCGGGTGAGCGGCTGGTCCTCATTGAGGATGCCGCGGAACTGAACCCGGTTCACCCGCACGTTGTCTCGCTGGAGGCGCGGCACGGCAACTTGGAAGGCGGCGGCGTCGTGGATTTGAGCGAGCTCGTGCGGCAGTCATTGAGGATGCGGCCGGACCGGCTGGTGGTGGGGGAGTGCCGGGGTGCCGAAGTGCGGGAACTGCTCGCTGCCATGAATACGGGCCACAGTGGAGGCGGCGGCACAATTCACGCCAACACCGCGGCCGACGTCCCCGCCCGGCTGACAGCGCTCGGGGCGCTGGCCGGGATGGGGCAGGACGCGGTGCGCCTGCAGGCGGCCAGCGCCCTCGACGCTGTGGTCCATGTGGAAAGGCTGAACAACAGGCGGACTGTGTCCTGCATCGGCGTGCTCCAAGGCAGCACCGCGGGCCTGGTGGTCGGCTCCGCGCTGGACATTTGCCGCGGGGCTGTCCGCGCGGGGCCAGCCTGGCCCAAACTCGCGGAACGTCTCGGGCTGGACCCTGGCGGATGGGACCCGGACGAACTGGACCCCGGCGGCAAGAACGCGGCCGGCCCCGCGGGACCAGCGCGGCCGCCGGAGAGAGCGGGGCGGGGGGACCGGGGCGGGGGCGAGGGATGACGGCCCTACTCGTGGGAGTATTGGCACTCGCTGTGTGCCTGGCGTTTTCGCCGGCGGGTGCCCCACACCAGCGGATTCGTGGGGCCCTTGCCGGCGTACGGGGGGTTGCTGCCGGCAGCGCGGAAACGCGTCCCGGCCCGGCGTCCCGATGGCCGCGCAGGAGCGCTCCTGCGGTATCGATGAACCTGATCGTTCAGCAGTTGGCGGCACTGCTGAGGGGTGGCCGCACTCCCGCCCGCCTGTGGGATGAGTTGTGGCTCCTGCATGTGGGCGATCCCGCCGCGTCCGTGTCCGGGGAAGCCACTGCCGGCCAGCAGGTCCTGGCGCCGGAATCCGTGCGGATGCTCGCTGCGGCCCGCGCGGCCGCGATGCGCGGGGCTCCTGTGGGTGCCGCCATCCGCTCCGCCGGAGCGGCGGCATCCGGCCGAACCGCCGGGGCCACCAGAACCAGCGGTGCCCGCGCGTGGGTGTTCGAGCGCCGAGTCTGGTTTCAACTCGCCGCCTGCTTTGATGTTGCGGAAGCCACCGGCTGCCCGCTGGCGGACGTGTTGACGCGTTTTGCCGCCCAGCTGGAGGCGGAGGACGACGCCGAGGCCGCCCGTCAGACGGCGTTGGCGGGACCCCGCGCGACCGTACGGCTCCTGACCTGGCTGCCGTTCCTCGGCCTGGGCCTGGGCTTGCTCCTGGGCGTCGACCCCGTCGAGGTCCTGCTGGGAACCCCCTGGGGCGTGGCGGCGCTCGCGGCGGGCCTGGCGCTCACAGTCGCGGGCCGATTCTGGTCCGCGCGGCTGGTCCGGTCAGCGGAGGGGCTTCAGCCATGACACCAAGCGCAGCGGGAGTGATGGTGGTTGCGCTTTTGGGGGTCGCCGCAGCTATTGCCTTGTCCGACCGGGGCAGGACCCGCCGGCGACTCAGACGCCGGATGAAGCGTGCTCCGGACGACGCAGAGCCGGGCCAGGACCGCCGCAACGATGACCCTTCCGGGCAGTCCGGGCTCCGTGACACGGCGATGATGCTGGAACTGATCGGCGCGATGCTCGACGCGGGAGCCGGGCTCGGCCGTGCCCTCGCCCTGGTGGCCGACCTGGCCGACTCGGAACTCCGGGGTCCCCTGCGGCCAGTCGTCGCGGCGCTCGCCGTCGGTGCCGATTGGGATACCGCCTGGCGCAGCTCCAGTGTCCGGTCGCCGGGACTTCTTGCCCTGCGCGATGCCCTGGGATTTGCCGCGCTCACCGGCGCTCCCTCGTCCGCCATCCTCTATGCCCAGGCGGCACGCATGCGCCGCGAGCGGTTCCGGGCCGCGGAGAAACAGGCCGCAGCCTTGGGGGTAAAGCTCGTTGTCCCGCTTGGCCTGTGTTCCCTGCCAGCCTTCGTCTGCCTGGGCGTGGTTCCTGTGCTGCTGGCGATGCTCCCGGGCTAATTCTCAAGGCCGATTCTTACTGGCCCCAGGGCGCGGTTGGCCGAGACTATTCCCCCACAGCCTGCGTGTGCCGCATCTTTTCCACTTGGCAGGAAGCGCACCTTACTGGCGGTGTACGCAAACGGAAGAGTGGAAACTGCCGGCAGCCCCGCCGGAATCCAACGAAGGGAACGTCCCATGTCATCTCATCATTTTGCGCCCACCCGCACGTCCGGGAAGGTTCACACCGGGCCGGAGGACGCCGAGATCCGCGAAATCTATCCCGGAGCAAGTGACGCGCTCCGGACCCGAAGGCCGGGAAAGCTCTTTGGCTCCGAGGCAGGCATGGCGACGGCCGAGTACGCCATCGCCACGCTTGCCGCTGTCGGGTTTGCCGGCATTCTCGTGTTCATCATGCGCAGTGATGAGGTCCGGGGTTTCCTGCTGAACCTCATCCGCACGGCGCTCGCCTTGCCATGAGCCCGGGACAGCCGGCCAAGGTAAGGAACGCGGCAGCGGCAACTCCTCGCGCAGCAGCGACCGCGTGGCGGCGGCCGGGATCGGGCGGCCGGACGTGCCGCGGCGCCGTGACGGCCGAATTCGCCGTGGCGTTGCCCTCGGTCCTGCTCCTGCTCGCCCTGCTGCTGGCCGGCTCAGCGGCGGGCGTCACCCAGCTGCGGCTGGAGGAGGCAGCCAGGGCGGGCGCCCGCGCCCTGGCCCGCGGTGAAGATGCCGCCGCGGTGGACGTCATCGTTCGCCGCCTCGCCGGCAACGCGGCGGCATCAGCCGTGGCGTCCGACGGCGGGTGGCTCAGTGTGACGGTCTCGGCCAGAGTTCCCGGGGCGGTCGGCTCTCTTCTTCCGTGGACCCTCTCGGCCCGCGCGTGGGTCCGCGGCGAATCGTCCGGTCCGTCAGCCGCGGCCGGGGTGCCCTCGGTCTGGCACCATCAGGTGCAGGGTCTCGCCGCATGAGCAGGCTGGCGACGCGCGGGTCGGCCCCGGGCGAGCACTCGCAAAACCCGGAAAGCCCGGGACACCTGGAACGTGGTGCCGGAACCGTCCTGGCGCTGGGCCTGGGGATGCTGGTCGTTCTTGCGGCGGTCCTGATTGTGCTGCTGGCCCAGTCGGGGGCAATGGCGTTCCGCGCGGCGGCGGCTGCGGACTTGGCGGCCCTCGCCGCCGCGGATGCGGCCCGCGGGATCACTCCAGGGGAACCGTGCGCAGTAGCCGCGGATGTCGCGCGCAGGAATGGCGCCAGGATCCTCAGCTGTTCGGAAGGAACGGGAAGTACCGTGCAGGTCCGCACTGAGCTGGAAATCCGGACGCCCGTGGGCGGGGCAACCGGACTGGCCAGAGCCGGCCCGCCGCCGTGAGCCGGTGCCAGCCGCCGCCGGGGGCATTTCCCGCCAACCTCGGCTAGGCCTGCAGCGGAGCCGCGTGGTCCGGCTGCCCGGTGCGCATCTGGTCCGTCGCGTCCTCGAGCAGCACGTCGATGAGGGTAACGGCGGCGTCCTTGTCGAGCGGATTGTTTTTGTTGCCGCACTTGGGCGACTGCACACAGGACGGACAGCCGGACTCGCACTCGCAGGCCTTGATTGCGTCACGGGTTGCAGCGAGCCAGACCTTGGCCTTGTCGTAGCCGCGCTCGGCGAAGCCAGCCCCGCCGGGGTGGCCGTCGTAGACAAAGATGGTCGGCACTCCGGTGTCGGCGTGGATGGCCGTGGACACCCCGCCGATGTCCCAGCGGTCGCTGGACGCAACCAGGGGCAGGAGTCCGATCGCCGCGTGTTCCGCGGCGTGGAGGGCGCCGGGGAACTGCGCCTCGATCAACCCCGCACCGGTCAACGAGCGGTTGTCCATGACAAACCACACCGCCTTGGTGAACAGGTCCCGGGCACCCAGCTGCAGCGGTTCCTCACCAAGGATCTCATTCGAAATCAGGGCCTTGCGCTGGAAGGAAACTACCTGCGTTGTCACCTTCACATCACCGAAATGCACCGCCACGTCGCCCCACTGGGTGGTGCGCTGCGTCTCGAGCACCTCGATCTGGGTCACGTCCCGGGCCGTGGTGTAGTAGTCCGGATTCGCCCGCCGCACCATCACGCAGTGATCGTCCTCGTTCAGGTCCTCCACCACGTAGCTCTCGCCCTGGTGGACGTAGATGGCACCGGTGTGGGCCTGGTAGTGCGTCTGCGGGGAATCCATGGTCCCCAGCAGGGACCCGGTGTCGGCGTCCACAATGCTCACCGGGCCGCCGCCGTCGGCCCTCAGGTTCACCATTGCCGCCGCGCTTTGCGGGTGGGTCCAGAACCATCCGGCGGGCCGGCGTCGCAGGTAGCCCTGGGTCACCAGCTGATCGAGCAATTTCTCGGACGTGGCGCCGAACAGCCCCAGCTCGGCGTACCCCAGCGGCAGTTCGGCGGCGGCGGCACACAGGTGCGGCCCAAGCACATAGGGATTGGACGGGTCGAAAACGGTGGCCTCCACGGAGACGTCGAAGATCGCCTCGGGGTGATTCACCAGGTAGGTGTCCAGCGGGTCATCGCTCGCGACGAAGGCGGCAATGGCATCCTGGCCAGCCCTGCCTGCCCGGCCGATCTGCTGGAACAACGACGCGCGGGTCCCCGGCCAGCCGGCGACCAGCACGGCATCGAGGCCGGAGATGTCGATGCCCAGCTCCAGGGCCGACGTGCTGGAGACGCCCAGCAGCTCGCCGGAGCGCAGCGATTTCTCCAGGGCACGGCGCTCCTCCGGCAGGTAGCCGGAACGATAGGCCGCCACCCGCTGCGGCAGGCTGGGGTCCACCTCGTCGAGGAGGCGCTTGGTGATGGTGGCGATGGTCTCCGCGCCGCGCCGGGACTTGATGAAGGCGATGGTCCGTACCCGCGAGGAGACCAGATTGGCCAGCAGGTCCGCGGTTTCAGCTACGGCCGTCCGCCGTTCCTTGGCGCCGTTCTCGCCGCGGAGTTCGGTCAGGGCAGGCTCCCAGAAGGCGACGGTGGTGGAACCGTGGGGTGAGGAGTCCTCGGCCACCGCACGGACGGGCGCGCCGATAAGCCGGCCGAAGGACGTACCGGGCTCGGACGCCGTGGCGGAGGCTGCGATGAACACCGGTCCTGAGCCGTCCGGGCTGTAGTAGGCGCAGATGCGGCGCAGGCGGCGCATGAGGTTGGCAACGTGGGATCCGAAGACGCCGCGGTAGCTGTGGGCCTCGTCCACGATCACGTAGCGCAGCCGGCGGAAGAACCGGGCCCACCAGGCATGGTTGGGCAGGATCCCGAAGTGCAGCATGTCCGGGTTGGCCAGAATGAAGTTCGCGTGGTCCCGGATCCACCGGCGGGACGCGGGGTCGGTGTCGCCGTCGTAGGTTTCGGCCCGGACAGTGGGGAGCTTCAGCGCCCGGATGGCGGCCAGCTGGTCCGCCGCCAAGGCCTTGGTGGGGGACAGATAAAGGGTGACGGCGCCGTCGTCGTGGATCTTGCCCGGATCGGCGAGGACCCGCAGCTCGGAGCGGTGGACCGCATCGAGGGCCGGCAGTTGGTAGGCCAGCGATTTTCCGGAAGCGGTGCCGGTGGCGATGACCACGTGCTCGCCGGCGTGGGCGAGGTCGGCGGCCTGGATCTGGTGGCGGTACGGCTCGTGGATGCCGAGGGTACCGTAGGCGTTCACGAGATCGGGGTGCGCCCACTCGGGCCACGGCGCGTGGACGGCCTGGCGGGCGGCGATGGTGCGCACATGACGGAGCTGTTCCGGGTCCGGGCCGCGGCCCAGCAAAGGAATCAGGGACTCATGTGGGTTCACTCGTCCATTCTTTCACCCGGCCTCAAATCGTCCGGGACGCACCACCCTGGAACTCAGACCACGGACAGGTCGGAGCCCTCATCCGAGGCGGAGAGCATCAGCACATGGCAGACGGCGGTCCAGCCGAGGTGCGAATACAGTTTCTGCCCGTCGAGCGAAGCGAGCAGCAGCCCGGATTCGACGTCGTGCTCGAAAGCCTGGGCGGCCAGTGCCCGCATGATGAAACTTCCCAGGCCCCGCCGCTGGAATCCTGGCTCCGTGACGATCTTGTCGAAGATAGCGGTATGGCCCACTACAAACACCCGGCCGCTCGCCGCAACCTCGTCCCCGGCGTAGACCACGGCATGGTGGACACCGTCCGTTCGGGACGGTACCCACCGGAGGTCATCATCCGGAAGCCAGGGATCCTCGGCGTCCTGTGTCTCCATGTCCACGATCATCATCGTCTGCGAGGCTGACGTGACATTGAGCCCGTGCTGCTGGGCGAGGTTGGTGTAGCGCGCCACATCATTCGTGAGGATCGTGAGGATGCGGGCGGGTATTTCAGCGGTGATAGCGGCCAGCGCGGTGAACTCCGCATCGGAGGGGTCGTGGGCGAAGTATTCCCACTCGTGGGTGGTGTCCGCCCTGCGGACAGCAGGGAAAGTGCCCTCCTTGCGCGTCTCATATCCCCGGCACCCGGCCCAGCCGGTGACCCAGATTTCCAGCAAATGGCGGGTGTCTTCAACCATGGCCTCAAGACTCATGTGATGAGCGTATTCCAGCCCCGCCACAAGTAACAGGGGCCGGGTCCGGGAACGGGCCTTGCTTACGCAATTGTGATCCAAGTCTCCGTCGCTGCCGGTGCGGCCGCGACTGGACAACGGCTCCGGTTTGGCGGAACTGCCCGGCTGAAGGGCCCCAGGACGGCCACGGGGGTGCCCCGGCTGCCCTGCTTTTTTGTCCACCCAGTACCCTTAAAACGTGGCTTTGAACAGAATTGTGCTCTTTTACGGCTTTACCCCTCTCGCGGACCCGGACGCCATCCGGCTCTGGCAGCGTGCCCTCTGCGAGAAGCTCGGCCTGACGGGCCGCATCATCATCTCCAAGGACGGCATCAACGCGACCGTCGGCGGCGAGCTGAACGCCGTCAAGCAGTACGTCAAGACAACCCGCGAGTACAAGGGCTTCCACGGCATCGACGTGAAGTGGTCCGACGGCGGCGCCGCGGACTTCCCCCGGCTAAGCGTCAAGGTCCGCGACGAGGTTGTGTCCTTCGGCGCGCCGGGCGAGCTCAAGGTCGATGCCGGCGGCGTCGTCGGCGGCGGAAAGCACCTCAAACCCGAGGAACTGCACCAGCTCGTAGAAGAGCGGAAGGAGTCCGGCGAGGAGGTCGTGTTTTTCGACGGCCGCAACGGCTTCGAGGCCCAGATCGGCAAATTCAAGGACGCGATCGTTCCGGACGTGGCCACCACCCACGACTTCATCAAGGAACTCGACTCGGGCAAGTACGACGCGCTCAAGGACAAACCGGTGGTGACCTACTGCACCGGCGGTATCCGTTGTGAGGTCCTTTCCAGCCTCATGGTGAACCGCGGGTTCAAGGAGGTCTACCAGCTGGACGGCGGGATTGTCCGCTACGGCGAAACCTTCAAGGACCAGGGCCTGTGGGAGGGCTCCCTCTACGTGTTCGACAAGCGCATGCACCTGGAATTCAGCGAGGACGCGAAAACCATCGGCGAATGCGTCCGCTGCTCGGCGCCCACGAGCAAATTCGAGAATTGCTCCAACCCGTCCTGCCGCACGCTGACGCTCTACTGCAAGGACTGCGGCGCCAGCCCGGAGACGCTCCGTTGCCCGGACGGCTGCGCGGCCTGACACCCTGCGGCCTCGCGTCCGGCCGGGCCCTTGCCCTGGCTGACCGCTGAGCCGGAAGCGTCAGATCAGGCTCACGCGGTAGGCGAAGTTGGCGCCCCTCCGCGCCTCCACCGCGATGTGGAGCACGGCGTCGGCGGGCAGGTAGACCACGTTGACCCGTGAGGTCCCGCAACGAAGGTTCAAGTCCACCAGGTCGAGGTCGCCATGGCTGACGTTGAACGACACCCGTCGCGGGCCCCGGCAGGCCAAGGTCAAGGCATACGTGCCCTCGGGCAGTTTCGCGGTGGTCTCCTCCCGTTCCTCCCCGGCCTCCAAGACACCGTAGTTGGAGTGGAAGACTTCCCCGTCGGCGTCGGGCAGCACCTCCGCGGCCCACTCGTCGAGTTCCGCGCCGGAGACCGGCCGGTTCAAGGCGGGGTCCCGCGGCAGTGCCGCGTCGGTGAATGCCGGGGCGGAGGCGGACGAGCTCCCGCTGGAAAAGTCCTCGTCGTATTCGTAGGCACAGCCGGACAGTGCCGTTCCCAGCACAAGCAGGATTCCCACGGCGGATGCCGTGCGGGTGCGGGGAACGCCCTGCGCTGGAAGAGCGGGCATATGCTGACTTTAAGCCCGCCGGCGTCCTGTCCGCCAGAGTCCTACGGCGGGCGCCGGACGCGGCGCTCCGGTGATTACCGCCCCGGCCCGTCGAAGCTGATCCGGATGCCTGCGACAGCGCCGGTCGCTGGCCCGGGGACGCCTCCGCCATAGCGGACAAGGTGAGCCGAGACATCCCCGGGTTCCAGGACCAGCAGCGCTCCGGTCACGCTGCCGCAGTCGAGGTTGCGCTCCAGGAGGGTGCCGCCCTCGCGGGCGCCCTGGATGACGGACAAATGCGCGTCCGGCGCCCCGATGCAGGCCGCGGAGATCTTGTATCGGCCGGCCCGGGAAATTTCGCCCGACACCGAGAATCCCCCGCTGCTCGTGTCGCCGATTCCGCCCGAGCCGCCGAACAGGAGACCTTCCGGCAACCCGCCGAGGACGGCATCCAACGTCAACAGGTTGCGGGTTTCGGCGGCAACGAGTTCCGGATCCCGGGTAGGCAGCGGCGCGCTGGCCGCGGGAGTGCGGGCGGACGGGCCGGCCGCGGCCGGTACGGTTCCGACGTCGTCGGCGTATTCACACCCCGCCAGCCCCGCAGCGACGGCGCCCGCCGTCAGCAGCAGCGCAGTGCGGACCTTCCAGTGCGTACCCCCAGTAGCAGACATGCACCGAGCCTAGCCGCGGGGGTCGCGGGCGCAAGTCACAGCGGCCCTCGTGGCCGGCGCGCTCCTACGCCGCAGGCGCCAGCTGGTAGGCGTAGATCAGCGGAGCGTCAACACTCGATGTACTGATGCGGAGCGTGCCGTCGGCGGGGACCTTGATGCGTGCCGTCTCCCGGCTGCCGTTGCAGGCCGCTCCGGCCTCGGCCAGCCGGGCGCCGTCGAGGGTGACGTCGAAGAAGGCCTTGCCCCCGCCGTCGCAGGTGATCGTCAGGATGTAGGTGCCCGCCCCGAACCCGGGGGCGGTCTTCACGATCGGTTCCCGGTTGAGGATCTTGCCCGCGTCCTCGAGCACCGTGCCGTCGGCCGAAGGAAGGGCGGTGGCCTTCCACGCCGGCACATCGGCCGACTCGATGGAACCGGCCGGGGAGCATGCTGCGGCGGCAAGTACGATGGCGGCGCCCGCCGCGACGCCAGATGCGCGCTGCAGGATGGCCCGGGCGCGGCGGGAAATGGGGAAGAGCATTCCTCCAACTTACCGCCGATGACGGCGGCACCCGGTTCCTCCCGCGCCCGGACCCGCCTTACTCCGCGGTGAGCTCCAGCCCGCGGCCCCGGTGCAGGGCCAGGTACACGCGGTCCCGCAAGCGGTTGGCCTCGCCGTCCGTCAGCGTCCGGTCCAGCGGCTGCAGCACTAGCCGCAGCAGCACATTCACCTGGTCCGGAGCGAGACGGAGCCGTTCGACGGCGGCCGGCGGAAGCGCCGGCGCCGAGGTGACTGCCCTGACCTCCAGCGCAGACAGGACGTCGGCCTCCGTCCCGAGGGCCGTCCGCGCGCGATCACCCAGCAGTTCGACGTCGGCCTCGGCCGCGGAGCCGAGCACGAGGGACAGATCGCGCCTGACCTCCGGCATGACCGACACCGGGCGGTAGGGGAGCAGGTCCAGCAGCTGCGCCTGGATGTCGGGGTTCGCTGCGCGCAGGAGCCGGATGTCCCGGATTCCCTTGCGCAGCATCAGCGCACGGTCCAGGCCCAAGCCCAGGGCGAGGCCGGCCCAGCGACGCGGATCCAGCCCGGAGCCGCGGAGAACCTGCGCGGCGACAAGGCCGCATTCGGCCAGTTCCAGCCATTCCCGGCCGCCGTCCGGCTGGGTCACCAGCACGTCAAGCTGCCTGCCGGTGTCCGTGTAGCGGTGGGTTGCGGGGCTCGCGCGCCATTCGACATCCGGGTGCAAGGAGGCCGGAAGGACCGCCTCCACGACGGCAGCCATCATCTGGTCCAGTTCGGCGGCGCCGAGCAGGCCGCGCGCTTTCAGTCTCCACAGGTCCACCTGGTGCGGAGCGCCGACGTGGGTGCGGTCGATCGAGTCCCGCCGGTACACCAGGCCGGGCAATGCGTGCAGCCGGTCATAGTGACCCATTTCTGTGCGGAGCGAGTCCAGCAAGGCCGGCACGCCGGCCGAGGTGTGGCTCCGCAGCATCACCGTGGGGCTGACATGGCGGGAGTAGCGCGAATCACGGGTGGCGTCGTGAGGGGAGTAGCCCAGGCGGTCGTAGTTGTCGGCGGTCGCGACGAGGGGGCTGAGCCGGTGGGTTTCCGCCTCGATGTTCCAAAGGCGTTCCAGTGCCCTTGTGATGTCCGCCAGTAGCAGGGACATCGCGTGAGGCCCCTGCTCGGGATCGGCCAAATCGCGGAGTTCCAGGGCGGATTGCAGCTCGGTGGGGGTCAGATAGGTCTTCATGTGGGGTCCTTGGTCGTGAGTGCGGGAGGGGGAGCTTCACCCTCAGCCGCTGCACCGGACGGACCCCGGCGGCTGCAGTCATGCGCGCGACTGGAAGCCCGTGCGGCCGGAAAGCGGCCGAGGGCTGATAAATCGCTGCTGCGTGTGCATGCCCCCATGCTACTGCAGGCCGCAGGGGCCCTCCCGGCCGGCGCACACCCCTTGACCTTGACGTGGCGTCAACATCTAGCATCGGATTACCGGCCTGGACGGGGCCGGCCAGGCCCGGACAGGGCCGGCGGCGAAGCGGAGGGAGGCAGCCAGATGGAATGGTCCGTGCAGCAGATCGCCCGAACCGCTGGGACTACCAGCCGGACGCTGCGCCACTATGACGACATCGGGCTGCTCAAACCCAGCAGGACTGGAGGCAACGGCTACCGGTTTTACGACCAGCCGACTCTGGTGCGGCTGCAGCGCATCCTGCTCCTGCGGGACCTCGGGCTCGGGCTGCCGGCAATCGCCGAAATCCTCGACCACGAGCCCGATGCCGAACAGGCGCTGGGCCGCCACCTTGACTGGCTGCGGCAGGAACAGGACCGGCTGGCACGTCAGATTGTGTCGGTCCGGCAGACGATGGAAGCACTAAAGGATGGAGGACAGATCATGGCGGAACACATGTTCGACGGCTTCGACCACACCCGCTACAAGGACGAGGTGGAGGAGCGCTGGGGCAAGGACGCGTTCGCGAAAAGCGACGCGTGGTGGCGCGGGATGGCTCCTGCCGAGAAGGAGACGTGGAAGCAGCGTTCCCGGCAGCTGGGCAGCGACTGGATTGCGGCGGCCGAATCGGGTGTCTCAGCGGGCAGTGCGGAGGCGCAGGAGTTGGCCCGGCGACAGGTCGAATGGCTGACCGGGATTCCCGGCACACCTGCCTCGGCGTCCGCGGCTGGTGGCAGCGGCGATGTGAAGGACTACGTCACCGGACTCGGCGAGATGTACGTTGCCGATCCGCGCTTCGCCGCGAACTACGGCGGCGAAGCCGGGGCAATGTTCGTCCGTGACGCCTTGCAGATCTATGCCGCGAAGCACCTCTAGGGTCGGACCCTTTTGTGCCCGCCCGGGGGTCGGACCCTTTTGTGCCGGCTCCGGTGGCCGGCCGTTAAGTGCCCGGCGCCCGGGACCGCCGCGGCCGCCGCGGCCGGGACTAAACTTGTCCGGTGACTCCCTCAACGCATTTCACGGCAGGCAACACCCCCGACGCCCCCCGCAGCGATCTCCCCGACCTGCTCGATTCCCTGGCCCGGGACCTGCGCGGCATCGGCTACACCGTTGACGGCGTCGCCGCACTCCTCGGCCCTGCCGCGCACAGCGCCCTCAGCCGGGATCAGCTCGTTCCCGCGCTGATTGTCACCGAAAAGGCGTGCCACGGGGAGCCGACGACGGCGGCGCTCGCCGCCGTCGTCCGTCTCTGGCTGCTGGCCGAACCGCAGCCGGCCGCAACACTCGACGCCGCCCTGCCCGGGGTCCGCACGCAGGGGCTGCTGGAGCTGGGCCTCGTAGAGCCGGCAACGGAGGGCCGGGTCCAGGCGAAGGTGGATTTGCGGCCGTACGGCTGGGACGGAGCCGCCGGGGAAGACGCCCAGCGGGAAAACGCCCAGCGGGAAAACGCCCAAGGGGAAAACGCCCAGGGGGAAAACACTGGCGGCGGGGCGGAACTCTGGGTGGCGAGCGATCTGGCCGCCCACCAGCGCCCGGGCGTCCTGCGCCACGACCACGTGCTCGGGATCGGACAGGCGTCCACCACCCTGGTGCAGGTCACCGCCCGACGGCACGCGGCCCGGGCGCTGGACCTCGGCACCGGATGCGGCATCCAGACATTCCACCTGCTGCACCACGCTGAGCACGTGACGGCCACCGACATCTCGGACCGCGCCCTGGCGTTCACCCGCTTCAACCTGCTGCTCAACGCCGGCGAGCTCCACCTGGACCCGGCCGATCTGGAAGCCCGCGTGAGCCTGCGCAGGGGCTCCCTGCTCGACCCCGTGACGGGTGAGGAGTTTGAGCTGGTGGTCTCCAACCCGCCGTTCGTGATCACGCCGCGCACCCCGGGCGAGTCCGCCGCGGACCAGTTCACGTACCGCGACGGCGGCCTGCCGGGCGATGACATCGTCGCCGCGCTGGTCCGGGCCCTGCCTTTGGTGCTGGCTCCTGGCGGAACAGCCCAGCTTTTGGGCAACTGGGAGATCCCGGCGGGCGCTGACTGGGCCGAACGGCCGCAAAGCTGGGCCAGTCCGGACGCGGACGTCTGGTTCATCCAGCGTGAGCAGGTCAGCCCGGAGCAGTACGCCGAGACCTGGCTGCAGGACGCCTCCGAGGCGAGGGACCGGAGGCTCTACCAGGACTCGTACGCCGCCTACCTGGACGACTTCGCCTCCCGCGGCGTTGATGCCATCGGCTTCGGAATGATCTGGCTGAGGCGTCCCGCCGGGGACCCGGTCCTGAGGCGCTTCGAGGAGATCACCTATCCGATCGAGCAGCCCGTCGGCTCGCACCTGGGTGCCGCGGTGGAACGCGCCGACTGGCTGGCCGTTAACGATCTGGCGGCCGCGCACCTGCTGGTGGCCGAGGACGTCACCGAGGAGCGGCACCAGCGCCCGGGCGCCGAACACCCCGGCGTCATCCTGCTGCGCCAGGGTGCTGGCCTGCGTCGCACCAACCTGCTGAGCACCGAGCTGGCCGGCTTTGTTTCAGCGTGCGACGGCGACCTGTCCGTCGGGCAGATCATCGGCGCCCTGGAGGCGCTGCTGGGCGGGGGCGAGGACTGGAACGGCGAGACCTTCCGCGCTGGTCTCCTCACCGAGGTGGCGAACCTGGTTCGCGACGGCTTCCTGCTGCCTGCCTGAGGCGCTAATTCCGGCTGACGGGGCGGCGTCTGCCTCCGGCCCCGCGTCGGCTGCCGGTTCCGCTGCCCCCTCGCTGCCGAAGCGGGGCAGGACATACGCGGCGACGCCCAGGGCCACCAAGACCCCGGCCACCCCGGTGACCAGGAAACTCATCCGGATGGGGAGCAGAGCGCCCAGCAGCCCGCCCAGGGCCAGCGCCCCGATGGAGACGGCCCGGGTCAGGCCTCCGAGGATCGCCATCGCCTGGCCGCGCCCGCTTTCCGGGATCCGCAGGATCGCGATCGCCCCGAAGCACGCGTTCAGCACACCGCAGGCGGCCCCCATGGCGGTGTAGGCCACGAACAGTAGTTCCACACTCGGCACCAGGGCCATGATTCCCAGGAACGCGGAGGTCAGTGCCATCGAGGCCAGCAGCACGCGCAGCCTGGTTGGCGGGGACTTGATCCGGCCGGCCATCGCGGCCCCGGCAGCCATGCCGAGACCGAACGAGGCTGCCAGCAGCCCGTACTGGGTTTCGGTGGCGCCGAGCTCGTCGCGGGCCAGGAACACTTCAAGGACGTTGGTCGCCTCGCCGACGGTGATGAAGAACAGGGCCCCGAGGACCAGGGCCCAGACCAGGCTGTCCCGGCGGATAATGCGCAGGCCGTCCAGCAGGGCGGGAACGTCCTTACCGACCCGCTCGGCGGCAGTTCCACGACGGGTCCGGATGAGCATGGCGGCCACACCCATTGCCAAGTAGCTGGCACTGGCCACGGCGAACACCAGGCCGGATCCGCCCCAGCCGCTGAGCAGCCCGCCTGCGGCCGGTCCGACCATGCCGGCGATCATGATGGTTGCCTGCATGGTGCCCAGCGCCCGGGGGGTCCGTTCTTCCCCGACGATCCTGGGCAGCAGCGCCTGCCAGGTGGGCCCGGCCACCGCCTGGGCGGTATCGAGGAGGAAAGTCATGGCGAACAGTGCCGGAAGGTAGTTGTCCAGATACTGCATGCCCAGACCCATGCCGGCAACCGCCGCGGCACTTACCACGGACGACGCCGTCGCCAGCGTCCGGGAATCCCTAGTGTCCGCCAGCCGGCCGGCCCACGGGGCGAGCAGCACGAGGGGGAGCGCCGAGCAGAACAGATAGGCCGCCACGAGCCAGGGCCCGGCCACCGAGGTCTGGCCCGCGGCGGCGAGGTTCTGCAGGTGCAGCATGACGCTGACGATGACGGCGCCCATGCCGGCCGTGGCGACAAAGCGGGCGCTGCTGGCGAGGAGGAAATCGTGGTTTCGCCAGAGGGGCCGCGCCGCCCGGGACTCGTCCGGCAAGTTATGAAGTATCTGTTTCATAAATAGCAAGCTACTCTTTCCCGGAATGCAGTGTCAAGCAGTTCTTTCATAGTTTGGTGCCGCTCGATAGACTGGTGGGGTGAATGCAGAATCCCCCACGGCGGAGCCACCGGTACCTCCGGCCGCCAAACGCCGGCAGCGCCCGGAAAAGAAAGTGGAAATCACCGACCCCAAGGCAATCCGGGCGCTGGCCCACGCTGCCCGGCTGGAGGTAATTTCCGAACTGTATTCAACCCAGGTGAGCCGGACGGCCACGGAGCTCGCCGCCCAGACCGGCCTCACCCCGAGCGCCATGAGCTATCACCTGCGCGCCCTGCAGAAGTGGGGCATCGTGGTGCCGGCCGCCACCGCGGGCGACGCCAGGGAGCGCCGCTGGAAGGCCGCGGGCACCGACTTCACTATTAACTCGGGCGGAGGTGTGGCGAGCCCTGAGTTCGCCGTGCTGGACCTCGAATTGGACGCCTACCGCCGGCGTGTCAATGCCTACGCCAAGACCCGGGACGAGCAGCGCCAGCGCGGCGAAGCCGTGGACGGGCCCTCCTCCGTGGTGCTGGCCAGCAATTTGCTCTACCTGACGCCGGACCAGCGGGCGGAACTGAACAACCGGCTCTTCGACCTGCTTCGGGACTATGAACTGGAGGACCCGGACCATGTCCCCGCAGGTGCGGAGCGTATGGCGACCATGTGGTCCATGATCCCGGATGACCGGGGAAAGGCTCCTGCGACCCCAGCTGGCACCCCTCCCGGAACCCCGGCCTGACAGCCTCCCGGCCGCGTGGGCCGCGCCCGGCAGAAGGCTGGAATTGCGGGCCTTCATTACGTCCGGAAGTCGTGCCCGGAGGCCCGCGTTTTCATGCGGGATGCGCGGGAATCCGCAAAATATGGTGAACTAGGCGGGTATGGGCGCATCTGCCCGAGAAACCTTTTTCTGTAGGAGCACCGTGCCAAGCAAGGCCAAAACCGGTAAGAAACTCGTGATTGTGGAGTCTCCCGCCAAGAGCAAGACCATCGCCAAGTACCTCGGCGAGGGCTTTATTGTTGAGGCCTCCATTGGTCACATCCGGGACCTTCCGCAGCCCTCGGAACTGCCTGCGGACCTGAAGAAGACCTCGGTGGGCAAGTTCGCCGTCGACATTGAAAACGACTTCAAGCCGTACTACGTGGTGTCTCCGGACAAGAAGAAAAAGGTCGCCGAGCTCAAGGCCCAACTCAAAGACGCTGACGCTCTTTATCTCGCGACCGATGGGGACCGCGAGGGCGAGGCCATCGCGTGGCACCTGCTGGAAGTGCTCAAGCCCAAGGTCCCGGTGTACCGGATGACCTTCGGTGAAATCACCAAGGAAGCCATCCACCGCGCCATGGACAACCTGCGCGACGTGGACCAGGACCTCGTGGACGCGCAGGAAACCCGCCGTGTGCTGGACCGCCTCTATGGCTACGAGATCTCCCCGGTGCTGTGGCGCAAGGTGGCCCGCGGCCTCTCCGCCGGCCGGGTGCAGTCCGTTGTGACCCGCATGGTGGTGGACCGCGAGCGTGAGCGGATGGCCTTCAAAGCAGCCTCTTACTGGGACCTGACCGGACAGTTCGGCGCCGGTTCCGGCTCGTTCAAGGCGAAACTGGCCATGGTCGACGGCGCCAAGGTCGCCAGCGGCCGTGACTTCAACGACAGCGGCGAGCTGACTTCCCGCAATGCCGTGCACCTCAACGAGGAACTCGCCACCTCCCTGGCCGCGGGGCTGCAGGACGCCGATTTCCGGGTCCGCTCCGTCGACACGAAGCCGTACACGCGCCGTCCGGCCGCGCCGTTCACCACCTCGACGCTGCAGCAGGAGGCCGGCCGCAAGCTGCGCTTCTCCTCGAAGAGCACCATGCAGGTGGCCCAGCGGCTGTACGAAAACGGCTACATCACCTATATGCGTACGGACTCCTCCGCGCTGAGCAACGAGGCCATCACGGCCGCGCGGCGCCAGGCCTCCGAGCTGTACGGCCCGGAATACGTCCCCGCGTCACCGCGCGTCTACAGCGGCAAGGCAGCCAACGCGCAGGAGGCGCACGAGGCCATCCGTCCCGCCGGTGACTCGTTCCGCACCCCCGCCCAGGTGGCCAAGCAGCTCTCGGGCGACGAATTCCGCCTGTACGAGCTGATCTGGAAGCGCACCGTCGCCTCGCAGATGGCCGACGCCAAGGGCTCCACCGCCACCATCCGCCTCGGCGCAGTCGCTGCCGACGGCCGTGACGCCGAATTCTCGGCCTCCGGCACCGTCATCACCTTCCCGGGCTTCCTCGCCGCCTACGAAGAGGGCAAGGACGAAAGCCGCGACGACGACTCCGAGGAAGCCCGCCGGCTGCCGAACGTGGCGAAGGACGACGCGCTGACCGCCTCGGAGATTGCCGCCGTCGGGCACGAAACGTCCCCGCCGCCGCGCTACACCGAAGCTTCGCTGACCGCCGAACTGGAAAAGAAGGGGATTGGACGCCCGTCCACCTACGCCTCCACCATCTCCACCATCCAGGACCGCGGCTACGTCCGGAAGCAGGGCTCCGCGCTGGTCCCGAGCTGGATCGCATTCTCCGTCATCCGTCTGCTCGAACAGCACTTCCACGACTACGTGGACTACGAGTTCACCGCCGACATGGAAGCGGACCTCGACAAGATCGCCAACGGCCAGGCCGAGGGGCCCGCCTGGCTCAAGCACTTCTACTTCGGCGAGGATTCCAACCCGGGACTGCTGAGCATCGTCAACAACCTCGGCGAGATCGACGCCCGCGAAATCAACTCCATTCCGATCACCGAGGGCATCACGCTGCGGGTCGGGAAGTTCGGGCCGTACCTGGAAAGCTCCGTCCCGACCGTCGATGCGAAGACCGGAGAAGTGGTTGAGGCCGCCCGCGCCAACGTGCCCGAGGACCTGGCCCCGGATGAGCTCACCGCGACCAAAGCGGTGGAGCTGATGGAAACCGCCGCCCCCGAGGAGCGCGTGCTCGGCACGGACCCCCACACCGGCCACGCCGTCGTGGCCAAGAACGGCCGCTACGGCGCCTACGTCACCGAGATCATCCCGGAAATGACCGAGGAGCAGCTCGCCAACCAGCCGGTGGAGTACTACAAGAACGGCAAGCCGAAGCCGCCGAAGAAGCCCGTGAAGGCCAAACCCCGCACGGGATCGCTGTTCGCGTCGATGAGCGTGGACACCATTACCCTGGACGAGGCCCTGCGGCTCATGAGCCTGCCCCGGGTGCTCGGCCAGGACGCTGAAGGCAACCCGATCACGGTGCAGAACGGCCGCTTTGGCCCGTACCTGAAGAAGGGCACGGACTCCCGGTCCATCGGCTCGGAAGAGGAAATCTTCACGATTACGCTGGAGCAGGCCCTGGAGATCTACTCCCAGCCGAAGCAGCGCGGCGCCCGCGCCGCCGTCCCGCCGCTGGCCGAGTTTGGCCCGGATCCTGTCTCGGAGAAGAACATCGTGGTGAAGGAAGGCCGGTTCGGCCCGTACATCACCGACGGCGTCACCAACATCACCGTGCCGCGCTCCACCTCACTGGAAGAGCTCACCCGGGAACAGGCTGTCGAACTCCTCGCCGAGAAGCGCGCCAAGGGACCGGTCAAGCGCACGACGACGGCCCGCAAGGCCCCTGCCCGCAAGGCTGCCGCCAAGAAGTAGAAGGTGCTGCCCGAACCGGTGCAATCCTCTGCGTGCTCGCTCGTTCCTCGCTTAGACGCACGCTGCCGGATCACTCCGGTTTGGGCAGCGGGGAGAGAGTTAGGAATTGCGGACCCGGGCGCAACGTGATCGAGTAGAGACATGACTGAACAGCCCGATCACTTGGACCTCCAGCCGCTGAACGACCTCGAAGAGAAGCTTGCCCGGGGGGAGCAGCCGGACGCCAACCCCGTTGACGTCATCCTCGCTTTCCTGAACAACGAGGTTTACATTGTCAGCTCCGATGCGCTCGAGGGAGCCGATTCGCAGGTGGAGCCGCTGGTGCTGGCCAACTCCGCCGGGAAGCCTGTCCTGGCCGTGTTCTCCCACCCGAGCCGCGTCACCGAGCAGTACCTGGAGGCCGCACCCAACGTGCTCGGCACCCAGGGCGCCGCGATCCTCGGCAACCTCGGCGACGACCTCGGCATGGTCATCAACCCCGGGGCGGCCTTCGGCTTCGAGATCGATCCGGAAGGCGTGGCGAACATCCGCCGCGACTTCAAGCCGGCCGACGAGGCCGATGGTCCCGATGAGGCCACCGGCGGGAACAGCCAGCCCTAAACTGGTGCTCCGGGCACGGCCGGTCCGTTAGGCGGGCCGTGTTCCCGGGGGAATAATGGCACTATGCGTCTAGGCGTCCTTGATATCGGATCAAACACCGTCCACCTTCTGCTCGTGGACGCCCATCCCGGTGCGCGCCCTGTGCCGTTCGCCTCGCACAAGCGCCCGCTGTCCCTCGTGCAGTACCTCGAGAGCGACGGCAGCATCAACGACGCCGGCCAGCACGAGCTGATTGAGTTCGTCCTGGAAGCGTGGGAATTCGCAGCCAAACACAAAGCCGAAGACCTGCTGGCGTTCTGTACTTCCGCGATCCGCGAGGCCGCCAACGGTCCTGCGGTGCTGGCCCGGGTCAAACATGAGACCACCGTGACGCTCCGGGAACTGACGGGCAGCGAAGAGGCCTCAATGACATTCTTCGCCGTCCGCCGCTGGTACGGGTGGGGTGCCGGGCCCATCCTGAACCTGGACATTGGCGGTGGTTCCTTCGAAATGGCCTACGGGGAGGACGAACTCCCCGAACTGGCAACGTCCGTCCCGCTTGGAGCGAGCCGGCTCACCCGGGACTGGCTGCAGGAGGACCCGCCCTCGGCCAAGAGCGTCAAGGAACTCCGCCGCTACATCCGGACCACGCTCAAGCCGGTGGTGCGCGACTTGGGGAAGCTCGGCAAGGCGAACCACGTGGCAGGCACGTCCAAGACCTTCCGCTCGCTGGCCCGGATCGCAGGGGCCGCGCCCAGTGCCGCCGGCCCCTACGTCAAGCGGGAACTGTTCGCCTCGGATCTGGGACTCTGGGCTCAGCGCATCTCGGCCATGGACGTGGAGGACCGTCTGAATCTTCCCGGCGTTTCTGAAGCCCGGGCACCCCAGCTACTGGCCGGCGCCCTCGTGGCCGAGGCCGCCCTGGAACTGTTCGAGTTCCCCAGCATGGAGATCTGCCCCTGGGCGCTCCGCGAAGGCCTCATCCTCCGGAGGCTGGACCAGCTGGTCTTCGAGGGGCCGCTGGATCCCGCACCCCACGTGACGCAGATCGACCACCCCGCCGAGCCACAGTCACCCGACGGTGACCCGGCGGACGCCACGCAAGCCGCACCAGCCGACTCCCGGTGAGACTCGGTGCCCCGGTTACCGGCGTCGTGTCGATCCTGGCCCGTACCGTTCGTCTAGAAGGTGAGAGGCCGGCAGGGAGCCGACCGCATCGTCAAGGAGGACACCACCATGGCACAGTATCTGCTCAGCGTTTACCAGCCCGTCGGCCCCGCTCCGACGCCGGAATTTCTTGAGCCCATTATGCAGGACCTCGAGGTCCTGAACCGCGAAATGAAGGCCGCTGGCGTCTGGGTGTTCGCGGCCGGTCTCCATCCCACCGATACCGCCACGGTGGTGCGGCAGCAGGGTGCCGGACTGCTAATCACCGACGGTCCTTTCGCTGAGACGAAGGAGCACCTGGGCGGGTTCACCGTTATCGAAGCGGCGGACCTGGACGCCGCCCTCGGCTGGGCCGGCAAGCTGGCCCGCGCCACCACCCTTCCCATCGAAGTGCGCCCCATCCAGCACTAGGTATTCCGGGATGGTCCGCGAAGCCACGCCAGACCGATCTCCGCCGGAGCCCGGCGGGACCCCCGCACCCGCCCTGGCCAGGGTTCCCGGCGCCGGGGCCCTGGAGGCGGACATCGCCCGCGTCTTTCGGCAGGAATACGGGCGTGCGGTCGCCGTCCTGACCCGTGTGCTCGGGGACATCGACACCGCCGAGGACGCCGTCCAAGATGCCTTTTCCCTCGCCGTCCGGCACTGGCCGTCAACCGGCATCCCGCCAAGCCCGGCAGGTTGGATCATCACCACTGCCCGGAACCGGGCCATCGACGGGTTACGCCGTGAGGCCGGGCGCGGGGACAAACAGATCAAGGCCGCGCTGTTGCAGGCCGGCCGCTCACCGGAACCCTTGACGCCCGAGGATCAAGTCATCGCTGAACTCACGAGGGAGGGCACGGTGGACGATGACAGGCTGCGGATGATCTTTACCTGCTGCCACCCCGCCCTGGCCACCAACGTGCAAGTGGCGCTGACACTGCGGCTGTTGGGAGGGCTCACGACGGCGGAGATCGCCCATGCGTTCCTGGTGCCGGAAACCACCATGGCCCAGCGCCTTGTCCGGGCCAAAGCGAAGATCCGGGATGCCAGGATTCCGTACCGGGTGCCGCAAGGCGCGGAACTGCCGGCCCGCCTGCCGCAGGTGCTTGCTGTGGTGTACCTGATCTTCAACGAGGGCTACAGTTCCAGCTCCGGTGGCCCGCTGATCCGGGAGGACCTCTGCAGGGAAGGGATCAGGCTGGGCCGCCTGCTGGCAGCGCTGATGCCTGACGAACCCGAAGCGACGGGCCTGCTGGCGCTGATGCTGCTGACCGAATCACGACGCCCCGCGAGAGACTCCAACGGCGGTCTGGTGCTCCTGGCGGAGCAGGACCGGCGCTTGTGGAACCGGGCCCTCATCGCCGAAGGCCAGGAGCTGCTGCGTCAATGCCTGCGGAGGAACCGGCCCGGCCCGTACCAGCTCCAGGCCGCGATCAACGCCGTCCACAGCGACGCGTACGATGCCGCAGCAACGGACTGGGGGCAGATTCTCCGGCTCTACGACCAGCTCGCCGGCGTCGCGCCCGGACCCGTGGTGGCTCTCAACCGGGCAGTCGCGCTGGCCGAGCTCGAGGGCCCGGAACCTGCTTTGGTGGTCGTCGACGCGCTCGGGCTGGAGAACTATTACCTGGCCCACGCCGTCCGGGCCGACTTCCTGGTCCGGCTGGGCCGCAGCGCCGAGGCTGCCGCGGCATACCGGTCTGCGCTGAACCTGGCCCGCAACGAGGCGGACAGGACATTCCTGGAAGACCGATTGCGGGCCCTGGGACCGGGCAGGGCTCCATGACCCGGCAATTGACCGCGCAATGTGAACAGGGGAGTTAACGACGAAGGCACCGGCCGTCTGCTGCGGGAAAATGGGGGGAAACCCGCTGCAGACCACCGGTGCCGGGCAGACATCCGCATGTCTGCCGCATCACTCGCACCCTCAATGAGGTAATAACTACGTTAGTCACGGAGTTTGTGAAGATGCTGACCCGAAGATGGGAGCTGGCTGTGAATCGGGGCGGACTGCAATGATGGGGGCATGAGCAACCGAATCGCATTCCTGGGCTGTGGATCAATGAACGAGGCCATCATGGGCGGCCTGATCGCGGGCGGCGCCGACCCGGCAGACATTGTCGCCACCGTTCGCCGCGCCGAACGGGCCGACGAACTCGCCAAACGGCATCACGGCATCACGGCCATCGCCGGCGAGGAAGAGCCTGAGAACAACAAGCAGGCCACCACCGGCGCCGCCGTCGTGATCCTGGGCGTCAAGCCCGTGGGCATCGCGGATCTGGCCCGCGAGATTGGCGATTCGCTGGCTCCTGACGCGATCGTTATCAGCGTCGCTGCAGCCGTCTCGCTGGAGCAGCTGGAAGCCGCCCTGCCGGCTGGCCAGGCCGTGATCCGGACGATGCCGAACACCCCTGCGAAGCTCGGCCGTGGCGTCGTGTCGGTGTCGCCGGGGACGCATTGCTCCGCGGCGCAGCTCCAGCTGGCCAAGGACGTCCTGGCGGCCGCGGGCACAGTCGTCGAAATCCCCGAGTCCCAGGTCGACGCGCTGTCCGCGATCAGCGGGTCCGGCCCGGCGTACGCGTTCTACCTGGCCGAAGCAATGGCGGACGCCGGCGTCGAACTGGGACTCGACCGGGAACTATCGCTGCTGATTGCGCGCGAAACCGTCGCCGGGGCAGGCTTCATGCTGGCCGAACCGGGTGCGGATCCGGCGGCGCTGCGCAAAGCCGTCACCAGCCCCAACGGCACCACCGAACGCGCGATCGCCACTTTCGACGAGCGCGGCCTGCCCGCGATCATTGCCGACGGCGCCCGCTCCGCCGCTGCCCGGGCCGCGGAGATCACCCAGCAGCTCGCCTAGCCGCCCCGCAGGCGGAACCCAAGACCCAGGCCGGACCGAGTGGCAGGATAGGACCCATGGAACTGCACATCACGGGGGACCCCGCGGCGGATAAACTTCTCAGCGACGACGCGTTTGCCCTGCTGACCGGCATGCTGCTGGACCAGCAGGTGACCATGGAATCGGCTTTTGCCGGTCCCGAAAAGATCCGGACGCGCCTTGGGTCCATGGACCCCGCCGCGATCGCCGGCTACGATCCCCAAGAGTTCGTCGAGATGTTCAAAGAGCGCCCGGCCGTCCACCGGTTCCCCGGATCCATGGCCGGCCGCGTCCAAGCCCTTGCCGAGACGGTCCACAGCGACTGGAACGGCGACGCTACCGCCATCTGGACGCAGGGTGACCCTGACGGGCAGGAGGTGCTGCGCAGGCTCAAGGCGTTGCCGGGATTCGGCGAGCAAAAGGCGAAGATCTTCCTGGCCCTGCTGGGAAAGCAGTGCGGGCTCCAGGCTGAAGGCTGGCGGGAGGCCGCCGGACACTATGGCCAGGAGAACGCCTTCCTGTCCGTCGCCGACATTGTGGATCCGGAGTCGCTGAGCAGGGTGCGCGCCAGCAAGCAGGCAGCCAAGGCCGCGGCCAAGGCGGCGAAGACCGCCGGGCCCTGATCCTGCGGCAGCTCAGCCAGCGTTGCCGGGATGAGTGCGCCCGACGGCGGAGGAACCCCTAGTGCGTGGAGGTCGGGACCATGAACGAACAGCCGGTAGGACGACTCCTCTCCCTCTGGTCGGCCACCGGCGGAACCGCCTCGTACGCGCCCCTCGAGGCGTCCCTGGACGTGGACGTTGCCGTGATTGGCGGCGGCGTCGCAGGACTGACTGCCGCACTGGCCCTGAAACGGGCTGGCCAGACGGTGGCCGTGCTAGAGGCGGCGCGGGTGGGCACCGGCGTCACCGGGAACACCACGGGCAAGGTCACCTCCCTGCACCGGCTTGCCTACTCCGAACTGGCGGCCCGCCACGGCGCCGGCACCGCCGGCACCTACGGGCAGGCCAACGAGGCGGCAATTGAACACATTGCTGGCGTCGTGGCGGCGGAGGGAATTGACTGCGGCTTCCGGCGGGTGGCCAACTACACCTACGCCGAATCCGGGCGGGCGCTTGCGCTGGTCCGGGAGGAAGCGGCGCTGGCCGCGCGGCTGGGGCTGCCGGCATCCTTCACCACAGATGTTCCGCTGCCTTTCGCAGTCCGGGGCGCCGTCCGTTTCGACGGCCAGGCTCAGCTCCACGCGCTCAGGTACGTGCAGGGCCTGGCCCGTGCCGTGGACGGGAACGGCAGCTTTGTCTTTGAGGAGTCGCCCGCCACGGGTTTCCGTGACGGCTCCCCGGCCGTGGTGGCTACGGAGCGGGGATCAATCCGGGCCACGGAAATCATTGTGGCGACCAACCTGCCGTTCGGTGACCACGGACTTTTCGCCGGGCGATGCTACGCGCACCGCTCGTATCTCGTCGCCGGCCGGAGCGCCGTTCCTCCGCTGGACGCAACCTTTGTCAGCGTAGATGAGCCGATGCGCTCCATCCTGACCGTCGACGTCGAGGGCAGCAGTTACGTGCTGGCCGGCGGTGAAGGACACCCGGCCGCCGAAAGCGTTGATTCCGCCGAACGGTACCGAAGGCTCGCGGCTTTTGCCCGCGACCGCCTTGGCGCCGGGGAGATCGCCTTCCGCTGGTCCACCCAGGACGCCATGCCTGCCGACGGGCTGCCCTACGTGGGCCTCATGGCTCCGGAGTTCCGGCATGTCCACGTGATCACCGGGCTGCGAAAATGGGGCCTCACCAACGGCACGGCCGCAGCCCTGATCCTGCGGGACACACTGTGCGGCACCGACAACCCGTGGGCCGCCGTCTTCGACAGCACCAGAAGCGCACATGCAACAGGTGCGGTACCGGCGGTGCCGAAGGAGCCAGTGCCTGACGCCGACGGTGCTGCTCCCTCGGAGATGGCCGTGCTCGAGGTAGCCCCGGGCGAGGGGAAGGTGGTGGAGGTCGACGGGGCCAGAACTGCCGTGTACGTCAGCCCCGCGGGGGACGTCCAAGCTGTCTCGGCAGTCTGCACACACCTTGGCTGCACTGTGGAGTTCAACTCGACGGACGTGACGTGGGACTGCCCCTGCCACGGCTCCCGGTTCACCACTGATGGCATCGTTATCCAGGGGCCGGCCACGAGGAACCTGGCCGGCCCGGCGCCGGACCGCGCCAAGTCCGCCCGGTAAGGTGCCTAGCGCCGGGGCGCTGTTGACGGCCGCTACGGCCGGGCGGCGAACCGTTCCAGCAGGTCCACGTGCCCGGAAACAATGAGCATGTCCCGTGAGGACACCTTCGTCTCCGGCCGGGCGTAGGTGAAGTCCTCGCCCGGGGACTTGACGCCCACAATGGTGACACCGTATTTCGACCGGACCTTGGATTCGTCCAGCGTGAAGCCCACGGTTTCACGCGGCGGATACATCTTCACGATCGCGAAGTCGTCGTCGAACTCGATGAAGTCCAGCATGCGGCCGGAGACCAGGTGCGCGGCGCGGACGCCGGCGTCGGCCTCCGGGTAGATCACGTGGTTGGCGCCGATCCGGGTCAGGATCTTGCCGTGCGAGGGCGTGATTGCCTTGACCCAGAGGTGCTCGATGCCGAGGTCCACGAGATTCACGGTGATCAGCACCGAGGATTCGATCGACGTGCCCACGCCCACGACGGCGGAACTGAACTCCTGCGCGCCGAGCTGGCGGAGGGCATCGATGTTGGTGGCGTCGGCCTCGACGACGTGCGTCAGGACGCTGGACCACTTCTGCACCAGGCTCCGGTCGCGTTCGATGGCCAGCACCTCGCGGCCCTGCTTGACCAGCTGTTCGGCCGTGGATGCGCCGAAGCGGCCCAGCCCGATCACCAGCACGGGGGCGTTGTGGGCGGGGCGGTTGACGGCGCCTGAGGAACTAGCCAATGATCGGTCTCTCTTCCGGGTAGTGGTACAGCTGGCTGCGCTGGCGCAGGGCCAGGGCGGCGGCCAGGGTGACGGTGCCGACGCGTCCGGCAAACATAAGGGCGGTAAGGACATAAACGCCCGACGGCGGCAGCTCGGCACTGAGGTTCGTGCTGAGGCCCACCGTGGCGAAGGCGGAAATTGTCTCAAAGAGCACCCGGTCCAGGGACGCCCCGCTGATGTGGAGCAGCAGCATGGCCGACACTGCGACGAGGGTGGCGCCGGCGACGATGACCGAGATGGCCACCCGCATGGTGCCCTCGGGGATGGTGCGGCCGTAGACCTTCACGTCGGAGTCACCACGGGCCTCGGCGGCGATCGCCAGGAACATCACGGCGATGGTGGTCACCTTGATGCCGCCCGCCGTCGACGCTGAACCGCCGCCGGCGAACATCAGCGCGTCGGTGAGCAGCATGGTGGTGGAATCCATCTGGTTCTGGTCCACGAGGTTGAAGCCGCCGGACCGGGTCATCACGGACGCGAAGAGCGAATGAATGACCTTGTCCGCCACGTTCATGCCGCCGATGGTCCGCAGGTTCTCCCATTCCATCAACCCCCAAAGCACTGTCCCGCCGACCAGCAAAATCAGCGAGACCTGGATGGTCAGCTTGGTGTGGAGGTTCCACTTCTTCCAGTTCAGACCGTTCTGGTGCAGCACCATGACCACCGGGAACCCGAGGCTGCCGAGGAAGACGCCCACCATCAGCGGGACGAGGATCCACAAATCGGTCTCGTAAGGGACGATGCCGTCAGAGTGCGGGGTGAAACCGGCGTTATTGAACGAAGAAATCGCGTAGAACACCCCGTGCCACACGGACTGGCCGAAGCTTTCGCCCAGCATCAGGAACCGCGGGATCAGCGCCAGCGCCAGCGTCGCCTCGATCACCACTGACGTCACGATGACAATCCGCAGCAGGGTGCCCACCTCGCCGAGGCGGCCGGCGTTCATGGCCTCCTGGGCGATCAGCTTGCCGCGGACACCCAGCTTCTTGCTCACCATGAGGGCCAGCAGCGAGGCCAGGGTCAGGGTGCCCAGGCCGCCCACGAAAATGCCGACCAGGATGACGAGCTGGCCGAAGAAGGACCAGTGCACTGCCGTGGACACCACGGTCAGGCCCGTGACACAGACCGCAGACACCGCGGTGAACATGGCCTGGTACAGCGGGGTGAAATCACCCGTCGCCGACGCCATCGGCAGGGACAGCAGGGCGGTGAACACCAGGATCACCATGCCGAACGCGGACAGGGCCAGGCGGGCGGGAGAGGTGTTGGCGATGTTGTCGATGAAGTCGCGAAGGCGTGTGAAGATCCACAGGCCTTCCCGCTCCGGAGTGCCGGGGTGCCAGCTGGCCGGGCTCTTGGACCTCGACTGGCTCTGCGTCATGTGTGACATTTCCTTGCTAGAAACTGTTTCCTTCAGTAGTAAACCACTAAACCCCGCGCAATGACCGGGGAGGGGGCTCCCACGCTCGGGTAGCCTGTGATTGATGACATACCTGCCGGGGCTCGCACAGACCGCACTGCCAACGACGGTGGTGTGGGATCCAGCCATGACCGCCTACAATTTCGGCCACGGCCACCCGATGGCCCCGGAGCGGATGGAACTCACCGCCCGGCTGGCCGGAAGCCTTGGCCTGCTGGACCTGGACCACGTCACGGTGGCGGCCCCGGATGTCGCCAGCGACGCGGAGCTGTGCACGGTCCACAGCCCGGACTTCGTCGCCGCGGTGCGGCGCGTGAGCGCGGATCCCGGGACCCCGGACCTGGACCGCGGACTCGGTACTGAGGACGACCCGGCCTTCGCCGGTATGCACGAGGCGAGTGCCCGGCTGGCGGGCGGCTCCCTCCTGGCAGCCGCCGCCCTTCTGGACGGCACCGCCGTCCGGGCGGTGAACTTCGGCGGGGGCATGCACCATGCGGCCCGCGAACGCGCCAGCGGTTTCTGCATTTACAACGACGCGGCCCTGGCCATCCAGCGGCTGCTCGACGGCGGTGTGCAGCGCGTTGCGTATATCGACATCGACGCCCATCACGGCGACGGAACCCAGAGCATCTTCTGGGACGATCCGCGGGTACTGACGATTTCCCTGCACGAAACGGGGCTCACCCTGTTCCCGGGAACCGGTTACGCCAACGAGATCGGCGGGCCCAGCGCCCAAGGCAGCGCCGTGAACGTGGCACTGCCGGCCGGGACCGGTGACGGCGGCTGGCTCCGGGCATTCCACGCGGTAGTGCCGCAGCTCGTCGGGGCGTTCGAACCGGAGGTCATCGTCAGCCAGCACGGCTGCGACTCCCACCGGCTGGACCCGCTCACGCACCTGAACATCAGCGTCGACGGCCAGCGGGAGGCCGCCACCGCCATCGGCAACCTCGCGGACCGCTATTGCGACAACCGCTGGATCTCCACAGGCGGCGGGGGGTACAACGTGGTCACCGTGGTGCCGCGGGCCTGGAGCCACCTGATCGCCATCGCGGCCGGGCGCCCCGTGCCGTTGCGCACGCCTGTGCCGGAGGATTGGCGCAGTTACGTGAAGGAGAAGTACGGGGCCAAATACGGTGTGGCCGCACCGGAGATGATGGGCGACGACGTCGACCTCTGGTGGCGCTCGTGGGAAGTCGGTTTCGATCCGAACGACGCCGTGGACCGGACGGTCATGGCCACCCGCAAGGAAGTCTTTCCGCTCTACGGGCTGGATCCCTGGTTCGACTAGCGGGGACCGGCAGTTGCGGCTAACCAGCGGACGGCTGGGGGCTAGGCTTCTCGGTCTGGAACACGACCCCCGCCGCGCCAATGATCCAGCCCAGCAGCGACAGCGAGAATGCCCCGATCAGATCGGTGGAGGCGGTGCCCTTCACGAGCCACACGCCGAGCACCAGCATCCCGATCACCAGATAGACCATCAACGCCGTGATGACCCGGCCGGACAGCTTTGTGGTGATCCCGCCGGCGTCGAAGATGCCTTCGCTGGCCTGTCCGGCGGACCCCCCGCCGGCCTGTTCCTCCCGGCGCACCTCGGCCATGGTGAAGCCGAGCGCGGAGGCGGTCAGTGAGCTCAGCGACGTGGACAGCGCCCCGGCCGCACAAACGACGGCCCCGTTCAGCTTGGGCGGCGTGCCCGGAATCTCCGGGATGAACACCCAGACCTGGATCAGCACGTTGCCCCAGACGATCACGAAGAGGGCCAGGAACACGGCAGCGATGATGTTGAACAGCTGTTTCCGGAAGATGTCGCCCATGGTCGTGCACTCCTCTGCGTCCTCAGGCTGCGGCCCCACCCGCCGGGCAGGCGGTGGGTCCCGTTCTAGCACCGCGCCGGGCACGGGGCAATGCCCGGCGCATGCAGTGAGGGCCGCAATTAGTGGATGCCATCCGGCGTATATGTCGCTAGTGTGGAGGGCATGGTGACAGACGACGTATTTGCCGTCATTGCTGAGGCAACCCGGCGTGACATTCTGGTATCCCTTCGCAAGGGGGACAAAGCAGTGGGGGAGCTGGTCCAGGAGCTCGAGGCCAGCCAGCCCACCATTTCCAAACATCTGAAGGTACTCCGCGAAGCGGACCTGGTGAGCATGCGCGCCCAGGGCCAGAAACGCTACTACACACTCAATCCCAAGCCGCTGGCCGGGATCGCCAGCTGGCTGGAGACGTTCGACGTCGCCAGCGCCGCCTCGGCACCAGCACAGCCACCGGCACAGGAAACGTCATCTGCGCCGTCGCCGGCGCGGATGCCCGACCACCGGCTGCAACCCGTCCCGGACACCTTGGCCGCCGCCGCCACCGCCGCTCCGGCTCCGCAGCCTGCCGCCGCGCTCGCCGGACGGGCCGCCGGCAGCCCGCTGAGTCCCGCCGTCGTTCTCCCCGTGGGGACGGCCGGCGAGGATAAAATGCCGCAGCAGATCGGCCGGACCGTCGGCCGGGCGGCCACCAAAGCCGCCGACCTCCTGGCCAACCTGCCGAAGTTCGGCCGCAAGAAGTAACCCTGCCCGTTTGTGACCCGCGTCACCGGCATTCCTGTCACACGGGGCGATTAGCGGTGCCCGAATGGATATCCCTTCCGGCCCGGTGCAACCATGGAAAGGCTTGTTTTGGTGCGCCCGATGAGGGGCGCTGAAGTTTAGGGAGTTGCAATGGACGCACGGCTTGAAGCCATCCGGGACACGGTGCTGGCACGGAATCCCGGCGAAGGGGAGTTCCACCAGGCCGTCACCGAGGTCTTCGAAAGCCTCGGCCCGGTCCATGACCGGCACCCCGAATTCCTGGAGGGCGCCGTCCTGGAGCGGCTCTGCGAGCCCGAACGGCAGATCATCTTCCGCGTCCCGTGGGTGGACGACGCGGGCCGCTTCCAGATCAACCGCGGTTTCCGGGTGGAGTTCAACTCGGCGCTTGGTCCCTTCAAGGGCGGACTGCGGTTCCACCCCACGGTGAACCTTGGCATCGTGAAGTTCCTCGGCTTCGAACAGATCTTCAAGAATGCCCTCACCGGGATGCCGATCGGCGGCGGCAAGGGCGGTTCCGATTTCGACCCCCGTGGTCGCTCCGACGCCGAGATCATGCGCTTCTGCCAGTCCTTCATGACCGAGCTGTACCGCCACATCGGCGAGTACACGGACGTCCCGGCGGGGGATATCGGCGTCGGCGGCCGCGAAATCGGCTACCTCTTTGGGCAGTACAAGCGGATCACCAACCGCTACGAATCCGGTGTCCTTACCGGCAAGGGCATCTCCTGGGGCGGCTCCCTGGTCCGGCCCGAAGCCACCGGCTACGGCACCGTGATCTTTGCCGAGGAAATGCTCAAGACCCGGGGCCTTTCCCTGGACGGCCAGCGCGTGGTGGTTTCCGGGTCCGGCAACGTCGCCATCAACGCGATCGCCAAGGCGCAGACGCTCGGCGCCAGCGTGGTCGCCTGCTCCGATTCCTCCGGTTACATCGTGGATGAGGCCGGGATCGACGTCGCGCTGCTGCGCCAGATCAAGGAGGTGGAGCGCGGCCGGCTCAAGGAGTACGCAGCCCGGCGTTCCGCCGTCACCTACGTTGACGGCGGCTCCGTCTGGGACCTCGACGCGACTGTGGCCCTGCCGTGCGCCACGCAGAACGAGCTCGACGGCGACGCGGCCGCGCGGCTGGTTCGCAACGGGCTGCTCGCGGTGGGGGAGGGCGCCAACATGCCCTCGACCCGTGACGCCGTTGCGGTGTTCCAGGAGGCCGGCATCCTGTTCGGCCCGGGCAAGGCCGCGAACGCGGGAGGCGTGGCAACCTCCGCGCTGGAAATGCAGCAGAACGCCAGCCGCGATTCCTGGTCCTTCGCGCACACAGAAGAGCGGCTCACCGAGATCATGGTCGGAATCCATGACCGCTGCGCGGCCACCGCGGACGAGTACGGGGACCCGGGGAACTACGTGCTGGGCGCGAACATCGGCGGCTTCGTGAAGGTGGCCGACGCGATGCTCGCCCAAGGCCTCATCTAGGACCTCCCGCGCCGCCCCACTCGCGGAACTGCGGGCTACTTCTTGAGGATCCGCACGTGGTCGGGGGTCAGCTCCGAGATTCGGCTGACGCCCAGCAGGGCCATCGTGCGGAGCATGTCCTTTTCCAGGATCTCGATGGCCCGGTCCACGCCGGCCCGTCCGCCGGCCATCAACCCGTAGAGGTAGGCGCGGCCGATCAGTGTGAAGTCGGCGCCCAGGGCCAGTGCGGCGATGATGTCCGAGCCGCTCATGATGCCCGTGTCCAGGATGACCGCCGCGTCGCTGTTGTCCGCCTTGAGCGCCGCCGAGACGTCCGGAAGCAGGTGGAACGGGATCGGCGCCCGGTCCAGCTGGCGGCCGCCATGGTTGGACACCACAACGCCGTCGGCGCCGTGGTCTACCACCCTCCGGGCATCCTCGACGGTCTGGATGCCCTTGACCACGAGCTTGCCCTTCCACGTTTCGCGCAGCCAGTCGAGGTCGTCGAACGTCAGGGTGGGGTCGAACATCGAGTTGATCAGGTCTGCGACCGTTCCGGTGTAGCGCGACAGTGACGCGAAGGTCAGCGGCTCGTGGGTGAGGAAGTTGAACCACCACGCCGGCCGGTAGGACGCGTCCAGTACGGTCTTGACAGTCAGTGCCGGCGGGATGGTCATGCCGTTCCGGACGTCGCGCAGCCTGGCCCCGGCGACGGCGGTGTCCACGGTGACCATTAGGGTGTCGTTGCCGGCCCTGGCGGCGCGCTCGATCAGTTCCAGCGAACGGTCGCGGTCCGTCCACAGGTAGAGCTGGAACCAGTTCCGGCCGTCGGGTGCTGCGGCGGCCACGTCCTCGATGGAGGCCGTGCCCATGGTGGAGAGGGTGTAGGGGATGCCGGCGGCGGCGGCGGCCTGGGACCCGGCGTACTCGCCCTCGGACTGCATCATCCGGGTGAAGCCGGTGGGTGCGATGCCGACCGGCAACCGGGACGGCTTGCCAAGGATCTGCGTCCCGAGGTCCACGCGGGAGACGTCGCGCAGGATACCGGGGCGGAACTCGATGTCCAGGAAGGCCTCGCGGGCACGGCGGAGCGTGATTTCACCTTCGGCGGCACCGTCGGTGTAGTCGAACGGGGCCTGTGGGGTGCGCCGTTTGGCTATTTCCCTGAGGTCCCAGATGGTGCTGGCGCGCCGCAGCCTGGCGGCGCGGCTGAACTCGGGCTTCTTGAACTGCATCAGCGGGGCGAGGTCCGAATACTTGGGGACTCGGCGCTTGAGGGCTGCCGGGATGCTCCCCGGGGCGGGTGCGGCTAAGGGGCTGCCCGTGCCGGTGTCTGCGGGTGTCGTGGGCGCCTCGGGGATGCCGGGTTCGATCGTCTGCGTCATTGCTGCCTCCGGGCAGGTCTGGTGTTCCTGGATGTCGGGACCCCGCCGGACCAAGGAGCTAAGCTCAGCCGTCGGGGGAGTGTGGTCCAACCACAGTCTAGGCGTGTGGTCCAACCACATCAAGTAGTATGAGCGCATGCGTACCCACCAGCTTGTCCTGCAGTGGATCGAGGGCCAGCTGTCCAGCGGCCAACTGGCCGTGGGCGGGCGGCTCCCGGCCGAGCGCTCGCTCGCCGAGCAGCTCCAGGTCTCCCGCACATCCGTCCGGGAAGCCATCCGCGTCCTGGAGGCTATGGGTGTGCTCCGCGCCGGGGTGGGTTCGGGCCCGGATGCGGGGACCGTCGTCATCGCCGATCCCACCGCGGCCCTGGGCTCGGCGCTCCGGCTGCACGTCGCCACCTCGCACCTGCCCGTCCGGGACGTCGTGGAGACGCGCGTGCTGCTGGAGTCTTGGGCCGCCTCCCGGGCGCGGCCGGAGTCGCCCGCCCTCGCCGAGGCGGCCCGGCTGCTGGAGCAGATGGACGGCTGCGCCGGGACGGAGGAATTCCTTGGCCTGGATGTCCGCTTCCATCTGGCCCTCGCGGATGCCGCGGGCAATGCCGTGGTCAGCGCGATGATGGGTTCCCTGCGCGAAGCCATCCAGGATTATGCCGGACGCCTCACCGGAAACCTCCCTGACTGGGATGCCACTGCCACCAGGCTCCGCGCGGAACACCGGGGGATCCTGGCGGCCATCACCAGTCACGACGGCGGCCGCGCGGCGCAGCTGGTGGCGGACCATATCGAGGGCTACTACGCGGAAGCCGGGCTGGGCCCCGGGGCGTGACCCCACAGCTGATCTTTCGGCCAGGGCCACTATGTTACGGGCCGGACTTTGCCGAGGAGACAATCGCCGGGCTATGGTCGAGTCATGACTAACCGTTGGTATGCGTATTTTTCGTTGGCTCTGGAGGGGCCCGCGTCTAGCTGACACGCATCCAACCTTCCTTCAGAGCCAACAGGGCAGAGATCATTCTCTGCCCTTCGCCATTTCCCGGCGGGCTCTGATCTGGGCCCGCTCCGCACCCCCGGAACAGGACCCCCGCACATGAGCATCGAAGCAGCCCCCGAATCCCAGCAGTCCACCTCGAACCTGCGTGTCAGCGAGTTCACCCCGCTGCCGACCCCGCAGGACGTCGTCGCGGAACTGCCGCTGGACACCCGCCTGGCCGACGTCGTCGCCCGGGGCCGGGACGAGGTGCGCGCCATCATGGACGGGGTCGATGACCGCCTGCTCGTCATTGTGGGGCCCTGCTCCATCCACGATCCGAAAGCCGGCCTGGAGTACGCCCGCCGGCTGGTCAGCCAGGCCGAGCAGCACAAGGAAGACCTGCTGATCGTGATGCGGGCATACTTCGAGAAGCCCCGCACCACCGTGGGCTGGAAGGGCCTCATCAACGATCCCCGGCTCGACGGCAGCCACGACATCGCCGCCGGGCTGCGCGCCGCGCGCCGCTTCCTGCAGCAGGTCACAGCGCTCGGCCTGCCGGCGGGGACCGAGTTCCTGGAACCCATCAGCCCGCAGTACATGGCGGACCTGGTCTCCTGGGGCGCGATCGGCGCCCGCACCACCGAAAGCCAGATCCACCGCCAGCTGGCGTCCGGGCTGTCCATGCCGATCGGCTTCAAGAACGGGACCGACGGCGACCTGCAGGTCGCGCTCGACGCGTGCAGCGCCGCCGGGGCGGCGCAGGCGTTCCTCGGCATCGACGGCGACGGCCGGGCGGCTCTGGTCTCCACCGCAGGGAACCCGGACACCCACATCATCCTCCGCGGCGGGCGAAAGGGGCCCAACTACTCCGCCGCCGATGTCGAGGCCACCACCGCCAAGCTCGCGGCCAAGCAGCTCAACCCGCGCCTCATTGTTGACGCGAGCCACGCCAACAGCGGCAAGAACCACCACCGGCAGGCGGAAGTCGCCCTCGAAATCGGCTCACAGCTGGAGCACGGAGGTGCCTCGGCCGGGGCCATTGCCGGCGTCATGCTGGAGAGCTTCCTCGTGGGCGGTGCCCAGAACCTCGACGTCGACGAGCACGCCGCCGGAGCGGACGCGCTGGTCTACGGCCAGAGCGTGACAGACGCCTGCATGGACTGGGACGTCACGGCCTCGGTACTGACGCAGCTTGCGGCGTCCGCGCGCATCCGCCGGACGCGGGCCTAGGAAGTCGTGCCGGCAGGGCGGAGCCGCGGAATTTCCGTTTCCGGCACCTGGGATTGCGGCGCAAGTCTTTCACATGGGCACCATCAGCCCCTACAGTATCTAGTACATGGTTGTTTGATGACTCAGCATCGGCACACCGCCATGTCACTCAGATGGGGCTGTCGTTCGCTTGAGTAAAGGAATAAGGAAATGTCTTCGGAGGCTAACTTCTCCAACGCACGCTTCTTGACCGTGGCCGAAGTCGCGGATGTGATGCGCGTGTCCAAAATGACCGTGTACCGGCTTGTTCATTCCGGCGAGATGCCGGCAGTCCGTTTCGGGCGCTCCTACCGGGTGCCGGAAACCGCCGTCGAGCAGTACCTCAAAGGTGCTGTTGTCGACGGGCACACGGAAACAGCTTGACCCTTCCGCGTCTTCTGCGGCCGGAATAGGGCCTGCAGGAGACCATGAGGCGTCAGCGGTCGTGGTGTGCCCCCGATAGGCGGTACCCTGTTAAGGAACGTTTTACGTCATTGTAAGAACCTGTCAGTTGTACAGTCTGCTGCTTAGACCGCGGACCCTTTCCAACAGGCAGGTACTGCATCTAGCCGGTAAGGAACTTTCGTGGGTTCAGTTATTAAGAAGCGTCGCAAGCGTATGGCCAAGAAGAAGCACCGCAAGCTGCTTCGCAAGACGCGCCACCAGCGTCGCAATAAGAAGTAGAGATACTTCACACCATGTGAATGCCCGTTGCCGTTATGGCAGCGGGCATTTTCTTTGGCGTCCCACCCGTGGTTCGGAGATGCGCCGCGGATTCGGACGGGCGCTCCGGGTTCGGAGATGCGCCGCGGGTTCGGACTGACGCTACGCGGATCCACGCAGCGTCCGTCCGAAAGTGCAGCGTGAGGCAGGAAGCGTAGCGGAAACGGGCGGGTCGGTCGGCGGTGCGGGTCAGACGGTGGGCCCGCGGAAGCGGGAGAACCCCCGCCAGAGGCCGTAGATGGCTCCTCCAACAGTGGCGGCCTTGAGCCCCAGGGTGGCCGCGCGCCGTCCGGAGCGGAAGTCGTAGACCGGCCAGTTATGCTCGCGGGCATGGCGGCGGAGCCGGGAATCGGGGTTGATGGCCACGGGGTGCCCCACCATGCTCAGCAGCGGAATGTCATTGTGGGAATCGCTGTAGGCCCAGCAGCGGGCCAGGTCCAGGCCCTCGGTCTCGGCCATCGCGCTGACGGCCACCGCCTTGGCCGGGCCGTGCAGGATCTCGCCGACCAGCCGGCCGGTGTAGGAGCCGTCCAGGATTTCGCCCACCGTGCCGAGGGCGCCCGTGAGGCCCAGCCGGGTGGAGATCACCGTGGCCACCTCGATCGGTGTCGCCGTCACGAGCCAGACTTTGCGGCCCACCCGGAGGTGCTGTTCGGCGAGGGCCTTGGCCCCCGGCCAGATCCGGGATTCAATCATTTCGTCGTAGACTTCTTCGCCGAGCGCCTCAATGTCTTCAACGGTGAATCCGGAGGCCAAGCCCAGGGCGGTGTCGCGGACCGCGTGGACGTCATCCATGTTTTCCCCGCGCAGCACGAACATCAGCTGCTTCCAGGCAAAGCCGGCCGCCTGGGGAATGGTGAACGCCCCGCGCTGGTGCATCTTGCGGGCCACATGGAACAGGCTGGCGCCGCGCATCAGGGTGTTGTCGACGTCGAAGAACGCGGCTTCGCCGTGCTGCGGTGCTGCAACAGGCTCAGTGACCACAGCGGCGTACTTCTCTTCGGGCATGCCACGAGTCTAGTCAACGCCGGGGCCCGTTCCCGCCGCCCTGCCGCGGCGGTGGTGCCGGATGTGCCGGATGTGTCGGGTCGCGTCGACGCGGGACGGGCCGCCGGGCTACCGTGGAGCCATGCCGAACCCCGACGTCGTCCTCATCACCAAAGCCGACTGCCACCTATGCTCGGCGGCGCGGGCCGCCGTCGACCGCGTGACAAAGAGCCTGGGAATCGGTTGGCGGGAACAGCCGGTGGATGACGACGCCGAACTGCGGGAGCGCTTTGCGGAGGAGATCCCGGTGGTGCTGGTGGACGGTGTCCAGCGGGACTTCTGGAAGATCGATGAAGTCCGGCTGGAGCGGACACTGCGGCGGGTGCTGGACCGGCAGGCCTGACGCGCCGGGAGCGGTTGGACAGACTGCTTTGTTCGCTGAACCGCGGGGGCTCTAGAGTGGAAGTCACAACGCGACTCAATGGAGCAGATAGTGACTTCGCTCGATTCATCCCCTGAGGCGCTGCCCGGGGGAGCAGGGACTGCCTCCAAGCAGATTCCGCCCGCAGCCGTGGCCCGGCTGACCATCTATCTGCGTGCCCTCACCACCCTGCTTTCGGAGGGCGTGGACAGGGTGTCCTCCGAATCCCTGGCCGAGGCCTCAGGCGTCAGCTCCTCCACACTCCGCAAGGACCTTTCCTATGTCGGCTCCTACGGGACCCGCGGCGTCGGCTACGAAGTGCAGTACCTCAACCGGCACATCGCCGCGGCGCTCGGCCTGACGCACGACTGGAAGGTCGCGATCGTCGGTGCCGGCAACCTCGGCAAGGCCCTGGCCCGGTATGGCGGGTTCGAGTCCCGCGGGTTCGATATCGTTGCGATTTTCGATGCCGACCAGTTGGTGGTGGGCAGCGAGGTGGGCTGGCTGCGTGTCAGTGACGCCGCGGATCTGGAGCCGGTGCTGCAACGGACCGGCGCCAACATGGTGGTCTTGGCCCTGCCGGCCGCCGTGGCCCAGGACGTCTGCGATCGTGTGATTGCCGCCGGTGTGCGCAGTATTCTCAGCTTTGCGCCGGTGATGTTGCAGGTGCCGCCCGGCGTGAACCTGCGCAAGGTGGATATGGCCACCGAACTCCAGATCCTTGCCTACCACGCACAAAGGGCGCAGGACCCGGAGGATGCTGACTAGTTTCAGTCAGCCGTCCGGCTCCCGCGCCCTCAGCGCTGGCACCTGGCCGCCGGATGCGGCGGCCGGGTTTCCCTGCCTAGTGCTGGTGCTTCGTTAGTGCTGGTGCCTAGTACGGGCCGCCCGGCTGCCCGTACGGGTTGGCAAACGGCTGCTGCTTACTGAAGTACGGCGACGCTGCCGGCAGGTACAACAGCACAATGCCGGCGATCCCGAGGAGAACGGCCAGCGTGCCGAGGCTCAGCGGGAAAATGCTGAAGATCGACAAGGCCGCGAAGACTGTGCCGAGGATCCGTGCCCAGTTCTTGCCTTTGCGCACGTTCAGGGCGACCAGGGCGTAGAGCCCCGCACTGATCAAGGCGAACACGAGGATGCTGCCAACGAGGACGCCCCGGATGTCCTCAAAGCTGACGTCCGCGCCGCTTGCGGACATCTGCTCTTCGAACATGTTCCGCATATCGGGGGAGTCCAGGGTGCCGAGGGCCATCAGCAGGGAGAGGATCCATACCACGCCGGACGCGACGATGAGCCAAAAGGCCGTGTTGACGAGCTGGGGCATGCCGGACGTGGCCTGCGGCTGCTGGGAGGGGTACTGGGCATAGGGGGACTTGCCGTACTCGGGCTGTCCATACCCTTGCTGTCCATACCCTTGCTGACCGGGCTGCGGCTGGTTGTACTGCGGCTGGTTCTGGCCGTACTGGGGAATCTGCGGTGCGTTCTGACCGTACTGCGGCGCGGACTGACCATACGGTGGCGCGGACGGCGCCTGACCATACTGCGGTGCCGAGGGCGGCGTCTGTCCGTACTGCGGGGCGGACGGCGGCTGCTGACCGGGCTGCGGCTGGTTCTGGCCGTAGCGGGGGGCCTGCTGGTCGCCGGGCTCGGGGGCGTCCGGGTTCGACGGCGGGACTGGCGGGATGCTCATGGGCGTTCCTTTGCATGGCGGACTGGTTCGGATACCGGAAACAGCTTCCTGCCCTGCCCCCAGCATGGTTACGTCCACCGTACCGCGCACCGGCGTCAGGGCGGATCATTCCGGAGAGGTATTCTCACCGCGCGTCAGGCGGGCGCCGCGGGGTGCGTCCACGGGCAGGGGGAGGCCGCCGCGGCAGGGCTCGGACGGTAATCAGGGATGGTTCAACTGCGCCCTCGCAGCGAGGCGAACCATGCCTGCGAGTTGGGCAGCCACATCAGCACGGTCGCCACGAGGCTGATGACGAAGCCCGGCCAGCTGCCGCCGCCCCGGCCGTCGGCCGCACTCGCGTTGAGGATGGCCAACAGCAAGGAGATGCCGGCGACCATCGTGAGAGCGAAGCGGGCCCATTCGTGCCCTTCCTTCATTTTCATGGCAAGGATCACCTGCGCCGCGGCGAGGGCGAGTGCCAGGAGCACCAGGAGGAGCACCACGAACCCTAGACCAGGAGCCACTGCCAGGAGCACGAAGGACCCGAAGAGGCCGATGACGCCGCCGAGCAAGCCCAGCAGTCCGCCGATGAGCCAGATCCAATAGGCGACCTTGAGCTCGGTCGGCAGCCACGTCACCGTAAACATGCCGGAGAAACCTTCGCGCGGCATGGCGTCGTTGAAGTTCCGCGGCCGGTCCGTCGGCAGTTCAAAGCGGAAGCCCCCAGCCGGGCGGCCCGGCGCTTGATCCCCAAGTGGCGGCTGGTAATCCCGCGGCTGGTAGCCCGGAGCCTGGTAACCCTGCTGCGGCGGCTGGTTGCCCTCCGGCGGAGCCGGCGTGACCCGAGGCGGCTCGGCGCCAGCGGGCGGGACGGTGCCCGGCTGCGGGGGCCGGGCACCCGGCGGCTGCGGCGGGGGTACCTCATTGGGGTTGCTCATGGGTCTCACTGTAGACCGCGAATCTGGCGGTATCTAGGGAATCTGGGTGTGTTGCGGAGCATGTCGGAGCGGATCAGAAACGGGCCGCCGCGTACTGCTCAAACGGCCCTCGGCCTCGGCGGCCGCAGTCCGGGATAAACGCGGCACCCCGCTCCGTCGCAAGGACGAAACGGGGTGCCGGAGGCTGAAAGCCCCAGGGTGGCCCGGTCGCGGGGACCGGCCAGCCATGTGGTGCGGACTAGGCCGCGGGGGCGATGAAGGCCAGTTCCAGGTTGACGGCAACCTTGTCGCTGACCAGCACGCCGCCGGCTTCGAGGACTGCGTTCCAGGTCAGGCCGAAGTCCTTGCGGCTGATCGTGGTCTCGGCGGACAGGCCGGCGCGGGTCATGCCGAACGGGTCGACTGCAACGCCGTTGAACTCGGTCTCGAGGGCCACCGGGCGGGTAACACCCTTGATGGTGAGCTCGCCCTGGAGTTCGTAGGCGTCACCCTTGGGGACGATGGTGTTGGAGACGAAAGAGATTTCCGGGAACTGCTCGACGTCGAAGAAGTCCTCGCCGCGGACGTGGCCGTCGCGGTTGACGTCGCCGGAGTCGAAGCTCGCGGTCTTGATGGTGGCGTTGACCTTTGAGTCGGCCACGTTTTCGGCGAGGTCCAGAGTGGCCTCTGCGTCCTTGAACTGGCCGCGGACCTTGCTGATGCCCGCGTGGCGGACGGTGAAGGCAATCTCGCTGTGCGAGTTGTCGAGGGTCCAGGTGCCGGTGGTGACGTTTGCGGGAAGTGCCATGGTGTTTCTCCTTGAGTCGGGTGCTGCGCTTGGTCTGATCGTTAGTTGAAGCATCATTTGTTGAAGTCTCAACTAACTGCTTCACCCAGTATAAACATGCATTTGCATCTTTTATTCCAACTGCGGGGAACATTTTTCAAAACGCCTCAGTTCTACTTCATGTAGAAGATTTCGAATCGCCCGACATCTTTGAGAAACTGGTACACATGCCCCAAGCCACTGTTCATTTGCTCCGCCACGGCGAGGTCTACAATCCCGATGGCGTCCTGTACGGCAGGCTGCCGGAATTCCACCTGTCCGAGCTTGGCAGGGAGATGGCCCGGACGCTTGCCGAGCACTTCAGGGAGCGGTCCGCGCAGGGAGCGAATATCGTCCACCTCGCGGCCTCGCCGCTGACGCGCGCGCAGGAGACGGCGCAGCCCATCTCCGAAACGCTCAACCTCCAGATCGCCACCGAGGCCCGGATCATCGAGGCAGCTAACTACTTCGAAGGGCTCCACGTCGACAAGGCGGAGATCCTCAAGCCGAAGCACTGGCCCATGTTGCGCAACCCGTTCCGGCCCTCCTGGGGCGAGGCCTACAAGGACCAGGCCGCCCGCGTTATGTCCGCGGTGCAGGACGCCCGCCTGCGGGCCATCGAACTCGGCGGCGAGGGTGCTGAAGCCATCCTCGTCAGCCACCAGCTGCCCATTTGGGCCACCCGGCTCAGTGCCGAGGGCAAACCCCTGTGGCATGATCCGCGCAAGCGCGAATGCACGCTCACTTCGGTCACGTCCCTGGTGTTCGACGACGCCGGGAACCTCCTGCGTGTCGAGTACAGCGAGCCTGCTGCCGCCCTTCTCCCCGGTGCGTCCAGCACCCCCGGAGCCTGAGCATGGCCGGAAACAATGCCAGCGCGTCACCCTTGTCCCGCCGCAGCGTCCTGACGGCGGGCGGTGCGGCCCTCGCCGTCGTACTGGGCCTCTCCGGTTGCGCCCAGGAGGACGCGCTGGCCCAGCAGGCCAAGGCCGGAGACAACAAGAACTATGTGGCCGGCGACGGCTCGGTGACGGAATTCGCCGTCGCGGACCGCAAGAGCCCCATCGCCATCCAAGGCACGCTCTTTGACGGCACTGCTGTTACTGCTGAGGCCTTCCAGGGCCAGGTGACGGTGCTCAACTTCTGGTTCGCGGCCTGCGCGCCCTGCCGGGTGGAGGCGCCCACACTGGAGGCCCTGCACCAGGATTTCAATAACCAGGGCGTGAAGTTCTTCGGCGTCAACCTTCGCGACGAAAAGGCCACGGCGGAAGCGTTCGACAAAACCTTCAACCTGACCTACCCGAGCTTCAACGACAAGGACGGCGCCGTGCTGCTGGCCGTATCAGGCCTGGTCCCCCCGGGAGCGGTGCCTACCACGCTCGTCCTGGACAAGCAGGGCCGGGTGGCGTCCCGCGTCCTCGGCGAGATCCAAAAGGGCACCCTGAAGTCACTTATCGCCGCTGCCGTGGCCGAGTAGCGGGCCGGCCACCGTGAACAGCCCCTTCGCCGAAGCCATCCTGAGCGGATCGCTAGTGCTTGCCATCCCGGTGGCGCTGCTCGCCGGGTTCGTCTCCTTCCTGTCGCCCTGCGTGCTGCCCCTCGTGCCGGGGTACCTGGGCTACGTCACGGGACTGACCGGCGTCGACCTCCAGAAGCAGAAGCGCGGCCGCATGCTGGCCGGCATCGGGCTGTTTGTCCTGGGCTTCTCCGTGATCTTTGTCTTGCTGGGTGGGGCGTTCGGGCAGCTGGGGACCCTGATCACCGGCTCGCAGAACGCCTGGATCACGCAGGTCCTGGGCCTGCTCGTGATCATCATGGGCGTCGTGTTCATGGGCGGCTTCGGCTGGCTCCAGCGCGACGCCAAGATCCAGTCCAAGCCGCCGGCGGGGCTGTGGGGTGCGCCGCTGCTGGGCATCACCTTCGGCCTGGGCTGGGCGCCCTGCATCGGCCCGACCTATTCCGCGGTCCAGCTGCTGAGCCTCTCCGGCGGATCGTCGGCGACCAAGGGGGCCTTCCTGGCGTTTGTGTACAGCCTGGGCCTGGGCATCCCCTTCCTGCTGATTGCCCTGGCCGTGCGCCGCGGCATCGGCGTGATGTCCTTCTTCCGCAAGCACCGGCTCGCCATCCAGCGCATTGGCGGCGGAATCCTGGTGGGGCTGGGCCTGCTGATGGCCACCGGCGTGTGGGGGACCTGGGTTTCCGAGTTGCAGTACTGGTTCCAAACCGATGTGAAATTGCCGATCTGATGAGCGAGCGAGTGAACGAAGAGAAGAATCTCCCAGCCGACGGCACGAAGCGCGCCGGCCCCCAGCCTGACTGCACGCAGCGGGACGGCTCCCAGCCCGACGGCACGAAGCCGGACGTCACGTCCGGCGTCACCAAGCCTGGCGGCACGTCCGGCGGAGCCGGTGTGAAATCCGGCAGCAGTCCAGTCGCGGCCGCAAAGGCTGAGGCTGTCCTGCCCACGCTTGGCCCGGTGGGCATGCTCCGCTGGGCCTGGACCCAGCTGACCAGCATGCGCACCGCGCTGTTCCTGCTGCTCATGCTGGCCGTCGCTGCGGTCCCCGGCTCGCTCTTTCCGCAGCGGCCCGCCAACCCGTCGATCGTCACGCAGTACATCAAGGACAACCCGGATTACGGCAAGATCCTCGACTCGCTCCAGCTCTACGATGTGTACTCCTCGGCGTGGTTCTCGGCGATCTACATCCTGCTCTTTATCTCGCTGATCGGCTGCGTGGTCCCGCGCGCCATCGCGCACTACAAGGCAATGCGGTCCCAGCCCCCGCGGACGCCTGCGCGGCTGTCCCGGCTGCCCGAATACGGCACGCTCATGATCCCCGCCAAAGCCGGGATCCCGGCGTCGGAGGCTATTGAGGACGCGGCCGCACTCCTGAAGAAGCGCGGCTACCGCGTCGACGTCCGCGATCGCGACGGCGCCCGGCCATCGGCGGGCGCGGAACGCGGTTTCCTGCGCGAAGTCGGCAACCTGGTCTTCCACACCTCGCTGATCGGCGTGCTGGTGTCCGTCGCAATCGGCGGGCTGTTCGGGTACAGCGGGCAGCGGATCCTCGTCGAGGGCGACACGTTCGTGAACACCCTCGTCGGCTATGACCAGTTCACTCCGGGCACCAACTTCCAGAGCAGCCAGCTGCAGCCGTACTCGGTCCAGCTGGACAAGTTCCAGATCACTTTTGACCGGGAGTCCGAGGGCAAGGTCGGCCAGCCGATCGACTTCAAGGCCGACGTGACCACGAAGGAATCGCCGGACGCGCCCGCCAAGAAAGAGGTGCTGAAGGTCAACGACCCTCTCACCCTCGGCGGCACCAGCATGTATCTCACCGGCAACGGTTACGCCCCGGTGGTCACCATCCGCGACGGCGCTGGCAACGTCGCCATGCAGGGTCCGGTGGTGGCCAAGCTGCAGGGCGATAACTACTATTCCTCCGCCGTCATCAAGGTCCCGGACGCCAAGCCGGAGCAACTCGCCTTCGCCGGCTTCTTCCTGCCCACCGCGTTTGTCACGGATGAAGGCGTGTCCTTCAGCGGCGATCCGGAACTGTTCAACCCGCAGCTGACCCTGAACTCGTACTACGGCGACCTCGGCCTGGACGACGGCGCCCCGCAGAACGTCTTCGAACTCGACGTCAAGAAGCTCACACCGCTCAACGCCCGCAACCTCGACGCCGGCGGCATCACCCTCGCACCGGGCGCCAGCTACACCCTGCCGGACGGCAAGGGCTCCATCAGCTTCGACGGCGTGAAGCGGTACGTCGGCGTCGATATCCACCACAATCCGGGCCAGCTGTATGCCCTGATCTTCGCGCTCCTGGCGGTGGCCGGCCTGGTCACTTCCCTGTACGTGAACCGCCGCCGTGTCTGGGTCCGGACGGGTACCCACGACGATGGCCGCACCATGGTGGAGTACGGGCTCCTCGCCCGCGGCGAGGACCACCGGCTGGCCGGGGAGGCTGCCGCGATCCGCAGGCTGCTCGCCGGCGCCTGGGATCTCGAGGACCAAGGCTCCCAGTCGGCTCCCAGCGGGAGCGCGGATAATGACCGGGCGGACACCTCCAATCCCGGTACCGGTACGGGTGCTGATACCGAGCAGGACTCAGCGGACCACCCCGCAGCAGACTTCATCCAGTCAACAGCAGGCTCTTCCGAGTCAAAGAAGGATCAGTAATGCTCCCCATCAACGAAACCATGGGCCAGTACAGCGAGTTGTTCATGCTCCTCGCGGCGGGCACCTACACGGTGGCTTTCATCGCCTTCGCATGGGACCTCGCCAAGAGCAGCAAGACGCTGCGCGCGGTGGACCTGAAGGCCGCCGAGCTGTCAGGTGCCGACGCCGCCCGCGTTCCGGTCGCTGCCGGCGTCGGGGAGTCCTCCGGTGCTGTTAACCGGGCCGACGGGGACGTGGCAGGGCCCGTTGGCCGGGCTGAACGCCCGACGTCGTCCGTGGCGGGTGCCGCTGCCGGGAACGCCGCCGGGGTTGGCCAGACCGCCGACGGCACCATGCGCTACTCCGCCGAGCGCCGCGCCCCCGCACGGGTCGCCGTCGCCCTAACCGTGCTGGGTGCCGCCATCCACGCGGCCGGCGTCATCACCCGGGCCATCGGCTCGGGCCGGGTGCCGTGGGGGAACATGTACGAGTTCCTGACCACCGGTGCGTTCGTGGCCGTGGCCGTCTTCCTGCTGGTCCTGGTCCGGCGCGACCTGCGCTTCCTGGGCACCTTCGTGGTGGGCCTGGCGATCATCATGCTCGTGGCCGCCTCTGTGGCGTACTGGACGCCGGTGGGCCACCTCGTGCCCGCGCTGCAGAGCTACTGGCTGATCATCCACGTTTCTATCGCGGTGCTGTCCTCCGCGCTGTTCACCTTGACGTTCGCGATGTCCGCGCTGCAGCTGGTCCAGTCGCACCGGCAGAAGACCATCGCTGCCGGCGGCGCCGACAAGCTGGGCTTCATGCGCCTGGTCCCGTCCGCGCTGAGCCTCGAGAACCTCTCCTACCGGATCAATGCCATCGCCTTCGTCGGCTGGACCTTCACGCTAATGTTCGGCGCCATCTGGGCCGAGAAGGCCTGGGGCCGCTTCTGGGGCTGGGACACCAAGGAAGTCTGGACGTTCGTGATCTGGGTGGTCTACGCCGGCTACCTGCACGCCCGCGCCACTCGCGGCTGGACCGGAACCCGTGCCGCCTGGCTGTCGATCGTGGGGTACCTCTGCGTGGTCTTCAACTTCACCATCGTGAACCAGTTCTTCAACGGCCTGCACTCCTACTCGGGGCTGTAACCGGCCGCTCCATGGCTCCGCGAGCTGCCACGAACGGCCGCTACGGAACTCCACGGGGCTCCCTGGGCTCCGCGATGCTGCCGTTCGCCACAAGTGGCCGCTATCCCACCCCGGATAGCGGCCATTCGTGTCAGATGGGTAACCGGGCGGCCGACTCTCTTCATCGATTTGCCACAAGTGGCCGCTAAACCGACCCGCTTAGCGGCCATTCGTGTCAGATGGGTGGAACGGGGACGGTACGCCTTGGACTCCGGGCCGGCTCGGAGGTCCAGCCGCGCTCCTGTAGCGCCGCCCGCACCCGGGTCACGGCAGTCGGCGTCATGCCGGGTGCCAGCGGGTCCAGGTCCGTCTGCGTCAAGACGACAACGCGCCATCCCTGGCGTTTTCATCTCGAAAGATGTCGCTGCGGCGCTGCGCCGGATCGGCGTGATGCGCGCCGTCGTACTGGATCGCGACCTTCTCCCGCTCGTAGGAGAGATCCGGGTCCTGGATCCAGCAACCGGTCTCGTCGAAAATCGGGACGTTGATCCCGGGCTCCGGCAGACCATGGCGAGTCAGGAGCAGCCGGAGTTCGGTCTTTTTGGGTGAGTCCGTGTGGGCGCGCATCAGTGCCCGGGCACGCATGGCACGCCGGTAGCCCGGCTTGCCCCGTTTCCCGGCGAGGAACGTGTCCAGGGCATCGACCGTGGTCAGCGGGTTCCTCCGGCGCAGCAGAAAGTCGCCGGCCATCACCAGATCATCGAGGCTCAGTGTGCCGGCGAGGTCGAACCACGTCCGCAGTGGGGACGTGCAGCTCACCCAGACCCCGGCCACGATCTCGCCCGGTTCGAGTGACTGCTGATGGCCCATGACATCCTTGTAGCGCACGGCCCGTCTGCCCGGATCACTCGTCAGGTGCACGACAGCCAGGTCCGCCAGTGAAGCCGGCAGGGGGAAGCCCCAAAGCGCCGCCGCAGACAGGTAACTCACCACAGCGCCGGTCACAGCAGTCAGGGCGCGCAACCGTTCCATCAGGCCATTCTGGGGGTTGCCGGGACGCGCACACCGTGGCAGGGGTTGACGAGATCCGGGGCCCGGGAGCGACGTCGGCTCAGCCCGGCGGCGCGGGCCTCGGCCACGGTGAAGGGCTGGTTGCGAAGCTGCGGGGGAAGCTCGCTGGGCAGGCGCATACGGGCATTCTGCGACCGTCAGGAAGTGTCTCGGAGGTTATCCACAGTGTGGAGGAGGAGCGGGTCCTCTGAGCGGACGCGAAAAGGATAACGAATGCTGTGAGGCGCCAGCCGGGTACTACTTGACCTCGTCGGTGCCCTGCGCGTCGCCGCTGCCGGAGGCCTCGCCTGACTCGGACGCCCGAGTGCCGGGGGTGCCCTTGCCGTCGTCGAGAGTCTTTTCTTTGGCGTCCAGCTCGTCCTTGAGCTTCTTGAGCCGGTCGGCTTCGGTCTGCTGGCGGCGACGGAGTTCGAGATTGCGCAGGAATTCCGGGTCGTCGTCGGGAGCTAGGGGGTGGCTGTAGTTGGCGCGCGCTGGGCTGGTGCCGCGGGGGCGGCCGATGAGGAACCACAGGATGGCACCGATCACCGGAAGGACAATCTGCACCACAATCCAGGCCGGCTTTGAGATGCCCTTGGTCTCGCGAGGGTCAGTGCGGATCACGTCGACGAGCCCGTAGACGAACACGACGATGACGGCGACGACAACCACTACACGGAGCATGTAATCAGTCTAGCCTCCGGGGGACTCTCCGGCTTCTCCCGGTGAGCCGGCGCCCGAGGAATGCATTTGTGGGGCGTCGGAGATGGGTCCCGGGCGGGCAGGATACGGGCGTCGGTGGGCCGGGCCGCCACGGGGCGGCTAAACTTTGAGTGTGGCTTTCCTGAAATACTCCCTGATCCGGCTGGCGCTCTTTGTGCCCTTGTTCGCGCTGTTCGTCTACCTGCAGCTCGGATGGCTACTGGCCGTCCTCTGCGCGGGAATGATGGCCTTCGCGATCAGCTTCCTCTTCTTCCAGAAGCAGCGCGACGCCGCCGCCGCATCACTGCACCACCGATTCTCGGGCCAGGCCAAGCCGTTGCGTAGCGCCGGAGAAGTTGACGATGCCGACGCCGAAGACCGCCTCGTCGATGAGCACCCGGACATCACTGTCCACACGGACCGCCGCCCAAAGGACGCCTAGCCTCGTCACAGCTGGCGAAAACCCCGCGGCACAGGCCGCGACACCCGCGCCCGCCCGAAGTACCGCTAGAACCCGTGGCTCAGCACCAGGCCCAGGGAGAACAGCACCGCATAGCCGAGGTTGATCAGCCCTGTCTGCTTGAGCACCGGAATCAGGCTCTTGCGGCGCCGGCCGGAGATCATCAGCCAGGACGGCATCAGGCTGGCCGGGATCAGCAGCAGCACGATCAGCATCCAGGGCCGGGTCGGAGCCAAGACGATCGGCAGCAGGATCGCGACGGCGAGCATCAGCACGTAGCTTTCCCGCGCATGTTTGTCGCCGAGCCGCACGGCCAGGGTCTTCTTCCCGGCCTTCCGGTCGGTGGGGATATCGCGGACGTTGTTGGCCATGAGCAGCGCACAGGCGATGAGGCCCGTGCCGATCGCACCGATGATGGCGGCGAGGCTGATCTGGCCGGCCTGCGTGTAGGTTGTGCCGAGCGTGGCGACAAGGCCGAAGAACACGAACACGAACAAATCGCCCAGGCCCATGTAGCCGTAAGGGTTCTTCCCGCCCGTGTAGCCCCACGCCGCGAGGACGCAGCCGATGCCCACCAGGATCAGCCACCACGTCTGTGAGAGGATGACCAGCGCCAGGCCGCAGACCATCGCCAGCCCGAACGCGGCGAATGCCGCGTATTTGACGTGCTCGGGCTTCGCCGCGCCGGAGCCGACCAGCCGGAGCGGGCCCACGCGGTCCTCGTCGGTGCCCCGGATGCCGTCCGAGTAATCGTTGGCGTAGTTCACGCCGACCTGCAGCAGCAGGGCCACCAGCGCGGCCAGCACGGCATGGAGCGGCAGGAATGCGTCCATCTCGTACGCGGCCGCCGTGCCGATCAGGACAGGCGCGATCGCGGCCGGCAGCGTGCGCAGTCGGGCGCCTTGGATCCATTGAGCGGCAGTTGCCACGTTGAGTACCTCGTGTTGGTTTGGTTCAACCGGGAGTGCCCGGCTGTTCTATTTTCCCTGATGGAGCTCGGTGAGCCGAACCGTCATGGCCAGCCGGTCGGGTTTCCCGTTCGGCAGCATGAGCAGTTCGCCGGTCGCCAGGACGGTCTTTGGGGCCAGGGCGCCCAGCGCCGGGGACCAGGCGGCCCCGGCGGTGAAGCCTGCGATGCCCTGCGGGGAGCCGTCCGCTAGCGCCACGTATGCGGCGAGGGCCTGGCCCCATTCGGCGGACGGGACCCCGGCGACAAAGGCGGCCTGCACGCCGTCGAGCCGCTCAAGCTCCGCCTGCACATGCGCGGCGGAGACCTTCACGCCGCCGGTGATGACGACGTCGTCGGCCCGGCCGAGGACGGTCAGTTTCCCGTCCGCGTCCAGCGCGCCGAGATCATTGGTCCGGTACCACCGCACGCCGTCGTCCTCGACGAACGCCTCCGCGGTGAGTTCCGGGGCGTCCAGGTAGCCGGCGGCGATGGTGGACCCGCCCAGCAGGATGCGCCCGTCATCGGCCAGCCGCACCTCGACACCCTCGAGCGGAACGCCGTCGTACACGCAGCCCCCGCAGGTCTCGGCGGAGCCGTAGGTGGTCACTACGCGGACGCCGGCGTCGCGGGCCGCTGTGAGCAGCGCCGGCGGGACCGGCCCTCCGCCCAGCAACACCGCGTTGAAGCGGCGCAGCGCGGCCAGCGTCTCGGCCGACGGGGCATCCAGTAGCCGCTGCAGCTGCGTGGGCACGAGTGAGGTAAACCTCAGCTTGTCGGTCATTTCCTGCGCCGCCGCGGTGAAGGCCTCCGGGGTGAAACCGCCGCTGAGGTCCATCGCCCAGGGCCGGGTGCCGGCGAACAGGGAGCGGACCAGCACCTGGAGTCCGGCCACGTACTGCACAGGAAGGGCGAGCAGCCACTGGCCTTCTCCCTTGAGCGCCAGGGCGGTGGCCATCGAGGACGCCGCCAGAGCGTCGAGCGTCAGCACCGTCGCCTTGGGCGTGCCGGTGGAGCCGGAGGTCCGCACCACGGCGGCGGCGTCCTCCACTCCCGGGGTTTCGAGCAGCTCCACAGCCGGGGACCCGTCCGGACCGGCGGAGAGTTCGACGGCGGGGCCCTCACCGCGGAGGGCGGCGGCCAGCGCCGTGAGTGCGGGCTCGATGTTCACAGCAGTCACGTGATCGCCCTAGAAGTAGTAGGGGAAGTTGGACCAGTCCGGATCGCGCTTCTCCAGGAAGGCTTCCTTCCCCTCCACCGCCTCGTCCGTCATGTACGCCAGCCGGGTGGCTTCGCCGGCGAAGACCTGCTGGCCGGCCAGGCCGTCGTCGGCCAGGTTGAACGCGAACTTGAGCATCCGGATGGCCTGCGGGGACTGCCGGGCGATGTCGGCGGCATATTCCAGCGCCACGTCCTCGAGCCGCTCGTGGTCCACGGCCTCGTTGACGGCACCCATCCGGACCATGTCCTCGGCCGAGTATTCCCGGGCCAGGAAGAAGATCTCCCGGGCGGCTTTCTGGCCGATCTGGCGGGCCAGCAGCGCAGAGCCGTAGCCGGCGTCGAAGCTGCCGACGGTGGCGTCTGTCTGCTTGAATTTTCCGTGCTGGCGGGAGGCGATGGTCAGGTCTGACACGACGTGGAGGGAGTGCCCGCCGCCGGCGGCCCAGCCGTTGACGACGGCGATCACCACCTTGGGCATGGTGCGCATGAGCCGCTGGACCTCCAGGATGTGGAGCCGGCCGGCGCGCGCGGGGTCGATACTTTCCTGGGTCTCACCCTCTGCGTACCGGTACCCGTCCCGGCCGCGGATCCGCTGGTCCCCGCCAGAGCAGAACGAGTGGCCGCCGTCCTTGGCGGAGGGGCCGTTGCCGGTGAGCAGCACGGTGGCCACGTCCGGGGTCATCCGGGCATGGTCCATGGCGCGGTACAGCTCGTCCACGGTGCCGGGGCGGAAGGCGTTGCGCACCTCGGGTCGGTTGAAGGCAATGCGGACGGTCGGCAGGTCGCGCACCACGGTGCCGTCCGCGGAACGCTCCACCTGCCGGTGGTAGGTCATGTCCTGGAAATCGTCGAAGCCGGACACAGTGCGCCAGCGGCTGGGGTCAAAAACGTCGGATACCTTGGCGGGGATTTCGTTGCTCACAGTCCGAGTCTAGTAATCGGCTCAGCTGATGCAGAACTCGTTGCCTTCCGGGTCCGCCATGGTGTGCCACGAATGCGGGCCCTGGCTGGCAGTCCAGAGGAACGTGGCGCCGCGGGCTTCGAGGGCGGCGCGCGCCTGGTCCTTGTCCGCGCCGGCGAGCCTCACGTCCCAGTGGACCCGGTTCTTGATGGTCTTCTCCTCCGGGACCGTCTGGAAGAGGATGCGTCGCTCGGGCGATGTGGCGTCGAGTTCCTCGGGCGGGCGGATGGCTGCCCCGGCACCCCACACAAGATGGCCGTTGTGGATCGTGGTCTCGGCCTCCGTGGCGAAGCCCTGCGCGATCATGGAGCGGATGAAGGACTCGTCCTGCGGCTCCACGGCCCACTCGAGGGTTTCGGCCCACCAGTCGGCGAGCTCATGCGGGTTCCGGCAGTCGACGGCGATCTGGATGTTGAGTGTCATGGAAAGAAACTACGACGCCGGGGCCCGCGGCGGTAGGTCCCAGAAGCAAGTTCCGGCCACGCACCAAGCAACGCGGGGTGACTTAGCGCCCATAATGGGCGGCGGAATGGGCCGGCGGTGACCCCGCGTTGCTTTTGGTCAGGGCTGGGCGTTCTGGAGCTGCTCCATGAGTTCCGGCGGGATGGCATAGATGAAAACGACGGCCAGCAAGTTCTTGGAGGCGTGCACGAAGTAGGCAAACATCACGTTCTTGCCGGTCCAGACATACACGAAAACGAGGACCGCGCCCATCGCGAGGTAGGGCATCAGCACCGGCAGGGTCAGGTCTTCCTGTCCGACAATATGCAGGGCGGCGAAGAGCACCACGGACAAGGCACAGCACACCCACAAGTTGACGCGGCGGCTGAGCTTGCCGATCAGCAGGTGCCGGAAGATGTACTCCTCCACAAAGGGGCCCACGATCACCAGCAGCGGCACCATCAGCCAGGCCGGCACCTGCTGCATGAGCGCCTGCAGGCCGGCCTGGTTGGCGGACGTCTGCGGCGGCCCGGTGAGCGAGACGAGGACCGCGGTGAGGATCATCATGGCCACCACCGCGAGGGGGACCATCAGCATCGTAAACCAGGGCCTCGTGGCGAGGACCTTGAGATCCCGGGCGGCGACGTGCCGGACGGCGGCCAGTGCCAGGACCCCGATGCCGCCGTAGAAGATCAGATTGACGGAGTAGGACGCCACGGCAGGGTTGGGCGACAGCTGGAGCATCAGCGGCACCAGCAGCCCGCCGGCCACAGCGAAGAAGACGGCGACGGCCACATACATGCCTGCCGTGATGAAATCGAGCCGCGAGAACCGGTACAGTTCCGGCCGCGGCGCCGGTGGTGTGCGGAGAGCGGTGCCCATGCCACCAGCCTAGCGCCGCAGCCGAAGGGCCGAGTCACGTATAATATTCGGTATGCCTAATATTTTGTTTCGGTCCACCAAAGTCGTTGGCCGAACTCCCCGCCTCCGCGGCGTTGGCGCCGCCGTCGCCGCGGCTCTGCTCGGACTGTCCCTGGCCGCGTGCGGGGGTGTGGGGCAGGGGTCGGTGGCCGGTGACGAGAAGCCGGTGGTGCTGACCACCTTCACCGTGCTGGCCGACGTGGCGCAGAACGTGGCGGGGGACAAGCTGCAGGTCGAGTCCATCACCAAGGCCGGCGCCGAGATCCACGGATACGAGCCCACGCCCGGGGATATCCGCAAAGCATCCAAAGCTGACCTGATCCTGGACAACGGACTGAACCTTGAGGCCTGGTTTGCCCAGTTCGTTGAGGGCCTGGACGTTCCGCATGCCGTGGTGAGCGAAGGCGTGGAAGTGATGTCCATCAGCGAAGACTCCTACGAGGGCAAGCCAAACCCGCACGCGTGGATGTCGCCGGTCAACGTGCAGCTCTACGTGGACAACATGGTGAAGGCGTTCTCGGAGCTTGATCCGGCCAACGCCGCGGCCTTCGAAGCGAACGGCGCAGCCTACAAGGCCAAGCTGCAGTCCGTGAAGGACGAAATGGTCCGGAAGCTCGCAACCGTCCCCGAGGCGCAGCGTGCCCTGGTGACATGCGAGGGCGCCTTCTCGTACCTGACGCGCGACGCCGGCCTCCGCGAGGTTTACATCTGGGCCGTCAACGCCGAACAGCAGGCCACCCCGCAGCAGATCACCAAAGCCATCGAATTCGTGAAGGCCAACAAGGTCCCCGCCGTCTTCTGCGAGTCCACGGTGTCGGACGCCCCCATGCGCCAGGTGGTGGACGCGACGGGGTCGGCGTTCGGCGGCGTGCTGTACGTCGATTCGCTCTCCGAGGCGGACGGCCCCGTCCCCACCTACCTGGACATGATCCGGCACGATTCCAAAATCATCACCGAAGGCCTGACGGGAGCGGCATCATGAGCAATCCGGCAATTTTGGTGGACCACGTCACCGTCCACTACGGGGAGGTCCTGGCGCTCGACGCCGCCTCCCTCTCCGTGGACGCGGCCCGGATCTGCGGGCTAGTGGGCATGAACGGGTCCGGCAAATCCACGTTGTTCAAGGCGATCATGGGAATGGTCAAGCCCGACGCCGGCCGTGTCCTCATCAACGGCGAACCTCCGGCGAAAGCGCGCAAGTCGGGCGGAATCGGCTATGTCCCGCAAAGCGAGGACGTGGACTGGCAGTTCCCGCTGTCCGTCCGCGATGTAGTGATGATGGGCCGCTACGGGCACCAAGGCTTCACCCGCCGCTCGTCCAAGGCGGACCGCGACGCCGTCGACCTCGCCCTGGACCGGGTGGAGCTGTCCGAATTCGCCAACCGGCAGATCGGCCAGCTCTCCGGCGGGCAAAAAAAGCGTGCGTTCGTGGCCCGCGGAATCGCCCAGGGCGCCACCATCATGCTCCTGGACGAGCCGTTCGCCGGGGTGGACAAACGCTCGGAGGCCACGATTACGCGCCTGCTGAAGGAACTCGCCGCCGATGGCTGCACCATCCTCGTTTCCACCCATGACCTGCACGCCCTGCCCCAGCTCTGCGACGAGGCGGTGCTCCTGATGCGCAAGGTCCTGATGCACGGCCCGCCCGAAGTGGTGCTGCAGCCGGAGCACCTGGCAAAAGCCTTCGGGCTCGACGTCCTCAACCGGGAGCTCCCCGGCCCTGACCGGGACCTTCCGGCCCGCGGCGTTTCGAACCAGCCGGGGATGAACTGAGCCATGGACCTCTTTGACCTCCTGCTGGAACCGCTGAGTTATGACTTCATGGTCCGCGCCATCGTCACCACGGCGCTCGCGGCCATCGTCTGCGCCGTGCTGAGCTGCTGGCTGGTGCTGATCGGCTGGTCGCTGATGGGGGACGCAGTCTCCCACGCCGTGCTGCCCGGGGTTGTGCTCGCCTACATCGTCGGTGCCCCGTTCGCGCTGGGAGCGCTCGTGTTCGCCCTCATCGCCGTAACCCTGATCGGGGTGGTCCGCAACACCAGCCGGGTGAAGGAAGACGCGGCGATCGGGATCGTGTTCACGTCGCTGTTCGCCCTGGGCCTGGTGCTCATCTCGGTCACGCCGAGCCAGACAGACCTCAACCACATCATTTTCGGAAATCTGCTCGGCGTCAGCGTTCCCGACCTCATCCAGGTTCTGGTGCTGGGAGTCGTCGCCTTTGCCATTCTGATTCTCAAGCGGCGTGACCTCACGTTGTACGCCTTTGACCCCACGCACGCCCATGCAATAGGGCTGTCCCCGAAACGCCTCGGTGCCCTGTTGCTGGGCCTGCTGGCGCTGACCTCCGTGGTGGCGCTGCAGACCGTGGGCGTGGTGCTGGTGGTGGCCATGCTGATCATTCCCGGAGCCACGGCGTACCTGTTGACGGACCGGTTCTCCCGCATGCTCGTGATCGCCCCGGTCATCTCCGCAGTGTGTTCCATCGCCGGGATCTATCTCAGCTACTACCTGGACACCGCCTCGGGCGCCATGGTGGTCCTGACGCAGGGGGCCGCGTTCGCCGTCGTCTATCTGTTCAGCCCGCGGCAGGGGCTGATCGGCACCCGGCTGGCGATGGCCCGGCGCCGGAAAGTGGCAGCGCTCGCCGCCTGATGCGGCCCGGGCCGCGTCCGGCGACGGGCCCCGGATACGGCTAACGCCCGGGCCGAGGGCGCCGGGCGTTAGCTATTGGGATTGCAAGTGCTCAGGATCTAACGGAACTGCTCTGGATCTAACGGACCTGTTCCAGATCTAACGGAACAGGGACCCGTACGTACCCATGATGATCCGGTCGCCCGGGGTGGACTTGCGGAGGTAGTCCACCACGGCCCAGTCATCGAGCGAGATGCATCCGGCTGTCGGCACCTTGTTCATGTGCAGGAAAATGGCGAAGCCGGCGTCCTGGACGATGTTGGGCCGGTTGTAGTTGATGACTGCGCCCTGGCGGTAGTAGCCGCCGCTCGCGAACCACCACATGTTCTCGTCATAGCCCACCCAGGAGGACGACTCGTGGTACTTGTTGTACGTCGCCGTCCAAGGGTTACCGCCCCACCGCGAACGGGGGTTCAGCGTGCGGTAAGGAAGCTTCGTGCCCGGGTTGCCCAGACCGAAGGCTTCCGTCACGGAATACGAGCCGGTGGGGGAGTACAGGTTCCGGGTGGGACCGGACGGGACGCCCGGCGGCTTGAAACCTGAGGCACCGACGTAGCCGTCAGTCCGCCAGTCCGGCACATAAGCTCCGGCGACGTTCATGCAGTACAGGTTGGTCGCGTGGGACACTCCGTAGCCCGAGGTCCAGGTGAGGAGGACACGGTTCGCGCCGTGCGTAGGGTACTTGGACTGGCCGTTGTTGAGCTTGTGGCATTCAGACATGCCATAGACCCTGGTCCCGGCGGAGCGGGACCAGGTGATTTCCCCGCGCTGGTAGGACTGCACGCAGGCGCTGCCAACGCAACGCTCGCTCGCGATGGGGTACCCCAGCGAGCCACCGGGGCCGCCGGCTGAGATGAACTTGCTGTCGATCCCACGGCCGGAAATCCAGGCACCCGTGGTGGGCGACCAGTAGATGCGTCCGCCCTGGAAACGCTGCACGCAGCCACTGGCGGCTTGTCCGCAGGTCTCGCTGGCGAGCGGGTAGCCCAGCATACTTCGCGACGATCCGACGGCGGAATACCGGCTTCCGATGGCGCCGCGGGCCACGTGCGGGCCCGTGGCGGGCGACCAGAAGATGCTGCCACCTTGGAAGCGCTGCACGCAGCCACTGGCAGTCAGGCCGCAGGTTTCTTCCGTTACCGGGTAACCCAGCACACTGTTCTGCGCTCCGCCTGCCTTCCAGCGGCCCAAAATCCCGCCCCAGACGACGTGGCCGCCGATTCCCGGTGCCCAGTAGATCTGGCCCTTGTCGAACTGCTGGAAGCATCCGGATGCCTTCAGCCCACAGGCCTCGGCAGCGACGGGGAGGCCAAGGACTGCCTCGCCGCCGGCGGCGACCCAACGGCTCCCGATGCCGCTTCGGGCGGAGAATTCCAGAAACTTCGTTCCGGTCCATGCCACCACGCGGCCGCTGGAGAACTTCTGGAGCGTTCCGCCGGACACGGCAGTCTCATCCGTGACGGGATGGCCGTAAAGCGCCAGGCCGCCCTTGGCATGCCAGCGGGGGCCGGTGTGTCCCTCGGTCCGCAGGACCGGGTGCGCCCCCGTTGCCGAGGTCCAGAAAATGGATCCGCCTTCGAACGCCTGGCTGCAGACGCCGAGTGAGCAGACCTGGTTGGCGGTCGGTTCACCGAGGGGGCCGGCGGCACCCTTCAGTGAAGTCCACTTCGCCTCGAAGGGTCCTTGGACGACGAAGGCCGGAGGCGTCGGCTCTTCCGTCGGGCTCGGCGTCGGCGTTGGTTCGACCAGGGGCAGTGTCTGCTCCGCGGTGGGTTTCGCCGTTGCTGTTGCAGTCGCAGTGGCAGTGCCTTCCGGAGCCGGTACGGCGGGGACCGGGGCGGTCCCGGTCGGCGTCGGCGTTCCGGTTGGCGTGGCCGCCAGGGTGGTTGGCGTCGGAGCAACCGTTGCGTCATCGGCGAAGGCCGGCCCGACCGTCAGCGGCCCGGCCGTCAGCCCGACGATCACCGCCGTGATGAGAAGCAGCTTCTTTTTCATGGGGCATCCTCTACGGAGACGACTGGCGTGCAGGTACCGTTGCTGTCTTTGGTCTTGGCGAAGTTCGCCGCGGCTATGTCAGCCGACTGGCCGGCGGGAACTGTTTTGGTGATGAGCGTGTGCCCTGCCACCGCCGGGCCCGCGGTGACCCCGATTGCCACGGAAAACACTTTGTTCTTGTCGCTGTTGTTGACGAGGGTCCCCTTGAAGGACCACGACCCGTCGGCTGTTGCGGTGCAGACGTGCTGCTGCAAGGCGTCGGGTGCGTTCAGCGACGTGGAAACATCGGCGGGCTCGGAGGTACCCGGCGCCGGAGATGCTGATGTTTGTGGTGCTGATGCTGCTGGCGTTGCTGCTGCGCGGCTCTCGCTGGGTCCGGCCGGGCCGGAACCGCCGCTCGAACACCCCGCCAATACGAGAAGCAGCACTGCAGGCAGTAGCGCTCTCTGTTTCATGTTCCCCCCTGAATCACGGCGTTACTGCCACGGCCTGCAGTGACGGTGCAGGCGCCCCGGCCAGGAAAATCCCTCACCGGCATGCTCAGAGTAATGGAAGCAACGCCCTGACCAGCGCTTTTGCGTCAAAACATCGCTATTACTGCGGTTCGCGGGCGGCCTGGGATGTAGCCCGGGTCACGCCGGGGTCCTGAATGCTAGTACGATGGATGAGCCGCGCGAGCTTCGACACTTGTGAGGTTCGGTACACGCCTTGGTCCCTTCCGGGGGCTTGGGCCCGAATTTTGTGTACGTGAATCCACGGTCCTGTCCCGGCCATACCTCGACCTACAAGGAAACAGCTGTGCCATCAACTACCCCCACAGAACTTAAGAGCCCGACGGCGCAATCCGCCGTCGTCGACTCGACTCTCAGCGCCGAGGGCTACAAAAAGTCCCTGAGCGGCCGGCAGGTCACCATGATCGCCATGGGCGGCGCAATCGGCGTCGGCCTCTTCATGGGTGCCGGCGGACGCCTGGCCTCCACGGGTCCCGCGCTGATCTTCTCGTACGCCATTGCCGGCGTCATCGCCTACCTGCTGATGCGCGCCTTGGGCGAGCTGATCATGTACCGCCAGACGTCGGGCTCGTTCGTCAGCTATGCCGGCGAAATGTTCGGCAAGAAGGGCGCGTATGTGTCCGGCTGGATGTACTTCATCAACTGGGCCATGACCGGGATCGCCGAACTGATCGCCATCGGACTGTACTTCCAGTTCTTCTTCCCCAACGTGCCGGTGGAACTGACCGCCATCGCAGCGCTGCTGCTGCTGGTGGGCGTCAACCTCCTGAGCGTCAAGGCGTTCGGTGAATTCGAGTTCTGGGCTTCCTGCCTGAAGGTGGGCGCCATCCTCATCTTCCTGGCCGTGGGCACCTTTATGGTCATCACCAACGCCCAGGTGGGCGACGGCAACGCCTCGGTCAACAACCTCTTCGCAGCCGAAGGCGGGATGTTCCCCAAGGGTGCGCTGGTCATGATCCTGGTCCTGAACGCCGTGATCTTTGCCTACAACGGAATTGAGCTCGTCGGCATCACCGCCGGCGAAATGCAGGACCCGGCCAAGGAAGTGCCCAAGGCCATCCGCGCGGTCGTCTTCCGCATCGTGGTGTTCTACGTCGGTTCCGTGACCCTCCTGGCCATGCTGCTGCCCTCGGACCAGTACGTGGCCGGCACGTCGCCGTTCGTCACGGTGTTCGGCCAGATGGGTCTTCCCTGGATGGGCGACGTTATGAACATGATTGTCATCACCGCCGCGCTGTCCTCCTGCAACTCCGGCCTGTACTCGATCGGCCGAATCTTCCGCACCATGGCCAACAATGGACATGCTCCGGAGTGGCTGACCAAGATGTCCAAGAGCCACGTGCCGTATGCCGCCATTCTGGCCATCGGCGGCGTGTACCTCGTCGGCATCCTGCTCAACATCTGGCTCGGCGGCTCGTACGCCTTCGACCTTGCGCTGAACTCCGCGTCGATCGGCGTGATCTTCACCTGGGGCGCCATCTTCGCCAGCCAGATCGCGCTGCGCAAGACCAAGGGCAAGGTGTCGTCCCTGCCCGCGCCCGGCGGAACCTGGACCAGCTGGGCGGGCCTCGTTGCGCTGCTGGCCATCACGGTGCTGATCGGCTTCGACACCATGACCAGCAAGAGCGGTGACGTGTTCCACCTGGGCCTCTGGACCCTTGCGACCATCCCATTCTTCGCGCTGCTGCTGTGGCTCGGCTGGCACAAGGTCAAGAACAACGAACCCAAGAACGCGCTCTTCAACTAACCGTTCAGGGCAAGAAGCAACGCAGACGACGGCGGTCCTCCGGTGAGGGGGCCGCCGTCGTTTGTTTAGGCCGGTGACGCCGTGCAGGGCGTGGGGGCGCTTGAGCCCGGGTCTCGGCCCGTGCTGTTCGCGGCTACGCCGACGATGCGCCCATTGGACGAGAATGGCCGCTATCCGGGGTGGGTTAGCGGCCGTTTGTGGCGAATCGGTGGGGCCGGGCGCCTGCAAAAAAGGCCGGCCCGCGCAGCCAAGAACCCTGCCCACAAAAAAGCGGCGACGGACATCCCCCAAAGGAATGTCCGGCGCCGCCGTCTTGCGTCAGGACTAGTCCCGCTTGAAAGCGTCCTTGGCGTTCTCGCCGACCTTCTTGGCGTCCGCGACTACCTGGTCCTTCTGGCCCTCGGCGCGCAGTTCGTCGTTGTTGGTGGCGTTGCCAGCAGCTTCCTTGGCCTTGCCGCCGAGGTGCTCTGCTTCGTTCTGAATCTTGTCTCCGATACCCATGGTGTGAACACCTTTCGTTTCCGGTTGAAATTCAACGTCTTTTCAGAATAACACAAAGCATGCTTACTAATTCAAGGGGGTATCAGGTTGCGAGGGATGAAATCCGCGGGGGAGCCGGGCTAGGCTCAATGGCATGGAGCACAAACTCAGCCTGACCCAGCACGTCAACGCACCGGCGGACAAAGTGTGGGCGGTCATTTCCGACATTCCTGGTTCGGCCGCAACCGTGTCCGGCATCGACTCGATCCAGATGCTGAGCGACGGCCCCTACGGCGAGGGCACGCGCTGGAAGGAAACCCGCACCATGATGGGCAGGTCGGAAACCGTGGAAATGTGGGTGTCCCAGGCGAGCCCTCCCCGGAGCACCACGGTGAAAGCGCTGCAGGGCGGGGCCGACTACACCTCACGCATGACGCTGGCTGATCGCGACGGCGGCACGGACCTCACAATGACCTTCGGCGCCGACCTGATCAATCCCTCCCGGATGAGCAAACTGGCGATGGCGCTCTTCGGAAGGCTGGGCATGCGCATCACCCGCAAGGCCCTCGCCAAGGACCTGGCAGAAATCGCGGCCAAGGCCGAGTCGCTCTAATGGCACGGGGCACCGCGTCCAAAGCGCCAAAGATAACCGCGCCGCGGCTCAGCCCCGTCCGGCTCGAAGAGCTCCAGGACGACCCGGCTCCGGACTTCCAGCCGGGGGCGAGGTACGACGGCGTCCGGTTCAGCAGGGCATCGGCCGACGGCCGGGAACTCGCCGGTGCCGACTTCGCCGAGTGCGACTTCCAGGGCGTGTCCTTCAATGAGACCCAGCTGCGCGGCACCAGTTTCCGCGACTGCATCCTGGCTGAGATGTACGCCCCCGTGTTCACGGCGGCCCGGAGCACGCTGCGCGACGTCGAGATCGGGAACCCGCGCTGGGGTTCCGCGGAACTCTACGAGAGCGCCTGGCAGTCCGTGCGGATCGAGGGCGGCAAACTCGACTACGTGAATCTGCGCGGAGCCAAGCTCACGGACGTCCAGATCAGCGACTGCATCATCAGTGAACTGGACCTGGGTTCCTGCACGGCAACACGGGTGGCGCTGAAGAACTGCACCATCGGCACACTCGACGTCGCGGGCGCCAGGCTTAAGGACTTTGACATCCGCGGCACAGATTTCCGCGTCATCAGCGGCCTGGGGAGCCTCGCGGGCCTGGTGATCGATGACTACCAGCTCGGCCTGCTTGCCCCGCTGATGGCGAGCCATCTCGGCGTCGTGGTCGCGTAATCCGGCGGAGGCCTGATTGACCCCCTTGCCGTGCCGTGTAATCTTTATAGAACGAACGGTCGGTAAATTGGCGCGCTGACGGTTGGCCGTGGAGGCCGCCGCCGAAAAGAGTTCGCTCGATGACAGATTCGATGACAGAGACGTTTATCGCGTGAAGGGTGTACCCATGGCATCAGCAGCAGCAGGACCACAGGCATTTCTCGTAGGCGGTGCCCGCACTGCGGTGGGCCGCTACGGCGGGGCGCTCTCCGCGGTCCGCCCCGATGACCTGGCCGCCCTGGTGATCCGCGCGGCCGTGGCGCGGGCCGGACTGGATCCGGACCGCATCGACGAAGTCATCATGGGCAATGCCAACGGCGCAGGCGAGGAAAACCGCAACGTCGCCCGCATGGCCACCATCCTGGCCGGTCTCCCGCTGCACATTCCCGGCATCACCGTGAACCGGCTCTGCGCCTCCGGCCTGAGCGCCATCATCATGGCCAGCCAGATGATCAAATCCGGAGCCGCGGACATCGTGATCGCCGGCGGCGTCGAATCCATGAGCCGTGCCCCCTGGGTCCAGGAGAAGCCGCAGGCCGCCTTCGCGAAGCCCGGACAGATCTTCGACACGTCCATTGGCTGGCGCTTCGCGAACCCGCTGTTCCAGAAGGGCGAACTCTCCCGCGGCGGCAAGATGACCTACTCCATGCCGGAGACGGCCGAGGAAGTCGCCCGCATGGACGGAATCACCCGCGAGGACGCCGACGCCTTCGCCGTCCGCTCCCACGAACGTTCCCTCGCGGCCATCGCCGCCGGCCGCTTCGCCGGCGAGATCGTCCCGGTCACCGTCAAGACCCGCAAGGGGGAAACCGTCGTCGACACCGATGAAGGCCCCCGCGCCGGCACCACGATGGACGTCCTCTCGGGCCTCCGCCCCGTCGTCGCCGGCGGGTCCGTGGTCACGGCAGGAAACTCCTCCACCCTTAACGACGGCGCCTCAGCGATCATCGTCGCGTCCGAAGCCGCCATCGAGCGGCTCGGGCTCACCCCGCGCGCCCGGATCATCGACGGCGCCTCCGCTGGCTGCGAGCCTGAGATCATGGGCATCGGGCCCGTCCCGGCCACCCAAAAGGTGCTCGCCCGGACCGGTCTTGGCGTCGGCGACCTCGGCGCCGTCGAACTCAACGAGGCCTTCGCCACGCAGTCCCTCGCCAGCATGCGCCGGCTTGGGCTGGACCCCGAGATCGTGAACCGCGACGGCGGCGCCATCAGCCTGGGCCACCCGCTGGGTTCGTCCGGGTCGCGGATCGCTATCACCCTGCTGGGCCGGATGGAGCGCGAGGATGCCAGGATCGGCCTCGCCACGATGTGCATCGGCGTGGGCCAAGGCACTGCGATGCTGCTGGAGCGCGTGTAGTGGCGGCCGCTGCGACGGGTCTCAACCCGAAGGATTTCAGTACGCTGCTGATCGACGAACGCGAGGACCGGCTGGTGGTGCTCCTCAACAGGCCCGAGGTCCGCAACGCCATCGACCAGCAGATGGTCGACGAGCTGCACGCCGTCTGCGCCGCGCTGGAGCAGACCCCGAAGGTGCTGATCATCGCGGGCACGGAAGGTGTCTTCGCGTCCGGCGCGGACATCGGACAGCTCCGCGAACGCCGCCGCGATGATGCCCTGCAGGGCATCAACTCCACCATTTTTGTGCGGATCGCCAAGCTCCCGATGCCTGTTATCGCGGCCCTGGACGGCTTCTGCCTGGGCGGCGGCGCCGAACTGGCGTACGCCGCGGACTTCCGGATCGGCACCCCGTCCGTGCGGATCGGCAACCCGGAGACGGGCCTGGGGATTCTCGCCGCTGCCGGCGCGAGCTGGCGGCTGAAAGAGCTGGTGGGGGAGCCCGTGGCCAAGGAAATCCTGCTGGCCGGTACTGTGCTGCGGGCCGAACGGGCGCTCGCGGTCAACCTCATCACCGAGATCCACGAGGCGCCCGAGCTGATGGCGGCGGCCCACGCCCTGGCCGACAGGATTGCCGCCCAGGATCCCCTCGCGGTCCGGATCACTAAGTCGGTGTTCCACGCGCCCGCCGAGGCGCACCCGCTGATCGACCAGCTGGCGCAGGGGATCCTCTTTGAGTCCCAGGCCAAGTTCGACCGCATGCAGGCTTTCCTGGATAAGAAATCCGATAGGAAATCCGCCAGGAAGCCAGCCGACACGTCCGACCAGGATCCAGACCGGAAGAAGAACTGAAGATGAGCAACTCAGCAAGCCCCGCGAACCTTCCCGACGGCGGCCTCCCCAACAGTGCCCTCCCCGACAGTGCCCTCCCCGACTTCGTCGGGGTTCTCGGCGGGGGCCGGATGGGCGCCGGCATCGCCCACGCCTTCCTGATCAACGGCGCCAACGTCCTCGTCGTCGAGCGTGACGAACAGTCCGCGGAGGCTGCCCGCGAGCGGGTGGAATCAGCGGCGGCCAAAAGCATCGAGCGCGGCGCCACGGACGGCAACCTGGACGAGATGGTGTCGCGGCTCTCAGTGACCGTGGACTACGACGACTTCAAGGACCGCCAGCTGGTCATCGAGGCCGTTCCCGAAGACTGGGACCTGAAAGTCGTGTCCCTGAGGGGGATCGAGGAACGCCTCGCCGCCGACGCCTACCTCGCCTCCAACACGTCCTCGATCTCCGTCAACGCGCTGGCCCGTGAGCTGCGGCGCCCGCAGAACTTCCTCGGCCTGCACTTCTTCAACCCGGTGCCGGCGTCCACCCTGATCGAAGTGGTGCTCGGCGAACAGACCTCGGAGCCGCTGGCCCAGGCGGCCCGTGGCTGGGTCGAAGCGCTGGGCAAGACCGCCGTCGTCGTCAATGACGCGCCCGGTTTCGCGTCCTCACGGCTGGGGGTCGCGATTGCCCTCGAAGCGATGCGCATGGTCGAAGAAGGAGTGGCGTCCGCCGAGGACATCGACAACGCCATGGTGCTGGGCTACAAGCACCCCACCGGCCCCTTGCGGACCACGGACATCGTGGGACTGGACGTCCGGCTCGGTATTGCCGAATACCTCGCCTCCACACTGGGCGAGCGCTTCGCCCCGCCGCAGATCCTGCGCGACAAGGTGGCCCGCGGCGAGCTCGGACGCAAGACCGGCAAAGGGTTCTTCGACTGGACCGACTAGTTCAGGATCCCAACGATGTAACCGACAAAAAAGAGAAGCACCAAAAGGACCACCAGGGCGATCATCACGATCCAGAGGTATTGGACGAAGCCCCGGTCCTCCCGGAGTCGCGGCCCCTGCGGTCCCGTCGAGGTCCCCTCCGCCGGCGGTGTCTCACCGGGAGGCACGCCGCCGCCCGGCTCCAAACCGGTGAGGTTGTTCTCCAGCGGATCCGGATTCTGGGATGTCACGGTATGCTCCTGTCCCGGCCGGTCCGCTACTGCGACGCCCGTGAGTCGAGGGCTTTCTGGATTCCGGCCATCGCGGGGTCTGCCAGGGACTGGAAGGCCGGTTTCATAAATGGTTCGGCGACCTTGAGCAACCCCTTGAGGGTGAATTCGGCCGTGTACTTGACGAGGCAACCGGCATCCGCCGGCGTCACCTCGATCGTGTCCACCGAAACGACGGACTTGTTCTCCCCGCGCAGCTTGATATGCCGGGAGCTCAGTTCCAGCACTTTGTAGGTCAGTGCCTGGCGCTTGCCGCGGAACTCGGCTTCGGCATGGTATTCGTGGCCCACGGCAACCGGGCCGGCGGATAATTTGTTGACGACGGGGGTCCCGGGATCCCATTCCGGCGTGTGTTCAAATGCCGACAGGTAGTCAAACGCCGTTTTGGCATCAAGGGACGAGCGGACCGAGCGTTCTATGGTTATCACGGCAACAGCGTAGCCAGAACATCGTCGTTAGTCACCGGGGGTCGTATCGCAACCGCAGAAGCGGGCGCCCTTAGGATGGTGCCGTGACTTCGATCAACCCCATCACCCTGAGCGGGAAAAACGTCGTCCTGGAGCCGCTGAGTCCGGACCACCACGACGGCCTGGTCGAGGCAGCCCAAGATGGCGAACTCTGGAAGCTCTGGTACACCAGCGTGCCCGCACCTGAGCAGATGGCCGCCGAGATCGAGCGACGTCTGGCCTTGCAGCGCAGGGGTTCCATGCTGCCGTTCACCACGCGGCTGCTTGATCCCGCCAGCGGCGAACCGGGCCGGGTCATCGGCATGACCACCTACATGAATATCGACGCCGCCACGCCCCGGGTGGAGATCGGCTCCACTTGGAACGCGGCGTCTGCCCATGGCAGCGGCAGCAACCCGGATTCCAAGCTTCTGCTGCTGCGGCACGCGTTCGAAACGCTGGGCTGCCCCGCCGTCGAGTTCCGCACGCACTGGCTCAACCACCAGTCCCGCGAGGCGATCGCGCGGCTGGGCGCCAAGCAGGACGGTGTGCTCCGTAGCCACACGCGCAGCAGCGATGGCGCGCTGCGGGACACCGTCGTGTATTCCATCCTGGAACACGAGTGGCCCATGGTCCGCAATGCCCTCGAATCCAGGCTGGCCAAACGGGGCTAGGGTGCCGAGTAGGCGTCGACTTCGCTCAGTGTTTCGAAGTACGCCGCATAGCCTTTGGCATTCGGGTGGAAGTTGTCGGGACTGCCCGGGTTAGCAAGGTCGAAGTTGATCCACGGGTCGTTGGACGTCGAGTTGATGCCGTGGCCGGCGAAAGCTCCCCGGACGTCGACAAAATCTACTTTGGTCTTCCAAGCGGCAGCGGCGATGGATCCGTTGAGACCGTCAGCCAGATCAGTGGCATGGTAGATGAACAGCGACGTCGGATCGGTCCGGCCGGGCGCGACCGGATCGTAGAGGTAGGGGTAGCCGGTCACCACAACCTTGGCGTTGGGCGCGGCGGCCTGCACGCTCTGAATCATCGCGATCACGTCGCCGGCGAGTTGTCCGCTGGCGATCATGGCCGTCGCGTCACTGCTGGCTTTGTAACAGCCGGGGGCCGCGGTGGGATCGTACATGGCGGTGACGCACTTCGTGACGATGTCCCCGAACCCGAGATTGTTGCCCCCGGCGGTGATGGTCACGAGCTCAGTGCTCTTGTTCAGCTGCCGCAACTGGGTGCTCATGACGTCCCTGGTCGTCTTGCCGCTGCAGGCCGCGTTCGTGACCAGCTTGATGGTCCTGGACGCAGCGGCGAGTTCGGCGTAGGCGTTCTCACTGCGGTAGCAAGCATCCAGATAGGGACCCGCTCCCTGGCCCGCGGCGTAGGAGTCCCCGAGGGCGATGTACTTGGTCTTGTTCACGGCCTGGGCCGGGGCTGCGGCCAGTCCGAGTGCCATGGCAAGCGTGGCGAGACCGGCCAGCAAAGCCGTGCGGCGGCGTCGAAGATTCAGAGTTCCCATGGTGGTTCCCCTCAATAGCACGCTGGTACAGCGCCCCGTGCCGTGACGAGGCGTCTGTGGCGGCCGGCGGGCTGAAGAGCCCGGGGGCTACCGGGTTCACCGCCACCCTACGCGGACGCGTGAACCCGCACCATATCCAAAGTCCCGTTGTGGAAATCTTGCGTGAAACCTGCCCGTGGATCGACACCGGGGGGTGTGCTTGACTTTCAGAATGACGATTCCTGACGCGCCAGTCGGCCGTTCCCAAGGGATGGCCGCGCCCGGAGCCATGAAATGGGACGGGGCGGTCAACGCCTGGCATATTGCCGGCGAGGTGTTCCGGATGGGGCGGCGCGAATGGCTTACCGAATCCGGCTGGCAGCAGGCATACGACGGCGGTATCCGGACGGTGATTGATCTCCGCAACCCGGACGAGATCCGGCGCCGCGCTACCGATCCCCGGGTGAGCGTGGAGACGCTGGCCGCGTTCGACGTCGTGCACGCCCCCACTGAAGACCCCGGCAACAGTGAGTTCCGCGAACTCTGCGATCCCTACCTCAACCATCCGGCGTCGTACGCGGACAATGCCCGGATCTTCCCCGAGAAGGTCGCTGCGGTCTTCAAAGCCGTGGCGGAGGCGCGCGGGGGCGTCGTGATCCATTGCTCGGCCGGCCGGGACCGCAGCGGGATGATCGCAGCCATGCTCCAGGACCTCGCCGGCGCGGGCGAAAGCGCCATCGCCATCGGCTACGAGCATGCCGTGCGGGGCATCAACGAACACCACCGGGTGTCCGGAGTGCCGCATCCGCATGAGCGCTATCTGCCTGAGGACGAGCTGGCGCCCCTGCTCGAATCGCGGCTGGAAAGCCTGCTCCGGTTCGTGCGCAGCGTGAAAGCCCTCGAATTTTTGCGCCACAATGGCGTAACGGACGCCGAGGTGACTGCCGTTCTGGCGAAATTGGGGCGCTAGAGTAACCGGGTGAAGACTCCCAGGTTTCAGCTGACAGTGCGGACGGTGGCGGCAGCTGCCCTCGCGCTCGCGGGTTCGTTCTACGCTGTTCCTGCGCTCGCCGAAGCGGGCGGATCGGATGCAGCTCCCGCAGCGACGCCTGCAGTCTCGCCGTCGGCGACCGGCGCCACGGCTCCGTCGACAGGTTCCGGAGCCACTCCCGGGGTCGCCCCGGAAGTCAGCGACGCCGGCCTCGCGGAGGCCGTCCAGCGGGACCTGGGCATGACGCTCGAGGAGTTCAACGCAGCAGGTCAGCTGGCAAAGACCGCAGCCGATGCCGTTCCATCCCTCCGCGGGCTGCCCGGTTACGTGGGGATCAGCCTGCGCGACGGCGAGATCCTCGTCGAAGGCAGCGGCGCCGGGCTTCAGGCCCGGGTGAATGACCTCAACGACGCCGGAACCGCGGCCGCGTTCGTGCTCGCGGCACCCTCGGCTGAACTGTCTGCAGAACCTTCGACGGAACCCTCGAGTGTTCCCTCAGCGGTTGTTCCCTCAGCGGTTCCCGCGAGTGTCCTCTCCGCTGCCGAGCTGGTGTCGTCCAGCACCGAGCAGCTGTTTCAGGCTTACGTCCGCGAGGTGGGGCCCGCGGGTCTTCAGGCCGTGGCTTACTCCGGAGGACGCTTCATCATCCGCACGGGCGGGACAAATGCGGCCGAAGCCGCGCTGCCCGCCGTCCTGGACCCGCAGGCCGCACCGTCCACAACCGACGCGGCGCCCGGGAAGATATCCCCGGCGGACTTTGTTGCGCGCTACGCCAACGTCCGGCTGGAACAGGGGTCGCCGGTGACAACCGAAGCGGACGTTTACGGCGGGGAAGGCTATGTCATTGACCGGATGACTATCTGTTCGACGGGGTTTGGCGCGTTCAGCGCGGCGGGACTGCCGGTAGTACTGACGGCGGGGCACTGCGCCGAAGACGGCACGGCACGGGTCGCCGAGATTGAACCCCCGACGTCGGCCACGGCGGGTGGTTCGGCCCCCCTGCCCGGCATCTTGGCCCCGCTGGGCACATTCGGATTCAGCCAGTTCGGCGGGCCGCTCAACTCCTGGATCACGGGCACCGAAGAAGCCCCCGGCAACGTGGGCACCGACATCGCCGTCATCGAGGCGCTCGACGGCGGACTCAGCGTCCAGGCGGCAGCGAGCACCTGGGCCAGCGCCGCGAACCCGGGACCCTCGGCCGTGAAAATCATCGGCATGGTTGCCCCGTTCCAAGGCCAGGAGGTGTGCCGCTCCGGACGGACGACGGGCTGGTCCTGCGGGCAGGTGGACGAAACCGGCATCTACGTCGTGGGCGGTCGAACAACAGACCCGGCGGACCTCCGCGCCTTCAAGGGCTTCCTCTCCAATGATGTCCAGTCCAGCGGCGGAGACTCCGGCGGACCCTGGATCAGCGGCAACTTCGCCGTGGGCACGCATTCGGCAGGCGAGACGTCCGGCGATAACTACGCCATTGCCACGACCCTCGAGGACGCCCTCACAAGGTTCCCCACCGCCGTCGAACTCCAGCTGTTCCTGAACAAACCCGAGCTCGTGGCACCGGAGAATCTGACCTTCACGGCGGGCCAACCCATCAGGGGCCGGGTGCCGGCCGCACCTGCATCGGCCGTGGCCGCCAACTCGAAAGTGCGCATCTCCGCGGGCAACCAGGCGCCGGTGGAGGTGCCGGTTGACGCTGCCGGCACCTGGACCTACCCCGCACCCGAGACCACCGGCCCGCTCACGCTGGCCGCGGAGACAGTCAATGGATTCAGCCGCTCGGGCGCGGCGTCCCTGGACTTCACGGTCTCGGAACTGGCCGCACCGGTGATCACCAGCCCGGCCGAGGGGGAGGCGCTGAAGAAAATCACCGGCATCGAAGGCACCGGAACACCCGGGCTGAAGGTACGGCTCACCGGCGATATTGACGGCACCGCGGATGTCGGGCCCGACGGGCATTGGAGCATTCCCGCCGAGGGTGCTGCTCCCGGCAGGCTCTCCGTGCGCGCCGTGCAGACGATGCCCGGCGCCGTGGACAGCCCCTCCGCCACGGCGAACTTCACCCTCGCCCCCGGCGCCCCGTCCGTATCGTCTCTCGCAGACGGCTCGCACCTCAGCCAGGACACGCTGCCCGGGACGATCGCCGGAACAGGTGTCGACGGCGCCGACGTCGCAGTGCTGATCGACGGGGTCTCCGTTGGTGCCACGCGGGCCGGAACCCGCGGCGCTGCCGGCGGCCGGTGGAGCGTGCCGTTCCCGGAGAGCCTCGCCCCCGGGGCACACACGCTTTCCGTCACCCAAGCCGTCGACGGCGTCTCCTCGGACCCGCGGCTGGTGGCGTTCACCATCGACGCGCCCGTCAGTGTCCCGGTGGACCCCAGTGTCCCGGCAGAGCCCGCTGCATCGGTAGAGCCCAATGTCCCGCCACAGCCCGCTGCTCCGGCAGCCGATTCCGCCGCTTCCTCCGTGCTTCCTGCGGGCTCCGACCAACTGCCGAACACCGGCGCGGGTTCACTCCTGCCGTTAGCGGGCCTGGCCGGTGGCGCGGTCCTGTTGGGCGTTGTCCTGCTGGGCGGCACTAAGCTGGCGGCCTCACGGCGCCGGGCAGTCAACTGACTGCCCGGCGCTACTGGAAGTCAGCCAGCCAGAGGTCCGGGCCGAACACCTCGTATTGGATGTCTTTGGCCGGTACGCCGCTGGCCACCAGTGCGCTCCGGACAGACTTTAGGAACGGAAGCGGACCGCAGAGATAGTACTCGGCGTCGTCGGGGAGTTCCACGGCACTCACGTCCATAAAGCCCGAGAACTCGGATCCGGACGCCGCCCCGCCCACTGTGGTGTTCAGGAACCACGACTTCAACGTCCCGTCCGGCAACGCGGCCAAATCCTCCCGGACCTGCCCCCGGAGCGGGAAGGACGCCTCGCTGTCGTCCGCATGCAGCACTATCACCTGCCGCTGGGAGCCGGACTTGACGAGGTGCGAGAGCATGCCGGCCATCGGGGTGATCCCGATCCCCGCGCTGGCCAGGACCAGGGGCCGGTCCGTGTACTCCATCACCACATCGCCGAAGGGCGCCGAGAGCACCACCTCGTCGCCCACCCTGACCTCGTCATGCAGCAGGGTGGACATCTCGCCGTCGGGGGTCCCGAGTCCGCGGACCCGCTTGACCGCGAACTGACGGTGCTGCCCGTCGTCGGCCTTTGTCAGGCTGTACTGCCTGGGCTGGTGGACGCCGTCATGCATGCGCATCTTGATCGTGACGTACTGCCCCGGCAGGGACGGCTTGACCTCGCGCTCATCAACCCGCTCGACGACGAACCGGACCACGTCGTCCGTCTCCTGGATCCGCTCGGCCACCCGCCAGGTCCGCCAGATCGTGTCCGGGGTCAGGTGCACCGCGTTGTACAGCCCGCGTTCCTTGTTGATGAGCATGTTCGCCATCAGCCAGTAGACCTCGTCCCAGGCCGCGGCGACCTCCGGCGTGACGGCCTCCCCCAGCACATCCACGATGGCCCACATCAGGTGGTCGTGGACAACCTGGTACTGGTCCGGGCTCAGCCCCAGCGAGACGTGCTTGTGGGCCACCCGCGAGAGGAGATGGTCCGGAACCTGGTCCACGTTGTCCACGAGCAGCCCGGCGAACGCCGCGATGGAACCGGCGAGGGCCTGCTGCTGGCGGCCGTCCGCCTGGTTTCCCCGGTTGAAAAGTCCATCCAGGAGGTCCGGCCTCGCGTCGAACATGTGTTTGTAGAAGCGCTTGGCGATCTCTTCGATGTGCTCGCCCACCACAGGCAGCGTTGCCTTGATGACGGGAAGTGACGTGTCTGAGAGCATGGTGGATCCTTCCGGTGCAACCGGCCTCACCCGGCGGTGCCGGGCCAATCAGCACTTCCACGCTAGCAGTCCGGGCAGGAGGCCCTCCGGGTCCATCGGCCCTACGTCCAAGGGCGGGATCGGTGTAGGCCTGACCGGCAGCGCATCCCATGTGGAAGGTGCGCTGCCGTCAAGTCAGTCCCTCAGGCCGGGCCGCCGGCCTAGTGGTCGCGGCCGCCCCACTTGGCCGAGTCGACCACCTGGACGGCCACGCCCAGGGTGTCGTCGTCCAGGCTGCCCCAGGCATAGACAATCGTGTTCTTGCCCTTAGTCACCGGAACATCCGCCGGCCCGATCAGGGGTTTGGTGGTGCCGGCCGCTGCAACCGAGGCGGAGACCGTTCCGGCCTCCAGGGTCAGCACCTCCTGATCGGGGTTCTCCAGGTCCTCGATGACCGCGGTGTCGCCGGCAAGGACGTCGACGGCGGGCGCCGCGGCCACGTGCCGGACGGTCAGCTTGCCTTCGCCCCGGGGGCTGGCCGAGGTGTCGTTCTTGAAGAGGGTTGCGGTGGGCTCCCCGGAGGCATCCAGATGTGCCACCGCGGTGTAATTCCGGCCCTCCTTGAGATTGACCTTGACCGGACCGATCACCGGGTTGTCGGCGCTGGTGGCGTCCGAGGCCGTGACGGCGATCTTGTAGCGGCCTTCGTCGAGCTTGAGCGGGCCCGCCAGGGTTCCGGGTTTGAAGTTGTCCAGGGCGAGCTTGCCGTCCACCCAGACATCCACCGTGAGGCCGGGTACGCCGTGGAGGACGGACAGGAGGGCGTCGTCGCTGTGGTGCCCGCCGTCGTCGTGCTTCCCGCCGGCCTGGGCCGGGGCAGCGAACGTGAGCGCGGCCAGCATCGAGAGGGCGCTGGCGGCATAAACGGTTTTGCGCATTTCAAAACTCCTCATTGAGTTGCCCGGATCCGGGCAGTGATTTGCTTACACCGTTACTACCGGCGGGGACCCCTCTTTGGATGCAGCCCGCGGGCCCTTCGTCTTCGCCCGCCGATCCCGGCGGTAGGGCACCGGGTGCCGCGTCCCGCTCAGCCCTTGCGGTCCAGCAGCAGGTTGGTGATCCGCAGGGTGCAGAGCCGCTGGCCGGCGTCGTTGGTAATGACCACCTCATGGGTGGTCACCGTTCCGCCGAGGTGGATGGGGGTGGCGGTGATCGTGATGAGCCCCTCGCGGGCCGACTTGTGGTGGGTGGCGGAGACGTCCACGCCGACGGCGGTCTTGCCCAGTGTGCTGGCGTGGATGACCGCGGCCCAGGAGCCCACCGCCTCCCCGACGGCAAGCGAGGCCCCGCCGTGCAGCAGCCCGAAGGACTGGCGGTTGCCCTCCACCGGCATGGTGGCCACCACGCGCTCGACGGATTCCTCAACGATCTTCACGCCCATCTTCTCGTCGAGTTCGCCGAGGGTGATCTTCCACAGCTCGGTATTCCGGGGCTCGGGCGTCATAGCGTCTCCTCTTTGGCCGGAAATCCAGGGGCTCAGGCCGGTCAGTGCTGCCACAGCTAGTGTGCGGCAGGCCTCATTCATGTACTGTAGACATATTACCGAACGGACGGTCAGTAATGCTGGCCGTGTTGATCTTGCCCCTGTTGGAAGGACCCGTCAACGATGACCACCACTGCAACTGCTCCGGAACCCACAGTAGACACTGTCGAGATCGTTCCCAGCTTCATCCGGGATTCCTGGTGGACCCCCGACGCCGGGTCCGCCGCCGGGGCGGCACCCGTCCTCGACGCCAGCACCGGCGAACTCCTCGCCCGGGTGAGCACCGCGGGCTTGGACCTCGCCGCCGTCGTGGACTACGGACGCAGCACCGGCCAGGCGGAACTCGGCAAGCTGACCTTCCACCAGCGTGCCCTCAAGCTCAAGGAGCTGGCGCAGTACCTGAATGGCCGCCGCGACGAGTTCTACGCGCTCTCTGCCCAGACCGGCGCCACCAAGATCGACTCGATGGTGGACATCGACGGCGGCATCGGCGTGCTCTTCACCTTCGGTTCCAAGGGCCGGCGCGAACTCCCCAATGCCCAGGTGATCGTGGACGGGCCCATGGAGGTCCTGTCCAAGGACGGCTCCTTCGCCGGCGAGCACATCTACACCCGCATTCCCGGCGTCGCCGTGCAGATCAACGCGTTCAACTTCCCGGTGTGGGGCATGCTCGAGAAGTTCGCGCCCGCCTTCATCGCCGGCGTGCCCACGATCGTGAAGCCCGCCACGCCCACCGGCTATGTCACCGCCGCTGTGGTCAAGGCAATGATCGAATCCGGCATCCTGCCCAAGGGTTCGCTGCAGCTGATTTCCGGCTCGGTCCGCACCATGCTGGACCACCTCGACTACCGCGACATCGTGGCCTTCACCGGCTCCGCCTCCACCGCCAACACGCTCAAGTCCCACGTCAACGTGGTCAAGGGAGGCGTCCGCTTCACCTCGGAAACCGACTCCCTGAACGCCTCCATTCTGGGCCCGGACGCCGTCAAGGGCACCCCGGAATTCGATGCCTTCATCAAGTCCCTCGTCACCGAGATGACCGCGAAGGCCGGCCAGAAGTGCACTTCGATCCGCCGGGCCATCGTGCCGCAGGAGCTGGTGCAGGACGTCATTGCAGCCGTCGGGGAACGGATCCAGGAGCGTGTTGTCGTGGGCGACCCGCGCGCCGAGGGCGTCAACATGGGCGCCCTGGCGTCCCTGGAACAGCTCGCCGATGTGCGCGCGGCCGTCCAGTCCATGCTCGACGCCGGCGGCGAGCTCGCCTACGGCACGCTCGATTCGCCGAAGGTCACCAGCGCGGACGGCAGCGTCGGCGTCGTCGACGACGGTGCGTTTATGTCCCCGGTGCTGCTGAGCTGGGCGGATCCGGAAGCTGAAGAGGTCCACTCGCTTGAGGCCTTCGGCCCCGTGTCGTCCGTGATCGGCTACACGGACCTGGCCGACGCCGTCCGCCTCGCCGCCCGCGGCGGAGGTTCGCTCGTCGCCTCGGTCTGCACCAACGACCCCGCGGTGGCCCGCGAACTCGTCACCGGCATCGCCGCCCACCACGGCCGGGTGCACATGCTCAACCGTGAGGACGCCCGCAGCTCCACCGGCCACGGTTCACCGGTCCCGCACCTGGTCCACGGCGGCCCCGGCCGCGCCGGCGGCGGCGAGGAACTCGGTGGCATCCGCTCCGTCCTGCACCACATGCAGCGCACCGCCATCCAGGGTTCGCCGAACATGCTGACCGCCGTCACCGGCGTCTGGCACACCGGGGCCGACCGCAACTTCACGCTCGAGACCGAGGGCCAGCACCCGTTCCGGAAGCACCTGAGCACGCTGCACATCGGTGACGCGATCCGCTCCGGGCTGCGCGAAGTGAGCCTGGAGGAGATCACCAAGTTCGCCAACTCCACCGGCGACACCTTCTACGCGCACACCAACCAGGAGGCCGCCGAGGCCAACCCGTTCTTCCCGGGCATCGTGGCGCACGGTTACCTCCTGCTGGCCTGGGGTGCCGGGCTGTTCGTGGAGCCTGCCCCGGGTCCCGTGCTGGCGAACTACGGCCTGGAGAACCTGCGGTTCATCACGCCGGTGGCCGCAGGCGACTCCATCCGGGTCACACTGACCGCGAAGAAGATCACCCCGCGCGAGACCGACGAGTACGGCGAGGTGGCCTGGGACGCCGTCCTGACCAACCAGAACGACGAAATCGTGGCCACGTACGACGTCCTCACCCTCGTGGAGAAGTAGCCACCTTCCGACGCTCCCGCACGTGTGGCGGGTGTGGTGCCGACGCTCCCTCACACTGTGCGGGAGCGTCGGTCGTTGGGTCGCCGGAAGTGCGGGAGCGTCGCCTGTGGGGGCGAAACGGCAGGCTCTTTCTGCCCTGCTCCGGCGTAAAATTTTCAACGTAGGAGGTGGCGAAATGACCCTAGTACTCAACAAAGCCACAACAGTCCTGCCCGTCGATGATGCAGAACGTGCCCGGCATTTTTATGCCGACACCCTGGGGCTCCCGCACCATGGAGTGGCAGGCGACGGAAGTGAAATGTTCGGCAGCGAGGGCGGCCCCATGCTGCAGTTGATGCCCGTCAAGGACGGAAAGCATTCCGAGCACACGACCCTGAGTTTTGAGGTCTCGGAGATCGAGCGGACCGTCCAGGAGATGGAGTCCAAAGGCGTCCAGTTCCAGGACTACGACCTTCCGGATCTCAAGACCGAGAACCACATCTGTACAACGGACTCCGAGAAGTGCGCGTGGTTCATGGATACGGAGCACAACATTCTCTGCGTTCACGAGGACATCACGTCAGTAGCTGACTACCAGCTCTGACCGGACTCTCACCGGCGGAGAAAATCACGGCGTCCCGGCTCAGCGGGGCGCCGCTCTGTTATGGGTCGCGGTGGTCTTCGTCGGGGTTCTGGGCCGTTGCGTCCCCGTCCGCAGCCTGTCGATTGTCATGTAGCCTCTTTTCGCCTCTGCGCCGGCCAAAAGACATCAGCGCCGACAGGACCACCAGGACGGCGAAGATTCCCGCGATGATCAGGATGACCTGAACCGGTTCCATGGTTGTGCCTCTTCCGTTGGTAATCCGTGCGTCCGGGTTACAGCATCGCTGTGCCGCGGTGGGGTTCTATGGCGAGGATGGTGATGTCGACCATGCCCGGGGTGAGGCCGGTGTGGCTGATGCTCTCACGCACGCGCCGTTGTACTGCCTCGGCAACTTGGAGGGCGGTGTAGGCGATGTCGGTGGCGATATCGAGGTGGACGTGTGCGGAGCCGTCGCGGATTGTCGCGGTGACGCCGTCGTGCCGGTAGGTGCCGTCCTGGCTGCCGGCAGTGCGGAGGTTTTGTAGGGCGGCGGGAGCGAGCCGGGCCAGGAAGCCTTGGATGGTGGGCTCTAGCCTTAGGACTCCGGGTGTTTCCAGCGTGGTGCGGGTGGCGATGGACGCGATGAGTTGGCTGGTAATGATGGAACCTCGGAGGGGTTTGTCAGACATCGTAAAGGTCCTCCACGGTGATGTTGACGATCCCGGCACCGATTCCGACGCCGGCCGGAATCGCGTTGCTGATCTCGTGCCGCAGCGCTTCCGCAATGAGGGGGATTTCCACACCCGCGGCGGCAGCTACCCGTAGATTCACGATGAGGCGAGGACCGGCGTCGGTGGCCGTGCCGGTGGTTCCGGGCGGGTGGTCTTCATTGGAGGGGGCTTCGGAGCGTATTTCGATGCGGCAGCGTCGTGAGTGGATGCCGGGAACCGCTGCAGCCGCGGACCTTATTAGCGAGCTCATGGCCTGTTCGCTGATCTCCGTGATGCCGTTGTCAGCGCTGCGCAAGAGGATTTTGCTGCCGCGGCGGACTTCCGCGTGGGCCACGTCCATGATGGCGTTCTTGATCCCGGGACCGGGTTTCAGCGCGGGATTGTGCAGGTCGCTTTCGCGCAGCGAAGTGGTTGCGTCGCTGAGTCTTTGCAGCCGGGTCCTGGCTGTCTGGCATTGTTGGCACTGTTCTTCGTGCGCGGTGGGTGGCCGGTCGACGGTCGCCCAGATGCGGTCGATGCTCCGGCCGCAGCCGAGCCGCGGGATGTCATCTATCGCCACTGGCTCATCCCTTCTGCTATCTGGTGCCGTGCCCGGGCGAGTGTGCCACGGACGGCTGTCGGGCTGATCTTCAGTGTGACACCAATCTCGGCGTAACTGCGTCCGTGCATTTCCCGCAGCAGCCAGCAGGCCCGTTGTGCCGGAGGGAGCGTGTTCAGCAGTGCGGTCAGGCCACGCTGTTCGGCCGACCATTCAGCCTCGTGGGCCGGATCCCAGCGGGCCGACACCGTGCGGGCGCGGGCTCCCGGCATGGAGTCCATTATTTCCGAGTCGATGATGTCCTCGGCATGGGCGGACCGCTTGCGCAGCTGGTCCAGGCATTTGTTCGTCGTCAGCCGATAGATCCAGCCTCCGAAAGCATCAACATCAGTGAGCATTGGAAGACCACGCCAGCTGGTTGTCAGAGTCTCCTGCACGATGTCTTCGGCTTCGCCACGGTCGTTGACCATCCGGTAGGCCAGCCGGAAGAGCCGGGACTGATAGATGAGCACCAGGTGTTCGAATGCTGCCAGATCGCCGTCTTGGGCGCGGGCGACAATGCTCCCCTCGTCCAGGTCCTGCTCAAAGCCGGGGCCATGACTATCCATGCACTTTCCATCCCGTCCTGAGAACGCGCCGGGCCTTGGCCCCAATATGCCACAGCCGGTCGACGCCGGAAACCGATCTGCGGCGGTGTGCCCCTGGGAAAAATAATCTGCCCCACCACGTGACGATTCCTTCCGGGCTTCGTCCTTACCGTTGTACGCACCACCACCAGTCCCACGAGGAGATGTTTTCCATGACAGAGACACCCAGGACCCCCGGAACCACCAGCGGCGTCATGGCCACCCCCGGGCAGACGCAAGGAAGCGCGCTGGAACAGTCGAAGGCCAGGGACGCGCTGCACACCGATCGTGGTGTCACCACGGTCGAGGAAACGGTGGTGCAGAAGCTGGCCGGCATGGCCACCCGCGAGGTTCCCGGCGTTTACGCGATGGGCAGTGCAGGCCGGCGCGCGTTCAGCGCCCTGACCGAACGCATTCCCGGCTCCCAGACCAACGTCAGCGGCGGCGTCAGCGTCGAAAAGGGCGAACTTCAGACCGCAATCGATGTCTCCATCGTCGTCGACTACGGGTTCCCCGTGGTCGAGGTCAGCCAGGCGATCCGGCGCAACATCATCCAGTCCGTTGAGCGCGCCACCGGACTGGAAGTGCTGGAAGTGAACATCAACGTCACCGACGTCCACCTGCCCGACGACGAACAGGAGCACCCGCAGGACCACAAGACCGAACTTCAGTAACCACCCGTCACAGGGACCACCGCCGAGGCGAACGGGTCCATACCGGGACCATGAGAAAAAAGGGATGGCTATGTCTACTACACGTTGGTGCCTGACGATAGGTCTGGTACTGGGAATCGTTTTGGGCTTCGGCGGCTGGGCGGCGCTGCTGGCCGCGGTGATCCTCGGCCTTATCGGCATGGTGGTCGGTCGGGTCGCGGAAGGAAAACTCGATCTACAGGCCCTGTTCGGTAGAGCATCGAGCCGATGAACCCGCCAGGAGCCAACGCCCTGCCCACGTCCGGGGCCGGGGACGCCGTCGAGGGCTTCGGTGAGGACTTCGACGAGACGGGCACGCGCGGGCAGACCGTCCTGGCCGCCAAGGTGATCGAGAAAATTGCCTCGCAGGTGGCCAGCGACGAATCATCCGCTGGCGGCGCCTCCGGCGGTTTTCTGGGCATCGGAACACGTGCTGATCTCTCTGCCCGACCCAAGGCGTCGGTTGAACTCGCCGGGAACATCGCGACCTTAAGCGTCGAGGTGGGGATGCTGTATCCGGTGCCGTTACGCCAGGCCACCGAGGAACTGCGCCGCCGGATCAGGGCCAAGGTGACGGAGTTAACCGGCGTCGACGTGCGGCAGGTCGACATCAGGATTTCGTGGCTGACCACCAGCACCGACACCCCGGGACGAAGGAAACTGCTATGAGCCGGAACGACCACCGGTCCATGCGCCTGCGGCACCGGCCCAGCCGCGCCGTGCCGGCACTCATCGTCGGGATCCTGCTCCTTGCCGCTGGCGTCGCCCTGGCCTGGCTGGCCATCACCCGGTTGATCGACGGCGCATGGCCCGCCCTGCTGGAGGGCCCCCGCGACTGGTTGGCCGCACTGACCTGGAACGACCCCGCTGTCTGGCTGATCGGGACAACAGCCGTCGTGGCAGGAGTGACCCTGTTGCTGTGCGCCCTCATTCCCGGCGGGTTCAATGCAATCGCTATCGATAATTCCGGCCCCGGCGCAGGGGCCGAGGCGCAGCCGGTGCAGGATCGGGAAACAGTGATGACCCGCCGGGCCATCGCGCACTTGGCCAAAGCCCGCTGCCTGCAGATCGACGGCGTCGGCTCGGTTTCAGCGACAGCCACAACCGGGCGCGTACACCTGAGCGTCACGACTTTCCTGCACGAGCCAGGGGATCTGCGCACCAGGATCACCGACGCTGTCCGGGCCCGGCTGGAAGAGGCTGGGCTCTCGCCGGTTCCGCAGGTTACCGCCTCCGTCCGGTCCAGAGAGTAAGACCATTCGCGCACCCGCCCACCGCGACTATCAGAAGGACGGCTTCCGATGAGACAGACCGCAGGAACCCTGAACCGGACCTGGCTTACAATTCTCGGCGTCATTGTCCTGGCTGCCGGCGTCGCCTTGCTCCTCCAGGCCAGCGGGACAGCGCAGTCACTGCTGAACACCGCCCCCGCAAGGAATTACGTCGTCTCCGGTGATCTGCAGGCCTTGTTCGCACCGCAGTGGGTGGCGGCGACCATACTGATTGTCGGAGTCGTCCTCGGGGTGCTGGCGCTGCTGTGGATCATCGCCCAGATCCCGAGGAAGAACCCGGCCGGCACCTACCGCCTCCATGACGACGGCAGCCAGGGGTTCACCCTGTGCGACCCCTCGGTCCTCGCCGCCGCCGTCGAAAACCGGATCAATACGCTGCCCGGCGTCGTCACTTCCGCGGCCCTGCTGAGAGGAACAGCCAGAGCCCCCGACCTGAGCCTGAAGGTGACGCTCAATGACAGGGCCGATGTCCAGGACCTCATCCACCGCATCCAAACATCCACCCTGCCGGAGCTCTCCGACGCCCTGGAAGCGCCCCTGCAGCGCAGCCAGCTGCAGATAGACATCAGCGGACGAACCCAAAGCACCGGAACCGTGGTGCATTCCACCGGCACTGTCGTCCACTAGCCGCTGATCTCTTCCTGCGGCGGAGGCCGCGGACGCGATCTAGACTCATTGCACAGGTGGGATGGGGATCCAGGCCGCCGGTCCGCCGGCCCGGTGGGGGCATATTGACACGGACACGCCATTGATAGTCGGCGAAACTCGTGCCGCGGCGTTCAAAGTGCCCCCGGGCCGCCGTCGCCGCCCGCCCCGGGACCGCCGTCGCCGCCCGCCCCGGGACCGCCGTGACCGCCGGGGCGGGACCACGGAGTTACCGGGCGGGGCTGGAGCACGCCGTCGACTGTCAGGTCCACGCGCTCATTGAAGAAACTGATGAGGCCGTGAATCTGGGCGGCGTCGCGGTACCGCCGGTCGTAGCGCCATGCCAGGTTCCTGCCCTGTCCGGAATCCGGGTAGCTCCAGTAGGTGGCCTGTCCCTTGTAGGGGCAGACCGTCCGCTTGGGGCTCTCCTCCAGCAGGTCCAGCCGCACGTCCGCCGGCGGGAAGTAGTACCGGACCGGGAGCATTGTCTCGTAGAGCAGTTGCGCCCCGTCCGTGTCGGCCAGCGTCACGCCGTCGAGCCGTACCTCCACATGCACGGACGACGCGCGGATATCCACACGATGGAACGGATCACGGGGGTGGCCGATGATTTCCTCGTCGTCCTCGAGCCAGTCGAGGGCGGAGAAATCGAGCACGACGTAGCCGGCCAGGTCCGGGTCCTCGGGCCGGAAGGCCGCGCGGGGAGCGGTGGCTTCTACCGTCACGACGTCGAACTCCTCACCAGCGATGGTGTGATTGCCGAACGCCGTTCCGGGGTCGAGCGATGTCGGGGCCGCGCCCTGGCGGATGGCGAAGGGGTGCTCCTCGAGCGGGGCCGCCGGCCGTGCCGGCGGGGAGAGCCCGGCCAGCAGTTCCTGCTCCGGCACGGCATAGACAGGTGTGATCCGCCGCGGTTCCCAGACCAGATAGGCCTGCAGCGTATCGACGACGGCGGTCCGGTTAAGGCGCGCGCGGATCCTCTTGGCTGTGGGTTCGTATCGCAACTGGGGGAAGGCGCCCATGAGCACCGTGGACAGTCTCGTGGCCATCCTCACAGGGTCGCCCTGCGGCCAGCCGCCGTCAAGAGGAACGGTGGCAGGGGCGGACTACTGCGGGACGTGGAGGCCGTGGAAGGCCATGGTGATGATGTCGTCGGCCAGTTTCTCGGGGGAGAGGGACCCACCTGGTTTGTACCACTCGACGATGGAGTTGATCGTGCCGAACAGGAGCCGGGTGACGGTGCGGGGGTCGATGTCCTGGCGGAGCGAACCTTCGTCGCGCGCGGCGGAAATCAGGGCCGCCACCTTGTGGTCGAAGGTCCGGCGGCGTTCCATCGCGTCGCGTTCGATCTCGGTGTTGCCGCGCAGGCGCAGCAGCAGGGTGACGAACGGAAGCCGCTCCACGAGGACGGAGATGGTCTCGCGGAGGACGAACTCCAGCCGGGCCTCGGCCGTGCCGTTCTGGGCCTGCGGCTGATCCAGGATGGCCTCGAGACCGCCCAGGGCGTGGTCCAGCGCGAGCTTCAGGAGGTCGCCCTTGGACGGCACATGGTGGTAGATGGCGGACTTTGAGATGCCGAGGTTTTCGGCGAGGATGCCCATGGACGTGGCGTCGTAGCCGTGACGGTTGAAGACATCGACAGCGATCACCAGCACCGATTGCTGGTCATAACCGGGCCGGCCGCGTTTGGTAGTGGGTGCTGTTGTGGGCATAGTCGCTAGTTTCTCACGATCGGGAGATCAGTCAGCCCGCCGGGGCGGCCTTGGCGGGCCGTCCGGCGGGCTGAACGAGAGGTGGTCAGGCCTTGGGGCGCATGTCGTAGATCCGGCGGAGCTTGCCGTTGGACCGTTCCAGCGAGCCGGGCTCGACGACGTCGACTGCGCAGGAGGAACCGACGTGGATCTTGATCTGCTGCTGCAGGACCTTGGCGGCCGAGGCGACACCCTCGACCGTAACGGACTCTCGGCGTTCGATCCTGACGGTCAGCTGGTCCATCCGCTGGCCTTCGGGGCGGGTGAGCTCAAGCTGGAAGTGCGGGCTCAGCTCGGGGATCCGCAGCGCGATCTCCTCGATCTGCGAGGGGAACAGGTTCACGCCGCGCAGGATGATCATGTCGTCGCTGCGGCCGGTGATGCGCCCCATGCGGCGGTGCGCGGGGCGGGCGGTGCCGGGCAGCAGCCGGGTGAGGTCCTTGGTGCGGTACCGGATGATCGGCAGGGCTTCCTTGGTCAGGGAGGTGAACACCAGCTCGCCGTGTTCGCCGTCGTTCAGGACCACGGAAGGATCAAAGGCATCGATGATTTCGGGGCGGAAGTGGTCCTCCCAGATGTGGCTGCCGTCCTGGGTTTCCACGGCTTCGCCGGCGACGCCCGGGCCCATGACCTCGGAGAGCCCGTAGATGTCACAGGCCTTGATGTTCATGGTGGTCTCGAGTTCGTGGCGCATTTCCTCGGTCCACGGCTCGGCGCCCAGCACGGCGAACTTGAGCGAGGTCGAAGCCGGGTCGATGCCCTGCTTCATCATCGCGTCGGCGATGGTGAGCAGGTAGGTCGGGGTGGCCAGGATCGCGTCGGGTTTGAAGTCCTGGATGAGGGTGATCTGGCGTTCGGTCTGGCCGCCGGAGATGGGGATGACCGTGCAGCCGAGGGCCTCGGCGCCGGCGTGGGCGCCCATGCCGCCGGTGAACAGGCCGTAGCCGTAGGCGTTGTGGACCTTCATGCCGGGACGGACGCCGGAGGCGCGCAGCGAGCGTGCCACGAGCTTGGCCCAGTCGGCGAGGTCCTTTTTGGTGTAGCCGACCACCGTGGCGCGGCCGGTGGTGCCGGAGCTCGCGTGAATACGGGCCACCTCGTGCTGCGGCACGGCGAACATGCCGAACGGGTACTCCAGACGGAGGTCTTCCTTGGTGGTGAAGGGGAACTTGCCCAGGTCGGAGAGCTCGCGGAGATCCGTGGGGTGGACGCCGGCGTCGTCGAACTTGCGCTTATACAGGTGAACACGGTCGTAGGCGTAGGCCACGGTGTGCTGCAGGCGGCTGAGCTGCAAGGCCTCGAGCTCGTCGCGGGAGATGGTTTCTTCGCGGTCCAGGACAGCATCACTGGTGGGGGCGACAGTTTCTTGGGTCATCTGGGGTTCCCTGTTTCTATTTCTTGGAGATGGTGCGGCTGCGGCCGCGGAACTCGGCGACGAGTTCGCCCGGGGCGATGTCGGTGGGGAGTTCGCCCGGAACCGTGGCGGCAGGCGCTGTGGGTCCCGCCGTCGGCGCGCCCGGATCGGCGGCGTAGATCTGGATGTCGTAGAGGCCGCTGCGTCCGGTGCTGGCGCGGCGGTTGGCGATGGCGGTCAGGACCTGGCCGCGGAAGGCCGGCTTGAGGAAATTGATGTCGACGCCGGCAGCCACGGTGATGTTTCCGTCGTCGCCGGGGCCAGGGTTCGCCGGGTTGCAGGCCAGTGCGAAAGCCGTGTCGCCGAAGGCGAAGATCATTCCGCCGTGGGCCATGCCGAAGCCGTTCAGCATTTCCTGCCGGAGGCTCATGCGGATGGTGGCGTGGCCCTCGTCCAGGGCCACGACTTCGATGCCCATCCATTCCGAGGCGTAGTCGTCTTTCAGGATGGGGTGGGTGCTCCCGGAAACCGTCAGTTCAGCCATGCGTCATTGCCTCCAGCTTTATTTACCGAATGTTCATTAGGTAATCCCATTTGGGGGCCACTGTCAAGAGCCGGCGGGCGTATGAAGCTCCCTCCGGAGCCCTCGGCGCAGCCCACAAGCCACAGCCCGAGGACCGCAGAATCGCAGCCCGGACGCCGGGTTGCGGCCAGAGAAAGTAGGCTGGGAGGGAAGCAGCACCACTTCACAGCAAAGGGCGGACCATGGCCAAAGGAATCTATGTCAGCGCGACCACCCCGGGCTCCGGCAAGTCGCTTATAGCCCTGGGCCTGGCGGACACCCTCCACCGGCATGCGGACCGGATCGGGTTCTTCAAACCCGTCGTCAACGGCCACGACGCCGCCTCGGACCCCATGGTGGCGCTGATGAAGGCCCGGTTCAACCTCGACGACGAGCGCTGCCGCGGCGGCCTGACATTCGCCGAAGTCCGCAGCCTGCTCGCCGAGGGCAAGCGCGAGGAGATCGATTCCCGCTGCGTGGAGATCTTCGCCGAGATGGCCCGGCACTGTGACGTCGTGATCGTGGAAGGGACCGACCTGACCGGCCAGGACGCCGCCGTCGAGTTTGACCTCAACGCCCGGCTGGCCAACAACCTCGCCGCCCCCGTCGTCGCCGTCGTCGGTGCGAAGGGCCGCACCGTCGCGGAGGCCGTCGACGCCGTCGAGGTGGCCCGCAAGGAACTCGTCGCCGAGCGGTGCACACTGCTGGCCATCATGGTCAACCGCGCCGACCCCGAGGACCTGGAGGCCATCGCCGCCGCGGTCCGTCCCGGCGCCTCCGGCCGTCCCGTATACGTCCTGCCCGAGCTGGAGGAGATCGCCCGGCCCACCACCGGCGAGGTGGCCTCGGCCATGGGGATCGGCCAGGTGGCCGGCCTGGCGGACCTGGAACGGGACGTGCGTTCGGTGAAGGTGGCGGCCATGAGCGTGGCCAACTTCCTGCACGTGCTCGACGACGGCGCGCTGGTGATCGTGCCCGGTGACCGCGCCGACGTGCTGGTCGCCTGCCTGGCCTCATCGTTCTCGCCGGAGTTCCCGGTGCCGTCCGCCCTGATCCTCACCGGGGGCCTGGCGCCGGACGCCACCATTTATTCGCTGCTGGCGCAGGCGCCGTTCCCGATTTTCACCGCCCCCGACGACACGTACGTGACGGCAAAGCGGGTCTCCGAGGTGCGCAGCGAGATCTGGTCCGGACACCGCCGCAAGGTGGCCTCCGCCCTCGGCCTCTGGGCCCGGCGGGTGGACGAGGCGGAGCTGCTGGAGCGGCTGCACCTGCCGCGGCTGGAGCGGATGACTCCACTGCGCTTCCTCCACGACCTGATCGAGCGGGCCCGCGCCGAGCGCCGCCATATCGTGCTCCCGGAGGGCAATGACGTCCGCATCCTGCGGGCCGCCGAGATCCTGCACCGCCGCGACGTCTGCGAACTGACCGTGCTGGGCCGCGAATCCGACGTCCGGGAGCTCGCTTCCACCCAGGGCATCGACCTCTCCGGCATCAACATCGTGGATCCCGCCACCTCGGAGCTGCGCCAGGAGTTCGCGCAGAAGTACGCGGAACTGCGCGCGCACAAGGGCGTGGACCTGGCCAAGGCCCTCGAGGTAATGCAGGACGAGAGCTACTTCGGCACCATGATGGTCCAGCTGGGCGTGGTGGACGGGATGGTCTCCGGCGCCGCCCACACCACGGCGCACACCATTCGGCCGGCGCTGGAGTTCGTCAAGACGCGCGACGGCGTCAAGATCGTCTCGTCCGTCTTCCTGATGCTGATGCCGGACCGGGTGCTGGTCTACGGCGACTGCGCCGTGAATCCGGAGCCCAATGTGGAGCAGCTCGCGGACATCGCGGTGGCTTCGGCGGAAACCGCGGCCCAGTTCGGCGTGGAGCCGCGGGTGGCCATGCTGTCCTACTCAACCGGCGGCTCGGGCGCCGGCGAGGCCGTGAACGCGGTCCGCCAGGCCACGGAACTCGTGCGCGAACGCCGCCCGGACCTCGCCGTGGAAGGGCCCATCCAGTACGACGCCGCCGTCGACGCCGCCATCGCCGAGTCGAAGATGCCGGGCTCGTCAGTTGCCGGTCAGGCGACCGTTTTCATCTTCCCGGACCTCAACACCGGCAACAACACGTACAAGGCGGTCCAGCAGTCCTCCGGGGCGGTCGCCGTCGGGCCGGTGCTGCAGGGCCTGCGCAAGCCGGTCAACGATCTCTCACGCGGCTGCACCGTGGAGGACATCGTGAACACGGTGGCCATCACCGCCATCCAGGCCCAGTCCGCGGGGACCGCCGTCGAACCGGCCGGGTCGGTCGCCGTCGAACCGGCCGCGCGGGCTTAGTCAGTGTTTTCCGGATCCACCAGGGTGTCCGTATCTTCCTGCTCGGCGGGCTCGTTGGCCAGGCCCGCCGGCGTGAGGTCCAGGTCCTCCAGGTTTTCGGGCGGCTCGGGGGATTCACCGACCTCGGCCGCCTTGAAGTTCCCTGTGTCGTCCAACGCCGGGTTCGCGCCTTCGACGCCGGTCGGGTCCGCCTTCTTGGGCCCTGTGTCCGGCCCGCTGCTGTCTGGCTCGTTAGTGCTGTCAGTCATTTAAAGCCCTCCGTACGGTGACCAGTAGGTCCGCCGACTCTAGGCGCCCGCCGCGGCTGATGCAATGACGCTACGATCGAACTTCCACCGACCACCGCAGCAGACAAGGCTTAGGAGGCCCAGTGCTCGTCCTCGTCATCAACTCAGGCTCGTCCTCACTGAAGTACCAGGTCCGCGACGTAGAAGCCGGCAGTGTGCTCGCAGAAGGGCTGGTCGAGAAGATCGGCATGGGCAGCGGCGGCGAAGGCGACGGCCCGCTCGAGGGCCCCCGCGACCATGCGGAAGCCCTGGAGCTGGTGGACGCCGAGATCCACGTCGCGCTGGGCGACCGGGTGCTCGACGCCGTGGGGCACCGGGTAGTGCACGGAGGGGAGCGCTTCGCCGAGCCCGTCCTGGTCGACAACGAGATCACCCGCGCCATTGAGCGGCTGAACCCTCTGGCGCCCCTGCACAACCCGGCGAACGTGCTCGGCATCCGCGCGATCTCGAAAAAGTGGCCGCACATGCCGCAGGTGGCCGTCTTCGACACCGCGTTCCACCGCACCCTGCCCGAACATGCCTGGCGTTATGCGGTGCCGGCGGACCTCTATACAAACCACGGGATCCGCCGCTACGGCTTCCACGGCACCTCGCACGAATACGTCTCGCACCGGGCCGCGGCGCTGCTGGACGTCCCAGTGGATGAGTTCGACGCCGTCATCGCCCACCTGGGCAACGGCGCCTCCGTCACGGCGATCCGCGGCGGACGGTCCGTGGACACCTCCATGGGCTTCACCCCGCTGGAGGGCCTCGTGATGGGTACCCGCTCGGGTGACCTGGACCCGTCCATCCTCGTCTTCCTCGGCCGGGCGGGCTGGTCCCCGGAGGACCTCGATTCCATGCTCAACCGCCAGTCCGGGCTCAAAGGCCTGGCCGGCAACAACGACATGCGCTCCGTGGTCGAGGCCGCGGAGGCCGGCGACGCCAAAGCGGCCATGGCACTCGCCGTCGCCTCCTACCGGCTCGCGAAGTACATCGGCGGTTACCACGTGGCCGTCGGCGGCGCGAAGGCCCTCGTCTTCACGGCCGGAATCGGGGAAAACTCGCACCAGTTCCGCAGCCTCGTGGTGGAACGGCTGGGCGCCCTGGGGGTGCAGCTCGACGCCGGCCTGAACCGCGAACGGTCCAAGGAACCCCGTGTGATTTCCTCGCCCACCTCGGCCATCCCGGTGCTCGTGGTGCCCACCGACGAAGAGCGGGCGATCGCCGAGGCCACGGCCGCCGTCGTCAGTCATGCGCCGGTTGCTCCGTAACCGCCGTTTTGACGGCTCAAAACGGCGCCTACGGAGCACTCGATGGGTAGCGTTGGGGGAATGACTGAACTGAACTTGCCCCTCCGCACGCGGCGGCTAGTGCTGCGCCGCTTCGAGGCCGGGGACTTGGACGCGTACCACGCCTACCATTCGCTGCCCGAGACCGCCCGCTTCCTGCCCGGCGAGGCGAAGAGCTACACCAAGTCCATGGAGTCCGTGGGCAAGTACGCCAACTTCGTCTTCGAGAAGGAGGGCGACTGGATTTGCCTGGCCGTCGAAGCGGCGGACTCGCCCGGCCTGCTCGGCGAGGTGGTGCTGAAGTGGCTGCCCGGCTGCGGCCAGGCTGAGATCGGCTGGAGCCTCGCTCCGGCGGCTCGCGGCCGGGGGATCGCGTCCGAGGCCGCGGCAGCCCTTCTGGACCTTGGCTTCGGGGAACTTGGCTTCCACCGGATCGACGCCAAACTGGATGCACTCAACACGGCCTCTGCGGCGCTGTGCGAACGACTCGGGATGCGGCTGGAATCCACCCAGGTGGACAAGTGGCATTACAAGGGGCAGTGGGCCACGGAGGTGGTCTACGCCATCCTCGCGGACGAATGGAAAGCACGGCGGCCGGTCTAAGACTCGGCGGATTGACGAAGATGGCCGCTATGGGAGGTCCCATAGCGGCCATCTTCGTCAAACTGCGCCCCGGCCTGAAAATACGGCCTAGGGTGCCGGTGTGGCCGTGGCCGTGGGCTCCGGCGACGGCGTGGTCGAAGCCGGTTCGGTGGCCGTGCCTGCGGACTGCGTGGGCTGCGGTTCCGCGGGTGCCGGCGCCGCGGACGTGGCCGCCGGAGCGGTGGCCGCGGGCTCGGTCCCGGCGGGCTCCGGCTCGGTTCCCGTGGCCGGAGTGCTGGCGGGAGTAGCTCCGGGGGTCGCCGACTCGCCGGGTCCCGGCGAGCCCGCTGTGGTGGCAGGAGCCGAGCCCGTCGAGGCAACCGGCGTGGCACTGGGGTCGTTCGTGATGACCTCCATAATCTGGACCTTGAAAGCGTCCAGGCGCCCCTGAATCTCCGAGAGCGGGACGTTCTGCAGGTTCCGTCCGTACTCTGCGATCTGCTGCCAGAGCTCGTTGAGCCGGGTCATGCCGTCGTCGCTCAGCGGTCCGTCCAGCGTAAGGACCAGTTGGCTCGCCAGTGCGTAGGTCAGGCACTGCACGCAGTTGTAGTTCGCGGCGGCGGAGAGGTTTTCCGGGACCACGACGTCGGTCTGGCCCACGATCAGCACCACCTGGAAGCCCACCGCGACGGCGGCGCAATCAGCGCAGCTGGCGAAGGCGTAGGCCTCGTTGCGGGTGGTCACGTCCTCGCCGTCGTCGGCCCAGACCAGCGCGAAGGCGACGTCGTAGACCACGGAACCGTCCGTCGTGTTGACTGCGAGCGACTGGTTTCCGTCGTCCTCCGGGGCCGCCGGCCGGTCGAACGGAAATAACCAGGCGGGCGCCGCCGTCGTCCCGGAAGCCCCGGCCGTCCCGGAAGTTCCGGCATCTCGCGGCACCAGCACCATGCTGAGCTGCGGTTCCTCCCGGGTGGGCATCTGGGCGCCGGAGGGCCAGAGCGCCACGGTCCGGCCGGACTGGCCTTCGCGCATGCCGGTAGTGGCCCCCGCCGGGAAAATGGCGGTGGTGGCGTCGGCGAGGGTGCCGCGCTCATAAGGCTGGACGGGGCGGTAGCTCTCGGCGCCGGGCCACCACGCCCAGGCGAGTCCGGCCGTCACAGCCGCGATCACGGCGACGGCCGCCCCGCGCTGGAGTACTTTGCCGCGGGTCTTCTGCCAGAGCGCGGTGAGGATTTGCCGTCCCAGCCGGAACAGGATGAAGAAGATGCCCACCACGGGAAGCGCGACGGCGGCGATCGCCAGGATCCGCACTGCGGCGTCGACCATGTCCCCGCCGGCGAGGCTGGTGTTGAACATGATGAACTGCTTCTGCCCGCTGTCCCACGCGGTTCCGAGGAGGCGCGGCAGGGACAGCACCATCATGACCAGGCTGAAGATCAGCAGGGGGACAGTGATGAGCACCCAGGCGGTGACCACGGCGCGGGCCCACGGTTTGAGCACCTGCGCCTCCGGATCTTTCCGGCGCCACGGCAGGAGGCTCAGCAGGGTGGGCTTGATCCGCTGGAACAGGTCGGGGACCCCGGTGGCGTCGGCGAGGATGTGGTACCCGTCGAAGCGGACCAGCGGCAGCAGCTGCCGGACCATCTGCAGCACTTGGGTCACCACCACCAGAAGCAGCGCATCGAAACCGGTGGCCCACCAGATCCCCATGATGGCGACGGCGACAATCGCGTTGAAGTACAGCCCCCCGACGTCGGTCCGGAGGCGGCCGGCGCGGCCCAGACGGTAGGAATCGGTGACGTCGGTGAAGAACGCAGGCCAGATGATGTAAAGCCCGGTGCCCATGGCGCCCGGGGTCGCTCCGCCGCGGCGGGCCGCTGCCGCGTGCCCGAACTCGTGGAACCCGGCGGACAGTACGGTCACGGCCAGAATCAGCAGCACCAGCCCCGGGTTGGCAAAGGCCTCGTGCGTGGCGGAGGCCAGACCCTTCACCATCAGCACCCACCAGCAGCTGGCAAGGAAGGCCGCGGTGACAAGAACCACGATCAGCGGGTTGAAGAGGACGGCGAAGGGGGCGGTGATCCGGCGGGTGCGTTCCGGATCCGTAACGGTGTAACGGAACTTCATCCCCAGCAGCGGGTCGGCTTTGCGCACCTCGGGCTGTGAGCCGTCGGCGCGCTGCAGCAGCCCCAGCGGCAGCAGCTGCGAGTCGACGAGGGTCCGGACGTTGTCGGCGCTTACCAGCCTGCCGGACCCCGCGCTGGCGTGCTCGGCGATTTCCTCAACGCCGCGGGTGCCGTCCATCGCCTCGAGGACCAAGTACAGCAGCCGCGTGAGCTGCAGGGTCTGGCCGTCGGCGCGGCGGACCAGGGAGGGCGCCTCGCGGTAGCCGGAGCCGATGGTTTCGCCGAGTAGCTGGACGCCCTCGGCCCGGACCGGAACCTCCAGGGTGCCGGCGGCGGATGCAGGGGAAGCCGGCGCAGGGGAAGCAGGCGGGCCGTCCGCGATGGACGGCCCGCCGTGCGTGGTACTCATCCGGGGAACTACTGCCGGAGGTCGGACTGCTGGTCGGCGGTGGCGGTGGCTTCGCCCGTAATGTCCTGGTTGATGATGGCGTCCTGCTGGGACACGGCGAAGGCGTTGCTGTCGATGGACCCGATGTTCGCAGCGACGGCGGCGTCGATCGGGGCTGCAACGTTGGCGTTGGCGGCCACGGCACCGTTGATCGGGGCGGCGATGTCCGCGGCGGCGTCCAGGTCCACGTTCACGTTGAGCAGGTTGGAGTTCAGGGCACCGGCGACGTCGGTGGGCAGTGCGTCTTCCTCGGCCGTGACGTCGGTGGTGCCGGTGTCGCTGCCGTCGGTGCTGCCGGATTCCTGCTCGATCGTGCTGTCCTGCGCGGACTCGGCGGTGGCGTCGGCGTCGATGCCCTGGTTGATGATGACGCCCTGGTCCGAAAGGGCCTGTGCGTCGGAGCCGAAGGACAGGATGTTTGCCGAGGCCGCAGCGTCGATCGGGGCCGCGACGTTGGCGTTGGCCGCGACAGCGAGGTCGATCGGTGCAGCCGCGTTGAGGCCAAGGTCCAGATCGGCATTGAGGTCCAGGATGGACGCGACTTCCTTGTCCGGAAGTGCGGTGCCTGCCTCCGCCATCAGCTCGGCGTCGCTCAGCGGGGTCATTCCCTGTTCAGTGCTCATGAGTAGCTCCAGTTCCGGCACGGTTCCTGCTGCCCCCAGTGAGCAGTTTCCAGACCGATGTGCCTGATGCGAGTCAATAGTAAGCATGATGAGCATTTATTCGGTAGACAACTCCCGAAAAACCCCGCCAAGTCCATCCGTTGCTCCGTAACGGCCCTTCTGAGGGTTCAAAAGGGCCGTTACGGAGCAGCCGGTCACCTATTTCAGTCCGGCCCCCGGCAGCAGTTCCGTGGCGCCGAGGGAGTCGGCGACGAACGCGTAGTCCCAGGCCCGTTCCTTCCACTGCACGTAGCGGCCCGAGGCGCCGCCGTGGCCGCCCTCCATCTCGATTTTCATCACAATCGGCTCGCTGCCGGTGTTGAGCTCGCGCAGCCGCTGCACCCATTTGGCAGGCTCCACGTAGAGCACCCGCGTGTCGTTAAACGAGGTGACCGCCGCGATCTTGGGGTAGGCAGCGGCGCGGACGTTTTCGTACGGAGTGTACGACTTCATGTACTCGTAGACGTCGCGGTCGGTAATCGGGTTGCCCCATTCCTCCCACTCCAGCGCGGAGAGCGGCAGCTCAGGATCGAGGATGGTGGTCAGGGCGTCCACGAACGGTACGGCAGCCACGATGGCCGCGTACTTCTCCGGCGCCAGATTGGCGACCGCGCCCATCAGCAGTCCGCCGGCCGAACCTCCCATGGCCGCGATCCGCGCCGGGTCCACCCAGCCGGACTGCGCCAGCCAGTCGGTGGCCGCGATGAAGTCCGTGAAGGTGTTCTTCTTCTGCAGCTTCTTGCCGGTGTCGTACCAGTGCCGACCCAGTTCCCCGCCGCCGCGGATGTGGGCGATCACAAACACGATGCCCCGGTCCAGCAGGGAAAGCCGGGGGATGCCGAAGCTCGGATCCATGCTCATCTCGTACGAGCCGTAGCCGTACACCAGGCCGGCCGCCGTCGAATCCTGCGCCACCGAGGCGTGGCGCAGCACCGAGAGCGGGATCCGTGTCCCGTCCGCGGCGACCGCCCACTCGCGGGTGGCCACGTAGTCTGCCGCGGAATAGCCGCCCAGCACCGGGCTTTCCTTGCGCAGGAGCAGTTCGCCGGCGGGCAGCTCCGCCGTCGGGAGCACAAAATCGTAGACCCGGGACGGCGTGAAGTAGGAGGTGTAGCCCATCCGGATCACGGGAGCCTCGTAGTCGGACCCGGCGACGCCTGCGGTGTAGAGCTCCTCTTCGAAGGCCGGCTCCACCGGCTCGCCCTGCTCCGGCGTCCCCAGGCCGGCCAGCGGCAGGACCTGCACGCGCTCGATCGTGTCCTTGCGGACGGACACCACCAAGTGCGTCGAGGTGACGCCGGCGCCGTTGACGCGGACCTGGTCGGAGTGCTCGACGACGGTGGTCCAGTGCTGCTCGGCGAGCGGCTTGGCGAGCTCGGCCGGGTCCACGAGCGAGACCATGGAATTGATGGCGTCCTTGTTGTGGGTCACCAGGATGGCCTCGGTCTGGGCGCCCGCGGCGTCGGTCAGCAGGAACGGCTCCGCCTCGTAGAGGATGCCTTCCTCGCGGGAGATGACGGTGCTGAGCCCGGCGTCGGGCGCGTCAAAGCGCAGCAGCCGGGTCTCGCTGAATTCCGAGCAGCCGATGCTCAGGACGAGGTGGCGCCGGTCGGCGGAGAGCTCGAAGCCCAGCCACATGGCGACGTCGTCCTCCTGGTAAATGACCTCATCCTCGCTGACAGGTGTGCCGAGCACGTGGGACTTCACCTGGTACGGCCGCCAGGAATCGTCCACCACGGTATAGAAGATCCGGCTGCCGTCGGGGGAGAAGGAGATGCCGTAGAAGACGTTCTCGATCACGTCCGGGAGGACGTCGCCGGTCCGCAGGTCCTTGATGCGGAGCGTGAACCGCTCGTCCCCGGCGTTGTCCACGGCATAGGCGTAGAGGTTCCCGTCGATGGTCACGGCGGCACCGCCGACGGCGAAGAACGGCTTGCCCGCCGCCTCGACGTTGCCGTCCAGCAGGATCTCCTCGCCCGGAATGTTTACGCCGACCTCGACGGCAGGGGGAGTCCAGTCGGCAACGCGGTCCCCGGTATCTTCGGCCCGGACTCGGCACTGGATGCCGTATTCCTGGCCCTCCACCGAGCGAGTGTAGTACCACCAGCCGTCCTTGCGGTTGGGAACGGAGAGGTCCGTTTCCTGGGTGCGGCCCTTGATCTCCTGGAAGATGGCCTCGCGCAGCGGCCCCTGGTGGGCGGTCACTGCCTCCTGGTAGGCGTTCTCAGCCTTGAGTAGCTCCACGACCTCCGCGGACTCCTTGTTCCGGAGCCATTCGTAGTTGTCCTCGAAGGCATCGCCGTGGTGCGTGCGGAGGGCGGGGATTTTCTTGGCAACAGGGGGCTGGGGGGACAGCTGCGCGGGAGTCTGGGTCATTTCTCCAATCTACCGCCAGGGCAAGGGGCGCGCGCCGCCCGCCTGGCCGCAGCGGCCCGGCGGCTCTTGCGGCTCGGCCCGTCAGTTGCCGTTCTGCAACTTGTTCGCGGCGACGTACTTTCCCAGGGTGCCGGAAGCCAGCGCGGCGGAGACGGCGGCCGTGGCCGCAAGGTCCTGCAGGATGATGGATTGGCCGTCGAAGCTGGTCCCGAAGCCGCCGGTGGGGAGCGTGAAGAACACGCCTTTGCCCGGGGCCGTGTTGCGCAGGCTGAAGGCGAGGCGTTCCAGCGTCAGCACAGTGAGTCCCGGATTCACCGTGACGTGGGGAAGGACTTTCGCCACCACCTTCTTCACGGTGTCCCGGTTTTTCAGCCCGCCTTCGGCCGCCATCTTGGCCATCACGGCCTTGAGGAACGTCTGCTGGTTCCGGACCCGCTGGAAGTCGCCGTCGACGAAGGCATGGCGCTCGCGGACAAAGGCCAGCGCCTTTTGCCCGTTGAGCCTGTTCACACCCCGCGGAAAATGAACGAAGTTGTCGATGGTGCCGGTGAATGGCTCTTTGATGGTGACGTCGACGCCGCCGAGGGCGTCGGTCATGGCAGCGAAGCCCTGGAAGTCCAGCATCACGGTGTGGTTAATGCGCTGGCCCAGCAAAGCCTCCACAGTCCGTGTCATCAGGGGCACCCCGCCGAGCTCGAGTGCGGCGTTGACCTTGGCCGAGCGGTAGCCGGGGATGTCCACCCACAGGTCACGCATGATGGAGATGCCATAGGCGTTCCGGCGGTCTGCCGGGAGATGGATGAAGACGAGGGCGTCCGCACGCTGGTCGGAGACCTTGCCGGATGCCGCCGCGGCCCGGGCGTTAACGCGGCTGTCGCTGCCGATCAGGAGGATGTTCAGCGCGACGGGAGGCGGATCCGGGGTCGGCGTCGGTGTGGGCTTGGGGGTGACCGCCGGGGTCGGGGCGGATGTCTCCACCGGGGCCGCGGTTTGGGCCCGCGGCCGGTTCAGCAGGAATGCGGCAGCGGCGACGGCGAGCACCACCAGCCCGGCGATGATGGCGATTGTCAGTGTCCGACGGCGGTGCATCCCGCCAGGTGCCGTGGCTGGGCCCGGCGCTGCTTCCTCTGGATCCGGCGACGTTCCCATGGCCGGACGTTACCACCGGGGTGGGGCAAAGGGGCGGAAACCGCGATAACGGGTCGATGACGGTCGTGAAGCCGGCCGTTGTCATGTGGGCCAGAGGAGGGCCGGGGTGCTTGACGCATCTCCCGCCTTCCGCATATCCTGAACGAACGGTCGGTAATTATTTATCGGAAATGCATAGGAGCAACCATGGCATCGCAGACCCTGCAGTCAGTGCCCGGAGAACCAACATCGGCACGGCACGAACAGAGCCCCGAAGATGTGGCCCGGCGCGACGCTGAAGGCCAGGCCTACTTCGACAAAGTCATGGCAGACGACTCGCGGATCGAACCCCGCGACTGGATGCCTCCGGCGTACCGCAAGACCCTCCTGCGCCAGATCTCGCAGCACGCGCACTCGGAGATTATCGGCATGCAGCCGGAAGCCAACTGGATCTCCCGCGCGCCCAGCCTCAAGCGCAAGGCCATCCTGATGGCCAAGGTCCAGGACGAGGCCGGCCACGGCCTGTACCTGTACTCCGCCGCCGAGACCCTCGGCCAGCCGCGCGACCAGATGATGCAGGACCTGATGGACGGCAAGGCCAAGTACTCCTCCATCTTCAACTACCCCGCGCGCACCTGGGCGGACATGGGCGCCATCGGCTGGATGGTCGACGGCGCCGCTATCGCCAACCAGGTGCCGCTGTGCCGCGCCTCCTTCGGCCCCTACGGCCGCGCCATGGTCCGGGTCTGCAAGGAAGAATCCTTCCACCAGCGCCAGGGCTTCGAAATCCTGCTGGAACTCTCCCACGGCACCCCGGAGCAGAAGCAGATGGCCCAGGACGCGGTGAACCGCTGGTACGCCCCGGCCCTGATGATGTTCGGCCCGCCGGATGACGATTCGCCCAACTCCAAGCAGTCCATGGCCTGGAACATCAAGCGCTTCAGCAACGACGAACTGCGCAACCGCTTCGTCGGCATGATGATGGAGCAGGTCAAGGTCCTGGAGCTCACTCTCCCGGACAAGGACATCCGCTTCAACGAGGACACCAAGAAATGGGAGCACGGCCCGCTGGACTGGGAGGAATTCCACGAAGTCCTCGCCGGCCGCGGACCCTGCAACGCCCAGCGCCTGGAACGGCGCCGCGAAGCCCACCACAACGGCGCTTGGGTGCGCGAAGCCGCCGCCGCCTACGCGGCCAAGCAGAGCCGCAAGCAAGCAGAGAAGGAATCCGCAGCATGACCACCCCCGAACCGCACGCAGGAAACGTCTGGCCCATCTGGGAAGTGTTTGTCCGTTCCAGCCGCGGCTTGTCCCACGTCCACGCCGGCTCCCTGCACGCGCCGGACGCCGCCATGGCCCTGCGCAACGCCCGCGACCTCTACACCCGCCGCAACGAGGGTGTCTCCATCTGGGTGGTCCCGGCCGACGCCATCGCCTCGAGCGACCCGGACGCCAAAGGCTCGTTCTTCGAGTCGCCCCAGGGCAAGGACTACCGTCACGCGACGTACTACACCAAGAGCGAGGGCGTGAAGCACCTGTGAGCACCTCACCCGATACGGCAGCAGAAACATCCGGCCACGGCGACCTCAACGTCGGCGTCAAGGGAGCCAGCGGCAGCGGCGAGGCCACGGCCAGCGCCACCCGCATCACCCCCGGCAACGCCCTCCGTCCGGAAGACATCGCGTTGGCCGTCAGCCGCGGCACCGCGAAGCCGGACGAGGACGTCGCCGAGTTTGCCCTGCGCCTGGGCGACGACGCCCTGATCCTCGCGCAGCGCCTGGGCCACTGGATCTCCCGCGCCCCGGAGCTCGAAGAAGACATCGCCCTGGGCAACATCGCCCTGGACCAGCTGGGCCATGCCCGCTCCTTCCTCAGCTACGCCGGCGGCGCTCTCGGAGAGGACGGCACAGCTAAGAGCGAGGACGACCTCGCCTACTTCCGCCGCGAGCACGAATTCCGGTCCGCGGAGATCTTCGAGCAGCCGAACGGCGACTTTGCCGTCACCATCGCCCGCCAGTTCGTCGTCAGCTACTACCAGTTCGAGCTCTACCGCCGGCTGACGCAGTCCACCGACGCCACGCTGGCCGGCATCGCCGCCAAAGCTGTCAAAGAGGTGGACTACCACCGCGACCACAGCGCCCAGTGGGTGCTGCGCCTGGCCCTGGGCACGGACGAGTCCCGCGAGCGGATGATCCACGGCTTCAAGGTCATCTGGCCGTACGTGGACGAGCTGTTCCGCGACGACGAGCTCACCGCCCGGCTCAGCGCGAGTGGCGCGGCCGTCGAACCGTCCAGCCTCCGCGCCGACTTCGACCGCCTCACCGGCGAGGTCCTCGCGGAAGCCGAACTGGACGTTCCCAAGGTCCAGCCCGCCCCCGGCGGCGGACGCAAGGGACTGCACTCCGAGCACCTCGGCTACATCCTCGCGGAAATGCAGGTGCTCGCCCGCGAGTACCCCGGAGCCAGCTGGTAACCACCATGGAAATGTACGTCAGCCACCCCACGGCCGCCGAGGCCAGGCCTGCGGAGCAGAAGACTCCCGAGCAGAAGGCCTGGGACCTCGCCGCCACGGTCTGCGACCCGGAAATTCCGGTGCTCACCATCGAGGATCTGGGGATCCTGCGCAACGTCCAGGTGACCAAGGAACCCAACGCGGACGACGGCGGAATGGTCCCCACGGTCCATATCACCATCACGCCCACCTACTCGGGCTGCCCGGCCATGGACGCCATCCGCGACGACCTCACGGCCGCCTTCAACCGCGAGGGCTACCCCAGCGTCAACGTGGACATGGTCCTCTCGCCGGCCTGGACCACGGACTGGATGAGCGAGGCCGGAAAGGCCAAGCTGCAGGAGTACGGCATCGCTCCGCCCTCCGGTCATTCCAACGCCGTGCGGCACGCCGGGCCGGTCCGCCTGTCCCTCGCCGTCAAATGCCCGCAGTGTTCATCGCTGAACACCAAGGAACTCACCCGCTTCGGCTCCACCTCCTGCAAGGCGCTGTACGTCTGCCAGGACTGCAAGGAACCGTTCGACTACTTCAAAGTTTTGTAAGGAACAGGTGCTCCTATGACTGTTGTCCGCCAGACCGCCGCTGAATCGGCTGCAGCCACCGGCCGCCGCCGCGCGTCCTTCCACCCGCTCACGGTCGATGAGGTCCGCCGGCTCACCGACGATGCCATCGAGGTGACCTTCGGTGTTCCGGCAGAGCTCGCCGGCCAGTTCGATTACCTCCCCGGCCAGTACGTTGCCCTGCGCACCACCCTGCCGGATGAATCGGGCGAGCCGAAGGAAATCCGGCGCAGCTACTCGATCTGCGCCGAGCCGCGCAGCTTCGCGGACGGCAGCAGCGAGATCCGCGTCGCGATCAAGAAGGACCTGGGCGGGCTGTTCTCCACCTGGGCGAACGCCGAGCTCAAGGCCGGCGACGTCCTGGACGTCATGAGCCCGATGGGCGCGTTCGTGTCCAAGCACGGCCGGGACGGCAAAGAGCAGAACCTGATGAACTCGATGAACCATCCGGACGAGATGGCGAACGCCCTGGCGGGGGAGTCCGGCTCTTTCGTGGCGATCGCCGCCGGTTCCGGCATCACCCCCGTGATCGCGATTGCCCGCACCCTGCTCGCGGCGCATCCGGACACGCGCTTCGACCTGGTCTACGCCAACAAGGCCGCCATGGACGTGATGTTCCTCGAGGAGCTCGCCGACCTGAAGGACAAGTACCCGTCCAGGCTCGCCCTGCACCATGTTCTCTCCCGTGAACAGCGCATCGCCCCGCTGCTCAGCGGCCGGATCGACGCGGAGAAGCTGCAGGCCCTGCTGGGGACCGCCATCCATGCCGACGACGTCGACGAGTGGTTCCTGTGCGGCCCGTTCGAGCTGGTCCAGCTGTGCCGGGACACCCTGGCCCAGCGCGGCGTCAACCCGGACCACATCCGCTTCGAACTGTTCACCACCGGCAAGCCGGACCGCCCCGAGGGCAACGCCGGGCGTCCGGTGATTGTGGACGAGTCCCAGGCCACGTACAAGATCACCTTCAAGCTGGACGGCCTCCAGGGCGAGGTGGCCAGCCCCACGCACGCCCGCGAATCGATCCTGAACGCGGCCCTGCGGGTCCGCCCGGACGTGCCGTTCGCGTGTGCCGGCGGCGTCTGCGGAACCTGCCGCGCCAAGGTGGTCACCGGTGCCGTCACGATGGATGAGAACTACGCACTCGAACAGGACGAACTGGACAAGGGCTACGTCCTCACCTGTCAGTCCCACCCCACGACGCCGGAAGTCACCGTCGACTTCGACGTCTAAACCGCCCGCCGCACCGCACCCACTCCACCGAGGAGCCCCATGATTTCCCTCTCCATCGCCGACGGCATCGCCGAGATCGTCCTGGACGCCCCCTACAAACTCAACTCCCTGGACGAGCAGGCGCTCAGGGATTTGTCCCGGGCGTACGACGACGCCGCTGCCGCCGCCTCGCGCGGTGAGGTGCGGGCGCTGCTGCTCAGGGGAGAGGGCCGCGCTTTCTGCGCGGGACGGGACATCGCCGGGGTCACCCCGGAAACGGACGACGTCCAGGGCTACCTGGGCGGGCTCCTGCAGCCGCTGCTGAAGAAGATGACGGCCTTCCCGGCCCCCACATTCGCGGCGGCCCAGGGCGCCTGCCTGGGGGTGGGGCTGGGCCTGCTGCTGGCCACGGATGTGGTGTACGTGGCGGAAAACGCCAAGTTCGGGTCGCCCTTCGCAAACCTGGGTGCCACGCTCGATTCCGGCGGCCACTGGTACTTTACCGAGCGGCTCGGCATGCACCGGACGCTGGACCTGATCTACACGGCGGAGCTGATGACCGGCGCGGAAGCGGTGGCCCAGGGGATGTTCAGCCGGGCCATGCCGGCGGCCGACCTGCTGGAGAACACCCGCGCCATCGTGGCCAAGGCAGCCACCGGCGCCACGAGCGCGTTCAACGCGAGCAAGGAACTTGTGGCCCACATCCGGGACCAGCGGCTGGGCCTCTGGGAGTCCATGGAGGAGGAAAACGCCGAGCAGGCCCGTCTCTGCAAGACCGATGACTACTCGGAGGGGTTCCGGGCGTTCCAGGAGAAGCGGACGCCGGTTTTCAAGGGGTAAACGGCTCGGCTACCGGGTGTCCAGGTCCTCGAACACCAGGAACGTCTGGGTGTCCAGCACCCCGGGCATGGACTGCAGCTGGTCGAAGATCACCCGGCGCAGATCGACGTTGTCCACGGCGCGCACGAGCAGGATGACATCGAAGTCCCCGCCCACCAGGGCGATGTGGTGCACCTCCGGAATGGCCCGCAGCAGTTCCCGGAGCTCCCGCCAGGAATGCTGCCGGACCTTGAGGGTCACGTAGGCGGAGGACTTCAGGCCGGCCTTGATCGGATCCACCAGCGCCGTGAACTTGGTCAGGACGCCCTCGCCGGTCAGCCGGGAGATGCGCGTGTAGGCATGGGCGCGGGAGATGTGGACATTCTCCGCGACCTGCGTGACGGACATCCGGCCGTCCCTCGTGAGTTCCGCAATGATGTTCCGGTCCACGTCATCCAGCGGTACCGCCGACTGTTCCGCATCGGGCTCTGCCATTTGTCCACAACCCCCACCGGTAATCCAGCTCACACTTACAGTTTGTCTTCCAGAATAGGCCAATTTTCTGGACTTCTCCACGATTTAAGCTGGAGCTGGATACGAAACATCGTCCGGCGGCATACTGGGAGTGAATAGTGGCTACAGAAGGACGGACCAATGACGATCTCCGCAGAAGCGCCGGAAGACGCCGCCAGCGAGGCGGTACGCAAGTTCGGCATCACAGTCGAGGACTACATGCTGCCGGCACGGCACCAGATCCAGATGGTGGGACCGGACGGCACGCTGAACCCGCACACCGAGCAGGGCACCCAGCCGGGCCACGAGTACGCCCTCCCCGGCGACGAGGAACTGCTGGCCGCCTACGAGCAGCTGGTGGTCGGCCGCCGGGTCAATGACCAGAACTCCGCCCTGGTCCGGCAGGGCCGGATGGCCGTCTACCCGTCCAGCCACGGCCAGGAAGCCTGCCAGGTTGCCGCCGCCCTCTGCCTGTCCGACGGCGACTGGATGTTCCCCACCTACCGCGACTCCGTGGCCGTGATGGCCCGCGGCGTCGATCCCGTCCAGACCATGACGCTCTTCCGCGGCGACTGGCACGGCGGCTACGACCCCACCAAGCACAAGGTCGGCATCCAATCCACCCCGCTGACCACCCAGTTGCTGCACGGCGTCGGCGTGGCCCACGCGGCCAAGCTGCGCGGCGAGGACACCGTGGTCCTGGCCATGTGCGGCGACGGTGCCACAAGCGAAGGCGACTTCCACGAGGCACTGAACTTCGCGGCGGTCTTCCACCTGCCGGTGGTGTTCTTCGTCCAGAACAACCAGTACGCAATCTCCGTGCCGCTCGCGCACCAGTCCGTCGCGCCGTCGCTGGCGCACAAGGCCGTGGGCTACGGCATGGCTGGCGAACGCGTGGACGGCAACGACATCGTCGCCCTCCTGGCCGTGCTGGGCCGGGCCGTCCGGCTCGCCCGTGAAGGCTCCGGCCCGCTGCTCGTGGAAGCCCACACCTACCGCATGCAGGCCCACACCAACGCCGACGACGCCACCCGGTACCGCCAGGACAGTGAGGTGGCGCAGTGGGTGGCCAAGGATCCGCTGAGCCGGATGGAGACCTATTTGACGGACCGCGGACTGCTCGACGACGAGCGTGCCGCCGGGATCGCCGAGAAGGCCGAAGCCGTAGCCACCCAGCTCCGCGAAGGCCTGAGCGAGGAAGTCCCCGTGGAACCGCAGGATCTCTTCAAGTACGTCTTCTCCACCCCCACGCCCCAGCTAAAGGAACAGTCCGCCTTGCTTGCCGACGAACTCTCCCGGGAAGAGGCCGCAAAATGAGCCCCACCATCACCACCTCGTCCGAGGCGAACGGCAACGTCAGTGCCGCCACAGCCCGTGCCGCTGCGAAGGCGGCGGTTGTGGCCGAACAGGCCGGCCCGCAGACCATCACCCTGGCCAAGGCCCTGAACTCTGCCATGGCGGACGCCATGCACACGGATCCCTCGGTCCTGGTTTTCGGCGAGGACGTCGGCATGCTCGGCGGCGTCTTCCGGATCACCGACGGGCTCACCAAGACCTTCGGCAAGGACCGCTGCTTCGATACCCCGCTGGCCGAGTCCGGCATCGTCGGCATGGCGGTCGGCATGGCCATGAACGGCATGCGCCCGGTCATCGAAATGCAGTTCGACGCCTTCGCCTACCCGGCGTTCGAGCAGATCGTCAGCCACGTCGCCAAGATGCACAACCGCACCAAGGGCGCCGTCAAACTGCCCATGGTCATCCGGGTCCCCTACGCCGGCGGCATTGGGGGAGTGGAGCACCACTGCGATTCCTCCGAGGCCTACTACGCCCACACCGCCGGGCTCAAGGTGTTCACCCCGGCCACCGTCGCCGACGGCTACCGGATGCTCCGCGAGGCCATCGACTCCGATGACCCCGTGATGTTCATGGAGCCGAAAAAGCTCTACTGGTCCAAGGACCAGGTGGACCTGGACGCCCTCCGCGCCGAACACGCCGAGAACACCGCACGCGGCACGTCCTCCGAGGGCCGTGCCGCCGTCGCCCGCCCCGGCACCGACGCGACACTGATCGCCTACGGACCGTCCGTCCCGACGGCGCTTGCCGCCGCAGCAGCGGCCGCCGAGGAGGGACGCTCGCTCGAGGTGATCGACGTCCGCTCGATCGTGCCCTTCGACGACGAGACGGTCTGTGCCTCGGTCCGCAAGACCGGCCGCGCCGTGGTCATCGCCGAGGCTCACGGCTTCGCGTCCGTGTCCTCCGAGATCGTGGCCAGGGTCCAGGAACGCTGTTTCCACCACCTGGCTGCGCCGATCCGCCGTGTCACGGGCTTCGATGTCCCGTACCCGGCGCCCAAGCTCGAGCACTACTACCTGCCCGGCGTGGACCGCATCCTCGACGCCGTTGACGACCTCCAGTGGGAAGACTGACCATGAGCGAACCGAAAGTATTCCTCCTCCCGGACCTCGGCGAAGGCCTCACCGAAGCCGAGCTCGTTAACTGGCTCGTGGCCGTGGGCGACGAGATCCGCGTCGACCAGCCGATCGCCGAGGTCGAGACGGCCAAGTCCATGGTCGAAGTGCCCTCCCCGTATGCCGGCACCGTCGCCGTGCTGCACGGCGAGCCCGGCCAGACGCTCGACGTCGGGAAGCCGCTAATTTCGGTGACTCCTGTTGGTGGCGCCGCGTCCGGTGCAGTCGCCGCCACAGGCAATGCCGCCCCCGCCCCTTCGCCGGACAGCATTCGTCCTGCGGACGATGCTGCCGGCTCCGGAAGGCCCGATGCCACTCCCGGGGCGGCATTGCCTGCGTCGGCTGGTGCCGTTGCTGGCTCGCCGTCCGTTTCTGCTGCCGCTGTTGCGGCTGAGGTGTATCGCGAGGAGGAGAAGGCCGGTTCTGGCAACGTCCTGATCGGTTATGGGACTCCTGGCGGGCATGGGGCTGCTCGGCGGACTCGGGCTCCTAGGCGGGCTGCCGTGCCTGCCGTGGCTGAACCGGTGGCCCAGGTTTCTGCGGCTGAGAAGGCCGCCGATGACCTGGTGCTGATGCGGACCCGGGTTCCCGGGAAGTTGGGGGCTGTTATTTCTCCGCTTGTCCGGCGGATGGCGCGGGACCATGGGGTTGATTTGGGGGAACTCCAAGGTTCGGGGGCCAGCGGGCTCATCATGCGGCGCGACGTCGAGGCTGTCATCAAGCCCGCTGCGGGTGAGCGGCCGGCGGCGCCTGCGGAGACGCCGGCGGCACCTGCGGCTTCGGCTGCCGGCGACACCGATGCCCGCACCGGGCTGGGCGTTACCGGGCGGACGGCCGTCCGCGGCGTGCGGAAGGCCGTGGCGGCGAACATGACCCGCAGCCGTTCCGAGATTCCGGAAGCGACGGTCTGGGTGGATGTTGACGCCACCGCGCTGGTGGACATGCGGGCCGCGCTCAAGAAAGCGGATCCGCACCACACCCCGGGCCTGCTGGCGTTCATCGCGCGGTTCGTCACCGCCGGGCTGAAGAAGTTCCCGGAGCTGAACACCCGGATCGTGACCACCGAGGACACCGCCGGCGGAGCGTCGCAGGAAATTGTGGCGTTCGACGGCGTCAACCTCGGCTTCGCGGCCCAGACCGATCGCGGCCTGATGGTGCCGTCGGTGCGCAACGCGGACAAACTCAGCGCCCGCGAACTGGACGCCGAGATCCGCCGGCTCACCGCCGTCGTGCGCGACGGCAAGGCGACCCCGGCGGAACTGGGCAGCGGCACGTTCACGCTGAACAACTACGGGGTCTTCGGGGTGGACGGTTCCGCCGCGATCATCAACCACCCCGAGGTGGGAATCCTCGGTGTGGGGCGCATTATCGACAAACCCTGGGTGGTCAACGGCGAACTCGCCGTGCGTAAGGTCACCGAGCTGACCCTCACCTTCGACCACCGTGTCTGCGACGGCGGAACCGCCGGCGGCTTCCTGCGCTACGTGGCCGACGCGATCGAGAACCCGGGCTCGGTGCTCGCGGACCTGTAGCCGGGCACGGACGCGCGGGCGGATAGACCGCCCGCGCGGTCCGGCTTCCAGCTTCCGGCCAGCTCCGGTGGGTACAATCGAGGGCAGAAACATCGCACCAACGACGCCGGATCAACGCCGGAATACGGAGATTTAATGTCACGATGGCTCGAGGTTGGCCCGGACAACTACGTCCTGACCACCCAAGGTTCCCTGCTCAACACCGGCCTGGTTGTCGGCTCCGAACGCGCACTGGTGATCGACACCGGCAGCGGACCCCGGCAGGGACGCGAGATCCTGGACGCCGTGCGGGAAAAGACGCAGCTGCCGCTGGTCGTCGTCAACACCCACGCCCACTACGACCACTTCTTCGGCAACGCGGTGTTCGCCGACGCCGGAGTGACCGAGTTCTGGGCGCACGAGAACTGCGCCGCCGAGATTGACGAGAACGGCGACAGCCAGCGCCCCGCCGTCGCGGCCGATGAGCCGGAAATGGCGGCCGGCGAGGGAGACAACACCGAACTCGTGGTCCCGAACGCCATCGTGAAAGACCAGCCGGTCCTCGTGGACCTCGGCGGCCAGACCGTCACCTTCTTCTACCTCGGCCACGGACACACCGACGGCGACCTCCTCGTGGGAACGGCCACCACCCTCTACGCCGGGGACCTGGTGGAGCAGGGCTCACACCCGTCCTTTGAGGATTCCTACCCCGAAGAGTGGGCAGACGTCCTCCGGCACGTCTCCGCATTGCGGCACCGCTACGAATTCCTGGTTCCGGGCCACGGGGAGCCGTGCAGCGACCAGTTCGTGAAGACCATGGCCAACACCATGACGACGGCGGTGCGGCAGGCGACCCAAGCCACCCGGGAAACCCCGGACGACGCCACCAAGGCCGTCCCGATCCTGCCGTACGGCCCGGAGCAGTCCCGCTGGTTCATCAGGCGCCTGCAGGAGACCCGCGCACACCACTGAGTCCGCGGCTTGGGGGCGCCGATGGTAAGGGTACGCACGACTGCCCCTAGAATTGCAGTTTGGACCAAATCAAACGAGCACCGCAGCCGCCTGCGCTGTGAGTCCCAGGGGGGACCAATATGCCCGATCCGGTGGACAACAACACAGTTAACGCTGCCGCAGAGGCAGAGCAACCCGAACTCCGGCGCCGGCGTGACCGCCGCCGGGGTGAGGACTCCGACGCCCGGACAGGAACCATGCCGATCACACCCTCCGACGCCGTCGACACCCAGGCGGCGCGTCCGCCGCGCCGCAATTCCTGGGCCGAGGCCGCTGAAGCAGCCGACGAACGAAACGCCGCGACCGGCGCCGTCCCGCTGATCCGGCAGGTCCCTGCCGCACCGCAGCCGCCGGCCACCCCGCCGGCGTCGGCCACGCAGGGCGCCGGCCCGGCGGCCGGCGTGGACGTGCAGACGTCCGACGAGGAGGCGCTCGAGGACTCCGAGACGGAGTCGGCCGCCTTCGAAATGGCCGCGCCCCTGTCGCGCCGTTCGGCTGTGCCGGCGGCGCCCGGCGGCGCCCCCGCCGTGCCTGCCCCGCCGGCGCGGGCCACCCGCTCCGCCAGCCGGGCCGCGGCCCTGACCGCCCCGGCCCCCGATTTCATCAGCTCCCCGGGTCTGTTCGTCCGCGAGCAGAAGCCCCGGCCTGTCGGAGGCTTCCGGGGAGCCCTCTACTCCCTGACCGGCGGCGGACTGAACCTGGGTCCCAGCGCCCGGCAGCGTGAAGAGGACGAGCTGGCGCGGCGCATTTCCCGCCAGCTCCAGGGAAGCTACAACACCGCCGTCCTGAGCCTCAAGGGCGGCATCGGCAAGACCTCCACGACGGTGGGCGTCGGCCTGACCCTGGCGGAGTTCCGCGGTGACCCGCCGTGCGCCATCGACGCGAACCCGGATTCCGGCGACCTCGTCGAGCGGGCCCTCGGCGAGGGCATCTACCAGCAGCAGAGCCCCCGCACCATCACGGACCTGCTGAAGAACATCGAATCCATCGATTCCCTCACCGCGCTGGCCCGGTACATGCACCACGCCGGCCGCCTGCACCTGATCGCCGGCGAACAGGATCCCGAGGTCTCCGATTCGCTGACCGCCGAGGAATACCTGCGGATCCGCAAGCTCATCTCCGGCTACTATTCGGTGGCCCTGACCGACTGCGGCACCGGCGTCACGCACAACGCCATGAAGGGCATCCTGCAGTCCGCGGACAACCTGATTATCGCGGCGGGCTACGCGGTTAGCGGTGCCAAGCGCGCCCGCAGCACCCTGCACTGGCTGGCCAGCCATGGCTACGAGGAACTCGCCCGGAACGCCGTTGTGGTCATCACGGACAAGGACGAGGTGTCCTCACGCGTGGACAAGGACGCGATCGAGGACCACCTGTCCGGCATCTGCCGCCAGCTGATCGCCGTGCCGCACGACCGCGGCGTGGCCGACGGCGACCTGGTCACCCTCGATGTCCTCCGCCCGGAAACCCGGCGGGCCTACCGCGAGATCGCCGCCGCAATCGTGGACGGCTACGTCTAGGCACTTGGGTTTGCGGCCACGACCGGTAACGACACGGGGCGAAGTTGTGCCGGGCGGGGGTCCGCCCTACATTTTAGGGATGATCAACAACGCCGGGGACGAAGCCGCCCTGCAGCTGCAGGACCTCCTGATGGGAACGGAGAACGTCGAGGACTTCCTCGGCCGCCTCGCTGAATTTTCCGCGGCCACACTCAGCCACGCCGCCGGCGCCGAGATCGAATGCGGCGTCACCCTGCAGCGCCGGAAAAAGACCATGACCGTTGCGGGGAGCAGCCCCAGGGCCGTCATCCTGGACCGCATCGAGCAAAGCCTCGGCGACGGCCCCTGCATCGAAGCCCTGCGGACCCGGTCTGTGGTGCTGCTCGCCGACGTCGATACCGATCCGCGCTGGCCGGACTACCAGGTGCAGCTCGCCGCACAGGGCGTCCGCAGCACCCTCGGCGTGCCGCTGGAAATCGGCGAGGACGCCATCGCCGCCCTGAACTTCTTCGGCTCCGACACCGGGCTGTTCACCGAGGACATTATTGCCAACGCCTCCGGCTTTGCCGACCTCGCCGGCCGTTCCCTCCGCCTGGCGGTCCGGATCGGCACCGCGCAGTCCCGCGCCGAGGATCTGCAGGCCGCCATGGAACACCGCACCTCCATTGATCTTGCCTGCGGCGTGGTGATGGCCCAGAACCGCTGTTCCCAGGAGGAAGCCATGAGCATCCTCAGCCGCGTTTCCAGCAACCGGAACCAGAAGCTCCGGGACGTCGCGGCTGAGGTTCTCCGGAACCTCACTGCGGACGAAGTCCGCACGCACTTCGACGCCTGACCGCCCCGGCACGCCGTCCGCCCTAGGATGAAGGGGATGACCACCACCAGCCACGCCGCCCCCTTCACCCTCCGCAGCATCGCCGTCCCCGCCTTCGGCCCGGCGCTGCTGTTCAGCATCGGCGAGGGCGCCATCCTGCCCGTGGTGGCACTGTCGGCCCGCGACCTCGGCGCCTCGGTGGCCGTCGCCGCGCTGATCGTCACCCTCATTGGCCTCGGCTCCTGGTTCTTCAACCTGCCCGCCTCACTCATCACCCTGAAGTTCGGCGAACGCTGGGCCATGGTGGGCGCGGCGGTTGGGAGCGCCGTCGCCCTGGCCGCCGCGGCGCTGTCCCCGCTGCTGTCCGGCGGACTCTGGCTGCTGGCGGCGGCCATGGTTGTTGTCGGCATGGCCGCCAGCGTCTTCAGCCTGGCCAGGCAGAAATACCTGACCGAGGCGGTACCGGTGATCATCAGGGCCCGGGCGCTGTCCACGCTCGGCGGCGTCAACCGGATCGGCATCTTCATCGGACCGTTCATCGGCGCCGCCGTGATGCAGTTCTCCGGAATCACCGGCGCCTACTGGGTGGGTGTCGTGGCCATGGCCGCGGCCGCCGTCTTGTCCATCACCATCCCGGACTTCGTAGCCAAGCCCGCCGCGCACGACGGCGTCCCGGTCCAGCAGGCAACGCTGCGCGGCGTCGCCGTCTCCCATGCCGGGGTCTTCCTGACTGTGGGCGTCGGCGTGCTGCTGCTCAGCGCACTGCGTGCGTCCCGGCAGGTGGTCATCCCGCTGTGGGCCGAGCACCTCGGGATGGACGCGACACAGGCGTCGCTGATCTACGGGCTGTCCGGCGCCATCGACATGCTGGTCTTCTATCCGGCCGGCAAACTGATGGACCGCAAGGGCCGGCTGTGGGTGGCCATCCCGTCGACCCTCATCATGGGCACGGCCATGCTGCTGATCCCGCTCAGCACCGGCTTCGCGGGCCTGTTGCTCGCGTCACTCCTGATCGGCTTCGGCAACGGCATCAGTTCAGGCCTGAACATGACGCTGGGAGCCGACTTCTCACCCGACAACGGCCGGGGCCAGTTCCTGGGCATCTGGCGGTTCATGGCCGACGCCGGGGCCACCGGCGGCCCGGTGCTGCTTTCAGGCGTGACCGCCGTGGCCTCGCTCGGAGCCGGAGTGGCCGCCACCGGAGTGCTCGGCTTCGCTGCCGCCGCGGTCTTCGCCGTCACCATCCCCAAGCTGAAGCACCGGCGAAACTACTGACGGGCCGTCCCGCCGAAACTACTGACGGGCCGTCCCGCCGAAACGCTGGATCGCCGCGGCAAAGACCGGCAGGGCGCGTTGGATCATGTCCTCTGACGCGGTAAGCGAGATCCGGAAATAGCCCGGGGTCTCGAACAAGGTCCCCGGCAGGACAAAGACATCCTGGTCCGCGAGGGCAGCGGTGAACTGCTCGTCGTCGTCCGCGGGGGTGCGGACGAAGAGGTAGAACCCCCCGTCCGGCCGGGTGACCTGGTATCCCATCCCGGCCAGCGCGTCGACCATCAGGTCGCGTTTGCGCTGCAGCTCGGCGACGTCGATCGAGAACTGTTCCAGCCGCGGCAGCGCGTACTGCAGCAGGGCATTGGGGTAAATCCAGCCCATCGCCATCTGCAAGGCGGTGAGCGCTTCCCGGAGCGGGCCGCGGTCCGGCATGGTGGGCGGCAGCGCGAGGTAACCGATCCGCTGCCCGGGCGCCAGATGGGTCTTGCCATAGGAGTAGGAAAGAAGCGTGTACGGATAGTATTCGGCGGGGCTGTGGAACCGGGCGCCGTCGTAGACTATGCGGTTGTACGGCTCGTCGGAGAGCAGGTAGACCCGCCGCCCGTTGCTGCGCGAGGCCCCTTCCAGCATGTCCGCCAGGTCCTTCAGGAGCGAGGGCGGATAGATCCTGCCGGTCGGGTTGTTGGGCGTGTTGACGATCACCACCCGGGTCCGCGGCGTAATGGCCGCCCCCAGCGCCGCCAGATCGAAGTCGAACGTCTCGGCGTCGCAGCGGATCTTCACGGGCACCAGCCCGGCCTCGATCGCCAGCGGTTCGTAGAAAAACCAGGGCGGCAGGGTGAAGATGACTTCATCCCCGGGGTCGGCGACGGCCTTCAGCGCCAGCGGAATCGCGGTGAAGCCGCCCGTCGTGAGGTGGATGTCCGCCGGCTCGAAGGGCAGCCCCAGCAGCCGCTGCAGGGATGCCGCCGCCGCGGCCTGCGCCTCCGGCTCGTTCGTCTTGTAGGCAAACCACCGCTCATTGCGGGGCGTCAGCGCTTCCGCCAGGGCTTCGACATAGGCGGGCGGCGGCATCTCATGGGGATTGCCGAGGGCGAAGTCGCAGATCCCCGGCGCATGCTGGCGCCGGGCGTAGACGGAGTCGCGGAGGAACGTGTTGATCCGCTGTTGCGACGGTACGGACGCGAGGGTGGTGGCGCGCCGTGAAACCGGAGAATCAGTGCTCATGGCAGTTCCTCGAGACGTGGCAGCTGACCGTGTGGACGGCCGGGCCAACGCGCTGCCGAGCCAGTGGCTGTGCGGGACTAATTCTGGCCCCCGGCGGGCCGGATGTAAACGGCCGGTCAGCGCCGGGGCGGGTTCCGCCGTCGTGCCGCATAGCCGAACAGCCATACGCCGGCGGCCGTGGCGAAGTAGCCCGCCATAGCAATGAGCGAGGTCCCGGCCCAGAAATAGTGCGTGCTGCTGCCGCTGTTGTTCTGGCCTTGCCAGGCCGCAGCGCCCAGCAGGGAGAAGGCAGCGACGGCGGCCGCGGCGAGTCCCGCCAGCAGTGGCAGCGCCAGCCACAAGCGGGAAGAGGCCCAGTGCTCTCCGTAGCCGTCCCAGACGTTCCAGCGCGGTCCCGTGCGGATGATCAGCCAGCCTGCCGGGAGCATAAAGACCGCCACCACGAGGAAGGCCGCGACCACGTCCGCGGGCCGGTGCCACTGGTTGATCAGAGTGGACAGCCCCGTGGCGACGGCGAAACTGCCGCCCAGGAACCCGGCCAGCGGACGCCAGCGCGGGGTCGCCATGAGGAACACCGCTGCCGCGGCTGACGCGGCCAGGGTGGTATGTCCGGACGGCAGCGAATTCAGTTCCAGGGTTTCGATCCCGCGGTAGGGCCGGACGGGAACGATGTCCTTCAGGATCTGGGTGGCCACGTTGGCGCCCACGCAGGCTGTCACAGCGATCCCCGCCGCCGCCCAGCGCCGCCGCATCACGGTCACAAAAAGGACCACAACCGTGGCGAGCAGCAGGGACAGCGCCGGCAGCCAGTCCAGGAGCTTGTTGGCGGCCTTTCCGGCGGCCCCGTGGATTTCGACTGCTTCCACGAGCGCGGATTCGTCGATGAACTGGCCCGTCGTGGTGCGGACAAAGAAGTAGTAGGTCGCGGCAAGTGCGGCCATGCTGACGAGGGTGGCCAACAGGAAGAGGACGCCGGCGCCCCTGCCCTGGCGGCCGGCGTTGCTTGCGGGCGTGCCCGGGGCGCGCGGGGACGGCGGCTGCGGGTAGTCCGAGGCCGCGTGCATGCTGTGGTCCTGCCGAAAACTCATCCGTATCAGGTTCCCACAGAACTCTGCGAACTTTCTGAGGGCTCCTGCTGCCCGCGCGCGGGTAGTGTTTTGGCCATGGACACCGCGGCGCAGCATCCGGACCCGGCCTTTCCCCACTTCCATCCGAGGCCCGCGAAAGGCTGGATCAACGATCCGAACGGCCTGTGCTACACCGACGGCCGCTTTCACGTGTTCTTCCAGTACAACCCCGCTTCGGCCCGGCACCAGCGCATCTGCTGGGGACACCTGAGCTCCCCGGACCTGGTCCGCTGGGACGAGGAACCGGTGGCGCTCCGGCCACAGCCCGGCGGACCGGACGCGCTGGGGTGCTGGTCGGGTGTGGTGACCCACGACGACGGCGTCCCCACCGCCGTGTACTCCGGCGTGGACACCGAGGGAAGCCATTCGCGTGTGGTCCTGGCCCGGGCGGACGCGGCACTCCGCTCCTGGACGCAGGAGGGCCACGTCGCGGCGGAGATTCCACCGGACCCGCAGGTCACCGCCGTCCGCGATCCCTTTCTGTTCCACTTTCAGGGCCGCCGCTTCGCCCTCCAGGGCGCCGGGCTGACGTCCGGCCACGCGGCCGTGCTGCTCTACAGCGCCGATGACGTCCGGCGGTGGACGTACGAGGGGATCTGGTTCAGCACGGAGGACCACCTCGCCGCCCGGCATCTGCCCGCGGAGATCTGGGAGTGCCCGCAGCTTGTCCGGGTCCCGGACTCGTCCGGGGCGGAAACCTGGCTCCTGATGGCCTCATTGTGGCTCGCGGCAGACCACCACGACCACCCGAACGGCGTCGGCTACCTCCTCGGCTCGCTGGCACCCAACGGAGCAGGGCTGCCCGTGTTCACGCCCGCGGCGGGAGGCAAAGCGGATCTGGGACCGGCGTTCTACGCCCCGCAGATCCTCGCCCTCGACGACCGGGCGCTGCTCTGGGGCTGGTCCGCTGAACTGGAGGACGGTGAGGGGAGCCCCGGGCGCAGCCCGGAAGAGATCGACGACGCCGGCTGGGCCGGGATCCTGACGTTCCCCCGCCAGCTCTCGGTCCACGGCGGCGTCCTCGCCGTCGAACCCGCGGCCGAACTTCGTGCCTACCGCGGCGCCCGGCTGCACCGCGGGGCCGCCGGCACCCTGGCGGTGCCGCCTGAAGCGGAAATCCGGGTGAGCGGCGGAGAAGGCACCCTCCGGCTCGTCCTCAATTCCGCGGGGCAGCGACGGACCGTATTCGCCGACGCGGTGGCGGGCGGCGACGAGCTCAGGATCTTTATTGATGCCTCCATCGTGGAGGTGTACCGCCACGGTTCGGTGCCCACCACACTGCGTGCCTACCCGGGCCCCGGCGAGGACTGGCAGCTGGAACTGCCGCAGGGCGCAGCGGCGGACGTCTGGGAGCTCCGGCACCCGGGGCGTTCCTAGCGTCCGGATGCCCGCGGTGGGCGGGTGGTCCGGGTTGGCCCGGTGCTGCGTGCCGGGGCCCGCGGCCCGGCACGCAGCACCGGTACAGTGAATCCCATGCCCACCCACTCGGCCCCGCCGTCGCCGGATGCTCCCGGAAACCATGCCCCGTTGTCCGCCGGACCGCTGCCCGGACTCGAGGAACTCCTCGCCGTCGCGCATGTGGTGAGCCTGCCCATGCGGGTGAAGTTCCGGGGCATCCTCCAACGCGAAGCCCTGCTGCTGGAAGGCCCGCTCGGCTGGGGCGAGTTTTGCCCCTTCCCGGAATACGGCGATCAGGAAGCCTCCCGGTGGCTCGCCGCCGCCGTCGAAGCCGGCTGGCAAGGCTTCCCGACCCCGCTTCGGGGCAGCATCCCTGTCAACGCCACGGTCCCCGCCATCGGCGCGGTCAGGGTCCCGGACATTCTGGCCCGCTTCGGGCGGGTGGACGCCGTCAAAATCAAGGTGGCCGAGCCCGGGCAGAGCCTGGACGACGACGTGGCCCGCGTCGCCGCCGTCCGCGCCGCGCTGCCGGACGCCGCGATCCGGGTCGACGCGAACGGCGGCTGGGACGTGCCGACCGCCGTCGCGGCACTCACCAGGCTGGCCGACGTCGGACTGGAATACGCCGAACAGCCGGTCCCCGACATCGCCGGCCTCGCCGAGGTGCGCCGCCGGCTGCGGGCTGCCGGCGTCCCTGTGCTGATTGCCGCGGATGAGAGCGTGCGCAAGGAGGACGATCCGCTCAGAGTGGCCCGCTCCGGCGCCGCGGACCTGATCGTGGTCAAAGTGGCGCCGCTCGGGGGCGTGCGCCGCGCGCTGGACATCGTGGCGCAGGCCGGGCTCCCCGCCGTGGTCAGCTCGGCCCTGGACACGTCCGTGGGAATCCGCGCCGGGCTGGCGCTCGCCGCCGCCCTGCCCGAACTTCCGTACGCCTGCGGGCTGGGCACCGTGTCCCTGCTCGCCGCCGATGTCACCCGGGATTCCCTCGTTCCCGACGACGGCGCCATCCGCCTCCGCGGCGTCACCGCCGATCCGGGCCTGCTGGCGGAGTACGCCGCCGCGCCGGAGCGGAGGGACTGGTGGCTGGACCGTCTGCGCCGCGTCCACGCGGTGCTCGCCTCCCCCGCCCGCTGAGACGCCACGCCTGCTGAGATGCTCCTTCACGTCTGGCGGGAGTTCACCCGGACTTCATCCGGAAGACTCCTGCGCGTTGGACACGGCTGGAACGGTGGGGAGGCCCGCAACCCACCCCCGTGGAAGGTCTCTCCATGTCTGTCTCCTCCGGACGCAAGTTCTCCCTGCTCCCCATGCTCGGCCACACCAAAGGCAAGCGGAGCCCCGTCACCTGCGCACTCAAGTGCGACAACGCCTGCTCGGGCGAGGTCTGCAACACCAGTTCGAACAGCTACTTCCGGGACATCGCGTCCGCCACGATGTCGCGCCGCGCGGCCTTGGGCTTCGGCGCGGCCGGGGCGCTCGCCGTCGCATTCGGAGGGGCCGTGACGTCGGCGGAGTCCGCCGCGGCCGACGGCGGCCCCGGCCTGTCCGCGGCAGCCAAGAACGGCTTCGGCGCGTCCAAGCTCCGGTTCGCCGCCATCGCCCCGGTGGACGCCGCCGTCGACGCCTTCACCGTTCCGGAAGGCTTCACCTGGCAGCCCGTGATCCGCTGGGGCGACCCCATCTTCAACGATGCCCCGGACTTCGACCTCGGCAACCAGAGCGCTGCCGCGCAGGCCCGGCAGTTCGGCTACAACAACGACTACACCGACATCCTCGAGCTCCCCGGCAGCAAGGGCCGCCGCGCGGTGCTGTTCACCAACCACGAATACACGAACGAGACCATCATGTTCCCGGCTTCGCTGCCCGCCGCGGATGTCCGGGCGATCGGCGCCGCGGCCCACGGGCTCTCCGTGGTGGAGCTGGAACGCAAGAACAAGAACAAGCCCTGGAGCTACATCAAGGGTGCCAAGCTCAACCGCCGCTACCTGAACAACACGGCCTATGAGCTCACCGGCCCGGTGGCCGGCTCCCCGCTGGTCCGCACCAAGGCGGACCCGGCGGGCCGCACCATCCTCGGCACGCTGGGCAACTGCTCCGGCGGCACCACCCCCTGGGGCACCATCCTTTCCGGCGAGGAAAACTTCAACGGGTACTTCGTCGCGCCCGGCACCTCCGCCGAAGACAAGCGCTACGGACTCACCAACAAGCCCACGGCCCGGCAGTGGGAACTGGACGATCCGCGGTTTGATACCCGCACCGCGGGCTACGAAAACGAGGCCAACCGCTTCGGCTGGATCGTGGAGGTCGACCCTTTCGACCCGACGTCGACGCCGAAGAAGCACTCCTCGCTGGGCCGTTTCAAGCACGAGGGCGCCAACGTGATCGTGGCCGAATCCGGGCATGTCGTGGCCTACTCGGGCGACGACGAGCGCTTCGACTACCTTTACAAGTTCGTCTCCGCCGGCAAGTACCGCGAAGGCGACCGCAAGCACAACATGACGCTGCTCTCGGCCGGGGACCTGTACGTAGCCCGGTTCGCCGGCAATTCCCCGGCGTCCGAGATCACCGGCACCGGCACGGTCCCGTCCGACGGCGGATTCGACGGCACCGGCGAATGGCTGCCCCTCGTCGTCGGCGGGAAGTCCTGTGTGACCGGGATGTCCGTCGAGGAAGTGCTCGTGTACACCCGCGTGGCTGCCGACAAGGTCGGCCCCACCAAGATGGACCGCTGCGAGGACGTGCAGCCCAGCCTGCACACCGGCAAGGTCTACGTCGCCTGCACCAACAACTCGGACCGCGGCAAGATCGGCAAGGAAAGCGCCACCGAGGTCAACCCCCGCAACGAAAACCGCGACGGACACATCGTGGAAATCACCGAGACCGGCGACCAGACTTCCACGGCGTTCACCTGGAACCTGCTGATGGTCTGCGGCGATCCCGCGCAGGGCGATGTCACCTACTTCTCCGGCTACCCGGTGGACAAGGTCTCGCCGATTTCCTGCCCGGACAACCTCGCGTTCGACTCGGTCGGCAACCTCTGGATCTCCACCGACGGCGCCCCCTCCGGAATCGGCAAGGCCGACGGGCTGTTCAAGGTCACCCTCGACGGCGCCGAACGCGGACGCGTCGAACAGTTCCTCGCCGTCCCGCGCGACGGGGAGACCTGCGGGCCCATCATCCACGACCAGGAACGCACCGTCTTCGTCTCCGTGCAGCACCCGGGCGAGGACGGCACCTTCGATGCACAGCTGTCCTTCTTCCCGGACTACGTTCCGGCCGGGGCGACGCCGGCGCGTGGCCAGGCGCGCGCCCCGCGCCCGTCGGTGGTCCAGGTCTTCCGCACCGACGACTAGCTCCTTCCTGACGCTCCCGCACTTTTCGGGACTTGTTGGGTGACGCTCCCTCACTTCCTCTTGCTTGACGGACAGGAAGTGGGGGAGCGTTCCTCTTGTAGCGGCAAGATCTGAGGGAGCGTTCGTCTTGTGGCGGCCAGATCTGCGGGGGCGTTCCGGAATTGCCCACCGGATGTGAGGGAGCGTCGGGGGTTGGCGGAACTGATAATTTGAACAGTGTGAATAATCCGGCCGAAATGGTTGTCCCCAGAGTCCAGGCAGCAATTGCCAGCGCGTTCGGCGAAGAGTACCGCGGGACGGATCCCGTGGTCCGGCCCTCGCAGTTCGCGGACATCCAGATCAACGCCGCCATGGCGCTGGCCAAGAAGGTCGGCCTGCCGCCGCGGGACGCCGCCGCCCGGATCGTAGAGGCCCTCGACCTGGACGGGATCTGCACCGCCGTCGAGATCTCCGGACCCGGCTTCATCAACCTGACCTTCGACGGGACGTGGATCGAAGAGCTGCTCAATGCCGAGTCTCCAGGCGTCCAGGCCGCGCCGCCGGCGGAGGCCCAGCGCGTCGTCGTCGACTATTCCTCCCCTAACGTTGCGAAGGAAATGCATGTCGGCCACCTGCGCACCACGGTGGTGGGGGACAGCCTCGTGAAGGTTTTCGAGGCGCTGGGGGACACGGTCATCCGGCAGAACCACATCGGCGACTGGGGCACCCCGTTCGGCATGCTGATCGAGCACTGGCTGGAGGTCGGGGAGGATTCCCCTGAAGCGGCACTGCTGGTTGATGACCCCAGCGCCTTCTACCAGGCCGCCCGCGCCAAGTTCGACGCCTCCGCCACCGACGAGGAAGGCTTCGCCACGCGCGCAAGGCTCCGCGTGGTGGCGCTGCAGGGCGGCGACCAGGAGACGTTCGCCGTCTGGCAGCGGCTTGTGGCCCAGTCCAAGCGCTACTTCAACGCCATCTACTCCATGCTGGGGATCAGCCTCACCGACGACCACATCGCGGGCGAAAGCTCCTACGACGCCCATCTGGCACAGCTGTGCCAGGAACTCGAGGACCGCGGCATCGCCCGGATCAGTGACGGCGCCCTGTGCACCTTCCCCGCCGGATTCACCGGCCGCGACGGCCTGCCGATGCCGCTCATCATCCGCAAGTCCGACGGCGGCTACGGCTACGGCACCACGGACCTCGCCACCATCCGCTACCGGGTCCGCGAGCTCGCGGCCAACCGCGTCCTGTACGTCGTGGGCGCCCCGCAGAACATGCACCTGCGCATGGTCATGGCCACGGCCCGCGACGCCGGCTGGCTGCCGGACACTGTGGAAGCCGTGCACGTCCAGATCGGTAACGTGCTGGGGGAGGACGGGAAGATCCTGAAGTCCCGTTCCGGAGCCCCGGTCAAACTGATGGCCCTGCTGGAAGAAGCCGTGGACCGCGCCCGCGCCGTCATCGACGCCAGCCGGCCCGAACTCACGGAGGACGAACGCGCCGTGACCGCCCGTCAGGTGGGCATCGGCGCAGTCAAGTACGCCGACCTCTCCGTCGGGCACGACACTGAATACGTTTTTGACTTCGACCGGATGCTCGCCCTGAGCGGCAACACCGGTCCCTATGTGCAGTACGCCGCCGCGCGGATCCGTTCGATCCTGCGCAAGGCCGGGGTGCTTGAGCAGCACACGGCTGCAACCGGTGCTGCCGGAACCAACGCGGCCGGGACCGACAGCGACGGCGGCACGCCGGCGACGGTGATCGCCGTCGTCGAGCCCGCCGAACGCGCACTGGCCCTGCACCTCCTTGAGTACGGCGCCACGCTGCACAAGGTGCGCGAGGTGCTGGAGCCGCACCGGCTGTGCACGTACCTGTTCGAACTCGCGCAGCTCTTCACGTCCTTCTACGACCAGTGCCCGGTGCTGAAGTCCGAGGACTCGGTCCGGGAATCGCGGCTGGCCCTCTGCGCCCTGGTCCTGCGCCGGCTGTCCGAGGGACTGGACCTGCTCGGCATCGAGACGCCGGAGAACATGTGAGCGCAGGGGAGCTGAATGCGGAGGAGCTGAGCGCACTGGATTCCGCACGGATCGCAGTCGCCGCCCTGCTGCTCGAAGGAGTGCGCCACGTGGTGGTGGCACCGGGCTCGCGTTCCGCCCCGGTGGCCTATGCCCTGGCCGAAGCCGACGCCGCCGGACGGGTCGAACTGCTGGTCCGGATCGATGAACGGGATGCCGGCTTCACGGCCCTAGGGCTGGCACTGGCCACCGGGGCGCCCGCAGCCGTCCTCACCACCTCGGGAACCGCCGTCGGGAATCTCCTGCCGGCCGTGATGGAGGCCAACCACGCCGCGGTTCCGCTCGTGGTGGTCTCGGCCGACCGTCCGGAGGAACTTCGGGGGACGGGCGCCAACCAGACCACGGTGCAGCTGGACCTGTTCGGCGAGCACGTCCGCTTCGCCGCCGACGTGCCCGCCGGCAGTGACCCGCGGCGCGCCGTCGAGACCGCGCTCAGCGCCGCCACCGGGGCCTTCGAGGACACCCCGCCCGGGCCGGTGCAACTCAACCTGGCCTTCCGCGACCCCCTCGTTCCCGCCCCCGGCGACCAGCTGCCGCCCGAGTCCGGCCGCCGGGTGTACCGCGCGCCCCGCGGCCCGCTGGCCCTCGATTTCCCGCCGGCCCCTCCCGGCCTGCCGGAACGGCGCACCGTGGTGCTCGCAGGGCACGACGCCGGGCCCGTAGCCGAGGCCTTCGCCCGCGCACACGGCCTGCCGTTGCTGGCCGAGCCGTCCTCCAACGCGAGGTTCGGGCCGAACGCGGTGGGACCGTACCGGATTGTCCTCGACGCGTTCGGTCCGGAGTCGGCGCAGCCCATCGAGCGGGTGGTGCTCTTCGGGCGGCCCACCCTCTCGCGCCCGGTGAGTGCCCTGCTGGCCCGCGCCGACATTCCCTCCGCCCTGTACCAGCCGGTGACCGTGGCCTGGTACGAGCCGGGCCGCCGCACCGAACTCCCGCTAGACAACCTGGGGGACCTGGCCGATTTCGCCGGCCGGGGCTCCGCGGCGTGGCTGGATGCCTGGCTCCTGGCCGGGGCCGCCGCCCAGCACGCCGTTGACCAGGTGCTGTCCGGCTCCGCCGCGGCCACCGGGCCAGCGGTCGGCGCCCTTGTCTGGGAACATTCCCGCGGCCAGCTCGTGCTCGGCTCGTCCAACGGCATCCGCGACGTCGACCTCGCCGGCGCGCCCGCTCCGGAGCCGGGTGCCGTCGTCTTCGCCAACCGCGGTCTCTCCGGGATCGACGGGACCCTGGCCACCGCCACCGGCATCGCCTTGGGCGGCCGGCAGGAAACCACGGTGCTGCTGGGCGACGTCACGTTCCTGCACGACGCCGGCGGGCTGCTCCTCGGCGCGGGGGAAGAGGAACCTGCGTTGCGGATCGTCGTCCTCAACGACGCCGGCGGGGCCATCTTCGGCCTGCTGGAACACGGCGCCGTCGAGGCCGCGGGCCGGTACGGAACCGCCGTCGAACGCCTCTTCGGCACCCCGCATGGTGTGGACCTTGCGGCCCTCGCGGCAGCCTACGGCGTCGCGCACCGTGCGGTCAGCACGACGGCGGAGCTCGCCGCGGCGCTGGCGGAGCCGTGGCAGGGGCGCAGCATCATCGAGGTGAGGACGGAGCGGCACGGGCTGCGGGAGCTGCACCAGCGCGTCCGGGCAGCCGTGGGTGCTGCCGTGGCCGGAGTCCTCGCCGCGGAATAGTCCCTCGCCGGGAAATCGCTACGGAAACGGACAGCCGCTACGTGGATCCACGTAGCGGCTGTCCGAATACGCCGCGGATGCTGTGCTTCCGGGTGAGGGATGCCGACGTTCTCCTAGCAGTGCGCCGCGCGAAGTGCCCTGGGACGCGTCTTGCACCTGGCGACGCTCTTCTACCTTGGCGCGGCGCTAATTTCCCTGCGCGCCCGTATACCTGCCGCGTCAGGGCTTTCGCGCCGCGCAGAACGGGAACCGCGTCGCACATCTGGCCCGTCCACGAGGGAACGTGCCGGCCGACGCGTATCGCACCTGGCGATGCGCTCTCAGCTTGGCGCTCCGCAAATTGCCGTGCGCGCCCGTATACCCGCCGCGTCAGGGCTTTCGCGTACCGCACAGCAGGAGGCGCGTCGCGGAGCGGGAACGAGGGTCGCGCGGGGCGCGGCCTGGTCGCACAACGTGAACCGCGTCGGGTTGTCCACATGGTGCGGCTGGGGGATAGAGTCGCTGCCGCGGGGCTGGCACCTTCGTTCCATGAACGAGCTCCCTACGTTGATCCTTGCCCGCGAGCACATCCAGCAGGGCCTGACGCCCAAGGAGCTGGCCAGCCGTTGCCGCTCGGGCTCGCTGGTCCGGGTGCGGCGGGGTATTTATGTCGACGGCGGCGCCTGGCGGGCCTTGAACCCCTGGGAACAGTACCGGGTCCGTGTCAGTGCTGCGGCCGAGACCTTCGTTGCTCCGACGATCTTTTCATGGCACTCCGCAGCGTCGGTCTGGCGCATTCCGACCGTCGGAATGCAGCAACCGGTGCATGCACTGACGCTGCAAAACGACGGCGGACGCTCTAGGGCGGGGGTGGTGCGGCACTACGTCCCACCCGCCGGAATGAATTGTGTCCGGCGGGACGGGCTGCTGGTGACCGGGCGAGTTCGTACCGTGCTGGATCTCGCGGCCTTCTCACCGTTTGCCGAGGCAGTAGTGCCCGTGGACCATGTGCTCAAAGCGGATGCTGCGCAACGTCTTCCGGCCCTCTCTAAGGAGCAGCTCTTGGCCGGAATCGAGGGCAATTACACCGCGGCAGCCTCGAAGCGGATCCGGGCGGCCGTGGAGTTCGCTGATCCGCGGTCCGGATCTGCCGGCGAGTCATACAGCCGGGCCATCATGTGGATGGCCGGGTTCGAAGCGCCGGAACTCCAGCACGAGGTGCGTGATGTCTTAGGACTCGTCGGTTACACGGACTACTACTGGGACGGCGTGCGCGTGGCTGGCGAGTTCGACGGAGTCGAAAAGTACGTCAGGCCCGAATACCTCAAGGGCCGGACCGTCTCCCAGGCCGTCGTCGACGAGAAGGAACGGGAGAACCGAATCAGGGCATTGGGAAACGGCGTGGTCCGCTGGGTCTGGGCCGATCTGATGGCAGCCGGGCAACTCGAAAGGAAGCTGGCAGCGGCGGGAGTGCCCCGTCGTCGTGCGCGGTCTGCCCGGTGACTGCGATGCGCAATCGGCCCCATGAGGCGCAAAAGCCCTGGCGCTACCGGAATACGGCAGCGTCAGGGCTTTTGCGGGTCGCCCGGCGGAATCCGCCGCGCAGGCGTGCGGAAGCTACTCCGCGATGTCGATGTGCGTCGGGTCGAGCACCCGGCGGAGGAATTCCTTGGTGCGGGCATGGGTGGGGGCGCTGATGACCTGCTCCGCCACACCTTCCTCGACGACGACGCCGCCGTCCATGAACACCACACGGTCGGCAACCTCGCGGGCGAAGCCCATCTCGTGGGTCACCACCAGCATGGTCATGCCCTCCTTGGCCAGGTTCCGCATGACGGCCAGCACGTCGCCCACGGTCTCAGGGTCCAGGGCCGAGGTGGGCTCGTCGAACAGCATCAGCTCGGGGTCCATGCTGAGCGCGCGGGCAATGGCCACGCGCTGCTGCTGGCCGCCGGAGAGCTCGTCAGGGAAGCGGTCGGAAAGGTGTCCCAGGCCCACCCGCTCCAGATTCCGCATCGCCACGGCGGAGGCGTCCGCCTGGCTGCGCTTGAGCACCTTGGTCTGCGAGATGGTGCAGTTGCCCAGGGCGCTGAGGTGCGGGAAGAGGTTGAACTGCTGGAAGACCATGCCCACCTTGCGGCGCATCTTGTCGATGTCCACATCCGGGTCGGTTGCCTCGAAGCCGCCCACATGGACGCTGCCCACGTTGGGCTGCTCCAGCAGGTTGACGCAGCGGAGCAGGGTGGACTTGCCGGAGCCGGACGGGCCGATCAGGCACACCACCTCGCCGGGCTTCACCTCGAGGCTGATGCCCTTGAGTACTTCGTTGGATCCGTAGGACTTACGGAGATCCGTGATGGACACGCCGGCGGCCTTCACGGCCCCGCTGCGGTCATCGGCGTTCTGTACGACGTCGTTCATGACTGTCCTGCCTATCGCTTCGTCCGCGCGGAGCGGCTTTCGAACTTCCGGGCCAAGAGGCTCAGCGGGATGGTGATCACCAGGTAGAAGGCGCCGGCCACGAGCAGCGGCGTGAGGCCCGCACCCAGGCTGGAGATGCCGTCGCGGCCGAACTTCGTCAGCTCGTACTGCGAGGCGGTGAGGCCCAGCACGTAGATGAGTGAGGAGTCCTTGGTCAGCAGGATGACTTCGTTGGTCAGCGGCGGCAGGACGATCCTGAACGCCTGCGGGATGACAATCGAGATCATGGCCCGCCACTGCGGCATGCCCAGCGAACGGGCGGCCTCCATCTGGCCTTTGGGCACAGCCTGGAGTCCGGCGCGCAGGGTTTCGGCGATGTAGGCGGCCGCCACCATGCCGAGCGAGATCATGGCCACCACGGTCACGTTCCAGGAGACTCCGAAGGCCAGCGGGACGCCGTAGCCGAAGGCGATGAACACCAGCAGGGCCGGGATCCCGCGGAAGAACTCGATGTAGCCCGTGGCCAGCCAGCGGTACAGCGGGAAGGAGGAGAGCTTCATAAGCGCCAGCAGCAGGCCGCCGGACAGGCCCACCATAAAGCCAAGGGCCGTGTAGATCAGGGTGTTCTTGAGGCCCACAAGGATGATGTCCGGGAACATCGGGCCAATCTTGCCGAAGTTGAAGACGCTGGTGCTGATGGTCTCCCAGTCCGTGGCCAGGATCAGGGCAACCATCGCCACCACAAAGATTCCGGCTTGGACGTACAGGCTGACTCTGGCTCGTTGACGTGCGGTCATTGCCATGGTGTTCTCACATTCGTTTCGCGCACGTGAGGCCCCGTACGGACTGTTCTACAGCGGTACGGGGCCTCAACTGCGTAGGTCTCAGGCCGGGTGCTGGCTACTTGGCGGCTTCGCCGAACCAAGTGGTCTCGAACTTCTTCAAGGTGCCGTCATCGGTCAGGCGCTTGAGCGTGCTGTTGACCTGGGTGGCCATCGCGGTGTTGCCCTTCTTGATGGCGATGCCGAGCTGCTCGCCGGTGGTGAAGTTCTCCACGCGCTTGAACTTGGGGTCATCCTTGACGGCGTAGGCGAGGACGGACTGGTTGCCCAGGGCGGCGTCAATGGTGCCGGCCTGCAGGGCCTGGACCAGGAGGCCGGTGTCCTCGAACTGCTGGGCGTCGAGGCCCTTCTCGGCGGCGAACTTGGCGCCGGTGGTCGCCTGCTGGACGCCCACCTTCTTGCCCTTGGCGCTCTCCAGGTCCGTGATCCCGGAAGCCTCGCTGGCCACGAGGGTCAGGTCGTCGTCCATGTACGGGTCAGAGAAGTCCATGACCGACTTGCGGGTGTCCGTGATGGAGACGGAGGAAATGGAGACGTCGCACTGGGTCAGTGCGGTACCGGTCTCGATAGCCTCGAAGGAGCTGTCCACAACGTTGAGTTCGGCCTTCAGGTCCTTGGCCACCTCTGCCGCGATGTCCATGTCGAAGCCGACGATCTTGCCGTCCTTCTGGAATTCGAACGGCTCGTAGGGAACGTCCGAGCAAACGGTCAGCTTGCCGGCGTTGATGAGCTGCACGCCGCCCTCTGAGGTGGCTGCGGGGGTGGAACTGCCACCACAGGCCGTGAGCGTGAGAGCGCCGGCGGCGAGGATTGCGGCTGCCTTGGCGGCCAACTTTGCCGAGGCGAGGGACTTGAGCTGCATGGTTTCTTCCCTTTTGTTGCAGGTTATTGCAGGAGCAGGCGTGACTAAATCGGCTTATAGTGTATCGCCGAATACGAGATGTGCATCACAGGAAACTTAGTTTCACCATTGGATAACTATTCTCGAGACTAGCGCAAGGTGAAACGGCCGGAACATGTCTCCTATCCCGGACTCTAGCTGTTGATGCCTAGGGACTCCAGCATCGGCCGGAACTTCGCCCAGGTCTCCGCGAGCTCAGCTTCCGGGACGGAGCCCTCGACGACGCCGCAGCCGGCATAGAGCCGCACCGTCGTCGGGGACTCGATAACGGCGCCGCGCAGCGCGATGCCCCATTCCCCGTTGCCGGCCGCGTCGAGCCAGCCGACCGGTCCGGCGTAGGGTCCGCGGTCCAGGTGTTCCAGTTTGCGGATCAGGGCGCCGGCCACTGCGGTCGGTGTGCCGCAGACCGCTGCCGTGGGATGCAGGGCGTTGATCAGGGCGAGACACGTGGGGACATGGCCCTCCACCTCGGTCAGCTCAGCCTTCACGTCCGACGCGAGGTGCCAGACGTTGGGCAATTCCAGGATGAAGGGTTCGCTATGCGCATTCATCGCTTCCGAGAACGGCGCCAGCTGGGTGGTGAGGGATTGGATGGCGATGTCGTGTTCGTGCCGCTGCTTTTCGGACCCCGCCAGCACCCGTTCCGCGAACTCCAGCGGCGAGCCGTCCATGCCGTCGGCGTCGCGGCGGTCCAGTGTGCCGGCCAGGACGCGGGCCTGCGCGGTGCGGCCCTCCACCTGGATCAGCATTTCCGGCGTGGCGCCCACCAGTCCGTCGACGCCGTAGGTCCAGCATTCGCGGTACCGCGCGGACAGCTCACGCAGCACTTGGGCGGCATTCACGCCGGTGGGCAGGGTCGCCACGATGTCCCGGGCCAGCACCAGTTTCTCCAGCGCCCCGGACCGGATCTCTTCGACCCCGGAGGCGACGGCGGCCATCCAGTCGTCCTCGCCCAGCGATCCGGTGTGCAGCGTTGCCCCGGCGGCCAGCGGCAGGGGACGGACGACGGCGCGGCCCGCCTGCACGGTGGTCGTGCCCGCCGCACCCCCGGCTGCACTGAAAGCGGTGCCGTCCCCGGCCGGGTCGGCGCCCGCCCCGGAGCTGTCAACAAAAGAGCCGTCCGCCAGGGCGCCGGCGCCGGCCAGGGCACCAGCCGCAGAGCCGCCGTCAATCCATTGGGTGAGTGCCGCGCGCGCGCCGGCCTCGGTGAGTTCGACGTCGTCGAACGTCAGCTGGGTGAGCCAGGCCGTGCCGTCGCGCAGTCCGACGACGATTTCGGGGACGATCAGCCGCGACGCGTGGGCGGAGGCTTTGGAGAAGGCGAAGGAACCGAACGCGACCGGGCCGGTGCCGGGCCGTTCCACCGCGTCCTCAATCTCGGCCTCAAGGACCAGATGGCGCCACCAGATGTCTGCCTCGAGGAAACGCTCGGGTCCCGTGGCGGTAAACCGGGCCACTTCGCCGAAGCCGACCAGGCCCGCTTCGCGGCGGGTCCAGCAGAGCAGGTCGTCACGGACCAGAAACGACGGCAGCCCCCCGGGAAATGATTCTGCATCGAGGGGCACTGTAAGTGTTCTGATAATTCTGGTACGGAACGCGCTGGTCATAGTGAGATAACACTACTCCCGCGCCCACCGGACTCCCTGCTCAGGGCGTGGTTCGTGGGTGTGCCGAACATTTGAGACAATGTCAGGGTGAACCGAGCATCCTTGGATAAGCGTCCGGACGAAGTAGCCACGATGTTTGACGACGTCGCCCCTAAATACGACGTCGTCAACGATGTCCTGTCGATGGGGCAGACGCGGCGTTGGCGCAAGGTTGTGGTCGAAGCCATGGATGTGAAGGCGGGCCAGCGGGTCCTTGACCTCGCCGCCGGCACGGGCACTTCCAGCGAACCGTATGCCGACGCCGGCATCGACGTGATCGCCTGCGACTTCTCGCTTGGCATGCTCAAAGTCGGCAAGCGGCGCCGCCCCGACATCGACTTCATCGCCGGTGACGCCACCCGCCTGCCGTTCGCGGACAACACCTTTGATGCCAGCACCATCTCCTTCGGCCTGCGCAACGTCAACGAGCCGAAGAAGGCCCTCGCCGAGATGCTGCGGGTCACCAAGCCCGGCGGCAAGCTGGTCATCGCCGAGTTCTCCCAGCCCGTGGTGCCGCTGTGGCGCACCATGTACACCGAATACCTCATGCGCGCGCTGCCCGCGATCGCCGTCAAGGTCTCCTCCAACCCGGATGCCTACGTGTACCTCGCCGAGTCCATCCGCGCCTGGCCGGACCAGGACCACCTCGCGGCCTGGCTCCAGGAAGCCGGCTGGGACAACGTCACCTACCGCAACCTCAGCGGCGGCATCGTCGCCGTGCACCGCGCCGTCAAGCCCGGCGCTGAGTCCGACCCTGCCGCGGGTGCGAAGGCACTTGCAGCCCACACCGGACCGGTGGCGAGGCTGCGCCGCAACACCCGGCCCGCCCGTTAGTCCATCGCCGCCGTGAAAGTACTGATTGTCGGGGCCGGTCCGGCCGGGTCCACTGCCGCCTACTACCTGGCCAACGCAGGCATCGACGTCACGGTGCTGGAAAAGACCAGTTTCCCGCGCGAAAAGGTCTGCGGCGACGGGCTCACCCCCCGCGCCGTCCGGGAGATCCAGAAACTTGGACTGCCCCACCCCGAAACGGAGGGCTGGCGCCGCAACAAGGGCCTGCGCCTGCTTGCCGGCGGACGCAGCATCGAGCTGCCCTGGCCCGAGGTCTCCGACTTCCCGCAGTACGGACTGATCCGGACCCGGCTCGGGTTCGATGAGGAGCTGGCCCGGCACGCCCGGTCCGCGGGCGCCGTCGTGCTGGAACGGCACAGCGTCACCGAGGCGCTGCACTCCGAAGATGGCCGGGTGACGGGCGTCCGCGCCGCCCTGCTGGAGGAGTCCGGCCGCAAGACCGGCGAAACTCGGGACTTCACCGCCGACGTCGTGCTCGCCGCGGACGGAAACTCGACCCGCACCGCCGTCTCGCTGGGGATCCGGAAGCGCGATGACCGGCCGCTGGGCGTCGCCGTCCGCACCTACTTCACGTCGCCGCGGCACGACGACGACTGGATGGAAGGCTGGCTGGAGCTTCCCGGCCGCGATGGCAAGCTGCTGCCCGGCTACGGCTGGGTGTTCGGCGTCGGCGACGGCACCTCCAATGTGGGCCTCGGCATCCTGAACTCGTCCAAGGAATTCGGCAAGCTGGACTACAAGCAGGTCCTGCGCGAATGGACCGCTGGCATGCCCTCCGAGTGGGGCTTCACCCCGGAGAACCAGGTCGGCGAGATCCGCGGCGCCGCGCTGCCCATGGGCTTCAACCGCACGCCGCACTACTCGCCGGGCCTGCTGCTGCTCGGCGACGCCGGCGGCATGGTCTCCCCGTTCAACGGCGAAGGCATCTCCTATGCCATGGAGTCCGCACGTTTCGCTGCCGAATTCATCATCGACGGCGCCGCACGCTCGGCGTCCGCCGGCTGGGCCAAGGGCGACGCCGATGCGCACCTCGCCCGGTACGCGGACTACGTGCGGGACCAGTGGGGTTCGCACTTCACCCTGGGCCGCGCGTTTGCCGCCCTGATCGGCAAGCCGGCCGTGATGAAACTGGCTCTCCGGACGGGCATGCCCATCCCTGTACTCATGCGGTTCGTGGTGCGGTTGCTGGCCAACCTGACCGACCCCGCGGCCAAGGGCTTCGAGGACCGTGTCATCCGGGTGCTGGAATCGTTGGTCCCGGCGACGTCCAACCAGGCCCTGCCCAACGCGGCCCCGTCCAACCAGGCTCCGTCCAACCGGGCTGCGTCCGACGCGGACGCGTCTTCGCACTCCGGCGCCAACTCCGCGGTTTCCGCAACAAAAAGTTAGGGTTAACCCGTGACCAACTCCGCAGACCAAAGCTGGACGCACGCCGGACACGGCCTGCCGAGCTCTGAACCCGACCTGAACACCACCGCCATCGCCACCGGCCTGCAGCTGCCGGCGGGCTTTGCGGCGATCGCGGGGGACCCCGAACTGGGGCCCGCGATCACCACCAACCTGGCCCGCGTGGAGAAGAAGCTGCGCGAAGCCATTGCCAACTCGGACCCGCTGGCTGACGCGACGTCGCGCCACCTAGTGGAAGCCGGCGGCAAGCGCATCCGGCCGCTGCTGACCCTGCTCTGCGCCCACCTGGGCGACGCCTCGCTGCCCGCCGTGGTGCAGGCCGCCGTCGTCGTCGAGCTGACCCATCTGGCGACGCTCTATCACGACGACGTGATGGACTCCGCGCCGTTCCGCCGGGGCGCCCCCACGGCGCACGAGGTCTGGGGGAACTCCGTCGCCGTCCTGACCGGTGACCTGATCTTTGCCCGGGCCTCCATCCTGGTTTCCGAACTCGGTTCGCGTGCGCTCGGCATTCAGGCCCGCACCTTTGAGCGGCTGTGCCTGGGCCAGTTGCACGAAACCGTGGGGCCGCGCCCGGATGAGGACCCGGTGGAGCACTACCTGTCCGTCATCGCGGACAAGACCGGATCGCTCGTGGCGGCGTCCGGGCAGCTCGGCGCGATCTTCTCCGGTGCCGACGAAGCCTACGAGCCGATGCTGGTCGAGTACGGCGAAAAGGTGGGCGTCGCCTTCCAGCTTGCCGACGACGTCATCGACGTCACCGGTGTGAAGGTCAAGTCCGGCAAGTCCCCGGGCACCGACCTGCGCGAGGGCGTGCCGACGCTGCCCGTGTTGCTGCTGCGCAAGAGGGCCGACGACGGCGACGCGTCCGCCGTCGAACTCCTGAAACTGATCGACGGCGACCTCAGCTCCGACGAGGCCCTTGCTGCCGCCGTTGCCGGTCTCCGCGAGCACCCCGTGACGGCGGAATCCTGGGTGGTGGCACGTGCCTGGGCCAATGAGGCGATTGCCGCGCTCGCGCCGCTGCCCGAGGGCGTGGTGAAGGACTCGCTGACCAACTTCGCGCTGGCCGTGGTGGACCGCGCCAGCTGAGCTTGGCGTGCACCCGCCGGGTGACTTTCCGCGGGTGTTCCGGTTTAAACGGAATGGCCCCGGTTCCTCACAACGTTTCGAGTCATCCGTTGTGCGGAACCGGGGCCATTTCTCCGTTCGCATCAGGTCCACCGGAGGCATTTGATGAACCCATGAATGAGCATATGACAGAAATGTCACGCTGTCTAGGGTGTTTGTAAATTCACTGTCACAGTTCTTTGGGTCTGTGTGGGCTGTCTGCTGCTTGCTTGCCGGTGGCTTCGGCCGAGCGGGGGCACTTTGCGGCCCCCATTGCGGGATGCCGGGCTGGGTTGCGGCGTGTCCGCGTCGAAGTGCCCCCTGGCCGCGGCAGGAGTTGTCCACATGGCACAGTCTGCGTCGGCAATACCGGCCGTTGCTGGGGCACATTGGCGGAATGAACATCGCCACTTTCCTGGGCTCGCGGGGCGGACCGGCCAGCACGGCCGACCTCGGGCGGGCCGGATTCACCCGGTATCGGATTGGCCTGGCCGTGGCGGACGGCACCATCGTGAGGATCCGCCGCGGACACTATGCGTTGCCCCGGGAAGCCTCGGTCCTGCGGGCCGCCCGCGAGGCTGGAGGGCTATTGACCTGTGTCTCCGCTGCGCCGAGCCACGGCTTGTGGACGCTGGTCCCGGCCTCGAAGTTGCACCTCTGCGTCGGGCACCGGCCGGCTCCGTCCGGCTCGGTCGCACATGGCCAGTGCCGGCATCCACGGCACCCGTGGCTCCCTCTGGCCGGGCTGGCCGACACCCTGATCCACGCGCTGCGCTGCCTGCCGGAACTGGAGGCGCTCGTCATGGTCCAGTGTGCTGTGGGCCGCGGCGACATCAGCTTGGCCTTCCTCCGCGGCAAACTCCCGGGCAACCGCAACGCCCGGGCCAGGTCGGTGCTGGACCTGGTCATTCCCCGGGCCGACTCGCTGCTGGAGGTTCTCGCCAACACCGTCTTCCTCCGGGCGGGGCTGCACGTGCGCAGGCATGTCCAGATCCCCGGGGTGGGGGAGGTGGACTTCCTTGTTGAGGACTGCCTCATCGTGGAGACCGATGGTGAATCGCATCTGGAGCCGCGGCAGGCCAAGAAGGACCGGGGGCGGAACAACGCGAGCATGGTCGGAGGCTATTTGGTGCTCAGATTCGGCTATGACCTGGTCGTCTACCACCCCGAGCAGATGCTCGCACAGGTCCTCGCGGTGCTGGAGCAGCGCCGTCGGGGTGCGTTCAATCCCTGAAGCGCGGGCCGCATAGGCGGTCCGGGGCTACTTTGAAGCCTTAGCCGGTGATTCCCGGGCCGGGCGGCGGCGTGTCCGTGTCAATGTGCCCCCGGACCGCCGATGGCCGAGCCCGCGGGAAGCGGAACCTGCCCCTAGCCCCTAGTCCTCGTCGTCGTCGTTGAACGCCCACTCGAACATGTCGAAGACGAACTCGGAGAAGGTCCCCTCTTCGCTCTTCCACTGGCCGCGGGCGTTGTTGCGGCGGTACACAATCGGGTCCGGAACGCTGAGGTCGCCGACCCGGAAGCCCCACGTGAACTGTTCTTCCTCGTCCTCGAGGAACATGAGGAAGCCTTCGTCATCAACTTCGAGCTCTTCGGGGTCCCAGAAGTAGTGGTACGCCTCCATGATGTCCTCGCATCCGCCCACCGCGAGGTAGAACTCCCGCAATACCAGCGGCACCTGGAACTGGTGCTCGGCGAGGGCCGCATCCAGCTCGTCAGCCGGGAGGCCATCCTCTTCCTGCCATTCGTCTTCGAGATACTTCGGAACAAGCGCGCGGAACTTCTCGAGGAACATGTCAGTCATGGTTCTTATCCTAGCTAATCCTTAGCCCCGCCATCCCCAGTATCCAGGCCAAGCCGGTGCCAGCCGCGGACGGCCAGCGGAACGTACCATTTGCGCCGCCAGGCCGTGACCCGGAAGGCGAAAACGATGGCAGCCACGGCGCCCGCGGTGACCGCATTGAAGGTGCCGGTGACGGACAGCGCCACGGTCAGGGCAGCCCCGGCGAACGCCGGCAGGGCGTAGAGATCCTTGGGGTCGAACAGCTGCGGCACCTCATTGGCAGTGATGTCGCGCAGCAGGCCGCCGCCCACCGCCGTCGTGACCCCGAGGAGCACCGCCGCAATGGGGTTCATGCCGGCCTCGAGCGCCTTGAGGGACCCGGTGATGCAGAACAGGGCCAGTCCGCCGGCGTCGAAGAGCACCAGCAGCGAGGTGAAGCGCTGGACGCTGGAGAACAGGAAATACACCAGCACCGTGGCGAGCAGGGGAGGAGCCAAATAAGCCGGGTTGACGAAGGCCGTGGGCGGACCCGCATTGATGACGATGTCGCGGATGACGCCCCCGCCCAGGCTGACCATCGAGGCCAGCAGGAGTGAGCCGATGATGTCGAACTGCTTCCGCGCCGCGAGGAGGGACCCTGACACCGCGAAGAAGAAGACGCCGGCCAGGTCCAGCCAGATCAGGACTGCGCTAAAGGAAAAAGTCATGGAGCGTCCCGGTCGAATCTCGAGGGGCGGATGGGGCGGCTCCAAGGTTACGCTAACGGCTATGAATAGCCCCATCCTGATCGCCTGCGCCCACGGCACCTCGAGCACAGAGGGTGCTGCCGAAGTCAACGCCCTGCGGGACGGGATCGCCGCGCTCCGGCCGGGAATGGACGTCCGCGAGGCCTATGTCGATGTCCAGGAACCCGAGCTGCCGGCCGTCGTGGCAGGCCTCCCGGCGGGGGAGGCCGCCGTCGTAGTCCCGCTACTGCTCAGCGTCGGCTACCACGTCAAGGTGGATATCGCGCGGGCCGTCAAGAGCCGGCCGGACACCCGTGCCGCCGCCCCGCTGGGGCCCGATCCGCGGCTCGCGGCCCTGCTGGACCAGCGCCTCCGGGAAGCCGGAGTGACCGACAACGACGCCGTGATCCTCGCCGCGGCCGGTTCCTCCGACCCCACCGCCGCGCAGAATGTCGAGGAACTCGCCGGCCAGCTCCGCGCCCTGCGTTCCAACCGCATCGTGGCCGCGTACGGCGCCTCCGCGAAGCCCTCCGTCCCCGAGGCCGTGGCCATGCTCCGCGAGGAGGCGGCGGGCGGCGCCGGCGCGGGGGAGTCGGCGGGGGGAGTGGACCTGGGCGGCCGCGTGGTCATCGCCGCCTACCTGCTGGCCCCGGGATTCTTCCATGACCAGCTCGCTAAGGCCGGCGCGGACCTCGTCACGGCGGCCCTGCTGCCGTCGCCGGTGCTCGCCGAAATCGCCCTGGAACGCTACGACGCCGCCCTCGCGGCGGGCGGCTGAACGGCGCAGCACCATGCACAGCAGCCCCCGTCACTTCAAGGCTCGCCGACGCTTCGTGACGATTTGTTGCCCTAGGTGACCTCGCGTTTCTGACCCTTTGAGACGGCATTCCGGCCCGCCTACAGTCGATCCATGACTGATACAGCTCTAGCCGGAGCGTCCCCGGACCAGGCTGCCCCAGGCCGCACCAAACGCCCCACCTCCCGCCCCGCCGCGAAGCCGCACGGGCAGTGGAAAGTGGACGGCACCGCGCCGCTGAACGCCAACGAAACGTGGAAGCAGGAGGACAACGGCCTCAACGTCCGCGAGCGTATCGAGTCCGTCTACTCCAAGCACGGCTTCGACTCGATCGACGGCACGGATCTGCACGGCCGCTTCCGCTGGTGGGGGCTCTACACCCAGCGCAAGCCCGGGATCGACGGCGGCAAGACCGCCACGCTCGAGCCGCACGAGCTCGAGGACAAGTACTTTATGCTGCGCGTCAGGATCGACGGCGGCGCCCTCACCACCGAACAGCTGCGCGTCATCGGCCAGATCTCGGTCGACTTCGCCCGCGACTCGGCTGACCTCACCGACCGCCAGAACATCCAGCTGCACTGGATCCGGGTCGAGGACGTCCCGGAGATCTGGCGCCGCCTCGAATCGGTGGACCTCTCCACCACGGAAGCCTGCGGCGACGTTCCCCGCGTCATCCTCGGCTCCCCCGTCGCCGGCATCGCCAAGGATGAGATCATTGACCCGACGCCGCTGATCCACGAGCTCGCCGAACGCTTTATCGGCGACCCGGAGCTGGCCAACCTGCCGCGCAAATTCAAGACCGCCATCACCGGCCACCCCAGCCAGGACGTTGTCCACGAAATCAACGACGTCGCCCTGGTGGGCCTGGTCCACCCCGAGCTTGGCATCGGCTACGACCTCTGGGTGGGCGGCGCGCTCTCCACCAACCCCATGCTGGGCAAACGCCTCGGCGCCTTCGTCCGCCCGGACCAGGCCGCCGACGTCTGGCTCGGTGTCACCAGCATCTTCCGCGACTACGGCTACCGGCGCATGCGCACCAAAGCCCGGCTGAAGTTCCTGCTGGCCGACTGGGGCCCGGTGAAGTTCCGCCAGGTCCTCGAGGACGAATACCTCGGCTACAAGCTCGACGACGGCCCGGCCGCGCCCAAGCCCTCGACGCCGGGCGACCACATCGGCGTGCACGAGCAGAAGGACGGCAGGTTCTTCATCGGCGCCACGCCGCTCGCCGGACGCCTCTCCGGCAGCCAGCTCGTGAAACTCGCCGACACGCTGGAAGCCCGAGGCTCGCAGCGGCTGCGCACCACACCGCACCAGAAGCTCGTGGTCCTGGACGTGCCCAAGGACGAGGTGGAACCGCTCGTCGCCGAACTTGATGCCCTGGGCCTCTCCGCCCGGCCGTCCGTGTTCCGCCGCGGCACCATCGCCTGCACCGGCATCGAATACTGCAAGCTCGCGATCGTTGAAACCAAGGTCACGGCCGCAACCGCTGTCGCCGAGCTGGAACGCCGCCTCGCCGACCTCGTCGAGTCCGAGCAGCTCCCGCAGGCTCTGTCGCTGCACATCAACGGTTGCCCCAATTCCTGCGCCCGGATCCAGACGGCGGACATCGGCCTCAAGGGCATGATGCTTCCCACGCCCGACGGCGACCCCACCCCGGGTTTCCAGGTCCACCTCGGCGGCGGGCTGGCGTCCGACAGCCGCGAGGAAGCCGGCCTGGGACGCACCGTCCGCGGCCTCAAAGTCACGGCCGGGGAGCTGCCCGACTACGTGGAGCGTGTGGTCCGGAAATTCGTGGCCGACCACACCGAGGGCCAGACCTTCGCCGAGTGGGCCTTTGCCGCCGACGAGGGGGATCTCCAGTGAGCAAGCACGCGCCGGGGGTGGACCCCGTCCTCCGCACCCACGACGAGCTCAAGGTCCTCGCCGAAGCCGGTGCCGCCGAGCTCGGCTGGGACGCCCCCTCGCGCGAGGTGATCGCCTGGGTGGCACGCAACTTCGAGCTGCCCGCTGTCGCCGTCGCCTGTTCCATGGCCGACGCCGTCCTCCCGGCGCTCGTCGCGGACCAGCTTCCCGGCGTCGACGTGCTCTTCCTGGAGACGGGGTACCACTTCCCGGAAACGTACACGACGCGCAACGAGGTCGCGGCGAGCCTGCGCGTCAACGTGGTCGACGTGCTGCCGGAAAACACCGTGGAGCAGCAGGACCGGCTGCTCGGCAAGGACCTCTTCGCCCGCGACGCCGCCCAGTGCTGCGCGCTGCGCAAGGTGGCCCCGCTGCGCCGCACGCTGGCCGGCTACGAGCTCTGGTTCACCGGCGTCCGCCGCGACGAGGCCCCCACCCGCACCAACACGCCGCTGGTCACCTGGGACGCAACCAACGGCCTGGTCAAGGTCAACCCGGTGGCGGCCTGGAGTTTCGACCAGCTGGTGCAGTACTCCGACGATAACCTCCTGCCCGTCAACCCGCTGCTTTCACAGGGCTACCCGTCCATTGGCTGCCAGCCCTGCACCCGCAAGGTGGCGCCCGGCGACGACCCCCGCGCCGGACGCTGGGCAGGAACCGACAAGACAGAATGCGGACTACACGTATGAGCAACTTGAGCATAACGACGACGACGGCCACCATCGCCTTCACAGCAGATGCCGCCCCCGCCCCTTCGCTGGACGGCAATGCTGCAAGCAGCATGCCGTCCAGCTCCGGAAGGCCCGATGCCACTCCCGGGGCGGCATCTGCTGCTCCGGCTCTGCTGTCGGGTCACCTGAGTTCTGCGGCTCCGCGCGCGGCCCGCCTGTCGTCTTTGGATACTTTGGAATCCGAGGCCATCCACATCATCCGTGAAGTGGTTGCCGAGTTTGAGAAGCCGGCGCTGCTGTTCTCCGGCGGCAAGGACTCCGTGGTGATGCTGCACCTGGCCACCAAGGCGTTCTGGCCCGGCAAGGTGCCTTTCCCCGTGCTGCACGTGGACACCGGGCACAACTTCCCCGAAGTCATCGACTTCCGCGACCGGACCGTGGAGCGGCTGGGACTCAAACTCGTCGTCGGCTCCGTGCAGGAGTTCATCGATTCCGGCGAGCTGGCCGAGCGTTCCGACGGCACCCGCAACCCGCTGCAGACCCTGCCGCTGTTGGATGCGATCCAGCGCAACAAGTTCGACGCCGTCTTCGGCGGCGGCCGCCGCGACGAGGACAAGGCCCGGGCCAAGGAACGGATCCTGAGCCTCCGCGACGAGTTCGGCCAGTGGGACCCGCGCAACCAGCGCCCCGAACTCTGGAACCTCTACAACGGCCGGCACACCGTGGGCCAGCACGTCCGCGCGTTCCCCATCAGCAACTGGACCGAACTCGACGTCTGGCGTTACATCGAGCGCGAGAACATCGAGCTGCCGGGCCTCTACTACGCGCACGACCGCGAGGTTTTCGCCCGCGACGGCATGTGGCGCGCCGTCGGCGAGGTCTCGCAGCCCCGCGATACCGAACAGGTGATCACCAAGACCGTCCGCTACCGGACCGTCGGTGACATGTCCTGCACCGGCGCCGTGGAATCATCGGCCGCCACCGTGCGCGACGTCGTCATTGAAGTCGCCGCCTCCACCATCACCGAACGTGGCGCCACCCGGGCCGATGACCGCATCTCCGAGGCAGCCATGGAAGACCGCAAGAAGGACGGCTATTTCTAATGAGCACCGACACTTTCCTGCCCGGCACCGCCGTGGACGCAGCGGTTCTGTCCACTACCCTGTTCCGCTTCGCGACCGCCGGTTCGGTCGACGACGGCAAGTCCACCCTGGTGGGCAGGCTCCTGCACGACTCCAAGGCGATCCTCGCGGACCAGCTCGACGCCGTCGCCCGCACGTCCGCGGACCGCGGCTTCGGCGGGGCCGGCGCAGCCGGTGTCCAAGCGATCGACCTCGCGCTGCTGACCGACGGCCTGCGCGCCGAGCGGGAACAGGGCATCACCATCGACGTGGCCTACCGCTACTTCGCCACGGACCGCCGCAGCTTCATCCTCGCGGACTGCCCCGGCCATGTGCAGTACACCAAGAACACGGTGACCGGCGCGTCCACCGCGGACGCCGTCGTCGTGCTTATTGACGCCCGCAAGGGTGTCCTGGAGCAGACCCGCCGGCACCTCTCCGTGCTGCAGCTGCTGCGCGTGGCGCACGTGATTGTCGCCGTGAACAAGATCGACCTCGTGGACTTCAGCGAGGACGTGTTCCGCGGGATCGAAGCCGACGTGCAGAAAGTCGGTCGCGAGCTGGGACTCGGCGCCGATGGCATCACCGACCTGGAGGTCATTCCGGTGTCCGCGCTCGACGGCGACAACGTCGTGGACCGCTCGGACCGCACGCCCTGGTACGACGGCCCGGCCCTGCTCGAAGTCCTCGAGACGCTGCCGGCCGCGGACGAACTCGAAAGCCACCTGGAGAGTTTCCGGTTCCCGGTGCAGCTGGTGATCCGGCCGCAGGGCGCCCTGGCGCCCGACGCCGTCGCCGGGGGACTCGACGTGGAAGGCTACCGGGACTACCGCGCCTACGCGGGCCAGATCACCGAGGGTTCCGTGAAACTGGGGGACCAGGTCAGCGTCCTGACGCCGGGCCAGGCCCCGCGCACCACCACCGTCACAGGGATCGACTTCGCCGGAGAAGACCTCGCCGAGGCTGTGGCCCCGCAGTCCGTCGCGCTGCGCCTGGCAGACGAGTTCGACGTCGCCCGCGGTGACACGATCGCTGCGGCTGGCACGATCCGTGAGACGTCTGCGGACCTCTACGCCGCCCTGTGCTGGCTCTCGCCGAAACCGCTTCGCGAGGGCGCCAAGGTGCTGGTCAAGCACGGCACCCGCACGGTCCAGGCGCTGGTCCGGAACGTGACCGGAAAGCTGGACCTTGCCAACTTCCAGTTGGAACCCACCTCCACGCTGGAACTCAACGACATCGGACATGCCCAGTTGCGGCTCGCCGCGCCGCTGCCGCTGGAGAACTACCTGCACCACCGCCGCACGGGGGCGTTCCTGGTGATCGATCCCCTGGACGGCAACACCCTCGCTGCGGGCCTCGTCAAGGACCACCCGGGGGACCACGAGGACGAGCGCTACTCGATCTAGGCCTCAGCAAGCACCCTTGCTCCTCCGGAGTCGCCGGACACGCACGAGGTCGCCGTAAACTTGCGGCGACCTTGAGCGCTTCCCGCGAATTCGGCGCGTTCGGTCCTTGCCAGCCGGCCTCCCGGACCACGATCATCGTTCTGGGAGGCGGTGTGGAAGTCATCAACAGCAGGCTCATCAGCTGGGCGTCGATCCTTGATGACAAGACCCGCGAGCAGGCTCTGACCACCGCCACGCTGTCCATTATCTATCCGCATCTGGCGCTCATGCCGGACGCCCATCTGGGCCTGGGCGCCACCGTGGGATCCGTCATCCCCACCCTGCACGCTGTCATCCCGGCTGCCGTGGGCGTGGACATCGGCTGTGGCATGATCGCCGTCCGCACGCAGTATGCCGTGAAGGACCTGCCCGCGGACCGGAAGCGGTTGCGGCAGGGTATTGAGCACGCCGTTCCCCTGTCCGCCGGCCACTACAACCGCAGATTCACCGCCACCGCCGTACCGAGGCTCGCCGAGCTGCGGCGGATGGCAGCCAACGCCCGGTTCGACCCCGGCCAGTACGCCGCGAACTGGGAGCTGCAGCTCGGATCCCTAGGCTCCGGAAACCACTTCATCGAGGTGTGCGCGGATGAGGCGGACACCGTGTGGCTGTTCCTCCATTCCGGCTCGCGCGGCGTCGGCAACAAACTTGCGCAGCGGCACATCGCCGAGGCCCGGAGCGCGGTGCGGAACCGGCACATCGTCCTGCCGCACCCGGACCTGGCCTACCTCGAGGAAGGCACCCCCGAATTCGACCGGTACATCCGGGAACTCCGCTGGGCCCAGCATTTCGCCCTGCTGAACCGTGAGGAAATGATGGACCGGGTGATCCAGCAGTTTGAATCCTGGACGGGCGGTCGTGTCCGGGAGGCCGAACGGATCAACTGCCACCACAACTTCACCGCGCAGGAACAGCACTACGGCAAGACGGTCTGGGTCTCGCGCAAAGGAGCCATCAGGGCCCGGGCCGGGGACCCCGGACTGATTCCCGGCTCCATGGGCACCGCCTCCTACGTCGTCGTCGGCCTGGGCAACCGCGAGTCGCTGAATTCCTCGCCGCACGGCGCCGGGCGGGAATACTCCAGGAACGCCGCTAAAAAGACCTTCACCCTCGCCGAGCTGAAGGCCGCCATGAAGGGCATCGAATTCCGGCCCAGCGACGCTTTCATCGACGAGATCCCGGCCGCCTACAAGCCGATCGACCAGGTGATGCGGGATTCTGCGGACCTTGTCAAGATCCGGCACAAGCTGCGGCAGCTCGTCAACGTCAAGGGCGACTAAAACGTCCCGGTGCCCGATTAACCGGCCCGCATATGACGTTGCATGAACCCGCGTGACCCCGGGTTTCCGGACCGTTGAACCGCGCTCACGGCAGTCCCTATGGTGAAGCAATGACAACTACGGAACGGCTCTCCAACGGCCCCCGCAATGCGTTCCGGGGGCGATGTAGCCGGCGCTGAACAACCGCCCGGCCACCCCGAAACCACCACGAACAGGACCCTTTCCATGTCAGCCACCCCAGAACCCTCGAAGTCCAGCAGCCCGCCCCGAACCACCCGGATCGTCGCCGGCGAATCCGCCAGGCCCAAACGCAAACGAACCCTGGAGATCAGCCTCGCCGTCGGCCTCGTGCTGCTGATCGGCGCCGGCGCCGCCGTCGCATCCACGGTGTCCCGCGCGAACGAAACCGCTGCGCCCGCCGACGCCGTCAACACCCCCGCTGCTGAACTCAGGCTGGGCTACTTCGGCAACATCACGCACGCCCCTGCCCTCGTCGGGGTCAGCCAGGGCCTGGTCGCCAAGAACCTCGGCGAGACCAAGCTCAGCACCCAGGTCTTCAATGCCGGCCCTGCCGCAATCGAAGCCCTCAATGCCGGCGCCATCGACGCCACGTACATCGGCCCCAACCCGGCCATTAACTCCTACGTCAAGAGCAAGGGCGAATCGATCAGCATCATCGCCGGTGCCGCCTCCGGCGGAGCCCAGCTGGTGGTCAAACCCAACATCACCACGGCGGCGGAGCTCAAGGGCAAGAAACTCGCGACGCCGCAGCTCGGCGGCACGCAGGACGTGGCCCTCCGCGCGTGGCTGGGCAAACAGGGCTTCCAGACCACCACGGACGGCGGCGGCGACGTCGCCATCAACCCCACCGAGAACGCCCAGACCCTGAAACTGTTCCAGGACGGCAAGCTCGACGGCGCGTGGCTGCCGGAACCGTGGGCCTCCCGGCTGGTGCTCCAGGCCGGAGCCAAAGTCCTTGTCGACGAAAAAGACCTGTGGGAGAAGGGCGAATTCATCACCACCGTCCTGATCGTCAACAAGAAGTTCGCCGCCCAGCACCCGGACACGGTCAAGGCACTGCTGAAAGGCCACGTCGAATCCGTGGACTGGCTCAACGTGGCCCCCGACGCCGAGAAGTCCACGGTCCTCAACGCCGCCCTCAAGGAATCCGCCGGAGCCGCCCTGCCGGCCGACGTGATCGACAGGTCGCTCAAGAACATCGCCTACACCGTTGACCCGCTGGCCGGAACGTACCAGAAGCTGCTTCAGGACGGTGTCGACGCGGGCACTACCCAGCAGGCCGACATCAACGGCCTCTTCGACCTCACGGCCCTTAACAGTGTCTTGAGCGAGAGCGCCACCGGCACGAAGATCTCCGCACAAGGACTGGGCAAGGACTGACCAACCAGTTCCCGCCTCCAGCCCGCCAAGAGAAGTTAGGACATGACCATGCCAGTCGTACTGGAAAACCTGGGCAAGCGCTTCGGCGACGGCGCCCCGGTGCTGGACGACGTCAATGCCACCATCGGGCAGGGCGAGTTCGTCGCCCTGCTCGGTGCGTCCGGCTGCGGCAAGTCCACCCTGCTGAACATTATGGCGGGACTGGAGGCGCCGACGTCGGGCGCCCTTGAAGTGCCGAGCGACGGCGCCGCCTTTATGTTCCAGGACGCGGCGCTGTTCCCCTGGCTGACCGCGCGGGAGAACATCGAGCTGGCCTTGAAGCTGCGCGGCGCCGGCAAGGCCGAGCGGCGCGCGAAGGCGGGAGAATTGCTGGACCTCGTGCATCTGGGCGGGGCGGGGGACAAGCGCCCGCACGAGCTCTCCGGCGGGATGCGCCAGCGCGTGGCGCTGGCCCGTTCGCTGGCCCAGGACCGGCAGCTTCTCCTGATGGACGAACCCTTCGCGGCACTGGACGCGATCACGCGCGACCTGCTCCACGACGAGCTGGAGCGGATCTGGAAGGAAACCGGCCGCACCATCGTCTTTGTCACGCACAACGTCCGCGAGGCCGTCCGGCTGGGCCAGCGTGTGCTGCTGCTCTCCTCCCGGCCGGGCCGCGTGGTGCGGGAGTGGCATGTCAGCGAAGAGCACCGCACCGACGCCGGACTGGCCGGCCAGTTGACCGGCGAAATCACCGCCCGGCTACGCGAGGAGATCCGCCGCCATGCCAAGTAAGCCAACGACGCTGGTTGAGCCCGGCGAGACCCGCCACATTACCGCCGCCCTGACCCGGTCCTCCACCGGCTCGGCGGACCTCCGCGAACTGGAAGCCGGGCTGGATTCGCTGCAGTCCGACGCCGTCCGCACGTCGCGCATCGACTGGAGCCGGATTCTGCTGCCGGTCGCCGCGCTGGCGGTGCTGGTCATCATCTGGCAGCTCTATGTGTCCCTGGGGTTCAAGCGGCAGGACCTGGTGCCCGGACCGCTGGATGTGCTCGCTCAGTTCGGGCAGCTCTGGGCCGACGGCAAGCTGCAGGAAGCGGTGTGGACCTCGCTGCAGCGCGGGCTGGTCGGGTTCTTGATCAGTGTGGCCATCGCCACGCCGGTGGGACTCCTGCTGGCCCAGGTTGCCCCGCTGCGCCGCGCTTTCGGGCCGCTGATCTCCGGTCTGCAGGTGCTGCCGTCCGTGGCGTGGGTGCCCGCGGCCATCATCTGGTTCGGCCTGACCGACGCCACCGTGTACTTTGTGGTGTTCATGGGCGCTATCCCCTCGATTATCAACGGACTGATCTCCGGCGTGGACCAGATCCCGCCGCAGTACCGCAGCGTCGGCACCGTCCTGGGCGCGTCCCGGCTCCAGCTGGCGCTCCAGATCATCCTCCCCGCCGCACTGCCCGGCTACCTGAGCGGACTCAAGCAGGGCTGGGCTTTCTCGTGGCGCTCGCTGATGGCCGCGGAGATCATCGCGGTCGGCGGCAGCATCGGCTTTGGCCTCGGTTCCATGCTGAACCAAGGCCGCGACCTGTCCGACATGACCATCGTGATGTCCGCGATCCTGCTGATCCTCGCCGTCGGCATCCTGATCGAACTGCTGGTGTTCGGCCCCATCGAAAAGCGGCTGCTCCGCCGTCGTGGCCTGCTGGCCGGCAGCACCCGGTAGGCACCTGCGCCAATACCAAACAACGAAAGCCCGACGGCGATACTCGCCGTCGGGCTTTCTGATGTCTGTTTGTCAGCCGCGCGTCAGCGTGCCGCAGCCGCTAACTTCGAAGCCCCTTGTTCCGGCCGGGATTGTGACGATGGTCCGGGCCGCGCCGAAGTAGTTATCGATGATGTCATCAAATTCGCCGCTCAAGCCGCTAAGCGAGGCCCAGTAACAGGACTTTCCTGCCCCATATCCGTAGTAGGTGCCAGGCAGGATATCGATGCCGACGCGGTAAGTGCCATCGGTTGTGATCCGAGTGGACCTGGCCCCGGTGGAAGGGACGGTCGTCCAGGAGCCGCAGCCGTGAGACTTGAATCCGACGTCCCCCGGAAGGATCTGGACGTACGTCCGGCCCGTTCCAAAGTAGTTGGCCTTGATCTGGCTAAACGTGCCGGAGAAGCCGCTGAGCCTCTCCCAGTAGCATCCGCTGCCGATCCCCGTTGCCTTGTACAGTCCGGGCTTGATCTGGGTTCCGACCCGATATGTGCCGTCACCACGAAGTACCGTCACAGGCCAAACCGGCAGTTTCAGCGCCGGACTCATGGTCACCCGCGTATCTGAGTAGATCCGCCCGGCGGAAACCCGCACCGTGATGGAGCGGCCGTTGTCCGCCGCCGCCAACCGGTATGTGCGGTAACGAGCGCCGGTGATCGCGGCGCCGTTACGGTACCACTGGTACGCGTAGGCTGACGGTGCCGGCGCGTAGGTGCCGACGTTGGCTGTCAGGGTCGAACCCAGGGACGTGGCCCCGGTGATCCTTGGCGCCGTCTTCAAAGTGATCGATGCCCTGCCTACGGTGATTGCCGGAGTAGTGGCCGAGCGGGTCGTGTACCCGGCCTTGGATACCGTGACCTTGACGTTCACCCGGGCGCCGATGTAGCCGCTGCCAAGATACAGGGCGTAACCGGTCCCACCCCTGATCGCGACGCCGTTCCGGTACCACTGGTAGCGGATGGTTGAACCGGCAGTCCACCCCTGAGAGACCTTCACCGTCCGTTCATAGCGGTGGGTTCCGCTGACCGTCAGCGACTTGGTGGCCGCGATAGTCCCGGCAGCGATCGGGCGGGCGGCGGAGTAGCGGTCCAGCGCTATGTAGCCGGACTTGGCTGCACGCACCCTGACCTTGAGCGTCTTCCCGTAGTCGAGTGCTGTGGTGGTGTAGGTACGGCTGACTGCGCCGACGATGGCTGCCGTTCCGCGGTACCACTGGTATGAGAACGTGGCCCCGGTCGGCGCCCATGTGCCTGCGTTGGCAGTCTGCAGCAGGCCCACCTTGGCGATACCGCCAACGGTCGGGACCGGCGCCGTCACAAAGGTTCCCTTCCCTGCGGTGACTTGGGCAGAAGTCAGTACCACGGAGGTGAACCCCGGCGCGGAGAGCGTCACCTTGGCCCACAGCTTCTGAGCGTCATCGGCGGCAGCCACCGTGTAGCTCGGCCCGGTCGCACCAGCGATGGGCCCAGCACCTCGGTACCACTGGAAGCCGGTTGCGGCACCCTGGACCGCAGAGTTGCTCCACCGGGGTGCGCTCAGCGACAGTGCCTGCCCGACGACGGGTTTGCCGATGACGGCGTTGTTCCAGCTGACACCGGTGAAGCTTCCCTGACGAACCGTTACCGGGGTGGCTGCCAGTTCGGTGCCGAGCCCCTGCGCCTCCAGCGACGCCAGCACCGTTAGCTGGACCGCCTTGCCTGCCATTGACGGATCAATGTGAAGTACGTCAGCTTCGCCAACCGGGTGGTCGGCCGCTTGAACTGTGACGCCGTCGACGATCCAGCGGTACTTGATCCAGCCGGCACCGTTCCACCGGCCGCCCGTCGAGGTGAGCGTGCCACCCGCAACAGGGTCACCCTCAATAACCGGCAGGCTGACGTTGTCCGGCGCGGCGGGCGTTACTTCCCCCGGCGGTGCTGCGGCTGGCGGGTCGACTGGTGCCGGTGCCGGCTGTTCGGCGATAGCGTCCGTTTCCATCGGCAGCGCCTGTGCTGCCGGTGCCATCAGAAGACCGGCGAGCAGTGCGATGCTCCCGGCTGTGGCTACTGCCCTGGTCATACGGCCAGGGCGCGTCCGAGTACGGACGTTTTCGTGCAGAGACAACGAAGTCCCCTTCCCCCATTTTGAGACTGACCGGCTAGCCCGGTCGGAGCAATTGTATGGCTCATCACAACGGGTGAGTGTGCGGGCTCTTGTCAGAACACAAAATGCTGGACGGCGATGCCCGCCGTCGGGCTTTCCGCTGTCCGCTGGCGGACCCTTGTTCCGCCGAAACCGCAGGCCTACACTCACGGCTATAGGCCGGTGTACGGCCCATCCCGCCCGATTCTGAGGAGACAGCCGTGGCGCCAAAATATGGAGTACTGGCACTGGTCGAGGCAAAACTGGGGAAGGAACAAGAGGTCTGGGACTTCCTCAACGGGGGCCGCGAGATAGTGCTCAACGAACCCGGAACACAGACCTGGTATGCCTTCCGGGTCAACGATTTCACCTTCGGCATCTTCGACACCTTTGACACCGAGGAAGCCCGTCAGGCGCACCTCAACGGGGCCATCCCTGCGGCGCTCGGCGAGCACGGCCCCACGCTGCTGTCCAAGGACCCTGACATCAAACTGGTTGAACTCATCGCGGTGAAGTAGCCCGCACCGCTGGCGGGAGGCCCCCGGACGGCAGCAACTATGTGACGTGCCGTTACCCTGCGTGAACGGGTGTTTCCGAACCGTTGTTCCGCGATATGAGGCCGCCCTATCGTCGATGCATGGCAATTCAGGACATTTACCCCACGGCGCTGCGACTCCTCGGCCGCCCCGTGCTGGTGGTCGGCGGCGGCCCGGTGGCCACCCGCCGCGCCAAGGGACTGCTCGACGCCGGCGCCCGCGTCACCGTCGTCGCCCCCTTGGCGAGCCCGGCACTGCACGAGCTTGCCGACGCCGGCCTCCTTGCCTGGAAGCCGCGCCACTACCGCAGCTCCGACGTCGACCGCGCCTGGTTCGTCCAGACCGCGACGGGCGACTCCGCCGTGGATGCGCAAGTTGCGGCCGACGCCGAGGCGCAGCGCATCTGGTGCGTCAATGCCTCCGACCACGAAGCTTCCGCCGCCTGGACGCCCGCCGTCGCCGTCGTGGACGACGTCAAGATCGCCGTGAACGCCGGGGGAGACCCGCGCCGCGCCATGGCCCTGCGGGACGCCGTGGCCACCGCCCTGGAAACGGGGGACCTGCCGCTCCGCCGGCACCGTGTTGCCGGCCCGGGGGCAACCTCCGGGTCCGTGGCGCTGGTGGGCGGCGGACCCGGGGATTCCGGGCTCATCACCGTCCGCGGGCGGCGCCTTCTGGGCCAGGCCGACGTCGTGGTCGCGGACCGCCTCGGTCCGCGCGAACTCCTGGCCGAACTGGCCCCCGACGTCCGGGTCATCGAGGTCGGCAAGACCCCCGGCCACCACCCCGTCCCGCAGTCCGAGATCAACCGCATCCTCGTCGACGAAGCCCTGCAGGGCCATCGTGTGGTCCGGCTCAAGGGCGGCGACCCCTATGTGCTGGGCCGCGGCGGCGAGGAAGCAGAGTTCTGCCGGCAGCACGGCGTCGAGGTGGAAGTGGTTTCCGGCGTCACCTCCGCCATCTCGGTCCCGGCCGCCGCGGGCATCCCGGTCACGCACCGCGGGCTGGCCAAGGGCTTCAGCGTGGTCACCGGCCACGAGGAACTTTCGGAAGTTCCGGCGCGGTCCGACCACACCGTGATCCTGCTCATGGGCGTGGGCCAGTTGCGCGATTCCGCGGCCTCGCTGGGACGCGCCGGTTTGCCAGCGGAGACGCCTGTTGGCATCGTAGAGAATGGTTATCTGCCGAACCAGCGGGTGACCATCGGAACGCTCGGGACCATCGCGGACCAGGCGGAGGCCGCAGGCGTCGCGAACCCCGCCGTAATCGTGATCGGTGACGTGGTCCGCGTCAGCCCGTTCGCGCCGTCGCACTTCAAAACCGCGGACTACAGCACCACCACCCCGAACACTCCCCGCTCCACACGCTCTACCAAGACCCGCGTACTGACCCTCTAAGACCCGTCGATTGCTCCGCAACTGCCGTTATCAGGCCTCAAAAGGGCGGCTACGGAGCAACGGATGCAGAAGAACAAAGGAACACAGCCGTGTCAACGAACACCCCTGTAGGAACTGCTGCCCGCCCGCTGCGCATCGCCGTCGTCGGCTCCGGACCCGCCGGTGTGTACGCCGCGGACATCCTGACCAAGAGCGAGGCTGTCAAGAGCGGCGAGCTCACCGTGAGCATCGACCTCTTCGACCGCTACCCGGCGCCGTACGGCCTGATCCGCTACGGCGTGGCCCCGGACCACCCGCGCATCAAGGGCATCGTCAACGCCCTGCACAAGGTCCTGGACCGCGGGGACATCCGCTTCTTCGGCAACGTCGACTACGGCACGGACCTCTCGCTGGAGGACCTCCGCACGCACTACGACGCCGTCATCTTCGCCACCGGCGCCATCAAGGACGCGGACCTGAACATCCCGGGCATCGAGCTCGAGGGCTCCTACGGCGGTGCCGACTTCGTGTCCTGGTACGACGGCCACCCGGACGTTTCCCGCGACTGGCCGCTGGAGGCCAAGGAAATCGCGGTGATCGGCAACGGCAACGTGGCCCTCGACGTCGCCCGGATGCTCTCCAAGCACGCCGATGACCTCCTGGTCTCCGAAATCCCGGACAACGTCTACCGCGCCCTGAAGGAATCCCCGGTCACGGACGTGCACGTCTTCGGCCGCCGCGGCCCGGCCCAGGTGAAGTTCACGCCGCTGGAGCTGCGCGAGCTGTCCCACTCCAAGGACGTAGACATCATCCTCTACGCCGAGGACTTCGAGTTCGACGCCGAATCGGACCGGCAGATCCAAAGCAACAACCAGACCAAGACCATGGTGGGCACACTCACCAACTGGATCGCCGAGCAGCCCGAGGACCACTCCGAGCTCACGGCTTCCCGGCGGCTGCACCTGCACTTCCTGCACAGCCCGGTGGAGGTGTATGACGACGCCGACGCCCCCGGCCGCGTCGCGGGGATCAAGTTCGAGCGCACGGAACTGGACGGCACGGGGAACGCCCGAGGCACCGGCGAGTTCGTCGACTACCCGGTCCAGGCCGTCTACCGCGCGATCGGCTACTTCGGCTCCTCGCTGCCCGAAGTCGAGTTCGACCACAGCAAGGGAGTTGTCCCGAACGACGGCGGCCGCGTCCTGGACGCTTCCGGCACCCACGTGCCGGGCATCTACGCCACCGGCTGGATCAAGCGCGGCCCGGTGGGCCTGATCGGCCACACCAAGGGCGACGCCCTGGAAACCGTGACCTACCTGCTGGAGGACCGCGAGAACCTGCCGCTGGCCGCGGCGCCCGCACCGGAGACGATCGTCGAACTCCTGGAAAACCGCGGCGTGCAGTACACCAGCTGGGAAGGCTGGCTGGCCCTGGACGCGCACGAGCGGTCCCTCGGCGAGAAAGCCAGCGCCGACGCCGGTGCGGACGGCATCCAGCGCGAGCGCATCAAGGTGGTCCCGCGCGAGGACATGGTGGAAATTTCCCGCGGCGGGGTGGCCGCGGAGGTCTAATCTCCCATCACCACACAGCAACGCGGGGTCACTCCGCGCCCGTCCCGGAAGGGATTATGGGCTATGAGCGACCCCGCGTTGTTTCGTGGTGGGGGAAATCGGGGTTTGGTCAGTAGGCTTACCGTTATGGATGAGCAGCGCACACGAACGTCCGTCCCGGGGACCCCCGCGCCCGGAACCTCCGGATTCGGAACCGGCCGATGAGGCTCCGGCACAGCAACGCGTCCGGCCGCGGCTACCGCCGGGTGGCGGCCGGGACCGGCTTCAGCTACAAGGACCTGGATGGCTCCACCCTGCCGCCCGGTCCGGTGCGCGAGCGGCTGGAGAGCATCGGCATCCCGCCGGCGTGGACGGACGTCTGGATTGCGCCGTACGACAACGGGCACATCCAGGCCACCGGACTCGACGCCGTCGGCCGGCGCCAGTACATCTATCACCCCAGCTGGCGGGAGAAGAAGGACCGGCTGAAGTTCGACCGCTCCCTCCAGCTCGCGGAAACCCTTCCGGCCGCGCGGCGGCTTGTCACCATGGACCTGCGCTCCGAGGGCCTCGGCCGGGACCGCGTGCTGGCCGCCGCGTTCAGGATGCTGGACAGCGGATCGCTGCGGGTTGGCTCCGAGCGTTACACGAACGAGAACGGCAGCCACGGCCTCGCCACCCTGCTGTGCGTCCACGTGAGCGTGCGCAAGACCGAACTCCGGCTTAGTTTCCCGGCCAAGAGCGGCAAGAACTGGGAGTCGCGGATCCACGACGCCGACCTCGCCGCCGTCGTGCGCCAGCTCAAGCGCCGCGGCGGCAACGCCCGCCTGCTGGCCTACAAGGACGGCCGGAGGTGGCACCCTGTGACCAGCGCGGACATCAACGAATACGTCAAGGAGCGCACCGGCCAGGACTTCACGGCCAAGGACTTCCGCACCCTGCGCGGGACGGTGGCGGCCGCCGCCAGCCTGGCGAAGAGCGGCCCGCAGCCCAAGGTGTCCGCACGAAAGCGGGCGGTCAGCCGCGCCATGCTGGATGCGTCCGAGGTCCTCGGCAACACGCCGTCGATCGCCCGGAAGAGCTACGTCGACCCGCGGGTCCTGGACCACTTTGCCGCGGGGGAGACCATCGACCCGAAGCGGCTGGACTCCGCCGAATCCGAAGTCCGGGCCCTGCTATACCAGGAAGGCGACGTCGTCCCGCTGCAGAAGGCCGCGGGATAGCTGCTGCGCTGCACGCCCCCTACGGCCGCCCGCTACATCCGCCCGAACCGGGCCCGAACCAGCGCGAACGCCCCGTAGGCGATGAAACCTGCCCCGATTGCCAGGAGCAACGCGGGGCCGAAGCTGTGGTCCTGCAAGGCCTTGAGGCTGCCGTCCAGGCCGGTGGACGACCCGGGATCGTTGGTGGCCGCGGCGATCACGAACAGCAGTCCCGTCAGGATCAACGCCACACCCTTGGCGATGTGGCCGGCTACGCCCAGGCCGCTGATGAGATGGCCCCTGTGCGTCCCCTCGAAGTGGGCCAACTCTTCCTTGAACTTCTTCCCCACGCCCTTGACGACGAAGTACACCCCGATCCCGATGATGGTCAGACCCAAAGCGATCAGTGCCGGCACTCCGAACGGGCTCCGCACCAGAGCCGTGCTGAAGTCCCGCGTGGAGTCGCCGGAATCGCCCCGGTTGCCCAGCGCGAACCCTGCGAAGCTCAGCCCCACGCTCCCGTACGCGATGCTGAGGAACCCGGAGGACACCAGCTTGCCGAGCCGCTCCCGGCGCGGGAGGTGCCGCGCGCGGAGGGTCGCCTCGCTCAACTGCCACAGCGAGAGCCCGGCGCAGGCGATGAAGCCCGCCCACATGACCGCCGGGCCCCACGGGTTGGCCGCGAGCTGTTCGATGGCCCCGGTGGGCTCGGCCTGGCCCGGGGCGCCGAGGACCAGTGCCACGGCGATCGCACCGATGACGATGTGCAGCAGCGCCATCACGGCGAAGCCGGCGCGGGCGACGACGTCGAGCGCCGCGCTGTCCGATGCGGCTTCTGCGGCGTCAACGGCGTCGCCGGCGGCTGACTGGCCGTCCGGCGTCCGCGAAGATTCCATGCAGTTGAGTCTACGCACGGGGGACTCCGTCCCTCGAAGTATCAAGAATTTCATAAGTGTGCTTACCATAGCCGGGTCGCGGCCTTTCGCAGGCGGCGACATTTCCGGATTCGAATACAGACGATAGGAAGCTCAACATGGCAGGTAATCTCGTTGCCCGATCCATCCACGACCTGACGGCAGGCGCCTGGTTCGGCGGCTCGCTCATGGGTGCCATTGGTCTGAACGGTGCGGCGGCGGAAGCCAAGGATCCGGCCGAACGCACCCGGCTGTCGAGCCTGGGCTGGAAGAAGTGGGCCCCGTTCCAGACGGCGGCCTTCGGTGCGCACTTCCTCTCCGGCCTCGCGATCATGTGGGAGAACAAGGGCCGGATGGCCAAGCAGGACGGCGTCGCCCGCCTGACCGTCTACAAGTCCGTGGTCACCCTCGCCGGCGCCGCCGTGAGCCTGTATGCCGGACTCCAGGGCGCCAAGGTGGACAAGCTCGCCAGCGAAGGTGCTGAGGGCGCCACCGAACCCAAGCCTGGCGCGTCCGAGGACCTCCGCTCCGCACAGCAGCAATTGAAGGTTTTGCAGTGGGCCATCCCGGTCCTGTCCGGCCTGGTGATCGTCCTCGGCGCCAAGCACGGCGAAATGCAGCGCCCGAAGAACGTCTTCAAGGGCCTCGCGCGCTAACCGCGTCTGCACTTGCACGATTGAAGGGCTTCCGGGCCGGAGCGTTGACATCCAGGCCCGGAAGCCCCGCCGTGCCGGTCCCGGTGCTGGGGAGGAACCGGCCGCTGGAACGGGTGGTCAGAATTCGGCGCTGACGAACCCGAAGATGATGGCCGGCCGCCAGCTCACCTGGGAGACGGTCAGGGAACAAACCGCGAAACCATCGCAGGGTGTCCGGACGGTGCCGCTGAACCTGAGCATCATCCCGCAACCTTGGGAAAACCCTGTGAACCGGCTAGCGGAGCCTGAGCCGAGGGCGCCCTACTGCTGGATCCACTCCGCACAGGAGTTCAGGTTCCGGTGCACGCTCTCGACGGCGGCCGTTTCGTCGTGTGCGGCAATCGCGTCCACAAGTTCGTCGTGACCTTCGTGCGGGAGCCCGTTGAAGCCGCTGCGGCCCTGCTGCCGGAGAAGGTCGGCGTGGAAGACGACGCCGAAGCTGACGTACAGCTCGTGGAGCAGCGGATTGCCCGACGCCTGCGCCACGAGCACATGGAAGTCCCAGTCGGCACGGGCCCAGCCGGCGTAGTCCTTAGCCAGCCACGCGACACGGCGCGCCTCGAGCAGCTCACGCAGGGCCTCGACGTCGTCCGCGGTGGCGTGGCGGGCGGCGAGCCGCGCCGCCTGGGTGTCGAGCCCGACGCGGACCTCCAGGATGTGCACCTGCGAGTGGTCCCGGTACATCCGCTGGGCGGCGCCGGAGATCTCGCTGGTGGCGCGGACGTAGGTGCCGTCTCCGCGCCGGACTTCCAGCATGCCGCTGTGCGCGAGGGCCTTGACCGCCTCGCGCAGGGTGCCCCGCGAAACGCCGAGAATTGCCATGAGTTCGGGTTCGGCCGGAATCCGCTGCTGCAACGGCCATTCGCCTGAATGGATCAGCTCCCGCAGTTTGGCGGTGACCTCCTCCACGAGGGGCGTCCGGTGGGATGTGCTCAGTGTCATGACTGCGCCTCAGCGGTAGATGCCAGCGCAGACGGGCCAGCGGACTGCGGCTCCGGGGACTGCGGCTCGGGGCGCCGGGGAACCCTGGGCAGGGACGTCAGGAGATGCCCGACGGCGATCTGGCCCAGCGCCACGGCCAGCAGCAGGATCAACGGCAGCGTCCAGGAGCCGGTGGCGCTGTGCAGCAGCCCCATGCCGAAGGGGCCGAGCGTAGCCAAGAGGTAGCCCGCGGACTGCGCGACCGTGGACAGGGCGGTGGTTTCGGCGGTGGTGCGGCCGCTGCGGCTGATCATCACCATTACGAGCGGGAAGATGCCGAGCCCGAACCCCAGCAGCACCGCTGTCAGCGGCGCCCAGGCGACCGGCAGGACAAGCATAGACAGGACCCCGGCCGCCATCGTGACAGTTGCCAGGTAGAAGGCCGTCCTTTGCATCCGGGGGCGTGAGCCGATTGCGACCAGAGCCATGCCGGCCGGAACGGAGACCAGCTGCATCAGGCCGAACATCAGCCCGCCCTCGGAGGCTGTGAGGCCCAGTGTGACCAGCATGTAGGGGAACCAGCTCAGCACGGCGTAGGCCAGCAGGGCCTGGACGGTGAAGCCGAGCGTGATCAGCAGGCCGGTGCGGGTCCGCAGCAGGGGCCAGGGGGACACCCGGCCGGCCTTGACGGCGGGCGCGTTGCGGTGGGCGTGCAAGGCGATGGGCAGGAAGCCGAGGCAGGCGCCCAGGGCCAGGAATCCGATGGCGCCGACGCCGGCGGAAGGCGAGCCGAGCTGCTGCGCCACGGGGACGATCAGCACAGCGACCACGGTGGCGCCGGTGGTCATGGTCACCGTGTACAGCGCCGTCATCAGGGACGTCCGGTGCGCGAAATGGACCCGGATGAAGGACGGCATCGCCACGTTGCAGATCGCCAGCCCGGACATCCCGACGACGGTGCCCGCCAGCAGCATGCCGGTGGACGGAATGCCGCGGACCAGCAGCCCGGCCGCGAGCAGCACGAGGGAGAGCAGGATGGCCTTCTCCAGCCCCAGGGAGCGGGTGAGCCACGAGGTGGCGGCGCCGGCCACGGCGAAGCACAGCGTGGGGATGGAGGGAATAATGGCCGCGATCAGCGGCCCGTAGCCGAGGACCTGCTGCAGGTCGTGCAGGAGCGCGGCGGCGCCGGTGATGCCGGCGCGCAGGTTGAGGCCGATCAGCACGATCGCGACGACGCCGGCGATGATCACGCCGCGCGGTGCGCGCACGACGGCGGGAGGTGCTGTCTCGGGAAGGGCGGTCGCCGCCATACTGCTAGCCATACCCAAAGGTTAGACGTTTGACGTTTGCGGTTTAACCTTTAGTGGCGAATATCTCGCCAAGTGACACGGCCCGGGCGGTCAGGCCGGCGGGGGCGGCGACGGCGGCGGCGTAGCCGTCGGGCGCTGGAACCGGAGTGACGAGGAGGCCATGGATCCCCGGGTACCCGGCGCACTCCGCGCGCAAGGTGCCCGACGTGCCGATGCCCGCCGTCTCCCGGGTGCCCGCGGGGACCAGCCGCACACTGGACGGGTCCAGGGCCAGGCCCACGCCCGAGGCTTTCAGCGCGGCCTCCTTCGCCACCCACAACCGGATCCGTCCGGCGTCGGTGAGCTCGGCGTCGGCCGGGTCAGGGTCCGTCGGTTCGGCAGCGGTGACGGCGTCCGGCCAGGTCCGTTCCTCCGGGGCGAGAACATAGTCGTCGAAGCCCGCGAACACCTCGGCCGGGACGCGTTCGATGTCCGCGCCGAGGCTTGCCCCTTCCGGAGCCGATGCCGCCATAACGGTTCCATGGCTGCGGGACAGGCTCAGCGCGACGCCGTCGATCGAGGGCTTGCCGTGACCGGTGCTGCCGCAGCCGGCGCACCGCCGCCGGACGTCAAGCCCGGCGGCGTCGGCGGGCGTTAGCCCCAGCCGCCGCGCTGCCAGCAGCCGGAACAAGGCATGGGACGCCGCGTAGTCCAGCCGGTCCGCCGCGCGCCTGAACCGGAGTGAGGCGTCGCGTTCCCGCGCCGACAGGAATGCCCCCAGATCCCCGAACAGCCTGCCGCAACCACCCAGGCTGGAACGGGCCGCGGCGTCCTGCAGCGCGGCGGACGGCACCGCCGCGTACTCGATCCAGGCGCCACGGGTGCCGGGCATCGTCACCGCTTGCTGATCCGGCGGTACTGCGCAATCGCCAGCGGGGCGAAGACGGCGATGATGCCGACGCTGCACAGCACCGAGTAGGGGATGGCGTTGTCCGCGGGCCAGCCGCCCGGGGTGCCGAAGCCGGCCGGGGCGGCGTTACCAAAGAGCTCGCGGGCGGCGGTGGCGACGGCGGTCACCGGATTCCATTCTGCAATCACGCGGAGCGGGCCGGGAAGGGAGCTGACGGACACGAAGGCGCCCGAGACGAAGGTGACTGGGAACAGCCACACAAGGCCCAGGCTCTGGGCGACTTCAACGCTCCTGGCCGTCAGGGCGATGACCGCTCCGATCCAGGAGACTGCGAAGGCAAACAGGAGCAGCAGGGCCAGCGCCGCGAGGGCGGATGCCGGGCCGGTGGTGATCCGCCAGCCGATGGCGAGGCCGCAGAGCAGCGTCACGGCCACGGACAGCACGCTCGTGGACAGGTCAGAGGAGGTCCGTCCCAGGATGACGGCCACGCGGGACATCGGTAGTGAACGGAAGCGGTCGATCAGCCCGAGCTGGAGGTCCTTGGCCAGGTAGACCGCCGTGAACGAGGCGTTGAAGGTCAGGGTCTGCGCCAGGATGCCGCCGATCAGGTAACTGCGGTACTGGTCACCGCCGAGGGTGCCGCCGAAGACGAAGCCCAGCAGCAGCACGAACATGACGGGCTGCACGATGCCGGTGACCAGCGCCCCGGGGGTGCGCAGAACGTTGATGAGGTTGCGCCGGGCAATGACGGAGCTGTCCCGGGCAGCGGCCGTGATGGCGCTCATGCGGGCACCTCGACTTTCTCCAGAGCAGAAGCTTTCGGGGTCTGCGCGTCCGGGGTTGCCGCCGCGGCGTGGCCCGTGAGCCGCAGGAACACGTCGTCCAGGGTGGGGCGGCGCAGGGAGGCCTCGTCCACCGGCAGGGCGCGGGCGTCCAGTTCGGACAGGACCCGGACCAGCAGCCGGTGGCCTTCGGGGGCGGCAATGGAGACGCGCAGGTTCTGCGGGTCGTGTTCGGCCCGGGAACCCGGCCCGGACGCCCGCTCCAGCACCCCCGCGGCCGCGGTGAGGTCTGCGGCGTCGCGCATGACGACGTCGATCCGTTCCGTTCCGGCGCTTTGCTTCAGTTCCGCAGCGGTCCCCTCGGCGATGACGCGGCCGTGGTTGATGACCGCGATGTGGTCCGCCAGCCGGTCGGCTTCCTCGAGGTACTGCGTGGTCAGGAGGACAGTGGTGCCGTCCGCTACGAGACTGGACACCACGTCCCAGGTGTCCAGCCGGCCGCGGGGGTCCAGCCCGGTGGTGGGCTCGTCCAGGACAACCACCTTGGGCCGGGCCACGATGGCCCCGGCGAGGTCCAGCCGCCGGCGCATGCCGCCGGAAAAGGTACCGGAGCGTTTGCCGGCCACGTCGGTGAGCCGAAAGCTTTCGAGCAGCTCGTTTGCCCGGGCCACGGCGTTCCGGCGGTTCATGCCGTACAGCCGGCCCACCATGTGCAGGTTTTCGAAGGCGGTGAGTTTCTCGTCCACGGCGGCGTACTGCCCGGATAGGCCCAGGTTCCGCCGCACCAGGTCAGGATCGGCCAGGACCGAGTGGCCGGCAACAAGGGCGTCACCGCTGTCCGGGGACAACAAAGTGGTGAGCACCTTCACGGTGGTGGTTTTGCCGGAACCGTTTGGTCCCAGCAGGCCCAGGACGGTTCCTTCGCCTGCCTGCAGGCAGAGCCCGTCCAGGGCCTTGAAGCTGCCGAAACTCTTACTGACGTTCTCGACCCGGATCACTGCGAGGCGGCGAGTTCGGCGACCTTGCGCGGAGCCATGTCCGTCCAGGTCCGGGACACGTAGTCGAGGCAGGCTTCGCGGGTATCCGGGCCGAACATGGTCACCCAGCCCTGTGGCACGGCCGCGAAGGCGGGCCAGAGGGAGTGCTGCTGATACTCATTCACGAGTACGGAGAACGTTGCGGACTTGTCATCGAATGGATTCGTCACGTTGACCTTTCCTGTCGGTTCTGGCGTTCGGAAAGCCCCTCTTGTGGAGCGGAGGCATCACTGGTTATTCGTCTCCGCCGCCCAGTTGGATGGCCAGCGCGGGCATAATTGCGCTGAGAGCCCCGTCACTGAGCAGCTGGGAGTGCCGCTCCGCCACGGGAACGTCGGTGATGGTTCCGGTGATGAACGGCTGCCACGCATCGCTGCCGGGAGTACCGGCAGGCACCTCCCGGGTGGCCCGGAAAAACACCAGCTCGCCGTCGAACACTTGCGGCTGCTCGTCGCGGATCAGCCGGGCCAGCTCGGGGAAGTTCCCCACCATGGCGTTGACGGAGTCCAGCGGAACCGTGCCCAGCGGGTTGTGGTGTTCCCGCAGGATTTCCTGCGCGCGCTGCCCGTCCAGTCCGGCCATGTCCTCGGCCGGCAGTTCGTAGCCCTGGGCGTCGAGGTAGCTGGCCCACAGCCCGGGGCCGGACCCGACGTCAGCGTTGTCCTCCTGGTTGCCGGGGAAGGCATCGAGGATGGCCAGGAACGCCACGTCCTCGCCGAGTTCCTGCAACCGGGTGGCCAGCCGGTGGACCAGATGGCCGCCGAAGGACCAGCCCATGAGGTGGTAGGGGCCCTCGGGCTGCACGGAACGGAGCTGGGCGATGTAGTCGTCCGCCAGTTCGGTCAACGTGGCGGCCTCCACCGGGTGGGTCCGGCCCGGTTCCATTCCGGGCATTTGCAGCCCGATCAGCGGCCGTTCCGGATCCAGCTTGCCCAGCATGGACGCGTAGCCCCAGCTGATGCCGGAGGCCGGGTGCACGGCGAAGAGCGGGAGCTTGGTCCCCGTGGTCCGGAGCGGCAGCAGCTGGCGCAGGCTGTCCGCGGCGCTTTCGTCGGCACCCTTGGCGGCCTCGCGGAGCAGACCCTCAACAGTGGGCGCCCGGAACAGCGACTGGACCGTCAGATCCGTGCCCAGCGCCGCGTTGACCTGGGCGATCAGCGGCCGGGCCAGGAACGAGTGGCCGCCGAGCTCGAAGAACGATTCGTCCACGCCGGCACGGTCCAGGGACAGCACCCCGGCGAAAATCCCCGCGACGGTCTTTTCCCGCGGGGTCCGCGGACCGCGCCCGGCACGACGGTCCGCGCTTCCGGGATCCGGCAGCGCCCCCGCGTCCACCTTGCCGTGCGGGGTCAGCGGCACCTCCGGGATCACGACGACGGCGGCTGGCACCATGTAGTCCGGCAGCAGCCCGCGGACGTGGTTCCGGATGGCGTGCGGCAGGGTGCCGACGTCGATTTCGCAGTCGGGCCCGGATCCGGGTTCGGACCCGGCGTCCGTGCCCTGGCCGGCTGCCGCCGGCACGATGTAGCCGATCAGACGCATACCGCCGCCGCCGTTCCCGCCGTCGTCCCCGATAGAGCGGACGACGGCGGCGCTGACGCCGGGGGCGCTGCGGAGGGCCTGCTCCACTTCGCCCGGTTCCACCCGGAAGCCGCGGATCTTCAGTTGGTCATCGTTGCGGCCCGCAAAGACGAGCCGGCCGTCGGCGTGCCGGTACACCACATCACCGGTGCGGTACATCCGTTCGCCGCCGCCGGCGAACGGGTCCGCGATGAAGCGTTCAGCCGTCAGTTCGGGACGGCCGCGGTAGCCGCGGGCCAGCTGGCGGCCGGCGATGTAGAGTTCTCCGGCCGCGCCGGGCAGGGTGTGCTGCAGCCTGTCGTCCAGGACATAGAGGCGCGTGCCGGCGGTGGGCTTGCCCAGCACCGGTGCGCCGGTATCGACGCGGGCCAAGACAGTGTCCACAGTGGCCTCGGTGGGTCCGTAGAGGTTCCAGGCCTGGACGCCGGGGTGCGCCGCGACCGTGTCCCAGAGCCCGGCGTCGAACGCTTCCCCGCCGAGGGCCAGGCTGAAGCGTCCGGGACGGCTGCCGGTGGCGTGCGTGTCGAGCAACCGGGTGAACTCCGGTTCGGTCAGGAGTTGGCGCAGGTAGCCGGGGGTGGTTTCCCAGGCGCTAATGCGGTGCTCCGAGAAGTAGGCGGCCAGTTGCTGGGAGTCGCGGCGGGTCTCATCGCCGATCAGGTGCAGTTCGTGGCCGGCCACCATCCAGAGGATCGGGTCCCAGGAGGCGTCGAAGCCGATGCCCGTCGTGTGGGCGACCCGCCGGGGTCGTGCGCCGGCCAGCAGGGTGTCGCGGTGCGAGCCGAGGAGCGCCGCCAGTGCGCCATGGCTGACCTCGACGCCCTTCGGCCGGCCGGTAGAGCCGGAAGTGAACATCACGTAGGCCAACTCGTGCGGGGCCGGCGCGGTGAAGGCTGCCGGGCCGGCGGCCGCCGCATCCCCGCCCGCTTCCGGGGCTGTGCCCGGGCCTTCCTCCTTGGCTGCCGCGAGGTCTTCCAGCACCAGCACGCGGGGCCGTTCCGTCAGCTCCGAGAGGAGCTGTTCCACCCGGGCTGCCACGGTGCGGCTGGTAAGGATCACCGGCGGGGCGGCGTCCTCGATGATGGCCGACGCCCGCTCGTCCGGGTATTCGGTGTCGATCGGGTTGTAGACCGCGCCCGCGGCGAGCACGCCGAACATGCTCTCGACTGTTCCCCGTGAACGGGGCAGCAGCACGGAAACCACATCGCCGCGGCTGACTCCGGCCCCCGCCAAGGCGGCGGCGATCAGGGACGCCGAGGCGGCGAGGCCCGCAAAGCTCAGGGTCCCGTCCTCGGCGACCAGTGCGGAGGCATCCGGCGTCGCCCTGACCGTGGCGGCGAGAGCCGCCAAGATGCCGGGCTCCGCGCCGGAGGTGGCTGAGCCGGTTGCCGGGTCCGAGCGGGTTCCGGCGGTGGCCGCCATCAGCGTGATGGCCTCCTGGTCCCCGAGCATGGGGAGCAGGGAAACCGGGGTGTCCGGCGACGCGGCGGCCAGTTCAAGGAACCGGCTGAAGCTGTCCGCCAGCCGCCTTGCGGTTGCCTCCTCGAACATCGCCGAGTTGTAGTCGAGCGTGCCGTTGAGTCCGCTGTTGTTGCTGTTGGCGTCGGGCCGGAAGGTGAAGGAGAGGTCGAACTTGGCTTCGCCCGATGCTGTCTCCGGCTCGGTGTCCACGCGGACTCCGGGCAGCTGCGGGACCGCCGGCGCCTCGTTGTCTACGGTGAGCATGGTCTGGAACAGCGGGTGGCGGCCCAGCGCGCGGTCCGGATTTACGGCCTCGACGAGACGTTCGAAGGGCACGTCGTCGTGGTCGAAGGCCGCCAGGATGCTCTCCCGTGACCGGCCGAGCATGGTCCGCAGGCTGGGGTCGCCCGCAGCGTCGACCCGCAGCGGCAGGGTGTTGACGAAGAAGCCGACCAGTTCGCGCAGCGCCGGATCCGTCCGGCCGGCCGTGGGGGAACCGATCACCAGGTCCTCGCCGGCGCCGCTGCGGTGCAGGAAGGCGGCCAGTGCGGCGTGGAGCGCCATGAACAGGCTCGCGTTCGACGCCGAAGCCAGTCCGTTGAGTGCCGTGACGCTGGCGGGGGCCAGCCGGAAAGTCAGCTGCCGGCCGGGCTGGTGTGATTCGCGGGGCCGGCGGTGGTCCGCTGGCAGCATGATTTCGGCCGGGATGCCGGAGAGGGCATTGCGCCAGTGGCCCAGCTTGGCGGTGAGCGCCGTCCCGTCGAGCTGCTGCCGCTGCCAGTTGGCGTAGTCGGCGTACTGCAGGGGCAGCGGTGCCGGGCCGACAGCCGGGCCTTGGCCGCGGGCGGCTTCGTAGGCGGCAGACAGGTCCCGGGCGAGCGGGGCCAGGGACGCGCCGTCGCTCGCAATGTGGTGCATCACGAGGTGCAGGACCCACTCCGGTTCGTCCGCCGAGTCGACCGGGATGAGCCTCGCCCGCAGCGGCAGCTCGGCGCGGACATCGAAGCCGCGTTCGGCGTCGTCCCGCAGCAGGCCGGGCACCTCGGCCCGGGTCGCGACGGCGCTGATGGTCAGGCGCATGCCGGCGCCGTGGGCGCCGTCGGACGGGTCCAGGACCACCTGCTCCGGGACCCCGCCGGTCTCCGGATAGATGGTCCGGAAAACTTCATGGCGCCGGAACAGGGCGCCGACGGCGGCCGCCAGCGCCTGCTCGTCGAGCGCCCCGGTGAGGCGCACCGCGAGCGAGATGTTGTAGTCGGCCGAGCCCGGGTCCAGCTGGTTCAGGAACCACATCCGGGACTGGGCGTAGGAGAGCGCCAGACTGTCCGGCCGGACAGAATCAGCGCCGGCCAGCCAGTCCGTGAGCGCGACCGGTGCCGCGGCAGGGTCCGGCTGCCCGGTGTCCGTGCCGGACCCGGGGGCTGCGACGGAACCGGCAGGACCCTCTGGGCGCGTCTGCCCGTGGACTGCGGCCAGCAGCCCCGCCGGCGTGGGCTGATCAAAGAGCATGCGCAGCGGCAGTTCGGTGCCGAAAGCTTCGCGGATGCCGCCCATCATGGCGACCGCGAGCAGGGAATGCCCGCCCAGGACAAAGAAGTCATCGCCCATCGAGACCTCGGTGACGCCGAGGACGTCGGCGAAGATCCCGCACATCGTGTGTTCGTCCCCGGTCGCCGGGGCGGGACCGGTGCCGGTGCCGGCACCGGCGGACGGAGCCGGGAGGGCCTTCCGGTCCAGTTTGCCGTGCGGGGTCAGGGGGATGGCGGGCAGGTGCACAAAGACGGCCGGGACCATGTAGTCGGGCAGTTTACCGGCGGCCAGGGCGCGCAAGTCCTCGGACCCCGCGGTGCCGGTGTAGTAGGCCACCACGCGGTGGGCCGGTTCGCCGTCGGCCACGGCCACGGCGCGCTCAACCTGCGGATGGGAGGACAGCGCGGCCTCGATCTCGCCGAGTTCGATCCGGAAACCGCGGACCTTGACCTGCTCATCCGTGCGGGAGAGGAACTCGAGCGAGCCGTCCGGCCTCCGGCGGACCAGGTCGCCGGTGCGGTACATCCGGCTGCCGTCGGCGGCGAAGGGGTTGGCCACGAAACGGGAGGCGGTCTCGGCGGGGCGCCGGTCGTAGCCGCGCGCCATTCCTGGACCGGCCAGGTACAGCTCGCCCGGGACGCCGGCCGGCACCAGCGCCAGGTATTGGTCCAGGACGAAGGTGTCCGTATTGGCGATGCCGCGGCCGATGGCCGGTGTTCCGCCGCTGATCTCCGCGGTCACCGAGTCCACGGTGAACTCGGTGGGGCCGTAGAAGTTGTGGGCCGAGACCTCCGGGGCCGCGGCCAGCTGCGTCCACAGCCCGGGGGTCACGGCTTCGCCGCCGAGGGCCAGCAGCAGGGGCTGTTCCCGGGGCGCCTCGAGCAGGCCGCTCTGCAGCAGCTGGCCGGCGTAGGACGGCGTCGTTTCCAGAACGTCGATGCCGTGGTTGCGGCAGTAGCCGGCGAGCGACTCGGCGTCGCCGCGACCCTCGTCGGCCACGAGATGGAGCTCCGCGCCGGCGATCAGCCACAGCATCGGGTCCCAGGCGGCGTCGAAGCCGAGGCCGGCGATGTGCGCCACGGCGACGGTGCCGTCCGCACCGGCGGCCTCGAAGCGCGGCGCGTACAGGGTGCGGTGGTGGTGGCGGTACAGGTTCGCGAGGGCGCCGTGCGGGACGGCCACCCCCTTGGGGCGTCCGGTGGAACCGGAAGTGTAGAGCACATAGGCAAGGTCACCGGCGGCCGGGCGGCGCTGTGCCAGGGCGGCGTCGGAAATGCCGGCACCTGCTGCCAGCAGCGTGTCGACGTCCAGGGTCCGCGGACCCTCGGAGCCATCCCTACCTGTGGCCGGTGCGCCGGAGATGACGACGGCGGGTGCGCCGTCCTCGAGGATGATCCGGATCCGCTCCTCCGGGTAGGAGAGGTCCACCGGGATGTAAACCGCGCCCGCGGCCAGCACCGCCAGTGCGGCAGCGACGACGTCGGCCGTGCGCGGCAGCGCCACGGCCACCCGGTCGCCGGGCTTCACTCCGGAGGCCAGCAGTCCCTTGGCGAGGGCCTGGACCCGGCGGTGGAGCTGGCCGAAGCTGGCGCCGGCCTCCGTCCCGGCGGCGTCGACGAGCGCCGACGTGTCCGGGATCCGTGCCACGGTGGCCCGGAAGGCGTCGACGACGGTCTCCGGCGCCTCCGCGCCGGGTGCAGAGTCTCCGGTCCGAAGGCTCTGCTCCAACGCGAGCCGGTGCTGCTCCGGGGACTGGATCCGGAGCCGGTCCAGGGTGATTCCGGGATCCGCGGCGAACTGCTCCGCCACGGCCAGGAAGCCGGCCACGAGCTGCTCGGCGGTGGCCCGGGTGAACAGGGCAGGGTTGTAGGCAAGCGAGCCGCGGATGCCGGCGTCATCTTCAGCCAGGTCCAGCAGCAGGTCGAACTTGGCCCCACCCGGTTCCTGGCTGAGGTCCGCGGTGGCTTCGAGACCGTCCATGGAGAGCCCGGCAACTGCCGTGTTCTGCAGCGTGAGCATGACCTGGAAGAGCGGATGGCGGTGCTGGGACCGGGCCGGGTTGAGTTCCTCAACCACGCGTTCGAAGGGCGCGTCCTGGTTGGCGTAGGCGTGCAGGTTGGTGTACCTGACGCTCTCCACGAGCTCCGCCGCGGTGGGGTTTCCGGAGGTGTTGGTCCGCAGCACCAGGGTGTTGACGAAGAAGCCCACCAGTTCGTTGAGCTGGGTGTCCGTGCGGCCGGCCACCGGCGTGCCCAGCGGGATGTCCTCGCCCGCGCCGGACTTGGTGAGCAGGGCCGCGAGCGCGGCCTGCAGCACCATAAAGAGGCTGGCGTTGTGTTCCCGTGCCAGGGCGTTGAGCCGGGCGCTGGTTTCCGGACGGATGGTGAGGTGAAGGGACGACGCCGGTTCGGCGGCGCCCTGCGCGCCCCGGCTGAAGTCGAACGGCAGCCGCAGTTCCTCGGGGGCGCCGCGCAGTTCGCGGGTCCAGAACTCGAGCTGGCGGGAGATGGCGCTCGCGGGATCGTCCTCGCTGCCCAGTTCGTCGCGCTGCCACAGTGTGTAGTCGGCGTACTGCACCGGAAGTGGCGCCAGAGGGGTGTCCGCGCCGGCCGCCAGTGCGTTGTAGGCGAGCGAGAGATCCTGCGCGAGTGGGGCCAGCGACCAGCCGTCAGCGGCAATATGGTGCAGTGTTATGGCCAGCACGTGGTGGTCGGGGGCCAGCTGGAACAGGACGGCGCGCAACGGCAGTTCCCGCGTGACATCAAAGCCTCGCCGGGTTTCAGCCGTGAGGGCGCCGGCCAGCCCGTCGGCGGTGCACTGGACCGCCAGCAGCTCCACCGGGCGCTCGGACAGGATCTGCTGGATGGGTTCGCCGTCGAGCAGCGGGAAGAGGGTCCGCAGGGATTCGTGGCGGCCCGCCACCTGGGTGATCGCGCCCCGAAGCGCCGCGACGTCCAGGCTGCCCTTGAGCGCCAGTACCACGGGGATGTTGTAGGCGCCGGATCCGGGGTCGAAGCGGTTCAGGAACCAGAGCCTGCGCTGGGCGAAGGAGAGCGGAATGACGGCCGGGCGTTCCGCCGGTTTGAGCGGGTTCGCGTTGCCGGTTGCCAGCTCAAGCGTCTCCGCGAGGGCGGCCACCGTGGCCTGTTCAAACACGGTCCGCAGGGCGGGCGCGGCGCCGGTGCGGTCCCGCAGAATGGCGACCAGCCGGGTTGCGAGCAGGGAGTGCCCGCCGAGTTCGAAGAAGTCGTCGTCAAGTCCTACGGCATCGAGCCCCAGGACTTCCTGGAAGGCCTCGGCCACGATCCGTTCCCGTTCGTTGCGGGGCGCGGTGACGGCGGATTCCGTCTCCGGCGCGGGGAGCGCGCGCGTGTCCAGCTTCCCGTTGGCGGTCAGCGGGATGGCCGGGATTTGCTGCACGGCGGCGGGCACCATGTAGTCCGGGAGCTGCCGGCGGGCCAGCTGGCGCAGTTCCGCCGTGTCCAGTTCCGGAATGTCCAGTTCGGCCGTGGCCAGCCCGGCGCCGTCGGGCACGGCGGCGGTGACGTAGCCGAGCAGTTGGTCGTAGCCGGCCCGGTTCTTCGTGACGGCGACAGCGGCGTGTTCCACGCCGTCGAGGCCGCGGAGGACCTCTTCTATCTCGGCGAGCTCGATCCGGAAGCCCCGGATCTTGACCTGGGCGTCCATGCGCCCGCGGAACTCGAGGGTCCCGTCCGGAAGCCGCCGGACGACGTCGCCTGTGCGGTACATGCGGGAGCCGTCGGGGACGAACGGGTCGGCGACGAAACGTTCGGCGCTGAGCCCGGGCTGGTCCAGGTAGCCGCGGGCCAGGTTGATGCCGGCGACGTAGAGCTCACCGATGGCGTTGACGGGGACGGGGTTCAGGCCCGAGTCCAGGATGTAGTGCCGGCTGTTGGCCACGGAGTCGCCCAGGGTCGGTTCGGTGCCGGGCCGCATCACGGCGGTGAGGGAATCGACTGTTGTCTCGGTGGGGCCGTAGAAGTTGTAGGCCACCAGCCCGTCCTTCTCCGCGAGGGCGTTCCACAGCGGGGGATCCACGGCCTCGCCGCCCAGGGCCACCACCGACGGGTGGGTGTCCTGGTCGAACAGGCCGCCGGCGAGGAGCACCTTGGCGAAGGACGGGGTGGTTTCGATCGAGTCGATGCCCGTGCCGGCCAGGTAGCCGCTGAGCGCTTCCGGGTCGCGGCGGGTCTGGTTGTCCACGAGGTGGAGTTCATGGCCGGCGATGAGCCAGAGGATGGGGTCCCACGAGGCGTCGAAAGAGAGGCCGGCGGTGTGCGCGACCCTGAGCTTCCGGCCGAGCCGCTCTTCCGCGGGCAGGAAGATGCTGTCCCGGTGCGAGGTGTAGAGGTTCAGCAGGGCGAGGTGCTCGACGCCGACGCCTTTGGGCCGGCCGGTGGAGCCGGACGTGAAGATGACGTACGCAAGATCCTGCTGCCCGGCCGGGCACTCCAACGCGGACCCGTCCTTGCCGTCCAGGCAGGACACCATCAGGGCGGCGTCCAGCACGGTGACGGGGACGTCCGTTGCGAGTTCGGCATGCCCGGAGTCCCCGCCGGTGAACGCGGCGGACGTCAGCAGGCGGACCGGGGCAGCGTCTTCGAGCATGCCCTCAACCCTGCCCGCGGGGTAGTCCGGGTCCAGCGGCAGGTACGCGGCCCCGGATTTCAGGATCGCCAGGATCGCGACGGGCAGCAGGACGCTGCGGTCCAGCCGGACGGCAACGGTCAGCCCGGGGCCCGCCCCGTGGCTGCTGAGGAACCTGGCCAGCTGATTCGAGCGGGTTTCCAGCTCGCCGAAGGTGAGTTCGCCGTCGGGCGCGACGACGGCGGTCCGGGAAGCGGACTCCCGGGCGCTGTGCCGGAATTCCTCCACGAGGGTGTGCCGGGGGAGGGTCGTGTCGCCGGCGTCGCCGGCCGCCAGCAGGGAGCGTTCCTCGACGGCAGTGGTCACTGACAAGGCGGCGACGCGGGACTCGGGCCGGGTGGCCACATCGGCGAGGAGCCGGACGAACCGGTCCAGGTGCTCCTCCAACTGCGTGGTGCTGTAGAGGGCGGCGTTCGCTTCGAACTGGATTCTGGGTCCAGGTTCCGGGGGCGCGGTTGTGCCGGACTCGACGCCGGACCCGTCGCGGCTTGCGGTTGTTCCGGCGTCGAGGCCATGGACGATGACCGAGAGGTCGTCGATGGGGCCGGTGGACAGGATGTTCATGGTGCCGCGGGCGGGGCCGAAGCTGATGTCGTCCAGGACGGGCAGGATGTTGACCGAGGGTCCCCGGTAGCCGCTGTGGGCGTTGAGGTCCTCGAAGCGGCCGCGCTGGTGGATCACGGCTCCGCGGAGGGTGTCACCCACGGCCGTGATGGTGTCGCGGACTGTTGAGCCGGGTTCGACGGCGACCCGGATGGGCACGATGTTGGAGAGCATCGACGGCGTGGATTTCGCCAGTTTGCCGCGGCGCGCGGTCACGGGCAGGGCCACGGAGACGTCGCGCTCTCCGGTGATCCGGTGAAGGTACAGGGCTGCCGTCGTGAGGATCAGCGCCGGCGCGGAGCCGGCCGCAGACCGTAGCGCTGCGGCAGCCGAGTCAGGCAGGACTCTGGCGGCACGGACCAGCGAACTGGCGGCACCCGCGGGCCGGCCGGCAAGTCCTGCAGCGGCCGGGGCATCCCGCAACTGGTCTTCCCAATAGACCCGGTCGGCGTCGGCGGCATCGGACCCTGCATGGGCGTTCTCAGCGGCCAGGAGTTCGGCGAGGGAGCCGAAGGCCCGAGTGTTTCCGGGTCCCGTGTCCCCGGTGGCAGCGCCGCCTGGTTCCGCGCCGTCCAGCAGCTGCTGGTACTGCTCCGCCACGCGCTGGAGCACCAGCACGGCGGAGTAGCCGTCCAGCATGAGGTGGTGGACCCGCTGATAGAAGAAATGCCGGTCGTCGGCGAGCTTGATGAGTTCGGTATGGAGTAGCGCGTCCGTGACGGCGTCGCGGGCGAGGCCCAGGTCCGAGTCCATCAGTACGCGGGCTTCGGCCTCCGGGTTCTGAGCGCCGCTCAGGTCCGTCACTTCCATCCTCGCCGGATGGGGCCTCCGGAGCTGGAAGGGGCCCGCATGGTCCTCACCGAAGACCATGTTGAGGGCATCGGTCCCGGCCACGGCCCGCGCCACGGCGTCGGTCAGCACCGGCACGTCGAGCGGCCCCTGGATCTCGACGAACTGTCCGATCTGGTACATCGGATTCTCCGGCGCCAGCTGCTGCGCGTACCAGATGCCTCGCTGGGCCGGACTCAGATCGAGCCGGCCGCCGGAGTTGTCGGGCTGGGCGTTCAGGGGATTCGGGGACATGTTCCTTCTCGGGTATCTCGAGTGGCCGGTGGGCGTATTCGGGGCACCCCGCAGGGGCCCGCGCCGAGGGCTCAGGCAAAACGATCCCCCGGCGAGTCAGCCGGTGTGGCCGCTGTGCCGGGGGATCAGGGGAGTGCTGGGAGGCTTACTGGAACTGCCCGAACTGGAAGGGCCCGGTCCCGCCGGTGCTGACGAGGGGACCGTCCACCAGGGGGCCGTCGACGAGTCCGCCCTCGATCAGCGGTCCGAATGTGAGCTGGTTGTTGGACGCCGCGTCGCTGGTCACCGCGGTGGTGTCAGGTGCGGAGGCGGCCTGCGCCGGCATCGAAGTCACGGCGAGGGCAGAGAATGCCAGTGCTGATCCAGCAGCGATCCGGGCAGCGGTCTTGAGGGTCTTGGTCACGTTCATCTCCAGTTAGGTAGCCGTACAGTTTCCACACACCAAGAAGGTGTCATGAACTATTCGGACCTGCGTGGAGACCGGATGGGTTGGTGTGGTCAGGCGGGGACCGCGGAAGCGGGGGCCTTGGCCGTAACCTTCGAGTGCCGTGCCCGAAGGATCAGCTTGAACAGCTCGCCGAGGATCAGCAGCACAACAGCCGGAACCAGGCAGACCAGCCACTGCTGACCGGTGAGCGGGACGGTGCCGAAAAGGTCCTGCAGCACCCGGATCTGGGTGATCAGCATCGAGCCGACGATGGCCCAGGCGAACGCCCAGAGCAGCTTCGGGTTGGACACCGTGGACGGCCCGAAGGCGCTTTCCTCGGGGAACCGCAGGTTGAGCGCGACCGTGATGTTCATCAGCCCCAGCCCCACGATGGCCATGCTCTGGCCGACGTCGAGGGAGTCGTAGCTCGTCTTGCCGATCTGCACGAGGACCAGCGTGGCGGCCGCCATGAACAGTCCCACGATGAACAGGCGCACCATCATCGACCGGACAATGATCGGCTGATTGAACGGCCGGGGCTTGCGGTCCATGATGCCCGGCGTCGCGAGATCCAGGCCCATCACCGCGCCGATGGGGGCGACGATTGCCATGTGGATCCACAGCACCTGGGCCGGGCTGAGCAGCGCCGTGCCGGCGATCGCGAACGCGGACGATCCGATGAACGCCAGGATGAACATGAACAGGTTGGCGACCTGGATCCGGATGAACTTCTGCAGGTTGTCGTACACCAGCCGGCCTTGCTCCACCGCGGCCACGATTGTGGCGAAGTTGTCATCGGCCAAAATCATCTTGGCCGCTCCCTTGGCGACGTCGGTGCCGGTGATGCCCATTGCGATCCCGATGTCGGCCGCAGCGATGGCCGGCGCGTCGTTCACGCCGTCGCCAGTCATCGCGACGATGTTGCCTTTGCGCTTGAGCACCTCGACGAGCCTGACCTTGTGCTCGGGCGCCACGCGGGCGATCACGCCGATCCCGTCGATCTGGCTGTCGGCCTCGGCGTCGGTCATCGCCGCGAACTCGGCCCCGGTGACCGCGCGGCCCCTGATGCCCAGTTCGTCGGCGATCGCGGCCGCGGTGATGGCGTGGTCGCCGGTGATCATCCGGACCCGGATGCCGGCGTGCTTCGCCTTGGCGATGGCGGCCACCGCTTCGGCGCGCGGCGGGTCCACCTCACCAATCAGCGCCGAAATCTCCAGGTCCTGCATCAGCGCCATCAGGTCGCCCGAGGGCTGGAACGTTGCCAGGTCGAACTCGCGCTGCGCCAGGGCGAGCACCCGCCGGCCCTGGCTGGCGATGCGCTCGTTCGCGGCCAGCACTTTCGCCCGCATTTCCTCGGTAAGGGTCTCGGCGCGGCCGCCCGGCATCCGCGCGGACGTGGACCTGTTGAGGACGACGTCGGGTGCCCCCTTCACGTAGGCCCGGATCACCGGCCGGCCGTCGGCCCCCGGCATCCGGTGGAACGTGGCCATGAACTTGTAGTCAGAGTCAAAGGGCACGGACGCCACGCGGGGGTTGTTCCGGCGGAACTCCGTGACGTCCACGCCGCCCTTCTGCGCGAGGACGTACAGTGCCGCCTCGGTGGGGTCCCCGATGACTTCGCCGTCCTGGATATCGGAATCGTTGCACAGGGCGCACGGGAACATCACGTAGTCGAGGTCGCGTTCGGCGTCGCCGGTGGTCCGCTGGACCTGGCCGTCGAAGCTGTACCCCTCACCGCTGACCGTGTAGTGATGCTGTACGGTCACGATCTCCCGCACAGTCATCTGGTTCAGGGTCAGGGTGCCCGTTTTGTCCGAGTTGATGGCGGATGTGGAGCCCAGCGTCTCCACCGCAGGCAGGACCTTCATGATGGCGTTCTTTTTGGCCATGTTGACCGAGCCGACCGACAGGATCGTCGTGACGACGGCGGGGAGCGCATCCGGGATGGAGCCGACCGCCAGCGCGACGCCGATTCCGAAGAGCACCGCGAAGGAGTCGCCCTGGGCCAGGCCCATCACGACAATCGCGACGAACGCGAAGAGGGCCGCGATGATGATGAAGATGGTGAGCCGGTCGACTTGCTTCGTGAGGGGGGTCTTTTCCTCTTTTTGTCCGGACAACATGTGGGCGATGTGGCCTACCTCGGACCCCATGCCCGTGGTGGTCACGAGGATCTCGCCGTGTCCACGCGTCACGTTCGTGTTCATGAACGCCATGTTCACGCGGTCTCCGATGCCGACGTCGTGCCCGCCGATGGGTGCGGTGTCCTTCTCGACCGCGACGCTCTCCCCGGTCAGGGCCCCCTCCTCGATCTGGAGCGTGGCGGCAAGGACCACCCTGCCGTCGGCGGGGATGCGGTCACCGGCGTCGACCATGACGATGTCGCCGGGAACGATCTGCTCGGCGGGGAGCTCCGTCATCACGCCGTCGCGGCGCACCTTGGCCATTGCCTTCATCATCTGCCCCAAGGAGGCGGCGGCCTCTTCGGCCTTGCCTTCCTGGTGATATCCCAGCCATGCGTTGAACAGCGTCAGCAGGGCAAGTCCGATCGCCGTGCCGTATTCCGCGATCAACAGGCTGACCAGGGCAGCGACCACGAGCACGATCTGCATGTAGTCCCGGTAATGCTTGAAGAACCGTTTCCACACCGGTTCCTGCTTCGCGGCGGCCAAGGCGTTCGGGCCGTATTCCTGCAGCCGCTGCTGCGCCTCGGCCGTGCTGAGGCCGCTGGCCGGGTCCACCCTCAGTTCGGCCGCCACCTCTGCCGGTGCCAGTGCGTACCAGGTCGCGTCCGGCTCGGTCGCGGCCACGGCTGCTGTTCCGGGATTGTCGTTCATGACTTCCTCCTCATGGCGGCGCTGCTCAGAACGGGGTTGGGACGCGCCGCACCGCGAGGCTCGGCTCGCGGTAGTTGCCGGCCTTTTGGCGGTTCGGTAGTTCGACGTCGAGTCCCGGGAACGGCTCGTACGGCACCTGGCTGAGCAGGTGGCTGATGATGTTAAGCCGGCCGCGCTTCTTCACGTCGTTGTTCGCGACGAACCAGGGGGCCCATGCGGTGTCGGTCGCCGCGAACATGGCGTCCCTGGCCCGGGAGTAGTCGTACCACCGTTTGTAGGACTTCAGATCCATCGGCGAAAGCTTCCACGTCTTGCGCGGATCGTCCATCCGGCTCTTGAGCCGACGCGTCTGCTCGTCCGCGCTGACCTCAAGCCAGTACTTCAGCAGGATGATGCCGGAGTCGACCATCGCCTTCTCCACCAGCGGAGTCATGTTGAGGAACCTCTGGGTCTGCTCCGGGGTGCAGAAACCCATTACGCGCTCCACTCCCGCACGGTTGTACCAACTGCGATCGAAGATGACCACCTCGCCAGCCGCTGGGAAGTGCGCCATATAGCGCTGGAGATACATCTGGGACTTCTCCCGGTCCGTCGGTGTGGGGAGGGCCACCACCCTGAATACCCGGGGGCTCACCCGCTCCACGATGCGCTTGATCGTGCCGCCCTTGCCGGCCGTGTCGCGGCCCTCGAAGACGATGCAGATCTTGGCTCCGGTGGACTTCACCCACTCCTGCATTGCGACCAGTTCGCCTTGCAGGATGGCCATCTCCGCCTCATATTCCTTGCGCGGCATCTTGGTTCGGGGCGGCCCCTCCGCCGGTTCGTCGGCGCTCTTCTTGGTGCTCTTCTTCTTGCCCACGTTCGGCCTCCTAGTCGGGTACTTCCTAGGGCGAATCAGGCAGCCGAACTGCGGCACCGACGGGACTGGCACTTCCGCCCGTGGAAGGGGACGGAGAGGCGCAGGCACCTTTTCCGGGCGCTCTTGTGCAGCGTACTGCCTCTCCCAGTCTTGCGACCGGCCGCGGTCCGGTCTACGGCACTAAGACCCTATTGAGGTGCTGTTTCCCGCGTTGCTGTGGGCAAGGAGGGGGCAAGGAGGGTCAGCGCGGGTGCCGGGCGCTCAGCCGCTGAACGGCCAGCGCGAGCCACAGCTGCACCCGGTCCGACGTTTGGGCGGGGTCGTAACCGGTGAGTTCAGTGATCTGGGCGAGCCGGTAGCGGACCGTGTTCCGGTGCAGCGTCAGCTCCTCGGCGACGGCGGCCACCGAGCCGTTGTTGTTCAGGTAGCTCTCCAGCGTGGTCATCAGCTCGGCGCCATGGGTCGCATCGAAGCTCCGGAGCGGATTGAGTGACTCGTTCGCCATGTCAGCCAGCGGCACATCCTCGCTGGCCAGCAGCAGCGACGTCAGGCTCAGCCGTTCCGGTTCGTTCACGGGCAGGCCGTGGCTGGCGGCATCGCGCGCCTCAAAGTAGCTCCAGCGCAGCCCGTTGGGCTTGGTATACGCCCCGCCGATCCCAATCGTGGCGTGGATCCCGGCCTCGGCAAGGTGGTCGCTAAGGCTCCTGGCCAGGGCGCTGGCGCCGCTGCCGTCGTCGGGGACCACCGCGACCAGGTCCTTTCCGACGACGGCGCTCACCGATTTTTCCAGCGGTTGCGGCAGGGAGGACGTCACGAGCTGCTTGAAGTGGGGAGCGGACTCAGCCAGCAGGACCACGTTCCTGCGGGTGCTGTTGACCCCGATGCCGGCGAGCCGGCGGGTCGCTTCGCTGGGCTCGAGGGTCCCGTGGATCACGTCCTCCAGGACCTGCCCGGCCAGGGCGCGCTGGGACTGGCGCTGCTTGACCATGTTGTTGAGTTCGACGCTGATCAGGTTCTGGGCGTAGCCCACGATCCCGGAATCCTCGAACGGCTGTTTCACCCACAGGGTGCACGCGTCGCGGCGGCCGGTGGGAATCGGGAAGGACGTCCAGCCTTCGGTGCTCGGCGCGGGGTTGCCCGGCACGGTGCTGTAGAGCTGGGCAGTGAACTGGGTCAGCACGATCTCTGTCCGTAGCATGGACCCGAGGTGCTTGAGGAGTTCGGTCAGTCCGCCGCCGGTGAGCAGGGCGCGGGCCAGGATCTGGTGCCCGGCGATGAGCCGCTCCAGCTTGGTGAAGTGGTCCGCCGACTGGGCGTCGGCGACGAGCTTGCCGATCGCGATGAACGGTGTCTCATACGGCACCTCGACCACGGGCAGCCCCCAGCGGTTGGCCTCGGCAATCAGGGCCGGGGGCACGGCGTCGTGCGTCAGGCCGATCCCGAAACCGATCCCCACCGCGCCGGCGCGCTGGACCTGGCGGACGAAGCGGCGCTGTTCGGGGGCGCTCTTGAGCCGCATGCCCGTGGTGAGCACCAGTTCCCCGCCATTGAGGAACCGCTGCGGGTCCTCCTGCTCCGTGACGGCCACCCACACAATGTCCTGGTGCCAGGTGGTCTCCGCGAGGCCCGCCTTGGCGAGTTTGAGGGACGGAACCCCCAGCAGGGCAGCGAGTGAAATGGCCATGGATTCAGGATAGCCGGGGGCTGGTCAAGCGCACTAAAATGTGGCGTCAACGGTGTGCAGGTGACTATTCCCCGGGGTTGACCGGCTGGCATAGGCTCGGAGCAGTCTCATTGGGTCCTTTTCAGCGTGAAAGAGGTTGTACACCGTGGTTCAAACCTTGCAGAACTTCATCAACGGCGAGTTTGTCACCCCCGCCGGAACCGGGGTGCTGGACATCGTCAATCCCACCAACGGCGACGTCGTGGCCACCTCTCCGATCTCGGTCGCGGCCGACGTCGACGCCGCCATGACGGCCGCGCAGGACGCCTTCAAAATCTGGAAGCACACGACGCCGGGGCAGCGCCAGCTGATGCTGCTCAAGCTCGCCGACGCCGTCGAGGCAAACAGCGACGAACTGGTCGAGGCCCAGCACCGCAACACCGGCCAGGTCCGGTCCCTGATCGCCTCCGAGGAAGTCGCCGCCGGCGCCGACCAGCTGCGCTTCTTCGCCGGCGCCGCCCGGATCATGGAGGGCAAGTCCGCCGGAGAATACTTCGAGGGCCACACCTCCTACGTGCGGCGCGAACCGATCGGCGTCGTCGCGCAGGTGGCACCTTGGAACTACCCGTTCCTGATGGCCATCTGGAAGATCGGTCCCGCCCTGGCGGCGGGCAACACCGTGGTGCTCAAGCCCTCGGACACCACCCCGGAATCCACCCTCGTCCTGGCCCGCCTCGCCGGCGAGATCTTCCCGGCCGGTGTACTCAACGTTGTTCTGGGCACCGGCGAGACCGGCGCGCTGATGGTGGAGCACAAGGTCCCCGGCCTCGTCTCCATCACCGGCTCCGTCCGGGCCGGCATCGCGGTCGCCTCCGGCGCCGCGAAGGGCCTCAAGCGGGCCCACCTGGAGCTGGGCGGCAAGGCCCCTGCCATCGTGTTCAAGGACGCGGACATCAAAAAGAGCGCCGCGGCCATCGCCGAATTCGCGTTCTTCAACGCCGGCCAGGACTGCACGGCGATCACCCGCGTGCTGGTCCAGGACGAAGTCCACGATGACGTCGTCGCAGCCATGGTGGAACACACCAGGACCCTGCACACCGGTTCGCAGAACGACGAGGACAACTACTACGGCCCGCTCAACAACGTGAACCACTTCAATGCCGTGACGTCCGTGGTGGAGCACCTCCCGGCGAACTGCAGGATTGAAACCGGCGGCCACCGCGCCGGGGAGAAGGGCTTCTTCTTCGAGCCCACCATCATCACCGGTGCCAAGCAGACCGATGACATTGTCCAGAAGGAAACCTTCGGACCCGTCATCACGGTGCAGAAGTTCAGCACCGAAGAGGAGGCCGTGGAGATGGCCAACGACGTTGACTACGCCCTCGCCTCCAGCGTCTGGACCACGGACCACGGCACCGCCATGCGCGTCAGCCGCGACCTGGACTTCGGTGCGGTGTGGATCAACACCCACATCCTCCTCACTGCCGAGATGCCGCACGGCGGCTTCAAGCAGTCCGGCTACGGCAAGGACCTCTCCATGTACGGCGTTGAGGACTACACCCGCATCAAGCACGTCATGTCTGCATTAGATGCATAACGCTGTCGCATAACCACAGATGCATAACGCTGTCGCATAACTACAGACGCATAACGCTGTCGCCTGATCCCCGCCGGCGCCCCAATCTCGCTCCGCTTCGGCCAGGGAACCCGGCCGGCGTCGCCCCATTCAGTAAAGGAAGGCTCTCCCATGACCACCACCGCCCATGACATCACGTACCGTCTTGAGCAGAAGCGCCGCGTCCAGGCCGATTTCCCCGGCCCCAAGTCCGTGGCCCTGACCGAGCGCCGCAAGGCCGTCGTCGCCGCCGGCGTCGCGTCCAGCGTCCCCGTCTTCGTCGCCGACGCCGACGGCGGCATCATCCACGACGTCGACGGCAACTCCTTCATCGACCTCGGCTCCGGCATTGCCGTGACCAGCGTCGGCGCCTCCGACCCGGCCGTCGTCGGCGCCGTCAAGGAAGCCGTAGAGCACTTCACGCACACGTGCTTTATGGTCACGCCCTACGAGGGCTACGTCGCCGTCGCCGAGCAGCTGAACCGGCTCACCCCGGGCGACCACGAGAAGCGCACCGTGCTGTTCAACTCCGGCGCCGAAGCCGTCGAGAACGCCGTCAAGGTGGCCCGCCTCGCCACCGGCCGGGACGCCGTCGTCGCCTTCGACCACGCGTACCACGGCCGCACCAACCTGACCATGGCGCTGACCGCCAAGGCCATGCCGTACAAGACCAATTTCGGCCCGTTCGCGCCCGAGGTCTACCGCATGCCGATGAGCTACCCCTACCGCGAGGAAAACCCGGAGATCACCGGTGCGGAGGCTGCCAAGCGCGCCATCACCATGATCGAGAAGCAGATCGGCGGCGAGCAGGTTGCCGCGATCATCATCGAACCCATCCAGGGCGAGGGCGGCTTTATTGTCCCCGCCGAGGGATTCCTGCCGGCACTGGCCGCGTGGGCCAAGGACAAGGGCATCGTCTTCATCGCCGATGAGGTCCAGTCCGGTTTCTGCCGCACCGGCGAATGGTTCGCCGTGAACCACGAGGGCGTCGTCCCGGACATCATCACCATGGCCAAGGGCATCGCCGGCGGCATGCCGCTTTCCGCCATCACCGGCCGCGCCGACCTGCTCGACGCCGTCCACCCGGGCGGCCTCGGCGGCACCTACGGCGGCAACCCCGTGGCGTGCGCCGCGGCCCTGGCGTCCATCGGCTCGATGGAGCAGTACGGCCTCAACGCCCGCGCCAAGCACATCGAGGAGCTGGCCCTCGGCAAGCTGCGGGACCTGGCCACGGAGCTTGCCGACCGGTCCGTGATCGGCGACATCCGCGGCCGTGGTGCCATGCTGGCGATCGAGCTGGTCCAGGCCGGGTCGAAGGAACCGAACCCGGAGCTGACCAAGGCTGTTGCCGCGGCCTGCCTCAAGGAGGGCGTCATCATCCTCACCTGCGGCACCTACGGCAACGTCATCCGGCTCCTGCCGCCGCTGGTCATCAGCGACGAACTGCTGCTGGACGGCCTCCAGGTCCTGGCCTCGGCCATCAAGGCGCACGCATAAGCAGTTCGGCCACCCGGAATCCGGCCACAGCAGCAGAGCCGCGGACACAGGTCCGTGGCTCTGCTGCGTTAAGCCCCCGGACTGTTTTGTTTTGCGCCGTTTCCGCCCGCCGGTTCCCGCCACATCCGGGTCCCGCTGGGCTAGAGTCGTTCCTACCACTGCAGGAACGCAGACCGGCCGACGTCGCCCGGAACCCCCGGAGCAAAGCTGGCTTCTGCCACAGACCCATAAGGGGTTCATACATGCGATACGTAGTTGGCTATACCCCCAGCGAACGCGGCGCCGACGCCGTTGCGCTGGCGTCTGCTCTGGCCCGCGCCCAGGGGGCGCACCTTGACTTGGTTTACGTCGTGGACCGGCGCACGCCCTATGTCGCGATGAACCCGGAGGGAAGCCGTGTCAGCGCCGCGGAGCAGAAGGTGCTCAGCGCGGAACGGGAGGGCCTGGCCCTCGTCCCGAAGGACCTCGAGGCCAGGTTCCATGTCCGCCAGGCCGACTCACACGCCGCCGGCCTCATCGATGCCGCCGTGGAATACAAGGCCGGCCTGATCGTCGTGGGCGCAGCCAGCGCCGGGCTGTTCAAGCGCTATACCATCGGAAGCGCGGCCAACGCCCTCCTGCATGCCTCGCCCGTTCCGGTGGCGCTGGCACCCCGCGGTTACCGCCACACGGAGCCGATCACCCGGCTGACCCTCGCGGTAGGCCAGCGCACCGGCGCGGAGGCGGCGATCGACGTCGCGGTTGAAGCCGCCGAGCGCCACGGTGTCCCGCTGCGGCTGGTCTCGCTGGTGGAACTTGACGCCGAAGGGGACAGCGGCGAAAACATCAACGCTGCGCACGTCCACGCCAACACCGTCCTTACGGCGGCCGCACACCGGCTGCCGGAAGGCCACCAGGTCACGGTGGAAGTCGCCCATGGGCGCACCATCGAGGAAGCCATCGACGACCTCGAATGGGACGACGGCGAGATCATGATCGTGGGTTCGTCCCGCCTGGCGGAGAAAAACAAACTGTTCATCGGCAGAACGGCCAACAAGGTGCTCCTTGCCCTGCCGGTGCCGATGATTGTGGTCCCGCGCGACTACGAACGGTTCGACACCAGCCCCGAGGACTGACGGCGTCAGGCCGTTCCGCCGCCTGGGTCAGGCTCGGGCGGCGGAGCGGGCCAGCCTGCGGGTCACGGAGTTCCTCCGGGTAGCGAGCAGCATGTCCACGGTCAGGATCAGCAGCGCGAGCCAGACGACGCCGAAGCCGATCCAGCGGTCCGTCGTCATGGGCTCATGGAACACGGCCAGCGCCACGATGAACTGCAGCACGGGGGCGAAGTACTGCAAGAGGCCGATTGTCGTCATCGGCAGACGCCGGGCCGAGGCGCCGAAGAACAGCAACGGCACGGCGGTGATGATCCCCGACGCCGCGAGGAGCCAGAAGTGCGCGGCGCCGTAGGCGGCCAGCGTCGCGGATCCGCTGAGCGCCAGCATGGTCATGGCGGCGGCCGCCACCGGCGCCAGCACGATCGTCTCTACCGTGAGGCTGGTGATCGCGTCAGCCCGCGGGCCGACACGCTTTTTGACGAAGCCGTACAGACCAAAGCTCAGTGCCAGGGTCAAGGCAATCCACGGCAGTTTGCCGTAGGAAACGGTCAGGACGCCCACGGCAATGAAGCCGATGCCGACGGCGGCCCACTGCAGCGGCCGCAGTTTCTCCTTCAGCACCACCACACCCAGCAGGACCGAGACGAGCGGGTTGATGAAGTAGCCCAGTGACGCCTCCACGGCCTGTCCGGTGGTCACGCCGTAGACATACGTCAGCCAGTTCACCGCGATCAGGACCGCGGCGATGGCCAGCGGGAAGATGACTGTGCGGTTGCGGAAGGCTGCTCCGAGGACCCGCCAGGAGCGGGTGATGGTGATCAGCAGCACGCAGAACAGCAACGACCAGAGCACCCGGTTGGCCACAATTTCGACAGCTCCTGCGGGTTGCAGCAGGAAGAAGTAGAGGGGCATGAGCCCCCACAGGCCGTAAGCGCCGATCCCGAAGATGATTCCCGCCGTCGTATCCGTGTCCACTGCCTTGAGCGCGGCCGGCGGACGCTTCGCCGCGTTTGCGCCGGGGGCAGCAGCGCCCGGAGAGGTCAGTGCGGCTGGGGAGTGGGATCCGTCGGGGGTAGGCACAAGATCCATAACACCACCCGCGGGGCGCCTATTCCTGCCTTTGGACCCGATGTTCCGGGCGTCGGGGCGCAGATCCCTGCGACGTCAGGCACCAGGGCGCCCGCACCGGGGTGCGGACATTTAGAATAGGGGGATTGTGCGCTGCTTGATCCGGCGCAGCCGCTAAGACTCAGAAGGGCTCCCGGTGTCCAACTCGGCCAAAACTTCGCCTGAAAGTTCGCCTAACAGAACGTCCAAACGTCCGCTCCGCGTTGCGATTGTCGGCGCCGGACCGGCCGGCGTCTACGCCGCGGACATCCTGACGAAGTCCAATGAAGTCAAGGACGGCGACTTCGAGGTCAGCATCGACCTCTTCGAGGCGTACCCGGCCCCGTACGGCCTGATCCGGTACGGTGTCGCCCCGGACCACCCGCGGATCAAGGGGATCGTCAACGCGCTGCACAAAGTCCTGGACCGCGGCGACATCCGGTTCCTGGGCAACGTCACCTACGGCCGCGACCTGACCCTGCACGATTTCCGGTCCTTCTACGACGCCGTGATCTTCTCCACGGGCGCCATCAAAGATGCGGAGCTGGACATCCCCGGCGTCGGGCTCCAAGGGTCCTTTGGCGGGGCCGACTTCGTCTCCTGGTACGACGGGCACCCCGACGTGCCGCGTGACTGGCCGCTGGACGCGAAGGAGATCGCGGTGATCGGCAACGGCAACGTGGCCCTCGACGTCGCCCGGATGCTGGTCAAGCACGCCGATGAGCTGCTGGTGACGGAAATCCCGGACAACGTTTATCAGGCGCTCAAGAACTCCCCGGTCACGGACGTGCACGTATTCGGCCGCCGCGGCCCGGCGCAGGTGAAGTTCACCCCGCTGGAACTGCGCGAGCTTTCCCACGCACGCGACGTCGACATCGTCCTCTATCCGGAGGACTTCGAATTCGACGATGCCTCCGACGAGGCCATCCGCAGCAACAACCAGATCCGCACCATGGTCAACACCCTGACGAACTGGCTCGTCGAGGAGCACGCCGAGGCCGAGGAACCGTCGTCCCGCCGGCTGCACCTGCACTTCCTGCACAGCCCCGTTGAAATACACGACGACGCCGACCACCCGGGAAAAGTCACCGGCATCAAGTTCGAGCGCATGCAGCTGGACGGCACCGGCAACGTCAAGGGCACGGGGGAGTTCCTCGACTACCCGGTCCAGGCCGTCTACCGGGCCATCGGCTACCACGGCTCGCCGCTGGACGAACTGGAATACGACGCCCGCCGCGGCGTGATCCCCAACGAGGGCGGGCGTGTGCTCGACGCCGACGGCAATCCCGTCCCGGGCATCTATACAACGGGCTGGATCAAGCGCGGGCCCGTAGGCCTGATCGGCCACACCAAAGGCGACGCGCTGGAGACCATCGGCTTCCTGCTCGAGGACCGGCTCAGCCTTCCGCCGGCGCAGAACCCGGATCCGCAGGCGATCCTCGACCTCCTGGACGAGCGCGGGATCGAATACACCACGTGGGAGGGGTGGAACAAACTCGACGCCCGCGAACTCGCCCTCGGCGCGGAGTGGTCCGCTTCCCCGGACGCCAACGGCATCGTGCGGGAACGCGTCAAGGTGGTCCCCCGCGAGGACATGGTGCAGATCTCCCGCGGCTAGCCCTCCTGTCGCCGCCGCTCTGGCGGGGGCCCGGAACGCCCCGTAGACTCGACTGGACATGGTTGCCTCCGGCATGCCGTCGCGCTTGACGTGGGAGTTCAATGAGGAATTTGGTCCGTCCGGCTGGCCCGCTCCAGCCGGAGAACGGGGTCAGCGCGCAGTTGCGCCAGCACTTCGCCAATGCCGGGCATGAACAGCTGGACTCACGGGGGCTGGGGCTGCCGGAGGACTTGCAGCTGCCGGGTCTGAGCAGCCTCATCCAGGAGTCCTGGCGGAGGTCGGCGCAGTTGCAGGCGAACCCTGACAACCCCGAGGCCCCGCTGGCGATGGACCGCGAAGAACTCGAAGAATACCGGCGGCAGCATCCGCTGGCCGCCATCATGCCGGTCATCCACAAGCTGCTGGTCCTGCCCAGCCACGACAGCGGGATGCTCGTGGCCGTGGGGGATGAGGTGGGCCGGCTCCTCTGGGTCGAAGGCGACGCCGCCATGCAGCGCCGGGCTGAAGGCATGATGTTCGTTCCCGGAGCCGACTGGTCCGAAGCCACCGTGGGCACCAGCGCCCCCGGCACCGCACTTGCCCTGGGCCGGGGCATCCAGATCTCCGGCGCGGAACATTACAAGCGCTCCGTCCACCCGTGGAGCTGCACTGCCGTTCCTTTCCACGATCCGGATTCCGGCGCCCTCCTGGGGGTGGTGGACATCACCGGCACCGAGTCCGCCGTGGCCCCGCACACCCTCTCACTGGTCGAAGCCACCGTGGCCGCGGCCCAGGCCCACCTCCGCGTGGAGCGGCTGCAGCTCGCCGCCGCGCGCCAGACGTCGCCGGCCCGGCGTCGTAATTCGGCTGCGCCGAACGCGCCGGCCGCCACCAGCCTGTACCGCAATAGCCTCCAGCTCCTCGGCCGGGACCAGGCGCTGCTCAGCATCGACGGGCGCACTGTGGCGCTTTCCGCCCGGCACAGCGAGATCCTGACCCTTCTCAGCACGCACCCGGAAGGCCTCAACGCCGAGGAACTCTGCAACTTTCTGTACCCGGGGGACGCTTCCACCATGACACTGCGGGCCGAGATGGTGCGCCTGCGCAAGGTGCTCCAGCAGCTGAATCCGGGTGCAGTTCCGGAGTCCCGTCCCTACCGGCTGCCACTGGACCTGGTGCCGGACTCCGGACAGGTCCTGAACTGCCTGCAGCGCGGCGCCCACCGGATCGCCCTGGAGATCTACCGGGGCGCGGTCCTGCCCCGCTCCGAAGCCCCTGGCATCGTCGAACTGCGGAACCGGGTCTCCTCCCTGCTCCGGGAAGCTGTGTTGACGGACGGCAGCGCCGAGTCGCTCCTGAGGTACGCCGAGCTTCCCGAGGCGAGGGACGACGTCGAGATCCGGGTCGCAGCACTGAAGCTCCTGCCGCCGCGCTCGCCGAAACGCGCCGCGGTGGTCGCTGATCTGGAACGGCTCGAGACCGAACTCAGCGCCTGACCCGATACCGCTCCCGGGCAGGTGACCCGGGTCACTTTCATTGCAACCTGACTGCAACCCCCTTGCTCCTAGGCTGAACGCAACGGCGGCGCCGATATCTGGCCGCCTCAATCGTGAACAGCAAAGGAGCTGCAATGACTGTCTACGCACAGCCGGGTACCGAGGGTTCGAAGGTCACTTTCAAGGACCGCTACGAGAACTGGATCGGCGGCGAGTGGGTTGCCCCGGTCAAGGGCCAGTACTTCGAGAACATCACCCCCGTCACCGGCAAGGTATTCTGCGAGGTCGCCCGCGGCACCGCCGAGGACATCGAGCTGGCCCTCGACGCCGCCCACAAGGTTGCACCCTCCTGGGGCAAGACCTCCGTCGCCGAGCGCGCCGCGATCCTGAACAAGATCGCCGACCGGATCGACGAGAACCTCGAGATGCTCGCCGTCGCCGAATCCTGGGACAACGGCAAGCCGATCCGCGAGACCCTCAACGCGGACATCCCCCTCGCCGCCGACCACTTCCGCTACTTCGCCTCCGCCGTCCGCGCCCAGGAGGGCCGGCTGTCCCAGCTCGACGACGACACCACCGCCTACCACTACCATGAGCCGCTCGGCGTCGTCGGCCAGATCATCCCCTGGAACTTCCCGATCCTGATGGCCGTCTGGAAGCTCGCCCCGGCCCTCGCCGCCGGCAACGCCGTCGTCCTGAAGCCGGCCGAGCAGACCCCGTCCTCGATCATGGTGCTGATGGAGCTCATCGGCGACCTGCTTCCGGCCGGCGTCCTCAACGTGGTCAACGGCTTCGGCGTCGAGGCCGGCAAGCCGCTTGCCTCCAGCCCCCGGATCCGCAAGATCGCCTTCACCGGCGAAACCTCCACCGGCCGGCTGATCAGCCAGTACGCCAGCCAGAACCTGATCCCGGTCACCCTGGAACTGGGCGGCAAGAGCCCCAATATCTTCTTCAACGACGTTGCCGACACCAACGACGCGTTCTACGACAAGGCCCAGGAAGGCTTCACCCTCTTCGCCTTCAACCAGGGTGAAGTCTGCACCTGCCCGTCCCGCGCCTTGGTCCAGGAAGACATCTACGATTCCTTCATGGCCGACGCCGTGGCCCGGGTGGAGAAAATCATCCAGGGCAACCCGCTGGACACCGAAACCCAGCTCGGCGCCCAGGCCTCCAACGACCAGCTGGAAAAGATCCTGTCCTACATCGACATCGGAAAGCAGGAGGGCGCCAAGGTGCTCACCGGCGGCGGCCGGGCCGAAATGCCCGGAGACCTGGCCGGCGGCTACTACGTCCAGCCGACCATCTTCGAAGGCCACAACAAGATGCGGATCTTCCAGGAGGAAATCTTCGGTCCGGTGGTGTCCGTAACCCGCTTCAGCGACTACAACGACGCCATGGGCATCGCCAATGACACCCTCTACGGCCTCGGCGCCGGCGTCTGGTCCCGCAACGGCAACGTCGCCTACCGTGCCGGGCGGGAGATCCAGGCCGGGCGCGTTTGGGTCAACAACTACCACGCCTACCCGGCGGGCGCTGCGTTCGGCGGCTACAAGTCCTCAGGCATCGGCCGCGAGAACCACTCGATGATGCTGGACCACTACCAGCAGACCAAGAACCTCCTGGTCAGCTACAACGAGAACAAGCTCGGCTTCTTCTAAGCCGCAACAAAACCCGGGCGGGGCGGATCACGATGGATCCGCCCCGCCCGCACCACTTGTGCACCGACGCGGAAGGACACGGCCCACTGCACACGCTTTTAGCTGCACCCACGCTTGATGACGCAAGGATTTCGCTATGACGACGACAACGACGACGACGACGATGCAAGCCGCAGTAGTAACCGAATTCGGCAAGGACCTGCAGATCCAGACCCTCCCCGTTCCAGTGCCGGGCCGGGGAGAGGCGCTTGTCAAAGTACTGACCACCGGCGTCTGCCACACCGACCTCCACGCCGCGGAAGGCGATTGGCCGGTCAAGCCGACCCCGCCGTTTATCCCCGGACACGAAGGGGTCGGTGAAGTGGTTGCCCTCGGTGAAGGCGTGACGGACCTGGCCGTCGGGGACCTCGTCGGCAACGCCTGGCTCTGGTCCGCCTGCGGCGATTGCCAGTACTGCCGCACCGGCTGGGAAACCCTGTGCGAGGCGCAGCAAAATGCCGGCTACAGCGTTGACGGCTCCTTTGGGGAGTACATGCTGGTGGACACGCGCTTCGCGGCCAGAATCCCGGCCGGTTCGGACCCCGTGGAGGTGGCGCCGGTGCTCTGCGCCGGGGTGACCGTCTACAAGGGCCTCAAGATGACCGAGGCCCGGCCCGGCCAGTGGGTCACCATCTCGGGAATTGGCGGACTCGGCCATATTGCTGTCCAGTACGCCGTGGCCATGGGCCTTCGTGTTGCCGCAGTGGACATTGCCGATGACAAGCTCGCCCTGGCAAAGAAGCACGGTGCGGAACTGACCGTCAATGCCCTGCACGAGGATCCCGCCGAAGTCATCCAGCGCGAAACCGGAGGTTGCCATGGAGTCCTCGTCACGGCTGTGCACCCGTCAGCATTTGGCCAGGCGATCGGGATGGCCCGCCGCGGCGGAACGATTGTGTTCAACGGCCTGCCGCCGGGTGACTTCCCGGCGCCGATCTTTGAGATTGTGCTCAAGGGCCTGACGGTCCGGGGCTCCATTGTCGGAACCCGGCAGGACCTGGAAGAAGCCTTGGAATTCTACGCTCAGGGCAAGATCCATCCGACGGTCTCCACCCGGGAACTCTCCGAAGTGAATGCCGTCCTCGACGAAATGAAACATGCCAAGATCGACGGCCGCGTGGTCATCAAGTACTGATGAAGGAAGGATTCTGATGCCTGACGCAAAGCTCCATGCTGCAGTCACCCGCCCCGGCGAAGACTTCTCGCGGGTGGCGCTCACCCCGGAAGCGGTGGAACTGCTGCGCAAGCTCTGGCTCCAGCACGGACCGCTGATGTTCCATCAGTCCGGCGGGTGCTGCGACGGTTCCTCGCCAATGTGTTATCCGGCAGGGGAGTTCATCACCGGGGACTCGGACGTGCAGCTGGGCCTGTTCGACATTTCCGACGGCCTGCAGCCGCAGCCGATCGACTTCTGGATGTCGAAGGAACAATTCAACTACTGGAGCCACACCCACCTGACCGTGGACGTGGTCCCGGGCAGGGGGAGCGGGTTCTCGGTGGAAGCACCTGAGGGCAAACGGTTCCTGATCCGGTCCACGCTGATGGATTGGCCGGTCTGAGCGGACGTTGGAACGCGCTGAACCGACGCGGGAGCGGCGCGGGAGCGGCGCTGCAATGGCGCGGACGGGCCGGGCGGGGAAACCTGCCCGGCCCGTCTTTTCGTCTCACGATGTGGGACAAATCTGGCCGTCCAGTGGATGGACACTACGATAGATAGGTCTGTTTCCAACAAGTTATCGAGATTGTGGACTTTCCTATGAACGTTTTCCGGACCAAATCGATCGAGCAGTCCATGTCGGACGCCGATGAACCCGGACGCAAGCTGAAGCGCTCGCTCAGCTCCTGGGACCTGATGATCATGGGTGTCGCCGTTGCCGTCGGCGCCGGCATCTTCTCGGTCGGCGCCAAGGCTGCAGCAAACTTCGCCGGCCCGGCCGTGACCCTCTCCTTCGCCATTGCCGCTGTCACGTGTGCGCTGGCGATCATGTGCTACGCCGAGTTCGCCACCGCCATTCCGGTAGCCGGCTCCGCTTACGTCTTCACCTACGCGACAATGGGCGAGCTGCTGGCCTGGATCATCGGCTGGAACCTCATCCTCGAGCTGTTCACCGCCGGTGCTGTGATCGCCAAGTACTGGGGCATCTACCTCAGCAAGGTGTTTGCGCTGATGGGCGTGGACATCCCTCCGTCGATCTCCCTCGGCGGTGTGGACCTGTACTGGGGCGCGTTCCTGATCGTCGCCGTGTTCACCGTGCTGTTGGTGCTGGGGACGAAGCTGTCCGCCCGTGTCGGCAACATCTTCACCCTGATCAAGATCGGCGTTGTCCTCTTTGTGATCGTGGTGGGCTTCACCTACGTGAAGTTCGAAAACTACACTCCGTTCGTTCCGGCCTCCGAGCCCACCGGCGGGACCGGTGCCGCCGACGTCATGAAGCAGTCCTTTTTCGCCTTCCTCACCGGGGCTGCCCCGGCGCAGTACGGCACGCTGGGCATCTTCGCGGGAGCCGCCCTGGTCTTCTTCGCCTTCATCGGCTTCGACGTCGTCGCCACCTCGGCCGAGGAAGTCAAGGACCCGCAGAAGACGCTGCCCCGCGGCATCTTTGGCGGCCTCGCCGTCGTCACTGTCCTCTACATCCTGGTGTCCCTGGCCCTGACCGGCATGGTGTCCTACACCCAGCTTGCCGAGGCCGAGAACCCGACCCTCACCACGGCATTCGAGGCCGTGGGCAACACCGACGCCGCCAAGATCATCGCCTTCGGGTCCCTCGTGGGCCTGACCACCGTGATCATGGTGCTGCTGATGGGCCTCTCCCGCGTGGTGCTGGCCATGAGCCGCGACGGACTGCTGCCGCGCTCGCTGTCCAAGACCAGCACCATCCGCGCGACGCCGGTCCGCCTGCAGATCATCTGCGGTGCTGCCGTGGCGGTTGTCGCCGGACTCACCAACGTGGACCTGCTGGAAGAAATGATCAACATCGGCACGCTGTCCGCGTTCGTGACGGTGAGCATCGGCGTCCTGGTGCTGCGGAAGAAGCGCCCCGACCTGAAGCCGGCGTTCCGGGTGCCGTTCGGCAAGGTGCTCCCGATCATCTCGGCCGTCCTGTGCCTCTACCTCATGACCAACCTGGCAGTGGAGACCTGGATCTTCTTCGCCATCTGGCTCGTGATCGGCGTGGCCATCTACTTCTCCTACGGACAGCGGCACTCCCGGCTGAACGAGAAGTTCGCCGAAGCCAAAGCTTCTGTCAACGGCCCCGGAGACAAGGGCGCCGCCAGGGCCAAGGCTGCGGCACCCGCTGATGCCAATGCCGCCGCCGCGGAGAACGAGGCCCCGGTCAACCGCTCCTGACGGCCGGCCGCCGGTACTGATACACCGAGGTCGCCGGAGACGTGTGAATTCGCTGGAAGTTCCAGCGAGTCGGCACGGCTCCGGCGACCCCGGCGTTTGACCGCCGGATCGGTTACGGCAGGCGCGCTCCGCCCGCGCTCCCTATGATGGATTTATGGCCCGCCCTGCACGACCTGAACGCAAGGCAGAGCTGTTGGCCGCCATTCTTGACTACCTCATGGACAAGACCCTCGCGGAGCTCACCTTCCGTGGCCTGGCCGAGGGGCTGGGGGTCAGCAGCTATGTGCTCGTGTACCACTTCGGCCACCGCGAGGAGCTGGTCAACGAAATCATCCGCACCATCGAATCCCGGCTCGACAGCATCCGGGCCACGGACGTGCGGGACATTGACCGGGAAGCCTGGCGGGCGTTCCTGCTGGAGTCCTGGCGCTGGACCATGGCGCAGCGCAACCGCCACCTGGCCAGGCTCGAGTTCGAGGCGACAGCGCAGGACATTGTGGCGGAATCACCCCGGGGAACAGCGCAGGAACATTTCAGGATGCTCCATCACAAGGCCCGGGACTGGCTGATGCTCCAGGGCATCCGGGAGGAATTTGCGGACACGGACGCCCGCCTGTTCACGGCAGCCTTCTACGGGCTCCAGTTCGATTTCGTCGTGAACAACCAACCCGAGGAAGCCAGCAAAGCGTTTGACCTGATGATGCTGGTCTTCTTCAACAACCTCGACCGGCGCCTGGCCGCCGACGGCGAACACATCTGACGCGGGCCGTCTGACCCCGCCCGGCCGCACGCGGCTGCCCGCCTTATGGCGCGGCGTAGCGGCCGATCCACTCAACCAGCGGCCGCAGCTGCGCCCAGCGCCTGGCCACCTCGCCAGCGGCATCCGGCGTGGAGAGCCAGCCCGGACGTCCCACGTGCGTTCCGGCGGCGAGTGACTTGTGCTTCAGCAGCTCCGCGCGGGGATGATGCTTGTCGAACCCCCGCGGGACCGTCTTCAAGGTCTCCCCCTCCACCGTGAAGCCGAGGGCGCGGACCTGCGCGACAATCTCCTGCAGGACTTCCCCGGTGGAGGGGGCATCCACGGCGCTGCGGAAACGTGCCAGCTGAGCCGGTGTGTGGGTGTGGTATCCGCCGCCGATGAGCAGGCCGTCAGCGTCGAGCTGGACGTAGAAGCCCATGCCTTCGGCAACGGTGGCGACCGCGCCCTGGGCAGTCTTGTAGGGAGACTTGTCCAGGGAGAACCGGATATCCCGGTTGGGCCGGAAAAGTTTGGCCCCGCCGAACTCGGGTTCCAGCTCCGCCAGAAGCCCCGTCAGCGGTTCCTTGACCGCGGAGTCATACGTGGCCTTATGCGCAAGCCACCAGTCGCGGTTGTTGTTGTGTTCCAGCTCCGTATAGAACTCGAAGGCGGCGTCAGGGATGCCTGCAAATGGGGTCATGTATGCATCCTAGGGACATGGCTCGCCCCACGGCGAGCGGCACATCCCCTATGTGGAAAACGAAAAAAAGCCCCGACACGCGGCCGCCGTGGCGGGGCGCTGGAGGGCGGCCTGCCCCTTGCCCCGGCCGCACACCACGGCTAGCCGCAGGCCGTGATCCGGTAGAGGGTGCGGCCATTGGCGGACGCGACTTTCTCAAAGCCCCTGTCGGTCGGCACGTTGTAAAACCCCGGCCATTGCTTCAGGCTGATGCTGCCGTGGGATGCACCGGGCGCGTCCTCATAAAAGTGTGTGGCTCCGACCTTGAGGACGGCCTCGCAGATCGACTTGTCCGTCGCGATCCGATTGAACCCGGTGCGGAGCAGCTCCTTGGCAGCGCTCCCGGCCGTCGGGGCGCCCAGCTGCGTGTACACCACGCGTCGTCCGGTGAGGGCGTAGAAGTACGTTTCGCCGTTGAAGGGGTCACCGATTACCACTGCGTCGTCCGGTAGCAACTCGCCCGCCCGCTCGATGAATTCTTGTTCACCGCTGGACAGGACGCCAGTTCCCGGTTTGTCGGAGACCACGTAGTTCTGTGCGGCCACTGCCACCCGATCCACCGAGCGGTAGCCCCCCGATTCCCAATAGATTCCGTATGCCAGGACGGCCACGGACAGGGCGACAACAATCTGGGGCAGGGGCCACCTGCCGCCGGTGCGGGCCGGGGGGAGCCGCGCCGACACTACACGGTGTGCGCCCCTCGCGAGCACCGCGACGGCCAGGGCCGCCAGCAGGCTGCCCGTCATCGCGATGAACGGGGCGATTCGCTGCGTGTCTTTATACCAGAAGCCCGTCAGCCACCTCAGTGCGTTTTCGGGTCCGGCAGCAAGCACGTAAAGGGCAACAAAGGCCAGCCAGGCGATGGCCAGCGGCCGCGCCTCCCTGATGAAGACGGCCGTGGCAGCGCCGACGATCACCAGCAGCCCCACCGCGAGGTTGAAATCGTCCGGGGCAGGCGGGGACAAGGCCGGAAACCTCGGAAGGTCGAAGAACGCAAGTTGCAGTGAATCCGGCACTTCGGCCCGCACGGCACGCTTGTAGGCCATCACCCCGGTGAGCAGCCGGGAGTTGGCCAGCACCGCGGAGACCGCCACCGCAGCAGCCACCACAGCTCCAGCCGCCGCGACCGCAGGCCAAGGTCGGCGACGCGCGCCCCGCACCACGAGCGGCAGCAGGCTGGCGACCACAAAGGGGAGGATGGCAACGGCGGTGGCAAAAACGGCACTCGGGTGCGCGGCAGCACAGCCGCCGAGGACTGCGGCCAGAACAGCCGCCAGGAGCACACGCTCCCGGGCCGGCGTTCCGGCACGCTCCGCGGAAGTCAGGTGCCGTAGAAAGAGGACTCCGACGGCGAGCGTGGCGGGGACCAGGGCCGTGGAGAGGCCGTTGGGCCACTGGCCGCTGCGGAGCAGCTGGGAGAAAGGAAAGCTGACGAACGAAGCAGCGAACACCGGCGTCAGTGCCCAGGCCGCTGGATGCCGCGGCAGGACTGCGGAGGCCAGAAACATCAGGCCAATTGGCCAGATCATGCCGCCGATGACGATCGAGGACAGGTTGGCCGCTTCCGTCATACTGCCCGGGACCAGCGACACTGCGCTGTGCCAGCCCGCGGGGTAGTACGTGGACCGACCGGCACCGAATATCGGAGCGACGCCCCACGGCGTGGCGCTGCCGGACTCCTGGATCCACGTCAGCACGTTCAAATGGAAGATCGGATCCCAGCCCTGCGACGCTTTGGCCGGGTCGCCGATTCCGCGGAGCAGCGCCAGGCAGGTCACCATGGAACCGATTGCCACGCCCGCACCAACAGCCAGTTTCGCAGGCGCGCCGAGGCCGCCGGGCCACAGGGGTGTGCGGAAGCTGAGCCTCCTCCCGGCAAGCCACGCGGCAAGGACAGGCGGCAGGGCCGTCAGGGCGGCCGTGGCGGCGTTCCACGGCACGCCCAGGGAGTCCGCCACGATGCTTCCGGCCAGAAAGATCAGCAGGGTGATGGCCGGGCTGAGAGCGATGGCGGCCGGCAAGCCCGGCTTCAGCGGTAGGAGCACCAGAAGCCCCGGGAGGAAAAATGCGGCTACAAGGAAAATAACGGTCGGAGCATGTGGAAGCAGCTCAAGAAGCCCATTCAGCATGGTCTTTTCAGCGCGCTCCGGCCCGGATCTTGTTCTTCAGCGGGGCGGCCACGGCTTTGTTGAAGAGCTTGGCGGCCCCGGCAGTCAGGGATCCGGTCTGGCCGTGCAGCGGCGGATAGAGAGTGCCGGCCTCTGCGCGTTTCCGTGCCGTGAGTGCAGGCAGGTCACCCCGCAAGGATCCGGGCTGCTGCGGCATGGCGGGAGCGTCGCTGCCCAGGGCCAGCGACCAGCCGCTTCCCAGAGCGGCCACGGACTCATGCTTGACGTCGTAGTAGCCCTTTTTCACGCCGACGGCAATGCCTCGGGCACCCGCGGCAGCCGCCAGCAGATGGATGTGGAAGCGGCTGGTGACCCAGGTCTGCTGGGCGGACAGGGGAAGGCCGTGGGTCCAAACCTGGGCGAATGATATGAACCGGGTCTCGGGGATGAGGTCTGCCATGCGCTCGTAGGCGGCATGGTCGACGCCGGGAATCGCCTCGACGTAGTAAGCCTTGGTCCCTCGGCGGCGGGCAGTCTCGACCTCCGTCCGTGCCAGTTCGACGGCGGCCTGGAACCGTCCGGGATCAGCCATGTCGCTCTGGATGCAGACATAAAGTCCCGATGGGGCGTCGTTGCGCCCGATTTCCCCGGTGACGCCCAGGAACGCGTCGTCGAGGCCCAGTTCCAGCCCGTGTGCGTCGGCGCTGGCCTGGTCCCGTGCGTGGGCGTGATCGAAACCCCGGAACAGCGGGGCTTCCGCGGGGGCCGGAGCGAGCGCCGGCATCAGGCCCTGTCCGGTGGCGTAAAGCTTTGCCCCGGTCAGTTCACTGACGGCACGCATTCCGACGACGAGGCCGGCGTGGTGCGGCCACGTGTCGTTGACGTAGCCGCCGCCGATGAGATGCAGGGACCCGGCTTCCCGAAGCTTGAGGATGCCCAGATCGTAGGCCGGCGTGCCGAAGCCGGCAACGCGTTCGCGGATGTTTTTCGCCGCCACTTCGGCGGGGAGCTCGGCGTTGTCGTGGACCAGGCGCCAGAGCGTGTTGGTGACCCGAAGCCGCGGGTGCATGCCCTCGAACAGTACCTGCGCCATGCCGGGTTGGGGGCAGTCCAGCCAGACGTCGGCGTCGGGGCGGGCTACGGCCAGGTATTTCAGCCACGCAGCGGCGATGAACTCATCGCCGAAGTTGGGGTGGCCGGAGCTGCCGACCAGGTAAATGATTCGCGAATTCATCTACCCGACTATAGCGGCGCGGCCACGTTGTGATACACCAAGGGCATCCCGCCGCGCATATTCGCGGCGGGATGCCCTTCCCCAAACGGGGTGCCTACGGTGCGGGTGCCCCCGGCCGAGCCTGAGGATCAGACCTTGTTGGCGGCCTCGGCGTCGGACTCGACCTGGCCTGCACCCAGGTTGGCGCGCAGCTTGGCACCGAACTCGGCGTCGACGTTCGTCCAGTACTGGATGGCGCGTTCCTTGATCTCAGCGGTCTTGACGCCGCTGACGGCACCGGTGACGGTGTCCAGCAGGCGGGCCTTTTCGCCGTCGTTGAAGACCTCGCGGTACAGCGTGCCGGCCTGGCCGAAGTCGCCGTCCTCAGCGTGCAGGGAGTGCGCGGAGAGCGTCAGCTCGCCGTCGTTCTCCCAGCCGCCGCCGGCAACCGCAGGCTCCACGGCAGCCGGGCCGCCGACGGAGTTCGGTGCGTAGACCGGAACCGAGGGCGCGTTGAAGTGGTAGCGGCCGGCGCCGTCCTGGCTGTAGTTGTTGACCTGGTTCTTGGGCAGGTTGACCGGCAGCTGGGCGTGGTTGGTGCCCACGCGGTAGCGGTGCGCGTCCGCGTAGGAGAAGATGCGGGCCTGCAGCATCTTGTCCGGGGAGGCGGCGATGCCCGGCACAAAGTTCGACGGCGCGAAAGCGGCCTGCTCGATCTGCGCGAAGTAGTTCTCCGGGTTCTTGTTCAGTTCCATGGTGCCGACCTTGATCAGCGGGTAGTCCCCGTGCGGCCAGACCTTGGTGAGGTCGAACGGGTTGAAGCGGTACGTCTTGGCATCCTCGTACGGCATGACCTGGACGTGGAGGTCCCAGGACGGGAAGTTGCCGGCAGCGATGTTTTCCTGCAGATCGCGGATGTAGAAGTCGCCGTCAGCGCCGGCCAGTGCCTCGGCCTCGTCGCCGGTCATGGACTTGACGCCCTGGTTGGACTTGAAGTGGTACTTAACCCAGAAGCGCTCGCCCTCGGCGTTGATCCACTGGTAGGTGTGCGAGCCGTAGCCCTGCATTTCACGCCAGGAGGCCGGCAGGCCGCGGTCGCCCATGAGCCAGGTGACCTGGTGTGCGGACTCGGGGGAGAGGGTCCAGAAGTCCCACTGCATGTCGGCATCGCGCAGGTGGGTGCCCGGGAGACGCTTCTGCGAGTGGATGAAGTCCGGGAACTTGATGCCGTCGCGGATGAAGAACACCGGGGTGTTGTTGCCGACGAGGTCGTAGTTGCCCTCGGTGGTGTAGAACTTCACGGCGAAACCGCGGGGGTCGCGCCAGGTATCGGGGGACCCTGCCTCGCCGGCGACGGAGGAGAAGCGGATGAGCATCTCGGTCTCAGTGCCCGGCTGGAACAGTGCGGCCTTGGTGTACTTCGAGACGTCCTCGGAGGTCTTGAACGTGCCGAAGGCGCCGCCGCCCTTGGCATGCACCACGCGCTCCGGCACGCGCTCGCGGTTGAACTGCGCCAGTTTTTCGATCAGGTAGTGGTCGGTGAGGATGATCGCGCCGTCAGCGCCGACGGATTTCGAGTGGGCATCGGAAGTGACCGGGGCGCCGGACTGTGTCGTGGACACGGCGGGCGCAGAGATGTGCTGAGTCATCGTTCTCCTATTTCTTGTTTCTTCTTATTTACGTTCGGCGGGAAGTTGTTGGGTGCGCTGGCAGTCCTGGCAGATGCCCTGGTACAGCACGTCGGCGATCTGGATGGTCATCGGCTTGGAGCCCTCATCCCAGTGCGGCGTCAGGCAGGGCGCGTGGCCGACGGCGCATTCGACGTCCTCCACCCGCCCGCAGCTGATGCAGACGGCGTGGTGGTGGTTGTCGCCCACCCGCGTCTCGTACAGCGCAGGGGAGTGCGGGGGCTCAAACCGGCGCAACATCTGCAGATTCGTCAGATCCCCCAGCACCACATAGACGGACTGCGCGGTCAGTTCGGGGAGTTCTTGGCGGGCGGCGGCGAGGATGTTCTCGGCGGGGGAATGCGGGTGATGCTCGACGGCGGCCAGCACTGCCAGCCGCTGCTTCGTCACCCGGCGGCCGTGGGCGCGCAGGGCGGCAGCCCATGCCTCGTGGGTGCCCGTCGATTCCGTCATGCCCCCATTCAAGCACTTATTATGAGTCGATCATAATAAGGCGCGGCTTATGACTCTGCAGGGGCCGGCTTCCGTCGCGTCGCGCGCGTCACTCGCCGGGGTCACCGGGCCGCCGGTCCTGCGCCACTAGAGTGTCCGGGTGGGGAATCTTCTGGCGGACATCACGCCCTTGCGCGAGAGTCCGGCGTTCCGCCGCCTGTGGCTGGGATCCGCCGTCGCGGCCCTGGGGAGCCAGTTGACCCTGGTGGCCGTGAGCCTTGAGGTTTACCGGCTCACCCAGGACAGCCTGTACGTCGGGCTGCTGAGCATCTTCGCCCTCGTCCCGCTGGTCGTCGGCGGGCTGCTGGGCGGGTCGATCGCGGACGCCCACGACCGCCGCACGGTGGCGCTCCTGGCCTCGTCGGTGCTGTGGCTGACCACCGCCTGCCTGGCCCTGCAGGCCTGGCTGCAGCTGGGGAATGTCTGGGTGCTGTATGCCCTTGTTGCGGTGCAGAGCGGCGCGCAGGCCATCAACCAGCCGGCCCGCAGCGCCATTATCCCGCTGCTGGTCCGCAAGGAGCTCCTGCCGGCCGCCAATGCGCTGAGCATGATGAGCTTCGGCCTTACCTTCACGGCCGGGCCGCTTTTGGCCGGGCTGCTGGTGGCAACGGTGGGGTTCGCCTGGACCTATACGGTCGACGTCGTCACCTTTGCCTTCGCACTGTGGGCCTTGCTGAGGCTGCCGGCCATGCCGCCGGGGGACCGGGCGCGGCCCGCGGGGCTGCGGTCCGTCGTCGAGGGCTTCCGCTTCCTGGGCACTCGACCCAACCTGAGGATGACCTTCGTCGTGGACATCATCGCGATGATCTTCGCCCAGCCCCGGGCCCTGCTGCCCGCGATCGGCGCCGTCATGATCGGCGGCGGCGAAACCACGGTGGGGATCCTGCTGGCGTCCACCGCCGTCGGCGCGTTCCTGGCCGGCCTCTTCTCCGGCCCGCTGGGTGCGGTGCGGCGGCAGGGGGCAGCCGTTGTCTGGTCCGTGATGGGCTGGGGCGCCTCGATTGCCGGCTTCGGCCTCGTCGTTGTGCTCGCCGGGAACTCCGGCGCCGACGGCGTGACCTGGTGGCTGCTGCCCGCCGCCCTGTGCTGCGGGCTGGCCGGAATCGCAGACTCCGTCAGCGCGGTCTTCCGCACGACGATCCTGCAGTCATCCACGCCGGACCACCTGCGCGGCCGGCTGCAGGGCGTGTTCATCGTGGTGGTCGCCGGCGGGCCCCGGGTGGGGGACATGCTTGCGGGCGGGGGGACTAAAATTCTGAGTGAAGGCTGGGTTCTGCTTCTGGGCGGCCTGTTGTGCATCGCGGTGGCCTGGGCCGTGGCGCACTGGCAGTCTGGCTTCCTGAAGTACGACGCGCGGAACCCCGTGCCGTAGCGGGACGTTTTCCGGGTGTGGGTCCACAGTCGGACGACTTCAGGAGGAACAGTGCATCAGCATCACAACGGACTGAAGACCGCAGCCCTTTTCGGCGTCCTGTGGGCGGTGCTCCTGGGTCTCGGCGCGCTGATGGCCTCCAGTATGGGCAGCTCCGCGCCGATCTGGATCATGGCCCTGGTTGGCGTCGCCACCACGGCCTACGGCTACTGGAACAGTGACAAGATCGCCATCCGGTCCATGCAGGCTTTTCCCGTGACGGAAGCCGAAGCGCCCCAGCTCCACCAGATTGTCCGGGAACTCTCCGCCACGGCGCAGCAGCCGATGCCGCGGATCTACATTTCACCCACGATGGCCCCGAATGCATTCGCGACCGGCCGGAACCCGCAAAACGCCGCGGTGTGCTGCACCGAAGGCATCCTCCGGCTCCTCGACGCCCGGGAACTCCGCGGCGTGCTTGGCCACGAGCTGATGCACGTCTATAACCGGGACATCCTGACCTCGTCGGTGGCTGCCGCCGTCGCCGGTGTTATCACCTCGGTGGCTCAGATGTTCCTGATCTTCGGCGGCGGCGGGGACCGGCGCAACGCCAACCCCATCGCCGCGATTGCCATGGCGTTGCTGGCGCCGTTTGCGGCGTCGCTGATCCAGATGGCCATCTCCCGCACCCGGGAGTTCGACGCCGACGAGGACGGGTCCAAACTCACGGGAGACCCGCTGGCGCTCGCCTCAGCCCTGCGCAAGATCGAGCAGGGCGTGCAGCTGGCACCGCTGCCGCAGGAGCAGCGGCTGGTCAACGCCTCGCACCTGATGATCGCGAACCCGTTCCGCGCCGGCGGTGTGGCGAAAATGTTCTCGACCCACCCGCCGATGAGCGAGCGCATTGGCCGGCTGGAGCGGATGGCCGGCCAGCCGCTGGGCTAACGTGGCGGCCGACTGCGGGTTGCGACGCGCTTAACGTCCCGCGCGCGCAATGTCCCGCGGCGGGCGCAGTGTCGGGCGACGCGCGAAAGGGCTGCCGGCGCGGGAAGACCCGGTGCGACAGCCCTTTGGCGCGGCGTGCGGAAACGAGCGCCGCGGATAAGTGCCTAGCTTCGGAAGTTCACGAACTGCAGGTCGGCCTCGTCGAAGCCCTTCAGCAGGTTCATGGTCTCCTGGAGGTCGTCGCGGGACTTGGATGTCACGCGGAGCTCGTCGCCCTGGATCTGTGACTTGACGGACTTGGGGCCCTCGTCGCGGATGAGCTTGTTGATCTTCTTCGCGAGGTCCTGCGCAATGCCCTCCTTGATGGTGGCTTCGAGCCGGAATTCCTTGCCGGACGCGTAGGGCTCGCCTGTGTCGAGGGACTTCAGGGAGATGCCGCGGCGGATGAGCTTGGACTGCAGCACATCCAGGACGGCGAGCACACGCTCCTCGGAGTTGGCCTTCATGAGGATCTTCTCGCCGCTGAAGTCCACCTCGGCGCCGACGCCCTTGAAGTCGTAGCGCTGGGCCAGTTCCTTCTGGGCCTGGTTCAGCGCATTGGCGACCTCCTGCTTGTCGACTTTGCTGACGACGTCGAATGTGGATTCGCCTGCCATGACTGTCCTCCTGTTGGTTGGGGGGTGCCCGGTAAGGGGCCGTTGGGTCTGCAATCCAGCCTAGTACGGATGCCCGTGTTGTGAAGGGCGGCGGCGTGCGGTCGGTTTCACAGTCCGCTCAAAGCTGAGTCAGGGCGGGAACGAAGCTTTGCGCGGCAGAGTTGCAGGAGTTGGAAGAGTCGCTTGAAAGGTGCCAGCTCATGCAGAACAAGGCCGTCCACTATGTCATTCGTTCCACCGCGGCGGCCGCGGGCGGTTTCGCGACGGCCGCGACGTCGGTGGCGGCCGCAACGCTGGCGGCCTCGATCATCTTGAGCCCGGCCGCGGATGCCTCGTCGAGACTGGACGGCGTCCACGCTGACCTGGCGCGCGCCGTACAGCTGAATCAGATCACGGAGGAGCAGGCCGCCCGGTTTGAGTCCAAACTCGCCGGCCGCATCCTCGGAGAAGCCTGATTTTCCGGGCTTTTTGGCGCTTTATTGAACCGCTGGGACGCCGATTCGATTCTTCGGCGGAAGTTCTGTAAAGTTGTCTTGCCCGCGGTTGCTGGAAGCGGAACGAACTGGAAACAGTGGTTCTGAACACGGAAGCCGCGAGTGATCTTCTTTGAAGTTCGGCAGATTACCCGAGCGGCCAAAGGGGGCTGACTGTAAATCAGCTGGCAACGCCTACGGGGGTTCGAATCCCTCATCTGCCACCCTTGGAGAAGCCTCCGGAACCAACAGGTTCCGGAGGCTTTTTCTTTGCCCTCCGGAGGGTTGCGCGGGCAGGTTTTCGGGGGCAGGTGCCGACGCGAGGGCAGGTCCGGGCGGATCGGCGTCGCGCATTCGCCCTGATCTGCCCGCGGGCTGCGGGAAATCCGCCGGGGCGCGTGGGCCTCCGGCGCGGCACGCAACCGGCGTTGGGCTCACCCGAAAGGGATGATGCGGGGCCTCCTCGGAAGAGCTGAAGTGGTCTCAAGAATCCCCTGGGCATCGAAGCGTAGTTGCCGGCCGCCCGCCGTCGGAATCATCCGACGCGGGTGGTGACCGACAGGCAGGCGGCGTCCCACACTTAGACGAGCGTGCCGGACAGTGCGCTCGAAACAGAACGGAGGAATGCCAGTGACAACCACACCGGAGACCGAGGCCCACGGGCCGGTCGACTTTGTGCTCCTCGAGTTCCCCATGGCTGGACTGACGGGGCGGGCCAGTGAAGAACTGATACGGCTCGTTGAGCAGGGTGTGATCCGGCTCTTCGATCTCCTTGTCGTGATGAAAAACGAGGACGGCGCCGTCGAGGTTCTCGAGCTCACTGATCCAGGCGGTCCCGCAGAGTCGTTCTCCTACTTTGACGGCGCGCAGAGCGGGCTTCTCGGCGAAGAGGAAATCGCCGAGGCAGCTGACGCGATCCTTCCCGGAAGCGTCGCCGCGCTGATTGTCTACGAGAACATCTGGGCGGCACCCTTCGTGGCGGCCGTACGCGACGGCGGGGGCGAGCTCGTCGCGAGCACGCGGATCCCTGCGCCGGACGTGATGGCAGCCCTCGAGGCCCTCGACGCCCCGCCCGTGGCCTGACACACATAAAACGCGATGCGAGAGGAGACGAATTATGGGATTACTCAGGGGTATGGCACGGACAGCGGTGGTAGCCGGCACAGCATCTGCCGTGAGCGGCCGCGTCCAGCGACGGCAGGCTAACAAGTTCGCCGAGAAGGACGCCGCGACGGCGGCCAAGCAGCAGGAGGCCTACGACGCGCAGATGGCCCAGCAGCAGCCCGCGTATCAAGAACCTGCGTACCAGCCGCCGCCACCGCCCGCAGCCGGGGGAATCTCCAACGAAGCAATCGAGCAGCTCAAAGAGCTTGCTGCGCTGAAAGAGCAGGGGATTCTCACGGAACAGGAGTTCGGGGTGCAGAAGGCGAAGATCCTCGGCGGGTAGTACCGGCGGGCCTTCGATGCGAAAAACACCCCCGTACGTGCCGGCGAAGGCACCTACGGGGGTGTTCTTGTGCGGATCTGATGCGGACCGATTGCGGTCAGCGGACCTCGGATCCGGCCAGGATGGCGTCGATCTGACCGAGGGCCTGCTTCATCCCCTCTTCCACGCCCATGGCGAGAACCTTCTCCAGCGCATCTGCGGAGTCGAAGGTGGACACCATGGTCATCCGCGTGCGGTTGCCGACTGCCTTAAGCCGCATCACGGCATGACTGGTGCCCATCGCGGGGATCGGATCGCCGTTCTCGTCGGCGAAACCGTCGTCGAACTCCAGGCGGTGGGGAGCCTCGATGGCGGTGAACCGCCACCAGCCCCGGCTCTTCTCGCCGTCGGGCCCGGTCATGTAATAGCTGGCCTTCCCTCCGGACACGAAGTCGTGGCCATCGAAGGTCGCGGGCCAGGTGGGCGGCCCCCACCAGCGCTCGAGCTGGCGCGGGTCTTCCCAGACCTGCCAGACGCGCTCGACGCCGGCGTCGAACTCGGCGATGACGGTGAAGCTCAGGGTCTCGGCGTTTTTCTGCGAACTGATAACGGTCATGGCTGGTCTCTCCCTATCCCTCTGCGAGAATGTCTGCGATCCGGTCAGCGCGCTGCCGCCAGATCGTTTCGTACTCATCGAGCAGCCGTCGAGCTCGCTGTAGGCCATCGTGGTGCGCCCGCACGATCTGCTCCCGCCCGCGCTTCTCCTTCGTGACGAGGGAGGCGCGCTCCAATACCGCCACGTGTTTCTGTACGGCGGCGAAACTCATGGCGTAGTGCTCCGCCAGCATTGACACGGAGTATTCGCCAGCCGTCACCCGGGCGACGATGTCCCGGCGGGTGGCATCGGCGAACGCCTGGAACAGGCGGTCAAGATCGGCATCCCTCAACTAATCTACAACCATTTGGTTGTACGATAGGCCGCCCGTCACGCGGTGTCAAGGGCTCGCCGGGCGGCTACTTGGCCATGCCCGGGTGCACCGCGACGAACTCGATCTTGGTGGAAGGCTGGACCGTCTTTTTCGGTGCCCGGGAGTATCCCTTGGCGTCCAGGTGATTTTCTGCCCGGTAGACGGCCAGGGCTTCGTCATAGATCGCGTTGAGCTGCTCGCCGGAGAACTCCTCCGAGGACCCGTCGTTGAAGGTGACGGAAATGACCGTGCTGCCGGGGAAGTGCCTCTTCATGCGGATGAAGCCTTCGGCGTCCTGCTGGAGACTGATCAATGTGGTCCTGCCTTTGCGATCGGGGACTTCCAGTCTCCCGTACGTTTGTCGGGTAGGCCTGCAGGGCATGCGTGCTCGCGCGGAAGGCCCCTCGTGGAGGAGCCTTCCGTCGATTTCCGGGCTAAACCCTCTCGCGGGTTTGGTCGGCCTGCGCCGGCTCCTCGACCGTAAATTCCCTGCTGCGGCGGGGGAAAGCCCAGAACTTGAAGTCAGGCCTTTTCGCCCGGGGTTCCGGACGCGCAGTTGTTTCTTTTGGTTCCCTTGCTTCATCCTTCTTGATGTCCCGCCGGAATTCCTTGTTGTACTGATAGCACATCACTGACCTCCTTATCGTGACTGCCCCTTAATCCTCCTCCGCATCGAGCCGCGCGTCGATACCTTGCCTCCTCTTCCGCTTTGGCCGGGGAACCGGTTTACTGAACCCTGACAGACACAATGGAGGGGGAACCATGAAGTCCAAAGGAACGTGGCAGATTGCGGTGGGGAGCGTTGCCCTGGCCGCAACTCTTGTTGTCCTGCCAACGCCGCTTTTTCACGTGGCTTCCGGCAGTGCCGATGCCGGCGCGACCGGTCTATTCGTTGTCGGACTGGCGCTGCTGGCAGGCGGACTGGGATTCCTCGGCTACGGGCTGCGCCGGCGTTCCCGCGAGCTGAACACGGCACGGAGCTATGCCACCAGGGAGCCGTCCTCCCTGGACGAGGACCGCCCCGTCAACCCGTATGAGCTTCCCAAGTCGTACGGCGCGGTCCCTCCGCTGTAAGGTCCGGGGCCCGCGGAGTGCTCCGATATAGTGCGCTTCATGGATGACAAAGCGATTCTGCACAGCTATCTGCGCACGCGGCGCGCCGACCTGCTCGGCAAGCTCGACGGGCTCAGCGAATACGACGCCCGCCGGCCGATGACTCCGACAGGCACCAACCTCCTGGGCCTGGTCAAGCACGTGGCAAGCGTCGAACTCGGCTACCTTGGCGACGTCTTCGGCAGGCCGAGCGGTGTGGAGCTGCCGTGGTTCGCTGATGGCGCCGCACCGGACGCCGACCTGTGGGTGGCCGCGGACGAAACCCGGGAGCAGATCATCGAACTGCACCGGCTCTCGGCCGCGCACGCTGATGCGACGATCGACGCGCTCCCGCTCGACGCCCCCGGCGAGGTCCCTTGGTGGGCGGGGGAGCGGCGGCACGTGACCCTGCAGCAGATCCTGGTGCACCTGTGCGTCGAGACGGCCCAGCACCTGGGCCACGCCGATATCCTGCGCGAACTCATCGACGGGACGGCCGGCCAGCGGCCCGGCGACCCTAATCTCTCGCAGCGGACCCCGGCCGAATGGGCCGGACACTGCGCCACCATCGAAGCGGCGGCCCGGCAGGCTTCGATGGCAGGGGACCGGCCCTAGCCTGGCGTGCTACCGTCCGGCGGTGTCCACGACACAGAAGCGGTTGCCCTCGGGATCGGCCAGGATGACGTAGTCCGCGTCCGCGGGACGCTTGCTCCATTCCACGCGGCTCGCGCCCAGTCGCAGGAGCCGTTCCACGTCGTGCGTCTGCTGGCCGGAATAGAGGTCGAGGTGGATGCGGGGCGGGACGTGGACCTTCGCCGGGACGCGGTCCAGGGAGATGTTCGGGCCCGCCCCATCCCTCGGCTCAAGGACAACGAAGTCTTCTTCGGGAGGCCGCCGCGGCACATAGTCCAAAGCGGACGTCCAGAAGTCCAGTTGGCGCTGGAGGTCATCGACACGGATGACGATGGAGCCAATCCTGATCATGCAGCCAAACTACACCGTGCAAGCGGCCCGAAACACCCGGTGGCCGATGGCTAATATCGCCGAATTCCAGCGGGTGGCGCAGTAGGGTGGTGCAGTTCGCCGTCGAATATAAGGAGCCTTAGTGAAATCGTTTGCATGTGGTGATGTAGTGCCCGGTTGTGAAGCCAAATGGGTTTGCAGCACGGAAGATGAAATCCTGGTCAACGTCGCCGCCCACGCCGCGTCCGCGCACGGCCTGGTGGATCTGCCGACCGAAGTGGTCCAGTCGGTGCACAAAGCAATCGTTCCGGTTAGTTGAGCAGTCCCGCGGCAGGCGGGTCCGTCCCCGGCGCTGGTACTTCTGTGGGCCCGGACTGGGACGAACTCCTGGCGGCCGCCTGCCGCGGTGAAGGCCTCGCCGCGGCCTACCAGCCGATCGTCGACACGTCGCGTGGCACGGTGGTGGGCTACGAAGCGCTGGCACGCTTCCCCGGCTATTCCGAGAAGAACCCCGAAGTGTGGTTCTCCGCGGCCCGGAGCCACGGGAAATCCGCGGAGTTGGAATCGGCCGCCCTGCGGACTGCTCTGGCAGCCCGCTCCACCCTGCCTCCCAACTGCTTCCTGACCCTCAACGTCTCACCCGAACTGCTGTCCACCGAGGAAATCCGGAGCGTCTGGCGGAACGAGGGGAACCTGGGCGGGATCGTCGTCGAACTCACCGAGCAGACCCCCATCGATTCCTACGTTGGGCTGGAACCGGACCTGAACCAGTTGCGTGCCGCCGGGGCGCTGATCGCCGTCGACGACGCCGGGGCCGGCTATGCGGGACTGCGGCACTTGCTGGCGCTGCGACCCTCGCTGATCAAGATCGACCGTGAACTGATCCAGGATGTGGACCGCGACGAAGCCAAACGCGCCCTGATCGAGATGCTCGGTACTTTTGCGGGCCGGGTCGATGCGTGGATCCTGGCCGAGGGGGTGGAGCGCGTGGAGGAACTGGACGCCCTGGTTTCCCTTGGCGTGCCGCTGGTGCAGGGTTACTACCTGGCCAGGCCCGCGCCGTCGTGGGCCGGCATTGACCTGGACCTGGCGCACCGTCTCGCATCGAAACCGCCGGTGACCCATAAGGCCGTCATCCGTGACGTCCTCGAATCCGCGACGACGGCCACCACCGCCGCGCTCGCCGCGGAAGCCTTTGCCACAAGCCCGGCGCTTCAGTCGGTGGTGCTGATCGGAGACCACCTCCGCCCGGTTTGTGTGCTGGACCCGGTGGCCGCGGGCTTGGGCCTGGTGAGCCCCGGGATGCGCGTGAATCTGGACACTCCGCTGAGCGAAGCGCTGGCCCGGTCCATGACTCGGGCCACCTCCAGCCGTTTTGAGCCCCTTTTGGTGACGGACAACGCCGGCCGCTACGCCGGCGTCGCCCGCATGGAACGGATGATCACGGCGCTGGCGGCGCCGGGCGCGTAATCCGGTCAGGCCCGCCCGGCGAGAAGCCGGTCCGTGGCCGCATCGGGCAGCCCTTCGAAGTACTTCGCCAGGACCGCGCGGAAGACGGGCTGCAGCGGGTCCGCCCGGAGGAAGAGAGTCATCGAGGAATGCAACTTCCGCTCGTCGATGCCACCCAAAATCTGCCCCGCAGTGCGGCCTTCGAGCCCGGCCACCACTTCAGCGCATTCGACCAGCCGCGGACCCAGCACCGGGTGCCCGAGGTAGGATCGCGCCTCATCAATGGACGTGACGGCATATTTCCGGGCCGTGGGGCTTTGCCCGAGCCCGGCGAGCTGAGGGAACACGAACCACATCCAGTGGCTGCGCTTGGCACCGCCCCGGAGTTCGTCGAGGGCCTGCCGGTACGTTCCGCCCGCGTCCTGGGCAAGGATGAACCGTTCCAGGTCGTAGGGATCTTCCATGGTGACCTCCTGTTTCTGATTGCCGCCGGGGCGTTACTCCTCGAAGCGTGCGGTGAAGTCGGTATCGCCGGCGATGGAGGCCACGACTCCTGCCGCGACGTCGCGGATCTTCAGGTTCCTGTTGTTGGAGGTGTTGCGGAGGATTTTGAAAGCGGCGTCCCTGCCGCACCGGTTCTGGGCCATGATCGCTCCGATTGCCATGTCGATGATGGTCCGCGACTGCATGGCGGCGGACAGGTCCCGACGCGATTCCCGGAGCTGTGAGATCCGGAGCGCCAGGAGCAGTGCCCGCGAGGCGTCGTCGGCGAACCGGTGCGCGGCCGCGAGGTCTTCGCCCGAGAAAGCCCCGGCTCGCGGCGAATAGAGGTTGACGACGGCGGAGTCCTCACCGTCGAGCTCAAGCGGGATCCGAACCTTGCTGACGGAGCCCTCTCCGCTGCTGCCCACAGCTGAGGAGGGCTGCTTCCGACGGTTGATGGTGATCCCGCAGGAAACTTCGCGTTCCGGGCGGGACAGCTCTCCCGCCGTCAGGCTGGCCAACTCGGCCAGGAAATCGGCGACGTCGGCTCCTGTCTCGGTGCTGTCCAGCACGAGATCCAGCAGAGTGCTGACAGCGTCGCGGATGTTTTGCGACGTCGACGAAATGGCATTGTTCTCATGCATGGCGGCCCCCAAGTCCTCACCGCACCGCATTGCAAGGTCGGCGGCGTTCTCCGATCCTATGGCGGGGGCACCTCCGAAGGAAGAGAACCTTCAGGGTATCGGCGGCGACGGGCTAACGCCGTCCCGGCAACGGTCTGAAAAAGTGTCCGACGACGACCGGCGGCGGCCTTGCTAAAGTCAGCACTAGAGGCAGTGATCTCCGGCCGGGCGCCACAGACTGACCGGCCAAGGAAGGCGGGCGGCATGTTCTTCTTCACTGACACAAGCCTGGTGGAAGCGGGCCTTCTGCTCGCAACGTTCGTGTTGTGTTCCCTGATCGGCATCGAGCGGCAGGTCCGGCAGAAGAGCGCGGGATACCGGACCCACGTGCTGGTCGGACTTGGCTCGTGCGCCTTCACGCTGGTGTCCGCCTACGGGTTCGCGTTCGTTATGGAGCCCGGGGCCGTCCTGGACCCGTCCCGCATCGCGGCCCAGATCGTCAGCGGGATCGGCTTCCTGGGCGCCGGCGTCATCTTCAAGGGCCGGGACGTTGTCCGCGGGCTCACGACGGCCGCCACCATCTGGGTCTCCGCCGCGGTGGGCATGGCCTGCGGGGCGGGCATGGTTTCGCTGGGCGTGGTGCTGACCATTTTCCACCTCATCACACTGTTCGTGATTGCCCCGGCCGTCCGCAAAATCCCCTCCGTGGACAGGAACCGGGTCATGCACATCGACTACGCCGATGGCCAGGGCGTGTTGCGGCAGATCCTCGAAATCGCCACCACCATGGGGTTCAGTTCCTCGATTCTGCGTACCCGGAGGACAGGGGATGAGCAGAAACCGATGGTCTCGATGGAGGTGAGGTTCTTCGGACGTCATCCGCTGCGCAACCTCGTTATGCCCCTCATGGACCTGCACGGCGTCGCCAGCGTCACTGTCCGGGGTACGGATTCGAGCGAGGACGACGACGATGATGACGACGACGACGAATCCTGAGCCGCTGGACCGAGTCCGAGGCGGCGTCTCGGGCTTGGTGCGCCGTGCGTGGGTTGACGATGGTGCAAGGATGAGGCATGTCCTTCTTTGACGAACTTCCGGTGCCGCCGGAGCGGCCGCGGCAGCCCAAATTTGTGGTTCCCCCGTGGGCGGCACCGCCGTCGGATGAACTTCCCGCCGTCGTCGGTGTCGGCCAGTTCCTCCGGCGCACTCCGCAGATGGTGATGGCGGTGACGAGCGCGGAGGTGTACTCCACCGGCTGCGTGCTCGAACTCGTGTGGACGGTCCGCCGGGGAACCGAAACCGACGCCGAATGGGCGGCCTTGTGCGAGCGGTGCTTCAACCGAGCCTCCTTCCGCGCTGGCCCGCACGGCGGCGGCGGGGGACTCCGGCTCGGCGTGGCCTTCCCCGACGGGCGGAAAGCCACGGCGGACGAGTGGCCGAACTGGGGCATCGAACCTGCTGACCCGGGTCCGGGACCGGTGCTGACGACGGCCGGGGGCGGAAGCGGATCGGGCAGCGACGACGAGGCCAATTCCTCCACAAAGTTCTGGCTATGGCCCTTGCCGCCGCTCGGCGAGCTGCGTATCGTCGCGCAGTGGACGGACCTCGGCATGGCGCAGGAGTCCATGGCGGTAAATGGTGACGAATTGGCCTCGGCCGCGGAGCGGGTCCAGCCGTACTGGCTCACGCCAGGTTGAGCTGGCGCGGAGCATTCAGATGACGGGTAAGAGCACGCCCCTGGCCGGCAGCGTCCGGATCCGGATCCTCAGAGCCTCCGACCCGGAACTTATGTGCGCCGCCTACCTGCGAAACCGCGACCACCTGGCGCCCTGGGAGCCGCTGCGGGCCGAGGAGTTTTTCACCGTTGACGGTCAGATGGTGAGCGTTCAGTCCAAGCTCGCCCTGTTCATCGCCGGCTCCGATGTTCCGTGGGTCCTGACGGACGGCGAGGCGATTGTGGGGCTGATGACCCTCAGCGGCATCGTCCGGGGACCGTTCCTCAGCGCCCACCTCGGATACTGGGTGGACAAGGACTACACGGGGCGCGGGCTCGGCTCGGCAGCGGTGGCTTTCGCCGTCGACGAGGCCCGGGACGAGCTGGGCCTGCACAGGTTGCAGGCCGCGACCCTCCAGCACAATGCCGCCTCACAGAAGATCCTCAGACGCTCCGGTTTCACGGAGATCGGCATAGCCCCCGCCTACCTCAACATTGCCGGAGGCTGGCAGGACCACGTCCTCTATCAACGGATTTTGTACTGAGGCGCGGCCACCCGCCAAACCCAGTGTCCTCAGCCGTGCGAGACTCTCCTGGTGACTGATGAAACCCTCGGGGCCCTGCACCACGTCGAGCTATGGGTGCCGCATCTTGGCCGTGCCAAGGACGAATGGGGCTGGCTGCTGGCCCGCCTGGGCTATCAGCCCTACCAGGACTGGCCGGACGGGTGCAGCTGGCGGCGGGGGACCACCTACATCGTCGTCGAGGAATCCCCGGCCCTGAGCAGCCGGACGCACGACCGCACCGCGCCCGGGCTCAACCACCTGGCATTCAACGCGGGGACCAGGCAGCAGGTGGACGCCCTGGCGGCAGCCGCCGTCGGGCATGGCTGGCGCGAACTTTTCCCGGAGAAGTATCCGCACGCCGGCGGCCCGGACCACTTCGCCGCCTATCTGGTGAATTCGGACGGCTTTGAAGCCGAACTGATCGCCACAGACTGAGCTGCGCCCGCGAGGCCCCGCGGACTGCTCAGCGCACCATCCGCAGGATCGGGACCGCCGTCCCTACCAGTTCATGCGCCGATGTGGCGCCGTCAGGGACAAAACCGTTGCGCCGGTAGAACGCGAAGGCACGAGGATTCTCTGCGGCGATCCAGAGATACGCGCCGCCGCTGCCCACGGCTGCGTCCAGCAGCAATTGCCCCGCCCCCGAGCCGTACTCACTGGCGAGCACATAGATCCCGTTCAGCTCCCTGGGCCGGGGCGAGTCGTCGTCACGCCCGGCGCCGGCGCTCGCCCAGCCGACGATGTCCGTCCCGCGGCAGGCCACCCAGACGTCCGAGGCGGCAACGGCAATGATCTCGCGCCACCTTTCTTCCCGCGGACCCAGCTCCAACCCGGCAAGTGAGGCCGCCGGCAGCAGGTGGGCATAGCTCTCACGCCAGGCCTGGATGTGCACGCGCGCAATGCCTGCGGCGTCACCCAATAGGGCGGGCCTGACGGTCAGGTCTGATGTCATCCGGACAGCGTAGTCCTCAATCGCGCCCGCGGGGCCGCGTGGCGGGACCGGCAACTGTCGGCTGGTCCACGGAACCGGACACAAAACCGCAGTCTCCATCCTTGGCAGGGTTGTTACTCGCGGGTAACATGATGCCCATGCATCTGCTTCTCCGCACGCTTCTCCTGCTCTTCACGTCCTCGCGCCGTTCGCCGCTGAGCATCTGGGACACGTCGTCACTTCCGCTGAAGGTCCTGCCGACCGACATTGACATTGCGATGCATGTCAACAACGGCATGTATTTCTCCCTGATGGATCTGGGCCGGTTCGATCTGATGGCCCGCAGCGGAACTTGGAGGGCCATGCGCCGCAGGGGATGGAGCCCGGTGGCGGCCGGGGAAACCATCGCCTTTCGACGTTCGCTGCAGTTGTGGCAGCGGTACACGATCGAAACGAAGATCATCGGCCTCGACGAGAAGGCCATCTATTTCGAGCAGCGCATGGTGGTGGACGGGGAAATCTACGCCCGCGCATTCATCGCCACCCGCCTGGTCAGCAAGGGCAAGCCGGTCAGCCAGGAGGAGATCATCCGTGAGTTCGGGGCGCCTCCGGCGGACCTCGAACTGCCCGAATGGATCCACGAATGGCGGGAAACCAACGCCCTGCCCGGGGCGCGGCGCCCGGCGCCGCACGTCTGGGCCTGAGACGGCCAGCACCTAAGCCCGGCCGCGCCTAGGTCCCGACGTCCCGCCTGCTGAGGGCCACGGCGCTGAGTGCCACGAGGGCGGCCGAAATACCCCACAGCCAGCCGGCGGCCGCCCAGTCAGCCCCGTTGGCTACCGGGTTGTTTTCGTAGGCCCAGCTGTAGGGCGAAAGGTTCAGGAGCCAGTCGACCTCCTTGCTTTGCCTGCCGACGGCGTTGAACACGTAACCCAGGACGCCGACGCCGGCGCCGGCGGCCACACCGTACGTCTTCCGTCCCGTCACCGCGCCGAGGAAGAGCGCCGTGCTGCCCGAGAGCATGATCAGCCCGGCAAAAAGCACGGAGGTGCCGAGGAGGTTTTCCGGTCTGATGTTCAGCTGCGCGGAATCGGTCAGCAGGAGGATCAGGACAAACACCAGGGTGACCAGCAGCAGCACCCGCAACAGGATGGCCAGCGCCCGCTCCAGAACCACCTGCGTGCGGGTCACGCCGTGCGCCAGCGTGAGTTCAAGCTGGCCCGATTCCTCGTCCCCGCCGACGGCCGCCGCTCCCCACGCCACCGACGCGATGGTCATCAGCAGGAAACCGATCAGCCCGAACATCGTGGCCTGGGTGTACCCGGGTCCTGAGGTGATCTGGTCGTAGTTGAGGGCCTTGATCATCTCCGGCGGAAAGGCGTCCATCACACCCTGCATCTCGGGGCTTCCGCCGATCGAGGGGTAGAGCGGCAGGTAGATGAAGATCGTTGCGGCCAGCCCTGCCGCCCACCCGAGCGTAGAGTGCCAGGAGTCCACGAAGGCCCTCCTGAAGAGGGGCAACGGCCGCTTCATGCGCCGTGTCCTCTCCGGCGGCGGCGGCGTCCGTTCCCGTTAACGTCGGCTGTGCCGGGGCCATTGCCGCGGATGGTTCCGTAGAGCTCAAGGACCGACTCCTCGAGGTCCGGTTCCTCCAGCACCAGCTCGGTCAGTTCGAGGCCGGCGAGGACCCGGAGTAACGGCTGGATCGCGCCGCCCAGCGTGGCGGACAGCTCGACGCCGTCGCCCGCCGGCAGCACCTCAAGGTGCCCGATCCCGGGCACCCGTGCCAGCAGCGCGCCGGCGTCGGCCGTCGAAATCCCGGAGGCGGTGAACCGCACGTGCCGCACCGCACCTTGCCGCAGGCTGTCCACCGTGGCGACGGTGACGATCCGGCCGTCACGGAGAATCGCGACCTCGTCGGCGGCCTGCTGGACTTCGCTGAGCACGTGCGAACTAAGAAAGACTGTCTGGCCGTTGGCCTGGGCCTCGCGGACCATGGCGAGGAATTCCTGCTGGACGAGTGGGTCCAGCCCGCTGGTCGGTTCATCCAGCACCAGCAGCTCGGGATCATGCATAAACGCCTGGACGAGTCCCAGCTTCTGTTTGTTTCCCTTGGAGAGCTTGCGGGTGTGGCGGTCCAGGTCCAGGCCCAGCCGTTCCGCCAGGGAATCGACCCGGCCCGGCCTGACGGGTCCGCTGATGTCCGCATAATGGGACAGCAGTTTGCGCCCGGTGATCCGTCCCTCCAGGAACAGTTCGCCGGGCAGATAGCCGATCCGGCGGCGGAGCGACGGGCCTGCGGCCCGGGGGTTCTCGCCGAGTACCGTCGACGTGCCGGACGTGGGCCGGATGATGTCCAGCAGGCACCTCATGACGGTCGTCTTCCCTGCACCGTTGGGCCCGATCACGCCAAAGACGGAGCCCTTCTCGATGCCGAAGCTGATGCCGTGGAGCACTTCGCGGTGGCCGAACTTCTTGGTCATGGAGCCAACCGTGATGGCCTGGCTGGCGGTGTTTCCCGGGGCTGGAGGCATGGCGCCGATGGTAGGCCGTGGGCGTTGTGCGGGCTAGGGTCCAAGGGCCCCGGCCCAGATGGCGGGGCACGCCCGGGGTTTTGATGGGCCGTCATATGGATGTGCCAACAGCGAAATGCAGGGGACAAGGCCGGGCTGCTCGCGTACCGTTGACCCATGGCTACCGTTGACATTACAGGTGAACAGTTCGCATCGACCGTCGAGGACAACGACATTGTCCTCGTTGATTTCTGGGCCGAATGGTGCGGCCCGTGCAAGCAGTTCGGACCCACATACGCCGCAGTTTCCGAGAAGCACCAGGACGTTGTCTTCTCGAAGGTGGACACCGAGGCCGAGCAGCAGCTCGCCGCCGAGGCCGGCATCACGTCCATCCCGACGTTGATGGCGTTCCGCGAAAAGGTCCTCGTCTTCTCGCAGCCGGGCGCCCTGAACGCCCAGCAGCTGGAGCAGGTGGTTGACGCCGTCAAGGCCCTCGACATGGAGGAAGTCCACGCGCACGTGGCCCGGTCCCAGGCCGAGGCGGCCGCTGCGGCCAGCAAGCAGGACGGCAGCCAGATTCCGGAGGCCTGAGCGCCCCCAGCCCTAACGGCCGCTCCCGCCCGAACAGCAGAGCAGCCCGACCTACAGCAACGCGGGGTCACTCCGCGCCCATGATCCTGAGATTGATGGGCGGGGAGTGCCCCCGCGTTGTTGCTTCCGGGGCCGGGACCGGGTACGTGCCGTGCCTAGAGTGTGACGAGCTGGACCGGCTCGGCCAGCAGGGCGCTGAGGGACTCGTTGAGGTCCTGGACCGCCGTGCCCTTCGAGTGCTTGTCCAGATCCTCCTGCGAGGCCCACCGTTCGGTCAGCACCAGCTTGTCCTCGCTGGCCTCGGTGAGTTCGTACCGGATGCAGCCGGGTTCGTTGACCACCTCGTCGATCGCGATCTCCAGCGCGAGCTTCACGCGGAAGAACTCGCCGTCGTTGGGGATGAAGATGGCCTGAAGGTCAATGGGTGCGCTCATGGTTTTCACAATACCGGGCGGCGGCTTTTTGTCCCGAAGATTTCGTAGGACATCCAAGCTTTGGTCTTCTTTTGGCGGCCGAGTGTTGGTAGCGTCACACCATGCTTTCATACACAGCCGGGGACACTGACGTCCCGCTGCTCAAGGAAACCATCGGCGAGAATTTCGAACGGATCGTGGCCAGGTTCCCCTATCAGGACGCCCTGATCGAGGCCGCCGCGGTGCCGGGGGAAGAAGCCCGCCGCTGGAGCTACACCAAACTGAACGACGACGTCGACCGGGTGGCGCGCGCGCTGCTGGCCCTGGGCGTGGCCCGCGGCGAACGGATCGGTATCTGGAGCCCGAACTGCGCTGAATGGACCATCCTGCAGTACGCGACTGCCAAGGTCGGGGCGATCCTGGTCAACGTGAACCCCGCGTACCGCAGCCATGAGCTGGAGTTCGTGGTCAAGCAGAACGGCATGCGGATGCTGGTCGCGGCGCCGTCGGACCGCAACAGCGACTACACCGATATGGCCCGGCAGGCGCTGGCCGAATGCCCCGAGCTGCGCGAACTCGTGTTCCTGCCCGACGCCGGCCAGCCCGGCCTCACCGCCGGCGTCCCGGCACGGGAGGAGGAGCGGACGTGGGCGGAGCTGCTCAAGCGGGCCGACGACGTCGCCCATTCCGCATTGAAGGCGCGCATGGCCGAACTAGACCCCCACGACGCGATCAACCTGCAGTACACCTCCGGCACCACGGGCTTCCCCAAGGGCGCCACCCTCTCGCACTACAACATCCTGAACAACGGGTACTCGATCGGTGAGCTGCTGGAATACACGGAGCACGACCGGGTGGTGCTGCCGGTGCCGTTCTACCACTGCTTCGGCATGGTGATCGGCAATCTGGCCGCCCTGAGCCACGGCAGCGCCACCATCATTCCGGGCCGGGGATTCACGCCCGCCGCTGCGCTGGAAGCCGTCCAGGACTTCGGCGGGACGTCACTGTACGGCGTGCCCACGATGTTCATCGCCGAACTCGCCCTGCCGGACTTCGCGTCCTACGACCTCTCCACCCTGCGCACGGGGGTGATGGCGGGCTCGCTGTGTCCCATCGAAGTGATGAACCGCGTCATCTCGGAGATGAACATGCGGGACGTCGCCATCTGCTACGGCATGACGGAGACCTCACCTGTGTCCACCATGACCCGCAGCGTGGACACCATGGCCCAACGCACCGAGAGCGTCGGCCGGACGATGCCGCGGCTGGAAAGCCAGGTGGTGGACCCGGTGACCGGCGAGGTGATGGAGCGCGGTGAGATCGGGGAGCTGTGCACCCGCGGATACTCCGTGATGAAGGGCTACTGGGACCAGCCGGTCAAGACCGCCGAGGCCATTGACGCCGACGGCTGGATGCATACCGGGGACCTGGCCCGGATGGACGAGGACGGGTACATCGTGATCGAAGGCCGGATCAAGGACATGGTGATCCGCGGTGGCGAGAACGTCTATCCCCGCGAAATCGAAGAGTTCCTCTACACGCATCCGGATATCCAGGATGTTCAGGTGATCGGGGTGCCGGACGTCAAGTACGGGGAGGAATTGATGGCGTGCATCATCCTCAAACCCGGTGCCGCGCCGTTGGAAGCCGGCAGCCTGGCCGAGTTCTGCCGCGGGAAGCTGGCACACTACAAGATCCCGCGTTACGTAGACGTACGCGAAAGCTTCCCCATGACCGTCTCCGGGAAAATCCGCAAGGTGGACATGCGGCAGGAAGCGGTGGCCCGGCTGGGGCTCTAAGCCCAGCGCGGGGGACGGTGCTAGTGGCCGCGGTGGTCCTGGATGGTCATCCGCGGACCGAAGGTCGGCTTGCGGAAGCCGCTGAGGCCGATCATCCGGACCACACGCTGCCGGTGCCCGGCCCACGGGGCCAGCAGCCGGAGCATGCCGGCGTCGTCCGTCCTGCGGCCGGTCAGGGCCGCCCCGACGTACGCCGCGAGGTGGTAGTCGCCCACCGCGATGGAGTCCGGGCAGCCGTGCGTGCGCTGCACCACCTCCGCCGCGGTCCAGACGCCGATGCCGGGAATGGTCTGCAGCTTCGCGGAGGCCTCCGCCGCCGTCAGCGCGGCGAGCCGTTCCAGCGCGACGGCGGAGCGCAGGGCGCGCATGACGGTCGCCGACCGCTGCGGACCCACGCCGGCCTTGTGCCATTCCCACGAGGGGATGCGCAGCCACTGCTCGGGCGTGGGCTGCACCAACAGATTCGCCGGGGCAACCGTCCCGGCGCCGGGCGCCGGTGTTCCGAAGCGGTACATCAGATAGCGGTAGCCGCGCCGGGCCTCGATCACGGTAACCTTCTGCTCCAGGATCGTGGGCACGAGGGAGTCGATGAGGCGGCCGGTGGCTGGCAGCCGCACGGCGAGGTTTCGGCGTCGGGCCTCAACGACCATCCGGGGCAGCGTGGCGTGGAACGCGGGCTCATCAAAGGCGGACCAGTCGTCGTCGCTGCCCAGCATCCGCGGCGCGGAACCGGCGGCATCGGCGGCGCCGGGCCCCCAGGCCTGGACATCGACGGCGGTATCGGCGGCGGGGCAGCCCCGCGGATAAGCCACAGCCAGCCGGAGCGTGGCGGGACCTGACGGCGTTGTGAACGCCATCCAGAGGCCGTCCGGTGCGGTGCGGATGGACGGGTCGCCGTGCCCCCGCAGGAGCGTGCCGACGGTCCGGGACAAATCGAAAGGACCGCCCGGGTGCCACCGCAGCGAGGCGTCAGCCGCGGCGGCAACGCCGGCGGGGACGTCTGCAATGGTCATCTGACCATGATTCCACGAACGCCTGACAGCGGCTGTTCCGGCCTGTCCGAAGCGTGCGACCGGTGGCCCTTAACTCCCGGTTTGGGCGGGACTAGACTTCGGCTGTGGCGTGGAGCCACCACGCCTGCCTGGAGGCCCGGATCCCTGTTTTTAGGAGAGTGTGATGGCTGGTGGAGTAGTACATTTCGAGATCCCCGCGGACGACGAGACACGCGCGCGGGAGTTCTACAGTTCGGCGTTCGGCTGGACGATCAGCCCCGTGCCGGAGATGAGTTACGCAATGCTCATGACAACGCCGTCGGATGAGACGGGCACGCCCTCGGTGCCGGGTTCCATCAACGGCGGCATGTTCCGCCGCGAAGGACACCTCACCTCCCCGTTGGTCACTGTGGACGTTGAGGACATCGACGCGTCGCTGGAGAAGATCAAGTCCCTGGGCGGCAGCACCGTCCAGCCACGGCAGGAAGTCGGCACCATGGGCTGGGCCGCCTACTTCCGGGACACCGAAGGCAACATCATCGGTCTCTGGCAGAACGCCGTGCCCGAAGGCGGCGGAGCCGCCGCAGGGGAAAATGGGGTGAACGACATCGGCGCCTGAGGAAACCCCGGTCGGCGCCTGAGGAACCCGAGGCCCCTGAGGAAACTCCGGCAGCGTCAGGGCATGCCCGAGGCGAGCCAGAGCGCCACAACGGCCAGCGGGACGGTGAGCACGACGGCGGCGATCCCGGCGGCCGCGAACCCTCCCCACCGGATCTCGACGTTGAGGGTGCGGAGCCGTTCGTGCCAGAGCAGCGTGGCCAGCGATGCCCACGGGGTCACCAGCGGGCCAAGGTTCACGCCGATCAGGAGGGCCGCGAGCCGCACCGGCGAGTCGCCTACCGGTTCCAGGGCGAGGTAGGCCGGCAGGTTGTTGACCGCGTTCGCGGCACCGGCGCCCAGGCCCGCGAGCTGCAGCAGGGCCGGCAGGTCCTCACCGGAACCGGCGATTCCGGACAGGAACTGTGTCAAGCCGTTCGCGTGCAGGGCCTCCACCACCATAAACAGCCCCGACGTGAGCATGAGCGGCCGCCAGGGAACCATGGACCACCCCAAGGCCGAGCGGCGGCGCCAGAGGAACAGGCCCAGCAAAACCGCCGCCGCAGCGATCGCCGGGAACTGCACGGGCACACCTGAGACGAGCGCGGGCAACAGCAGGGCCATCACCCCGGACGCCGAATACAGCAACACCTTGTCACGCGCCTTGTGGACGGGATGCGGCCCGTAGCGGCCGGACAGGTCCTTCCGGAACGCCAGCCACAGGAGCCCGATCGGGACCAGGATCCCCACCAGCGCCGGCGCCCAGACGAGCCCGGCGAAGGCTGCCGGGCTGAGATTGAGCCGGTCCTGGGCCAGCAGATTGGTCAGGTTCGAGACCGGCAGCAGCAAGGACGCGGTGTTGGCGAGCCAGATCGTGGTCAGCGCGAAGGGCAGCGGCGGGATCCGGGCGTGGACCGCCAGCAGCACGACGACGGGAGTCACCAGCACCGCCGTCGTATCCAGCGACAGGAAAACGGTGGAGACGGTGGCCAAGCCCACCACCAGCAACCACAGCAGGAACACCCGGCCCCGGCCCAGCGCGGCGAGACGCTCCGTCACCACCCGGAACAGCCCGGCGTCGTCCACCATTTCCGTCACGAGGGACATGGCCACAACGAACGCCAGTACGGGTACGGTGCGGGCGGCCAGTTCCTGGAACGCCGGCCAGGGCAGGAACCCGGTGAATAGAGCCGCGCACCCCGCAGCCAGCATGCCGGCGGGGAGCAGATAACTTTTCAGCCTCATCGGCCGGATCCACGGTTCACCGCACAATCTTCGCACCCGGCGCGGCCGGGAGGCCGCCCCGACGTGCCTGAATCCGCCCCTGGCGGGTGGAGACGGTAACTTTGTACCTATGAAGTACGCCCAGTCCGTTCTGGACCTCATCGGCAATACGCCGCTCGTCAAGCTGCACCACGTAACCGACGGCATCGGGGCCACGGTCCTGGTGAAGCTGGAATACCTGAACCCCGGCGGTTCCATCAAGGACCGCATCGCGGTGAAGATGATCGAGGAAGCCGAACGCACCGGCAAACTCCTGCCCGGCGGCACCATCGTGGAACCCACGTCCGGAAACACCGGCGTCGGCCTGGCGCTCGTGGCCCAGCAGAAGGGCTACCGCTGCATCTTCGTGGTGCCGGACAAGGTGGGCGAGGACAAGCGCGCCGTGCTCCAGGCCTACGGCGCCGAGGTAGTGGTGACGCCCACCGCCGTCGCCCCCGACAGCCCGCAGAGCTACTACGGCGTCTCGGACCGCCTCGTCACCGAGATTCCGGGCGCCTACAAACCCGACCAGTTCTCCAACCCGGCGGCCCCGGCCAGTCACTACGAGTCCACCGGGCCTGAAATCTGGCGCGACACGGACGGCCGAGTCACGCACTGCGTGATCGGTGCCGGAACCGGCGGCACCATCACCGGCACGGGCCGGTACCTCAAGGAAGTCTCCGCCGGGCGCGCGGAGTCCGACGGGGGCATGGTCAAGATTATCGGCGCCGACCCGGCAGGTTCGGTTTACTCGGGCGGCACCGGCCGGCCGTACTTCGTTGAGGGCGTCGGCGAGGACATGTGGCCCGCCAACTACGACAAATCGGTCCCGGATGACGTCATCGCCGTCAGCGACGCCGACTCCTTCGACATGACGCGCCGGCTCGCCCGCGAAGAAGGACTGCTGGTGGGCGGCTCCTCCGGCATGGCCGTCGTCGCCGCCCTGCAGGTCGCCAAGGACCTGCCGGACGACGCCGTCGTCGTCGTGATCCTGCCGGATTCCGGCCGCGGCTACCTGGCCAAGATCTTCAACGACCAGTGGATGCGCTCCTACGGCTTCCTGGCCAGCGGCGACGAAGCGTCCGTGGGGGAGATCCTTAAGGCCAAGACCGGGGAACTGCCGGACCTGGTGCATATCCACCCCAATGAGAGCGTCCGTGACGTCATCAACATCATGAACGAGTACGGTGTCTCGCACATCCCGGTGCTGTCCCAGGAGCCGCCCGTGGTCATGGGCGAGGTCCTCGGCGCCGTCGACGAACGCACCCTGACCGCGAAGCTTTTCCGCGGCGAGGCCAAACTGTCGGACAAGATCTCCGAACACATGGAGGCCCGGCTGCCGGTGATCGGCTCGCTCGAATCGATCTCGACGGCCCGGGAACTTCTCTCCGACGCGGACACCCTCATGGTGACGTTCGTCGGCGCCCCGGTGGGGATCCTGACCCGCCACGACCTGCTCGCCTACCTGAGCAACTGACTCAGCAACTGACCGCCCACTGACCCGGACACCGGACCGCCCGCCCGGGGCGCCCGGCCGCCGGCCGAAAGGAACGCACATGTCTTTGCCAGAAAGCTCCTCCGCGAACACCCCCGGCTTCAACACCCGCGCCGTGCATGCCGGCCAGGCGTTCGAGCCACGCACCGGCGCCGTCGTGCCGCCCGTGCACTTCTCCTCCACCTACGCCCAGGAAGCGATCGGGGTGCTGCGCGCCGGCTACGAATACGGCCGCGGGACCAACCCCACCCGTGACTCCCTGCAGGAGCAGCTCGCCGCCCTGGAAGGCGGGACCTCCGCGTTCTCCTTCAGCTCCGGCCTCGCCGCCGAGGATTCGATGATCCGCGCGCTCACCCGCCCCGGTGACCACATCGTCCTCGGCAACGACGCCTACGGCGGGACCTACCGGCTGATCAGCCGGGTGCTGGGGGAGTGGGGCATCGGCAACACCCCAGTGGACATGTCCAATCTTGACGCCGTCGCGGAGGCTGTTGCGGCCGGCGGGTCGAACGGGGGCAAGACCCGCCTCGTGTGGGTTGAGACGCCGTCGAACCCGATGATGAAGATCACCGACATCGAGGCCCTCGCCAAAGTGGCGCACGACGCCAGCGCCCTCCTCGTGGTGGACAACACCTTCGCCTCGCCCTACCTGCAGAACCCGTTGGCCCTCGGCGCCGACGTCGTAGTGCATTCCACCACCAAGTACATCGGCGGGCACTCCGACGTCGTGGGCGGTGCGATCATCGTCAACGACGCGGAGCTGGCCGAGCAGATCGGTTTTGTGCAGTTCGCCGTCGGTGCCATCTCCGGCCCGATGGACGCCTTCCTCACCACGCGCGGGCTCAAGACCCTTGGCGTCCGGATGGACCGGCACAGCGACAACGCCCAGGCCGTGGCCGAGTGGCTGCTGCAGCGCCCCGAGGTCGAGGCCGTGCTGTACCCGGGACTGCCCTCGCACCCGGGGCACGAGCTCGCCAGGAAGCAGATGAAGAAGTTCGGCGGCATGATCTCCGTGCAGTTCAAGGGCGGCGAGGCGGCGGCGCGCAAGGTGGCCGAATCGACCTCCGTATTCACCCTCGCGGAGTCCCTCGGCGGCATCGAATCCCTGATGAACTACCCCTCGGAGATGACGCACGCCTCGGTCAAGGGCACCGAACTGGCCGTCCCCGTCAACCTGATCCGGCTCTCCTGCGGCATCGAGGACGTCGAGGACCTCATCGCCGACCTCGAGCAGGCGTTCTCGCAGATTGATACCGCGCCCGGCGAGTCAGGCAGCTAAGCACCCGTGACCACCACCATCAGGGCCACGGCCTCCACCATGCGCGCCCGGGTCGCGACGGCGGCCGGCGCGCTCGCCGTCGTCGCCGCCCTGGTGGTCCTGTACTCGGCCTACATCCCGCTGATGAACGACTTCGAGGTGTACTTCTACGGCGGCAACCGGGTGCTGCAGACCGGGGAAGCCGGCGTCAACGAGCTCTACGCGCCGCGCGACGGACTGCCGTTCACCTACCCGCCGTTCGCCGCGCTGCTGTTCGCCGCCATGGCGACCCTCGGCCAGAGCGGCGGCAGTCTCCTGTTCATCACGACGGCGCTGCTGGGTGCCGGGGTGGTGTCGGCTTGGCTTACACGGCACTATTTCCGCCTCGGCGGCTGGCGGGACGCGTTCGCCGACTGGCGGTTCCGCGCCGTTTCCCTGACCGGGACCGCCGCCATCCTGCTCCTGGGGCCCTGGCGGGACACCTTCGACTTCGGCCAGATCAACATCATCCTGATGGGACTGATCCTGGCCGACTTCGCGCTGTACGGGAAAGCCCGGTCGGGGGAGATCCGCTGGCCCGCCGGGCTGCTGATCGGCATCGCGGCCGGGATCAAACTCACCCCGCTGGCGTTCGGGCTGTACTTCCTGGTCCGCCGCGATTTCAAGGCCCTCGGCTGGATGGCCGCCGGGTTCTTCGGCTCGATCGCTCTGGCCTGGGCCATCCTGCCCACGGCCTCGGTCACGTTCTGGACCAAGATCCTGCCGGACACCGGACGGATCGGCGGGCCCGCCTACGTGGACAACCTCTCGGTCAAGGGCCTGCTGCTGCACCTGGGACTGCCGGATTCCGGCCTGACCAGCCTGCTGTGGCTGGTGCTGTCCCTGGCGCTGGCCGCGCTGGCCGCGCTCGTCATCACCTGGGCGGTGGCCGCGGACGAGAACTTCGTGGCGGTCTCAGCCACCGCCGTGCTGATGCTCCTGATCAGCCCGGTGTCCTGGTCCCACCACTGGGTGTGGATGGCCGTGGCACTGCCCTGCATGGGCTTCGCGATCCACCGTGTGCCGTCCCGGAACGGACGGATGCGCCTCGCCGGTTGGGTCATCGTCGCCTTCTCGGCCCTGGCGTTCTACCTGACGCCCAAGTACCTGTCCGTCATGGCAGGCGCGGCCGAGTGGGGCAAGGACCCGCAGACCCAGTGGCAGCTCATCGTGGCGAGCCTCGGCGTACTCTGCGGCGTCGCCATGCTGGTCTTCTGGGCACTGGCCTACCGCCCCTCCCGCGCCGCGCTCCGCACGGGGGCGTAGCGCCGGGTTTGCCCGGCTCCGCCAGGCCCGCGAGTGTGAATTTCGCGGCAGTGTTTTCGCGAAATACTGCGGCGAAATGTCATCTGGGCGGAATATCTAGCTTTCTTGAAGATAGTCAGCTAGTTTTGTCCGCATGGCACTTCGATCCGACTGGTCCCGGCGGGACTGCAGCATGGCCCGGGGCCTCGACATCCTCGGCGATCCGTGGGGCATGCTGGTCCTCCGCGAGGTCTTCTTCGGCAACGGCCGCTTCGACGCCATGAAATCCCGGCTCGGGGCGGCGGATTCCGTCCTCACCAAACGCCTGGCCGCACTCGTCGACGCGGGGCTGCTCACCCGGCGCCCGTACGACGACGGCGGCCGCACCCGCCAGGAGTACGTGCTCACCGCGAAGGGGGAGGACACCCTGCCGGTGCTCAACGCCGTCGTGATCTGGGCCGAAAAGCACCTGCCAGCGCCCTCGAAACAGGCGCACATGTTCGTGATCCACACCGGCTGCGGCTCGCGGACCTCGTCCGCGGACAGCTGCACCGAGTGCGGGGAACGGCTCACGGCCCGGAACACGAGCTGGCACAGCCTCGCCAGGACCCCCGCCCCCGTGCCCCTTGCCGCCACCTACGCTTCCCCGGCCCAGTCCGTGAACGCCCTTTCCGAGAACGGACCCGCCCTATGAGCGCCCCCGAAACCACCCTGCTGCCCGCTCCGAAGCGCAGGATCCACCCGGCCTGGATCGTCGCCGCGGTGGCCTTCCTCGCTCTCGTCGGGGCCGCGGGTTTCCGGGCCGCTCCGGGTGTGCTGATGGTGCCGCTGCAGGAGGAATTCGGCTGGTCCACCACCGTGTTGTCGGCCGCGGTCAGTATCAACCTGGTGCTCTTCGGCCTAACCGCCCCCTTCGCCGCGGCCCTGATGGAGCGCTTCGGCATCCGCGCAGTGACGGCCGTGGCACTCGTGCTGATCGCGGCCGGCAGTGCCCTGACCGTGCTCGTCACGCAGTCATGGCAGATCCTGCTCACCTGGGGTCTGCTCATTGGTCTTGGAACCGGGTCTATGGCGCTGGTCTTCGCCGCGACCATAGCTAACACCTGGTTCGCGAAAAGCCGCGGCCTCGTCATCGGCATCCTCACCGCCGGCAGCGCAGCCGGGCAACTGGTCTTCCTGCCGTTCATCGCCGCCCTCGCCCAAGACCCGGGCTGGCGGCAGGCTTCACTGTTGATCGCCGCCGGCGCCCTTGCTGTGGTGCCGCTGGTCCTGAAATTCCTGAAGAACTCACCGGCCGACGTCGGCGTGCTGCCCTACGGCGCCGAAGCGGTGCCCGGGTCCGTGCCGGGACCGGGCACCGCGGCGGGCGGGGCCGGCGAACCAGGCCGCAACGCCGCCGTCCGTGCCCTGCAGGTGCTCAAACGGGCCAGCAAAGTGCGGACCTTCTGGGCCCTCGTTGCCGGGTTCGCGATCTGCGGTGCCACCACCAACGGCCTGATCGGCACCCACTTCATCCCCTCCGCCCACGACCACGGCATGACGCAGACCACAGCGGCCGGCCTGCTGGCCGTCGTCGGAATCTTCGACATCGTCGGCACAATCGCCTCCGGCTGGCTGACGGACCGCTTCAATCCCCGGATCCTGCTCGCGGTCTACTACCAGTTCCGCGGCATTGGCCTGCTGGTGCTGCCGTTGCTGCTCAGCGCCACAGTCCAGCCGAGCATGATCGTGTTTGTGGTGATCTACGGACTGGACTGGGTGGCCACCGTGCCCCCGACCGCCGCCATCTGCCGCCAGGTGTTCGGGGCGGACGGCAGCGTCGTGTTCGGCTGGGTCTTTGCGGCCCACCAGCTCGGCGCGGCCGCCGCGGCGCTGGCGGCCGGCGCCATCCGGGACGCCACCGGGCAGTACACCTACGCCTGGTTCGGTGCCGCCGCGATGTGCACCATCGCCGCCGTCGTCAGTGCGAGTATCCGCAAGGACGCCGCCAGGAAGGAAGCCGCCGCCGTCCCCGCGTAAGGCTTGGGTAGGATGGGCAGCGAGGCCGGGCGCCCCACCGGCGCCCCGGACAGGCCTCGAAACAGCCAGATTTTGGGGGATCCATGTCACTGCTCGACGCCGAAAACCGGCCCGCACCGCCCGCCGCAGCACCGCCGCCCGCTAGGCTGTCCGGGCCGGCCCGCGTGTCCGTGCCGGCGCAGCTCTCCCGGCTGGGGCAGCGGCTTCCGGTGCCGCAGTTGCTGCGGCTCTCCACCGCCTTGGCCGTGGCCGCGGTGCTGTTCCTGGTGTGGACCTGGCTCGGTGTCTGGGCGAAGCAGGGACTCGACTTCAGTGTCTACTGGCACGGCGGCAAGATCCTCAACGAGGCCGGGGCAACGCCGTCGGACCTTTACCGCGGCAACATCGACTGGGCCGGCGGTCCCCAGCTGCCATTCACGTACCCGCCCTTTGCCGCGCTGCTCTTCAGCTTGCTGGCCCGGCTGCCGGAACCCGTGGCCCTCACCATGTTCAACGCGGCCGGCACGGCTGTGGCGGGGTGGCTGGCCCTGCTCGCCGTGCGGTACTGGCACGGCAGGACGGGCTGGCGGGGCACCTTCAACGCAGCGCGTAACCGCTGGGGCGCCGCGGTGCTGGTCCTGGCGGTGCTGAACCTGGGTCCCTGGCGCGAAACCCTGGCCTTCGGGCAGGTCAATATCCTGCTTCTGGGCCTCATGGTGGCGGACCTGCTGTCCCGGAGCCGGCGCTGGACCAGCGGTTTCCCCGGAACCGGGTTCCTGGTGGGCGTCGCCGCCGGCATCAAGCTGACGCCGCTCGTCTTCGGGCTGTACTTCCTGATGCGCAAGGACTGGCGCGGACTGCTGAACATGGGCGCGGGCTTCGCCGGAACAGTGCTGGTCGGCTGGTTGCTCCGTCCGGCGGAGTCTCTGCAGTTCTGGCTGCAGATCCTCCCGGACACGTCCCGGATCGGCGGCGCGGGCTACGTCGACAACCTCTCCCTCAAGGGGGCGCTGCTGCACTTTGGCGTCCCCGAGGCTGCAGTCACCGTGCCGTGGCTCCTGCTGAGCCTGCTGGTGGTGGCGGTGGCGGCCGCGGTCATCAGGCTGGCGAGCGCCCAGGGATCGCGTGTGGTGGCCATCTCGGCGACCGCACTGACCATGCTGCTGATCAGCCCGGTGTCCTGGTCACACCACTGGGTCTGGGTCGCGGCCGTGCTGCCGGCCTTCGCCTGGACCCTCCGCGAGACCCCGTTGCGCCACCGCGGGCTGCGCTGGCTCATGGGCGGAGTGCTGGGGATCTCCGTCCTGGTCTTCCTGTTCTCGCCCAAGACCATTGGCACGGCGCTGGGCGCGGAGAACCTGGACATCCAGACACCCGGCCTCTGGATCATGGCCTCCAGCGCCGGAGTGTTCTGCGCGCTCGCCCTCCTGGTCTGCTGGCTCGTGGTGCTCCGGCGAGGGTCGCTGGCGCCGGCGTTCGACGCCCACCGGGGCATTGCCCAGGGCGAGGGCCAGAGCCGGAGCGAGGACCGAAACCGGCCAGCGTCAGTCCGCGGCTAGGCTGGTCGGCATGGACGCCAACGCACCCGAGACTCCGCCGGTCCCGCCCCCAACGCCGCACCGGAAGACGGCCCTCGTGACCGGCGTCGGCCGGCTGGCGGGGATTGGCGCGGGCATCGCGCGCCGGCTGGCGGCCGACGGCTGGGACCTCGTGCTGACGTACTGGCGGGACTATGACGCCCGGATGCCCTGGGGCGTCCAGCCGGACGACGTCGAACGCCTCACCGCGGAGCTCCAGGCCACGGGCGCCGCCGTCGTGGCGCTGCCGGCAGATTTCCAGGACCCGCAGGCCGTGGACCGGCTGATGGAGGTTATCGCGGCGGAGGCCGGGCCGTTGCAGGGACTGGTGCTAAGCCACGCTGAATCCGTGGACTCGAGCATCCTGGACACCACTCTGGAGAGCTTCGAGCGGCATTTCGCCGTCAATGCCCGAGCCAGCTGGCAGCTGATCGCAGCGTTTGCGCGGCAGGTCCCGGCCGAGGGCGGCGCTGTAGTGGCTCTGACCAGCGACCACACCGCCTTCAACCTGTCCTATGGCGCATCCAAAGGCGCGCTGGACCGTATCGTGATCGCGGCGGCCCGGGAACTTGGCCCGCAGGGGATCAGCGCCAACGTGCTCAACCCCGGTCCGGTGGACACCGGCTGGATGGACCAGCAACTGCGCGACGAACTGGCGCAGCGCCAGCCGGGCGGGCGGCTGGGAACGCCGGCGGACGTGGCCGGGACGGTGGCGTTCCTGCTCTCGCCCGAAGGCCGCTGGGTGTCGGGCCAGCTGGTCAAGGCCGACGGCGGGTTCTCCGCCTGAGGCGCCCAGCCCTTCACCGAGTTGGCATTTCGCGGCAGTGTTCGCGCTCAACACTGCCGCGACGTGCCAACTCGCGGAGGGTGTAGGGTCAGCGGAAGGCGGCCAGCCCGGTGAGGTGCTGGCCCAGGATCAGGGTGTGGACCTCGTCGGTGCCCTCGTAGGTGCGCACCGACTCAAGGTTGGCGGCGTGCCGCAGCGGCGAATAGTCCAGGGTGATGCCGTTGCCGCCCAGGATGGTCCGGGCCTCGCGGGCGATCACGATCGCCTCGCGCACGTTGTTGAGCTTGCCCAGCGAGATCTGCTCGGGCCGCAGCTTCCCGGCGTCCTTGAGCCGTCCAAGCTGCAGCGCCAGCAGCGTGCCCTTCTGGATCTCCACCAGCATGTTGACGAGCTTCTCCTGGGTCAGCTGGTACCCGGCGAGCGGCCTGCCGAACTGCAGCCGCTCCTGTGAGTACTTCAGCGCGGCCTCGTAGGAGTCCCGGGCCGCGCCCATGGCACCCCATGCGATGCCGTAACGTGCCTCGTTCAGGCAGCTGAACGGTCCTCGCAGGCCCCGGGCGGCCGGCAGCAGGGCCTCGGGACCCAGCCGGACGCCGTCGAACGTGACATCGCACTGGATCGAGGCGCGCATCGAGAGTTTTTGTCCGATCGGCGTCGCGGTGACCCCGGGGGTCCCGGCGGGGACCAGGAACCCGTGGACCCCGTCGTCCGTCATCGCCCACACGACCAGCACGTCGGCCACCGACGCGAGTCCGATCCAGCGTTTGGCGCCGTCCAGGATCCAGCCGGCGCCGTCGCCAGTGCCGTCGCGGCGGGCGAACGTCTTCATTGCGGCGGGGTCTGAGCCGGCGGTGGGCTCGGTCAGCGCGAAGCTGCCGATCAGCTCACCGGCGGCCATCCGGGGGAGCCACTCCTGCTTCTGCTCTTCCGAGCCCCACTTGTGGATGGCCGTCATGGCCAGTGAGCCCTGCACGGAGACGAACGTGCGGATCCCGGAATCGCCGGCTTCCAGCTCCATGGCTGCCAGTCCGTATTCGACGGCGGAGCGGCCCGGGCATCCGTAGCCGTCCAGATGCATGCCGAGGACGCCGAGTTCTCCGAGTTCCGGCGCCAGCTCGAGCGGGAAGACCCCGTCGTCGTACCAGGCCGCGATGCCTGGACGGATCCGCTGTTCGGCGAAATCCCGGATCCGCTCACGTACGGCCAGCTCCCCGGCGCTCAGCAGCGAATCGATCGCCAGCACGTCGGAGACGTCGGAGATGCCGGAGACGTGGGAATTTCCGGAGATGTCGGAGATTTCGGAACCATTGGGGCCAGCCTCGTTGCTCATTCCAGCATCCTACGGTCTCGGTGCTGCCGCTGGCCCGGCCTTCCTGCCCGGTTGCTTCTGGACCGGGCTACGGATTCGGGGCGACCCGCCGGTGTCGCGGGCGAATAGGGTGCCGGGCAGGAAAGCGACCGGGCAGGAGCTCTTCCTATAGACAAGCCTGGGCTTCACCAAAGGTTGTGAAAGGCATTCATACCTGCGCAGCTTCAGCGCAATGGCTCTTGTTGGTGCGCATTACGGCCAATCTTTCCACGGCTCGTTACACTTTCGGGGTTGCCGGACATTAAACGGGTATGAGCTTTCAAGCAGTCCGGAAGGATAGAGCGGATTTGGAGCGGGAGAAGCATTTCTTGATAGCGCACGCGGCCGCCCACGACCGCATCTACCGCTATCTCCGCCGACGAACTGCGAATGCGGCGACTGCTGAGGACCTGTGCGCAGAGGTCTTTCGGATTGCTTGGGAGAAATCAACTGACAGCGAATCCCTGACAGTGATGGTGCTTTTCGGTGTTGCTCGTAACGTACTAAGAAACCATGACCGGTCGTCAGTCCGCTCCGCAAAACTCATAGAAGAACTTCGGCCACCGGAGCATCACGGTGGCGTCGAAGCCCTTTCGAGGGAATCTCTTTCAGGAAGCCCTGCACCGATTGAGTCCGGAGGACCGAGAAGTTCTCCTCCTGACCTACTGGGACGGCTTCAACTCCAGGGAGATATCCGACTTACTGAATACCAGCGCCACGGCCATCAGGATGCGTCTGCATCGGGCCCGAAAAGCACTGACCCACCTATTACAAGCAGAGGGGGCAGAAAAATGAATCAGAGAGCCTTAGAGGAACAGGTAAGGCGCCACCTAGCGACTGTAGATCCAGCAGCAAGTATCGCGGAGCAGGAATTGGCCACAAGTAGGGAGCGTTCCCTCAGAGCCTTCCAGACGGCGGAGACGAATCTCTTGGACCAAATGTCCAAGACGGGCAGCCCGCAGCACGCACCGACCGTCGTTTCGCTGTCAGTTGAGCGGCAACGGCGGAGGCGGAAGTGGGTTACTTCGGTAGCTGCAGCAGCCGTTCTCGCTGGGATTGTTGCCGGGGACCTCGTAGGGCTTGCCGGCTGGCGAGGAAGCGCCACCGCTGAAGCCGCTGAAGTTCTCAATACGGCGGCGGAAACGGCAATTACCAGCACCGATCCCGTCGTGAATCCAGGCCAGTATCTGAGGATCAGAAGCACCAACGTTTGGTCGACGGAAGACTGGCCCGAGGACGGTTCCAAATATCAGTGGCTGGATACAGAAAAGATGGATATGTATATCCCGGCTGACCGGACTTCGGAGTGGGTGTGGCTGCGTTCGGGGCGTGTGCCTACAACGTTCTACGACGACAAGGCACGAAATTACGTCCAGGAGCAGGGCATCCAAGCCCATCCCGAGACGCTGCGGGCGCCAAAGGGAGAGTTCTATGGCCAGCCAGGCGGCACGCTCACCACGGACATGTCGACCTTTCCCCGAGACCCTTATCGACTCCTGAACCACATCTACATACGGACCCTGGGCGCAGGGCAATCAGTGGACGGTGAAGCGTTGGTCTTCATCGCTGATCTCCTGCGAGCGGGACTCGTCCCTGCGGATCTGCGGGCCGCACTGTACAAAGCCGCGGCCATGATTCCCGGGGTGACGATTATGGAAGGGCAGGCGAACCTCGACGGGCGAACAGGCGTGGCAATCGGTCGGACAGAAGGCACTCTTACCCGCCAAGAGATCATCATCGATCCCAAGACGGGCCAGCTGATCGGGGAACGCGAAGTCCTCACGAAGGATTACGGCGTGATGCCAGCGGGCACGCCCTTTGCCTGGACTGCTGTGGAAACCTCAGTGTCCGATACGGCTCCCTGACGCTCCATACGGTCCTGGCTCCGTCCGCGCCAGCGGCAGGGAAGCAACCGGGCAGGAGCTCTGCGGGGGAGTCCGGGCGGCCCCAGGCCTACACTGGTGCCATGGACACCGCATCCGTTCTCGCCGTCTGCCGCGTACACCAGTTGCTGGACGATCCAGGCAGTGTGGGCGTGACCGCGATCGACAAACGCCCCGCGGATGGGCCGGTCAAGGTCCACAGGCTCGGACTGCATGGCGACATCCAGGCCAGCCGCGTGCACCACGGCGGCGAGGACCAGGCGCTGTATGCCTACTCCCAGGACGACGCCGACTACTGGGCAGCGGAACTCGGCCGCGAACTCCCGCCAGGGATTTTCGGTGAGAACCTGCGCGTTGCCGGGATCAGCGCCACGGACGCCATCATCGGCGAACGCTGGAAGGTCGGACTGGACGTTGAAGTCGAAGTGACCTCGCCCCGCACCCCGTGCGCCACCTTCCAGCGCCGGATGCACGAGCCGCACTGGGTCAAGCGGTTCGGCGAGGCAGGCCGCGTGGGAACGTATCTGCGCGTCGTGCGGGTCGGCAGCATCCAGGCAGGGGACCACATCCACCGGATATTCGTCCCCACCCACGGGGTAACCATCGGCAGATGGTTCAGCGCTCCCACGGTTGAGGACATGGAGGCCCTGCGCGACGCCGACGCCGACGGCGAGATCCGCCTCCAGCCCGAGTACCACGCGGAGTTTGAGAAGCTCCAGCGCCGCCTCGGCGTGTAGCAGCGCCGCCCCGGGCGTCTCCGGGCGGGCGGCGTGTGCGCAAGCTCACCGCCGTCGTCGGCCCCTGAGTTACCCATGCGCGGATCGATGCCCTACAATTGAAATATCCCCCACTCCGGAAATCCCTTATTTCCTGCCCAATTCTTGAGGCAAGACTGGTAAGTGTTGGGGCCCGCGCGAATGAGATGCGGGCATTTTCATAGGGAGAGCCGGCTAAAGAAAACGCTGTACAGACTGCTGGGATAGCAGCCAAGAGATGCAGCGGGAAGTCCTGCCACGGGATTGCGAAAGCGCCGGGCTTCTATGTGACCGGCCGGTCAAAGTACGTCCGGCGATTCCGGTCACGCGTACTGCGGCTCCGCTCACCTCGGGTTGTGCCGCTTGGCCCCTATGAATGAGGATATTCACCTATGCCCGAAAATCAGAACAACTCCGTCGACACCGAACTCGCCACCGAGAACAGCCAGGTCGACGTCGAGACTTCTGAAACGGCTGCCCCCGCAGCCGGCTCCGCCCCGGTCTTCACCGAGGCCCCTGCGAACACCGACGCTCCGGCCGCTGCCGTAGCCGAACCGCAGGCTGACACCCAGGCCGAGGCCTCTGCGAACACCGCCGCCCCGGCCAAGGCTGAAGACGCCGAAGAAGAAGGCGTCAAGTTCGTTGACCTCGGCATCGATGGCCGCGTCCTGGCTGCCCTGCAGGACGTCGGCTACGAGAAGCCCTCCCCCATCCAGGCAGCAACCATCCCGCTGCTGCTCGAAGGCCGCGACGTCGTGGGCCTGGCCCAGACCGGCACCGGTAAGACTGCAGCATTCGCAGTACCGGCGCTGTCCCGCCTGGCCGAGCTCCACGACCTCAACGGCCCGTCCCGCAAGACCCAGGCCCTGGTGCTCGCTCCGACCCGTGAGCTCGCCCTCCAGGTCGCCGAGGCCTTCACCTCCTACGCCAAGCACATCGACGACTTCACCGTCCTCCCCGTGTACGGCGGCTCCGCCTACGGTCCCCAGCTCGCTGGCCTGCGCCGCGGTGCCCAGGTTGTTGTCGGTACCCCCGGCCGCGTGATCGACCACATCGCCAAGGGTTCCCTGGACCTGTCCGAACTCCAGTACCTGGTGCTGGACGAGGCTGACGAGATGCTCCGCATGGGCTTCGCCGAAGACGTGGAGCAGATCTTCCAGCAGACCCCCGCGGGCCGCCAGGTCGCCCTGTTCTCCGCCACCATGCCGAGCCAGATCCGCCGGCTCTCCAAGCAGTACCTGAACAACCCGGCCGAGGTGCAGGTCAAGTCCAAGACCACCACGGGCGCCAACACCCGCCAGCGTTACCTGCAGGTCATGGGCCCGCACAAGCTCGACGCGCTGACCCGCATCCTCGAGGTTGAAGAGTTCGAGGGCGTCATCGCCTTCGTGCGGACCAAAATGGCCACCGAGGACCTCGCCGACAAGCTGCGTTCACGCGGTTTCCAGGCTGCCGCCATCAACGGTGACATCCCGCAGCAGCAGCGCGAGCGTACCGTCGAGGCCCTGCGCGACGGCAAGATCGACATCCTGGTCGCCACCGACGTCGCGGCCCGCGGCCTCGACGTCGAGCGCGTCAGCCACGTGGTCAACTACGACATCCCGCACGACACCGAGTCCTACGTTCACCGCATCGGCCGCACGGGCCGCGCCGGCCGTTCCGGCGACGCGATCCTCTTCATGACGCCGCGCGAGAAGTACCTGCTGCGTTCCATCGAGAAGGCGACACGCCAGCCGGTGGAGCAGATGCACCTGCCGACCGCGGAGACGGTCAACACCCTGCGCCTGGGCAAGTTCGCTGAGAAGATCACCGAGACCCTCGCCTCCGAGGATGTTGCGTCGTTCCGCGACCTCATCTCCTCCTACGAGGAAGAGCACAACGTTCCGGCTTCGGAAATCGCCGCAGCACTCGCAGTGATGGCCCAGGGCGGCCAGCCGCTCCTGGTCAAGGAACTGCCGGCCGCTCCTGAATTCCAGAAGCGCGAGCGCTCCAAGGACGGCTTCGGTTCACGCGGCCCGACCCGCACCCTGACCGAGGGCAACGCCACCTACCGGATCGCCGTCGGACGCCGTCAGCGCGTGATGCCGGGTTCCATCGTTGGCGCCATTGCCAACGAAGGCGGCATCTCCTCGGCCCAGATCGGCGGCATTGACATCCGTGCGGACCACTCCCTCGTGGAGCTCCCGGCGGACCTCAGCTCCGACCAGCTGAAGGCCCTGTCCCGGACCCGGATCGGCGGCGAGCTGATCCACCTCGAACTGGACAACGGCCGTAAGCCTTCCGGTGACCGGGGCAGCTACCAGGGTGGCAGCCGCGGCGGCGACCGTGGCGGGTACTCAGGCGGCGGCGACCGTGGCGGCAACTTCAAGGGCAACGGCGGCTTCAAGCGCGAATTCCGCAAGAACGACGGCGAGCGGTCCTCCGCTGACCGCGGCGGACGCTCCTTCAGTGACCGCAACGAGCGCGGCGTCGGCTCCGACGCGGCCCGCAAGCCGCGCACCGAAGGCGGCTTCAAGCCCCGCAACAAGTGGTAACCGTCAGCTGCTAAGCACTGATTCACCGTGAGAACGGGCCGGCTCAACAGCCGGCCCGTTCTTGTTTAAGTTCCCTTGGTCACATCGGGGAGTCCCGCGGTGCCGAAGGCCCGTTCCCGGATGCTCTCCAGGCCTTCTGTACCCCGGATTTCCGCTGATTTCGGCGCATTCTCGGCCTCCCCGGCACCGATTTGTTGGGAGGGGAATCTTCCGGTAGAGTATTTACTCGTTGCCCCCCTAGCTCAGTGGTAGAGCGCGTTCTTGGTAAGAACGAGGTCACCGGATCGATTCCGGTGGGGGGCTCTGAATGAGGGCCTGTGTCAAGGCGGTTTTTGACCGGCTTAGCGCAGGTTTTCCTCATTTATGGCGGCGTAGCTCAGTTGGTTAGAGCGCACGACTCATAATCGTGAGGTCGGGAGATCGAGCCTCCCCGCCGCTACAGAAAGACCCTGCAGGCATCGCCGGCAGGGTCCTTTTGTTTAACCCCCGTTGCGCTATCACTTTGGGTGCATCAAGGGGCCTCTGAGCCGCGCTAAGTGATAGCTCAACGGGTGCGGCTCGTGGCGCCGTGGGACAGAATGGGTCCATGACTCGAATCGCAATCATCGGCGGCCACGGCAAAGTGGCTTTGGAACTGTCCAGGATCCTCTCCGCGGAGGGGTTCGACGTTACGTCGTTCATCCGCAACCCTGACCACCGGGAGGACGTCGCCGCAGCCGGGGCCACCCCGGCTGTCCTGGACGTTGAAAATTCGACGACGGCGGAGATCGCCGAGGCGCTTCGGAACCACGACGCCGTGGTCTGGTCCGCCGGTGCCGGGGGAGGGAGCCCGGACCGCACCTACGCCGTGGACCGGGACGCCGCGATCCGGTCGATGGATGCGGCAGCCCTGGCCGACGTCGGGCGCTACATCATGGTGTCCTACTTCGGAGCCGGGCCTGATCACGGCGTTCCCGCGGACAACGGCTTCTTCGCCTACGCCGAAGCCAAGGCGGCTGCTGACGCCTACCTGCGCGGAACGCAGCTGGACTGGACCATCCTGGGGCCTGGAGCGCTCACTGACGGCCCCGGCAACGGCCTGATCGATGTCAACCCGGCGGATGCCTCCGGCGGTCAAGAGACGGCACGTGCCAACGTTGCCCTCGTCGCGGCCGCGGTTCTGGGGCTGCCCTCAACCGCGGGGCGCACCATCGAGTTCCGCGACGGCACGCTGCCCGTGGCGGCTGCCCTGGAGCACCTGAGCTAACCGCAGCGTCCGGCTGCCGACACGCACGGGCCTCCACAACGCACAGAGCCGCCAAAACCCACAGAGCCGCCGGCAGCGTCACTTCGCTGCCGGCGGCTCTGTGCGGACTCAGACCTTCGGAGACAGTCCTAGGGAAGGACTTCAGTTCCCCGGGCTGCCGTCCAGGTGATGGTGCCGCGCTGGAAGCGCTGGCTGCACGGTCCGGTGGCGGAGCTGCAGCTCTCGTTCGACGTCGGGTAGCCGAGTTTGCCTCGTTCGTAGCCCAGGCTGGCCCAGGTCGAGCGGATGGCACCGGTCGTGGCGACAGCGCCGGTGGTGGGCGACCAGTGGATGCTGCCGCCCGTGAAGGACTGGTAGCAGCCGGCGCCAACCAGGCCGCAGGTTTCCTTGCCTGTCGGGTAGCCGAGTTTGCCTCGTTCGTAGCCCAGGCCGGCCCACGTCGAGCGGATGCCGCCCCACGTCGGGAAGGCGCCGGTGCCGGGGGACCAGTGGATGCTGCCGCCCGTGAAGGACTGGTAGCAGCCGCCGCCAACCAGGCCGCAGGTTTCCTTGCCTGTCGGGTAGCCGAGTTTGCCCTTTTCATAGCCCGTGCTGGCCCAGGCTGTGCGCATGCCGCCCCACGTGGCGAAGGCGCCGGTGCCGGGGGACCAGTGGATGCTGCCGCCCGTGAAGGACTGGTAGCAGCCGCCGCCAACCAAGCCGCAGGTTTCCTTGCCTGTCGGGTAGCCGAGTTTGCCCTTCTCGTAGCCCGTGCTGGCCCAGGCTGTGCGCATGCCGCCCCACGTGGCGAAGGCGCCGGTGGCGGGGGACCAGTGGATGCTGCCGCCCTGGAAGGCCTGGGAGCAGCCGCCGTTGGTCAGGCCGCAGATTTCCTTGCCGGCCGGGTAGCCGAGCTTGCCCTTTTCGGATCCCAGTGACGCCCAGGTTGCACTGATCGGTCCCGCAGTGGCGAATACTCCGGTGGCGGGGGCGTTGAGGATGGCGCCGCCCACAAAGTTCTGCGCGCAGCCGCCGTTGACCAGGCCGCAGGTTTCCTTGCTTGCCGGGTAGCCGAGCTTGCCCTTTTCGTACCCCAGTGTTCCCCAGACGGACCGGATCGGTCCGACCGTGGCGTAGGCACCCGTGCCGGGGGACCAGTGGATGCTGCCGCCCTGGAAGGCCTGGGAGCAGCCGCCGTTGACCAGGCCACAGGTTTCCTTGCCGGCGGGGTAGCCGAGCTTGCCCTTTTCGTAGCCCAGGCCGGCCCAGGCGGACCGCATGCCGCCCCAAGTCGCGACAGCGCCGGTGGCCGGGGACCAGTGGATGCTGCCGCCCTTGAAGGACTGGTAGCAGCCGCCGTTGACCAGACCGCAGGTTTCTTTGCCTGTCGGGTAGCCGAGCTTGCCCTTTTCGTAGCCCGTGCTGGCCCAGGTGGCGCGCATACTGCCCCAGGTGGGGAAGGCGCCGGTGCCGGGGGACCAGTGGATGCTGCCGCCCTTGAAGGACTGGTAGCAGCCGCCGCCAACCAGGCCGCAAACTTCGTTCCCCGTCGGGTAGCCGAGTTTGCCCTTTTCGTAACCCGTGCTGGCCCAGGCGGTGCTCATGCCGCCCCACGTGGCGAAGGCGCCGGAGGCTGAGGACCAGTGGATGCTGCCGCCCTGGAATTTCTGGTAGCAGCCGCCGCCAACCAGGCCGCACGTCTGGGGGCCGGCGGGGTAGCCGAGTTTGCCCTTTTCGTAGCCCAGGCTGGCCCAGGAGGCCCGGATCGGCCCCGTGGTGGCGACGGCGCCCGTGCTGGGGCTCCAGTGTACGGATCCACCCTGGAAGTTCCTGTAGCAGCCGCCGTTGCGCAGCCCGCAGACGACAGCCGACGTCGCGGTCCCCAGGGCCGGCGTCTTGGCCGCGACGGCGTCGATCGCCTTGCCGGCGAGGGAATCCAACGTTTCGATGGTGATGCCGGCCGCCGCGGAGGAAATCCAGTCCACGCTCACCCGCGTTCCTGCATGGGTCTTGAAGACCTGGCCGGCCTGCCAGGTCTGGTTGTAGCTGTAGAAGCCGTTGAAGGTTGTGGTGCTCGGCTGCAGCGCGATGGATCCAGCTCCGAAGCCCTGAACAACCTTGACTCCGCGGTTGCCGCCGAGGGCCGTTGCCGCGTCGTTGCCCACCGGGAGGCGGAGCTCAACGTAGTAGACCTCGCCGCTCACGGGATCCGTGAATTTGACGGCACGGTTGGCGTCCGCGCTTCCCCAGGCCCGGAGCTCGTAGGACTTTTTGCCCGTTGCAGTCCCCAGGTTTCTGACCTCGGTGCCGGCTCCGAATCCGCCAAATTCATAGATCGGGGAGCTGACCACCGGCTGGCTGACCTGGGAAACACCCATCAGATCGAGATTGTCCTTGTATTCCTGGACGCTGCACGAACTGTTGGCGAAGGTGCCGTCGGCGTTGCTGGCTGTGTCCACGGCACCGTTGGCGCACGTGAGCCTGTTGGCGTGCATGAGCCCCAGGACGTGCCCGAATTCGTGGGTCAGCACGCTCTTGGTCAGGGTGGCCGGGAGCGGCATCAGCACGCGCCCGCTGGTTCCGTTGTAACTCCAGCCCGCGCCGTACGCCCCGTCGGAGAGGGTGGGCGTGGAAACGAACACCACGAGGGCCGTGTACGAACTGGGGGTCCACCCAATTTCGTTGGAGATCGTGTTCATCATGGATGAATAGCTCTGGGTCGTGGTCGCCTTGCTGGACCGCTTTTCGACCGTGGCCACGCTCATGGACAGCCTGCCGTTCGACATGGCCTGCCAGTACTGGCTGCTGGTACTAATTGCGGCCCGGGCGTCCGCCTCCGGGATGGTCGCTTTCCGGTCGGCCAGCTGGACCAGGACCAGCTTCACCTTGATATTGCCGCTCCTGGCCAGGGAGTAGGCCTCCGTGGCCGCCTTGTGCTGTTCAGCACCCTTGCTCCCGTGCCCTGCGGTCCCGTCGCCGTGCGTGGACGTGGGGTTGTTGCCGCCAATGACCTCCGTGAACAACGGCTCCGGGGCTGTCAACGCCTGCGACTCGACGGTTGCCGGGGATACCGCTGCCGGCGTCGGCTCGGCCGTGGGCGCCGGCGCGGCAGTAGTCTCCGCGGATCCAGTGGCCGTCGGGCCAACCGTCAGGCCGGGCGTCGGTGTGGACTTCGCCGACGCCGTCGCCGTCGCCGTTGACGTCGGTGCCGGTGCCGGATCGGCGAGGGCAGGCGTGAGCGTCACAGCGGTGAGCGAGGCAAGTGTGACGACCAACGCCGTCATCAGCGCTGTCGTCTTCCGTATTGAAATCAATTTTTGTCTTTCATGAGACCGCCGCATCACTGACTGCTCAGCGGTGCGGCCGGGAGACCGGGAAGTGAGGTCAGTCTACGGATGGCACGCCGCCAGACCCGGTAACTTGCACGAATCTTTCGTCTTAGGTAGCGAATCGTTGCCGAATCTTGAGCTAAGTCCCTGAGTCCCCATGACGCGGCGGACCTGGTTCCCGGGGCTATTCCGGGGGGAGCGCGATCTCCAGCGCGTTGGCTTCGACGTAGTCCAGGGCGCGGCGGACGGCGCCCACCGTGACAATCGAGTCGCCCAGCGGTGAGACCGTCACACGCGGGGGCGTCGCCGTGAATCGGGGGAGCAGCGCAGTGATCGCTGGCAGCAGCGCCGCCGCCGATTCGGCCACCGCACCGCCGATCACCACCTGCTCGGGGTTGATGAAACTCGCCACGGAGGCGATGACCCGGGCCATCCGCTCCGAAATCCTGTCCAGGATGGCCAGCGCCCCGGGATCCCCGGCGGCGGCGTCCTCAAAGACGCGCCGGGCACTCGCCTCACCGCCGGAGGCGGGGCCGCCCCCGGCCGCGGACCACTGCCGGGCCAGGCTGGCGATGCCGTCGCTGGAGCCGACGCCCTCCACGAGGTCCAGGTACCCCATTTCGCCGGCCGCGCCGCCCCGGCCGTGCAGCAGACGCCCGGACTCCATCACCCCGGCCCCCAGCCGCTCTCCGGCCAGGAGCACCACCAGGTCGTCGACGCCGGCGCCGGAACCCCGCCAGCGTTCGCCCAGGGCGGCAAGGTTCGCATCGTTTTCCAGCAACACCGTCCAGCCGTGCAGTTCCTTCAGCGCCGTCCGGAGCCCGACGTCGAACAGGCTCCAGAAGTGCTGGCTGGCCAGCACATTCCCGTCGCGGTCCACCGGCGCGGCGATGCCCGCGCTGACGGCCAGGACCTTTTCCGGCCCGGTCCCGGCGGCTGCCAGCGCCCGGCGGCAGGCACGGTCGACGACGTCGATCCGCTCCTCCGCGGGGATGTCCGTGGCCCGGAAGCTCCCGCTGGCGCGTCCGATGACGGTGCCGCGGAGGTCCGCGACGGCCGCGGTGGTGGTGGCGGCGCCGATATCGATGCCGAGGACAAAACCCGCCCGTGTATTGAGCTCGAAGCGCCGGGCGGGACGTCCTTTGCGCGGGCCCGGGGCCTGTTCTTCGTCCCGCGTGTCCAGTTCACGGATCCAGCCGCGCCGGATCAGGTCTTCGCAGACGGCAATGACCGACGCCCGCGTCAGTCCGGTCCGGCTCATCAGTTCCGTTCCCGTGGCCACGTCCGTGTTCCGGATGAAGCCGAGCACCGACTGGGCGTTCACCCGGCGCAGCAGCTGGGGCGTGGCGGCGGCTGCCGTCGGCTTCAAATCTTGACCTCCCCGTAAGTACGGACCCATAATTGATCCGGCAATATATTTAGCTTGTATCTAAATTATCAGAAGCACTGCTCCGAACCCGAAGGATCTTCCCTTGTCCAACACCGCCACGCTGGCAACCCTGTCCGGTTCCGATCTCGCAGCCGACCCCAACTGGTGGCGCCAGGCATCCGTCTACCAGATCTACCCGCGGAGCTTCTCCGATTCGAACGGCGACGGCCTCGGCGACATCAAGGGCATCACCGCCAAGGTCCCCTACCTGAAGGAACTCGGGATCGACGCCGTCTGGCTCAGCCCGTTCTACCCCTCAGCGCTCGCGGACGGCGGCTACGACGTCGACGACTACCGCGACGTGGACCCCAAGCTCGGCACGTTGGAAGACTTCGACGAAATGTCCGCCGCGCTGCACGCTGCCGGCATCAAGCTGATCGCCGACATCGTCCCCAACCATTCCTCCAACCGGCACATCTGGTTCCAGGAAGCCCTCGCGTCCCCCCGCGGCTCCGACGCGCGTGAGCGCTACATCTTCCGGGACGGCAAGGGCGAGAACGGCGAGATCCCGCCGTCGGACTGGGAATCCGTCTTCGGCGGACCCGCCTGGGAACGCATCACCGAACCGGACGGCACCCCCGGCCAGTGGTACATGCACATTTTCGCCAAGGAACAGCCGGACCTGAACTGGTCCAACCGTGAAATCCGGGACGACTTCCTCAAGACCCTGCGCTTCTGGTCCGACCGCGGCGTGGACGGCTTCCGCGTCGACGTCGCCCATGCCCTCACCAAGGACCTCACCGAGCCGCTGCTGTCCAAGGTCGAGCTGAGCGAGGCCAACAGCGGCACTGACGGTTTCGACGATGGCTCGCACCCGTTCTGGGACCGCGACGAGGTCCACGAGATCTACGTCGAATGGCGCGAGGTCTTCAACGAGTACAACCCGCCGCGCACCGCCGTCGCCGAGGCCTGGGTCCACGCCAGCCGCCGCGGCCGCTACGCGAGCCCCGAGGGCCTGGGCCAGGCGTTCAACTTCGACCTCCTGCAGGCCGACTTCGACGCCGACGAGTTCCGCGAGATCATCACCCGGAACCTCGCCGAAGCCACCGAGTCCGGCGCCTCCTCCACCTGGGTGTTCTCCAACCACGACGTCGTCCGGCACGCCACGCGCTACGGCCTGCCCAAGGGCGGCGGCAAACACGCCAAGGGCCAGGACGGCAAGGGCTGGCTGCTGGCCGGTGCCCCCGCCGAGGAGCTCGACGTCGACCTCGGCCTGCGCCGCGCCCGTGCGGCCACCCAGCTGATGCTCGCGCTGCCGGGCTCCGCGTACCTGTACCAGGGGGAGGAACTCGGCCTGCAGGAGGTCGCGGACATCCCCGACTCCGAGCGGCAGGACCCGACGTTCTTCCGCAACAAGGGCGTGGAGATCGGCCGGGACGGCTGCCGCGTCCCGCTGCCTTGGGCCGCCGAGGGCAGCTCCTTCGGCTTCGGCGACGGCGGGGCGCACCTGCCGCAGCCGGAGTGGTTCGGCCGCTACGCCGTCACGGCCGAGGACGGCGTGGACGGTTCCACGCTGGAGTTCTACCGCCAGGCGCTGAAGCTGCGCCGGGAACTCCAGACCTCGGAGGAGCTCGAATGGCACACCGCGGCCAACCCCGACGTCCTGCACTTCAGCCGCCCCGGTGGCTGGCAGACAGTGACCAACTTCGGCGACATGCCCGTTGAACTTCCCGCCGGAACTGTGCTGCTCAGCAGCGGACCGCTCGACGGGAACCTCCTGCCGGGCAACACCACCGTCTGGCTGCGGTGACCCCCGGGGCGCAGGAGAGGCCGGCCGAGCAACCGGACCCCGGCCTGCAATCGAACCCTGTCCAGCAACCGAACCCTGGCCAGGAGCTGATTTATGGCTGCATGGGCCTTGGCGGCAGCTGGTCGTTGGAGCCGTACTCGTCCGCGCAGGTGGACGAGGCGGCGGCCGCCGTCGACGCTGCCCTCGAAGCGGGCATCACCCTCTTCGACCATGCCGATATCTACCGCGGCGGCAAGTCCGAGGCGGTGTTCGGCGATGTGCTGGCCAACACTCCAGGTCTGCGGGAACGTATCCGGCTGCAGACCAAGTGCGGCATCCGGCTCAACGAACACGGGCTGGAGGGCTACTACGACCTGAGCCGGGACTCCATCCTGGCCCGCGTCAACGAAAGCCTCGCCCGGCTCCGCACGGACTACGTGGACGTGCTCATGCTCCACCGCCCCGACCCGTTGATGGACCCCGCGGAGGTGGGTTCCGCCGTCGGGCAGCTGATGGCGGAAGGCAAGGTCCGGGCGCTGGGCGTGTCCAACATGTCGGGGGCGCAGATCGAGGTCCTGCAGGACCGCCTCGAGACTCCGGTGGTCGCCAACCAGCTGGAGATGAGCCTGCTCAAGCGCGCCTGGCTGGAGAGCACGGTGCTGGTCAACCATGCCGAGGGGACGGACTACAGCTTCCCGCACGGCACGGTGGAGCACGGTGTCCGGCACGGGATCACCCTGCAGGCTTACGGCGCACTGGCCCGGGGCCTCTACACCGGGGCGCCTGCCGCAACTCCGTCGGCGGCGGAAGAAGCGACAACCGCGCTCGTGGCGCAGCTGGCCGCGGAGAAGCAAACCACCGGGGAAGCGATCCTGCTGGGCTGGTTGATGAAGCACCCGGCCGGTATCGCCCCCGTGATCGGCACCGCCAATCCGGACCGCATCCTGGCCTGCGCGGACGCGGCCGCTGTGGCCGCGGCCATGACCCGGCCCGAGTGGTACCGGCTCTGGGTGACGGCGCGGGGCAGCAACATCCCTTAAGGCTTCCGCCTTCCGGGCAGCTGGCAGCAGGGGCCTTTTTGAGCGCTCAAAAGGGCTTCTGCTGCCGGTTACCCGGGCGGGGCTGTGATATTGGTCGTATTGGACACCGTCGGGGGCCGGAATACTTCGCGGGAGACACCCCGGAACGGATAGCGTAGATACATGACCTCCACCACCACCGCCGGGACCGTCCGGCCTCAACGCAACATTCCAGCTGAAATCGCCCGCTCCTGGCTGCTGGTGAACGCAATGAAAACCGAACTCTTCGATCAGTCCTCCGTCTCCCGGGCGGACGCCATCATCCTGGATATCGAAGACGCGGTGGACCCCTCGCAGAAGGACGCAGCCCGCGCCAACGTCGTGGACTGGCTGACCGCCGGCGGCAACGCCTGGGTCCGGATCAACGACGCCACGAGCCCCTTCTGGGCCGACGACCTCGCCGGGCTGCGCGGCACCCCCGGCCTGCTCGGCGTGATGCTCGCCAAGACCGAGTCCGCGGACCAGGTCACCGAGAGCTTCCACCGGATGGACGGCAAAACGCCCGTCATCCCCCTCGTCGAGTCCGCCGTCGGCATCGAGGAAGCCAACAACATCGCCAAGGCCCAGGGCGCGTTCCGGCTCGCCTTCGGCTCCGGCGACTTCCGCCGCGACACCGGCATGGCAGCCACCCCGGAAGCCATGGCGTACCCGCGCGCCAAGCTGGTCGTGGCCAGCCGCGTGGGCAACCTGCCCGGCCCCATCGACGGGCCCACGGTGGGCACCAACCACCCGATCCTGCGCGAGCAGACCGGCATCACGGTCATGATGGGCATGACCGGCAAGCTGTGCCTCGCGATCGACCAGACCCACGTCATCAACGAGGTCATCAGCCCGACGCCGTCCGACGTCGCCTGGGCCACTGACTTCATGGCCGACTTCGAGGCCAACGGCCGCGTGATCCGCGACGGTTCGGACCTGCCGCGCCTGGGCCGCGCCGAGAAGATCATGAAGCTCGCGGTAGCCTTTGGGGTGCAGCCGGCCCTGTAGCCCGCCCCGAACCAAGGAGACCCCGTGACCGATACCCGCTATCTGGTCCACGGGGTCTTTTGGGATGCCGAACTTTCCGGACCCGGCTCCAAACCGGCGGAAGCCGGCCCCTCCGGCGGGGTGCACCCGGTGATGCGCCTCCAGGACCCCGACGGCGGAGTCACCGGCCTGGCGCTGGAAGCCGGCACCCGGCTGGGTTTCCGCGTCCCCACGCCGGGGAAGCGCTGCCTGGGCCACCACAAGGTGCATGGACCCGCGGACCGGGACCACGTCCTCTGCGCGGCCCGGGCGCACGCGGTGAAAGGAAGCCAGTGCGAACGGTGCTTCGTGGTGGACGATTGCCGGCTCATCCACGACTTCCACCGCGGCGGACGCGTGCCGCCCGGACTGCGGGCCTACCTGATGCAGCCGCACTGGCTGTACATCGCCACGTTCGCCGGCGGCGCCAGCAAAGTGGGCACCGCGGCGGACCTGCGGAAATGGAAACGGCTCGCCGAGCAGGGCGCTGTCGTCGCCCGCTACGTCGCCCGCGCCGACGACGGCCGGGTGGTCAGGCTCCTGGAGGACATGGTGACCCGCGACGCCGGCCTGCCGCAGCAGATCCGGTCGGCTGCCAAGGCCGCGGCCCTGACCGGCCCGGTCCCCGCCGTCGGGCTGGACACCCTGAACAGCAGGCTGGCCGGCGGCGTCCGTGAGCTGTTGGCCGGCGTCGGGGGAGGCGGATTCGAGGTCGTCGACGAGCCATGGATCCGGCCGGGACTGTCGGACGCGGCCTGCGCGCCGGCCGTCCGGCACGCCTACCCGCATGAGCTCAGCACGGGAACCCACGGCTTCCGGATCGACTCGCTGAGCGGCAGCATCGCACTGGCCCGGCTCGACGGGGCCGACCTTGAGTTCGTCGTCAACCTCGGCCAGTTAAAGGCCCGGACCATTGTCTTCGGCGACCATGGGACGGACGTTCCGGCGGTCCAGGAGTCGCTGTTCTGACGCTGGAAGTGCCCCGCGATGCGCCAAATACCGGACGCTCCCGTACTCCCGCGTCGCCAGGCATTTTGAGTGTCGCCAGGAATTTCACGGCTCGCGGAGTTGCCGGCGGTCCCCAGTAGACTGGCACGGTGCTGAAAGAATTCTGGGAAACCGCATCAACCACCTATAAGGTGCTGGTTTTCAGCGCCATGGGGATGCTCGGGATCGGGATCGTCCTCAACCTGGTGGGTAACAGCACGGGCAACCAGGACCTCGCCGTTGCCTCCCTCGCTGTGATCGGAGCCGGCCTCATCCTGCACATCGCCGGGATTGTGGTCCGCGGCCAGACGATCCGCAAAAACCTCAAACGTTAGCGGCGGCATTCCGGCGGACATGGCTGCGGGCATGTTCCACGGCCGCGGGCAGCGACGTAAACAGGTGCTTGTGGTGCCGCAGCGACCGGATCACCCCGACGTTGGTCACAAGATCGAGGTGTTGTGGCTGGACGCCCTTGAGGAGAACCGTCACGCCGCGCAGCTCCAGCGCTGAAATGACCTCCACCAGTGTGTGGGCCCCGGTGGCGTCGAGCATCCGCACCTGTGACAGCCGGATGATGGCCACCTGGATGTCCTTGACCTGGCTGATTTCCTGCAGGACGCGCTCCGCGGCGCCGAAGAACATGGCCCCGTCCAGCCGGAAGATCGCGATGTGTTCGTCGCCCGGTTCAGGTGGTCCCGGGATTTCCTCGCGTTTCACCCCGCTGAGCGAGGCGAACTTCCGCAGCGTGAAGAGGGCCGCGGCGACCAGGCCGATCTCGATGGCCACGATCAGGTCGAATGCCACGGTGATGAGGGCTGTCAAGACGAACACAAAGGCGTCGGCGCGGGTGGAACGCATGATGGCTGTCACCGTGTGCCTGGAAACCATCCGGCTGGCTGTGACCATCAGGATCCCGGCGAGGACCGCCAGCGGGATCTTCCCGACCAGCCCGGCCGCAAAGTAGATGATGGCCAGCAGAACCAGGGCGTGCACAATGGCGGAGAGCCGGGTCCTGGCCCCGGACCGGACGTTGACCGCGGTCCGGGCGATGGCGCCCGTGGCGGGCATGCCGCCGAAGAACCCCGCCGCGATCGAGGCGAGTCCCTGCCCCGTGAGTTCCCGGTCCGGGCTGTAAGCCCCGGAGGGCCTCCCGTCAGGACCCACCAGGCCGGCGGCCACCCGTGCGGACAGCAGGGACTCGATGGCCGCGAGCATCGCGATGGACACCGCGGGCATCAGCAGCCCGCCCATGGTCGCCGGATCCAGGGCGGGCATCGACGGCGCGGACAGGGACTGCGGCAAGGCTCCGATCCGGGGAATGTCCAGCTGGAGCAGCTCGGCGGTCGCCGTGGCCAGGAGCACGGCGATCAGGCTCGCGGGCAGGGCTTTGTTCAGCCTCGGAAGCAGCAGCATCACCGCCGCCACCCCCGCGACGACGCCGAGGGTCTGCAGCACGGTGGGCAAGGTCGCCTGGGAGGCGCTCTCGACGGCGGCCAGCAGGGTGTTGTGCCCCGGGATCCCCGCGGTGCCGGTCGCCATCGGGACCTGCTGGAGGAAGATGATCGCGGCGATACCGAGCGTGAAGCCCTCCACGACGGGCCACGGAATGAAGGCCACCGCCCGGCCCAGTCCGCTGATGCCCAGCATGACGACCAGCAGGCCGGCCAGCAGGGAGACCAGGGCGATGCTGCCGGGGCCGTGGAGCGCGACCACCGGGGCCAGCACTACCACCATGGCGCCGGTAGGCCCGGACACCTGCACGTGGGAGCCGCCCATGACCGCTGCCACCAGGCCGGCCACCACGGCGGTGATGAGCCCGGCCTCTGCGCCCACACCGGAGCTCACTCCGAAGGCCAGCGCCAGCGGCAGGGCCACAATCCCGACGGTGATGCCCGCCAGCAGATCCGTTTTCCAGGAGGAGCGCAGCCCGTCGTAGTCGCGGCGGGAAGGCAGGAACCGGCGGAGATGCCCGGGGACGGCACTCACGAATCGGCGCCCTTGAGATGCTCGCTGGGCAGTCCCTGCGCGAGTTTTAGCTGTTCGTTGGAATCGGCCAGGCTGTCGAGGAGGAAGGTCCGGGCGATGGCCAGCAGCTCGGCGATCTTCGGATGCGCCAGCCGGTAGGTCACGGCGTTGGCTGACCGGGACGAGGTCACCACCCCGTGCCTGCGCAGCGTGGCGAGGTGCTGGGAAAGATGCGACGCTTCCAGGCCGGTCTCGGAAAGCAGATAGCTGACGGGCGCCGAATGGTCCGGCGCGGCAGACAGCAGCTCAAGGACCCGGATCCGTGCCGGGTGGGCAAGGGCCTTGAACAGGTTGGCTTTGATTTCGTACAAGGGGGTCTGCGCTGGTGAAATCATCGCGGCCTGTGCTTTCTCATCGCCGCTACCCGGGGCCGGCCATGAATTGATGAAATGATGTTTTCATCATACCGTATCTCGTCATCCTGTTCATCCCCGGTCATCGGCGCGGGAGGCCCGGCGGCGTGGCGATAGGCTGGTTCCCATGACTATCAATCCGGATCTGCAGGGCCGCAGCTACCCTGCCGCAGAGGTGTACGACGTCGGCCGCGAGAAAATCCGCGAGTTCGCCCGCGCGGTGAAGGCCACGCACCCCGCCCACTTCGACGTGGCGGCCGCCGCCGCGCTGGGGCACCGCGACCTCGTGGCACCGCCGACCTTCGCGATTATTGTCGCCCAGCGGGCCGACGCCCAGCTGATCGAGGACCCGGACGCCGGCATCGACTTCTCCCGGGTGGTCCACGCGGACCAGCGCTTCGTCCACCACCGCCCGATCCTGGCCGGGGACCGCTTGGTCGCGGAACTCCATGTCGACGGCGTCCGCGCGATGGGCGGCGGTGCCATGATCACCACCCGCTCGGAGATCTTCGCACTTACCGCAGGTGCAGACGCCGTCGCCGCAGGCGACGATTCGCGTGAAGCCGTCGCCACCGCCACCTCGTCCATCCTGGTCCGCGGAGAGGGACAGTAGCCATGACACCCACACTTGCAGAACTCACTATCGGCCAGAACATCGGCAGCCGCAGCATCGACGTCACCCGCACGGACCTCGTCAAGTACGCCGGCGCCTCCGGCGACTTCAACCCCATCCACTGGAACGAGGCCTTCGCCACCAGCGTGGGGCTGCCCGGCGTGATCGCCCACGGCATGTTCACCATGGGTTCGGCCGTCCAGCTCGTCACCGACTGGGCCGGAGATCCCGCCGCCGTCATCGATTTCCAGACCCGCTTCACCAAGCCCGTTCCGGTGGCGGACACCACCGGGACGCCCGACGCCGGCGCCGTCATCGAGGTCTCCGGCGCCATCGGGGCGCTCGACGCCGACGCAGGTACCGCCCGCGTCGACCTGACGGTCCTCTCGGCGGGGCAGAAGGTGCTGATGAAGGCCCAGGCTGTCGTCAGGCTGGCCTGACCGTATGGCGATGCTGTGAGCGTGCGCACCGGCCAGTCCGCGGAGGTCACGCACTGGCGTAACGCCGTCGTGGTCGCCTACGCAGTCAGCGGCATCGCGTTCGCCAGCTGGGTGTCCCGGTTGCCGGCCATCCGCGACGGGCTGGACCTCACCCCCGGAAGCGTCGGGCTGCTGCTGCTGTGCATGACCCTGGGTTCCTTCATTTCGGTCTCCGCATCGGGGCTGATCGTGCTGCGGTTCGGCTCGAATCAGACCATCCGGATCGGCAGCATCATGGTGGGCGCCGGACTGATCCTCGCCGGACTTGGAACCTCCGTCCTGGTCAACCCGCTCGCCGTCGCCGCCGGGCTGGCCGTGATCGGACTTGGCACCGCCAGTTGGAACACTGCCTCCAACGTCGAGGGTGCCGCCGTGGAGCGCGCCGTCGGCCGGCACATCATGCCGCGGCTGCATGGTTCCTTCAGCCTCGGTACCGTGGCCGGCGCCGCGGCGGGCGCCTGGGCCGCCGGTGCCGGCGTTCCCGTCTTCTGGCATCTCGGGGCCGTGGGGCTGCTGGTCGCGGGTTCCGTGGCCACGGCCGCGTCGTGGTTCCGCGCCGACATCACTCCGGTGGACGGCAGGCAGACCTTCAAGCCGGGCGAACTCGATACGTTCGAGGATCCCTCCACCGGGCCGATCCCGGTCATCCGGCCGGCGACGGACCAGCCCGATGAACCGCTGGACAACAAACGCCAGATCGCCCAGGCCTGGCGGGACCGCCGGACCCTCCTGCTGGGCGTCCTCGTGCTGGGACTCGCCCTCGCCGAGGGCGCAGCGGGGGACTGGGTGGCACTCGCGCTCGCCGACGGCCACGGCCAGTCGGACGCTGCAGGAGCCGCCGGGTACGGGCTCTTCGTCACGTTCATGACGATCGGCCGTTTCGCGGGGACCGTAGTCCTTGACCGCTTCGGCCGGGTCCCGGTGATGCGCTGGTGCGCGGCCCTGGCCGTACTGGGGCTGGGCCTGTTCGTCTTCGCGCCGGAGCCCTGGGTTGCCTACGTCGCCCTCGCGGTCTGGGGACTCGGCGCCTCCCTCGGCTTCCCGGTGGGCATGTCCGCCGCTGCCGATGACCCCCTGAAGGCGGCCGCCCGGGTTTCTGTGGTGTCCACGATCGGGTACGGCGCTTTCCTCTGCGGCCCGCCCCTGCTCGGCCTGCTGGCGGAGCACGTGGGCATCCTGCACTCCTTGCTGGCCGTGATGGTGATGCTGGTGGTCAGCTTCCTGCTCTCCCCGGTGGCCCGGAAGGCCAGCTAGCGGAAGCGCCCGGCTTAGGGGAGGCCGCCGGAACCCCGCTAGGCTGGTCAGGTGACCCAGACTCTGCTTTCCGCCCTGACCACGGCCGCCGTCGGCGGCCCCGCCGGACGTTTCATCGAGGCCCGCACCGAGGCCGAAATCATTGATGCCGTCCGATCGGCGGACGCCGCCGCCGAGCCGCTGCTGATCATCGGCGGCGGCTCCAACCTGCTGGTGTCCGACGACGGGTTCCCCGGCACCGTCCTGAAGATCGCCTCGGAGGGATTCACCGTCAGCGCGGAGGATTCCTGCGGCGGGGTCGCCGTTGTGGTCCAGGCCGGCCACAACTGGGATGCCCTGGTGGCGCACGCCGTCCGGCACGCCTGGTCCGGCATCGAGGCGCTCTCCGGCATCCCCGGCGCCACGGGAGCCACCCCGGTCCAAAACGTTGGAGCGTACGGCGCGGACGTCTCCCAGACGATCGCCGCCGTGCGGACCTGGGACCGGCACCGCAACGCCGTGCAGACCTTCACGAACTCGGAGCTGAAGTTCGGCTACCGCGATTCAGTCCTCAAGCAGACCACCGTCAACGGCTCCCCGCGCTACGTCGTCCTCACGGTCGAGTTCCAGTTGCCGCTGGGCCGCATGAGTGCCCCCGTCCGCTACGCCGAACTCGCCCGTGCCCTGGGCGTCGAAGCCGGCCAGCGCGCCTATTCCACCGACGTCCGGCGCGAAGTGCTCCGGCTCCGGGGGTCCAAAGGAATGGTGTGGGACGCGGCGGACCGGGACACCTACTCCACCGGCTCCTTCTTCACGAACCCCGTCGTGCCGGCAGAGGTCGCCGCTACGCTGCCCGACGGTGCGCCGCGGTACCCGGGCGGCGCCGACGGGCTGACCAAGCTCTCGGCGGCCTGGCTGATTGACCAGGCCGGCTACGCCAAGGGGTTCGGGCTGGAACCGAACAGCGTCTCCGGCGGCCGGGCGTCCCTGTCCACCAAACACACGCTCGCCATCACCAACCGGGGATCGGCCACTGCGGCGGACCTGCTGGCGATCGCGCGCGAGGTGCGCCGCGGCGTCGTCGAACGCTTTGGGATCGAACTTCATCCGGAACCGCTGCTCATCGGCGTGGAGCTCTAGGGCGCGGCCCTCGTCAGTTCCTGCTGCGGCCCTCGTCAGTTCCTGCTGCGGCGCGGGGCGACTTTGCTGAAGAGCAGGAACGTCAAGCCGGAGGCGGCGGCGCCAAGGAAGAACACCTGGCAAAAGGCGACGGACTGCGTGCTGGGCCCGCTGCGGAGCATAAGCCCCGCGACGGCGAAGACCCCCGCCCCGGCGAGCAGGGCCACGGAGCCGAGCAGGAGGCTTTGCACCGTGTCCGGCATGCCGCCGGATTCCAGGTCCTCCGGTGCAACGTCGTCCAGCGCACGCTGGCGCGGCTGTACGGAAGCTGCCGTGACGAAGCTGGCCACCGCCACCGCTGTGGACGCCATGGCCACCAGCTGCAGGGTGCTCATCATGGGGGAGAGGCGTGTTCCGCTGGCAATGGCAATGGCGAGACCGGCAGTCATGCCGGCTGCGCTGGAAGCCCAGCCCAGCAGGGCTAGGCTCCGGCTCAGGGGCCGCAGCAGCGGCCACATCTCACTCATGGTCATCCATCAAGGGTAGGCAGTCCGGCTGGAAGGCTGCTGGGAACCAGCCGCCAGGAGTCCTAGCATGGTGTGCATGACAGCAACGGCGCGTGTCCGGCTCAGCCGGGGGATCCTGGGGCGGCTGCGGCTGGCCTCGCAGGGACTGGCCGGGTCCGGGTTCCGCAGTGTCGCGGCAGCGGTGCGCTGGATGACGGCCATGCAGGCCCAGGACCTGCAGGCGGCCCTCTGGGCCGTCGGTCAGCGGGTGCCGGGGTCCCGCGTCACGGATATCCGCAGCGCCCTGGACCGCGGGGAGATTGTGCGGTCCTGGCCGATGCGCGGCACGCTGCACCTGCTGGCACCCGAGGACCTGAAGTGGATGCTGGCCATCACCTCCGACCGGCTGATCCGGGGTATGGCCGGGCGCCACCGGGAGCTCGAGATTGGTGCCGCGGACGTCGGCGTCGCAGCGGACACCGCGTTGCAGCTGGTCTCCGGCGGGGCGGCCGCCAGCCGGGCGGAGCTGTTCCAGGCCTTCGAGCGGGCCGGCCAGAGCACGGCCGGCCAGCGCGGCATACACCTGCTGGGGGTCCTGTGCCAGCGCGGTTGGCTGGTGCAGGGGCCGCTCGTCGGCAACCAGCAATTAGTGGTGGCCTTCGACGACTGGATCACCGGGTCGCGCTCCCTGGACCGCGCGGAGGGCATCGCAGAGTGGCTGCTGCGCTATCTCCGCAGCCACGGGCCCGCCACGGAACGTGACTTCTCCTGGTGGTCCGGCATCCCCCTGAAAGAGGTCCGCGCGGCTCTGGCCCGGGTGAAGAACCAGCTGGTGGAGTTGACGTTCGAGGGGACAACCTACTGGCTCTCCCCGGAAACGGCGGCCCTCCTCGATGAAGGGGTCCCCGCGGGGCGCCTGGTGCTTGCGCTGCCCGGATTCGACGAGTTCCTGCTCGGCTACACGGACCGGTCGCTCGTGCTGCCGCCGGAGCATGCCGACAAGATCGTGCCGGGCGGCAACGGCGTTTTCCGGAAGACGATCGTCGCCGGCGGCCAGGTCGTTGGCACCTGGGAGGTGTCGCGCAACGGGAAGGCCGCGGTGGTGGTGGTGCCGGAGCCCTTCGACGAGATCAACGGACTGCGGCCTGCCGCCCAAAGATCCTTTGAGCTGCAGGCCGCGAAGTACCGGAGATTCGTCGGCACCTGAACGGGGGCGGAGACGTCCCTAGAGGTTTCCGGTCGCGATGTTGAGCATACGGCGCAGCGGTTCGGCGGCACCCCACAGAAGCTGGTCGCCCACGGTGAAGGCGCTGATGTACTGCGGCCCCATCTCCAGCTTGCGGATGCGGCCCACCGGAATGTCGAGGGTGCCGGAGGCCGATACGGGGGTGAGGTCCGCCATGGACGCGTCCTTGGTGTTGGGCACCACCTTGGCCCACTCGTTGTCCGCGTCCAGGAGCTTCTCGATCTCAGCAACGGAGAGGTCTTCGCGGAGCTTGAGCGTGAGTGCCTGGGAGTGCGAGCGCATCGCGCCGATCCGGATGCACAGGCCGTCCATGATGATGTGCTCGTCGCCGGACGTGCCGAGGATCTTGTTGGTCTCCACCCCGGCCTTCCACTCCTCCTTGGACTGGCCGTTGCCGAGGTCCGCATCGATCCACGGGATGAGCGATCCGGCCAGCGGGACGCCGAACTGCGAGGCGTCGATGTCGGTGCGCTGGTGGGCCAGGACCTTGCGGTCAATGTCCAGGATGGCCGACGCCGGATCATCCAGTTCCGAGCTGACCTGGGCGTTGAGCGTGCCGAACTGGTTCAGCAGTTCGCGCATGTGCCGGGCGCCGCCGCCGGAGGCGGCCTGATAGGTCATGGAGGTGCCCCACTCGACGAGGCCGTTCTTGAACAGCCCGCCGAGGCCCATCAGCATGCAGGAGACGGTGCAGTTGCCGCCGATGAAATCCTTGGTGCCGTTGGCCAGGCCCTTGTCGATGACGTCGCGGTTGATCGGGTCCAGCACGATGATCGAATCGTCGTTCATCCGCAGCGTGGAAGCGGCATCGATCCAGAGACCGTCCCAGCCGCGGCTGCGCAGCTCGCCGTGGACCTGTTTGGTGTAGTCCCCGCCTTGGGCGGTCACGATAATCGGCAGCTTGGCGAGGGTCTCGACGTCGAACGCGTCCTCGAGCTTGCCGGCATCGCCCCCGGCAGGACCAGCGAAGGAGGGGGCGGCACCTCCGGCGTTGGAGGTGGAGAAAAAGACCGGGTTGATGTTGGCGAAGTCGCCCTCATCCTGCATGCGCTGCATCAGGACGGAACCGACCATGCCACGCCAACCGACAAGTCCAACGGACGGAGTAGCTGCTGTAGTCATTGGCCCAGTTTAGACTTTGGCGGCTCCGGGGCGCAGCCGGTTACGTCACTCTCAGTTCAGCTGGCGCGGGCTGGGATCCGGGAGGCCCCGCTCCCGGCGGATTTTTCGTGCCCGGAATTCGGACAGCGCCAGCCGCACGGCGTAGACCAGGCCGGCCATGCCGCCGATCGTCAGCACGAGTGCTCCCCACCGCGGGTCCTGGCCGTTGGCGGTGGGAGCAGCGATCAGGAAGATAGAAAATGCCGTCACCGCAGCGAAAACGGCGCCGAGGACCAGCATGCCCGGGGCGGTGGTGACGATGGGGCCGGAGCCGGCCCGGGCGAACCCGATTTCATCCGCGGCGTAGCTGTGCAGCCTGCCGCCGTCCATGGTCCGGGTCAGGAGGCGCTTTTCGCCGGCGGCTACGGCTTGTTCGTGCCAAGCCCTGGTCTGTTCGTCCTCGCGACGGCGGGCTGCGTCGTTGTCCATTGTCTTCAGTCTTTCCGGGTTGAGCGGATGCGTTCGAGGACCTCGTTGTCAGCGAGTCCGGCGATCTCCTCGATGGTGCCGGTGCCTGGGCCGCTGTAGCCGACGCTCCAAGAACCGCCGGCCCGCTTGACCAGCAGTTGGCGCCCGTCCGGATCTTCGAGGCGCCCGCGCCCAACGCGCTCTTCGACGGGCCTCGGGACGTTATCGGCCCTGTGCGGCGGCCTCACGGAGCCCGGCTTTGCGAATTACTGGGAGACGTGCCCGGCGCCAGGCTCGGGTACCCGCCGCTCTTTCCGTAGCTTCTTGGCCCGGTACTCGCCTCTGGCCATGCCGAAGGTGTACCAGGCTCCAAAACCTCCGAGCGCCGTCAGGAATAGTGCGCCCCAGAATGGCTGCTCGTTGCGGCCCACGGGGCCCAGCAGCATCACCAGGGACAGAATAATCAAGAGTCCCATCACGGCAGTGAGGATTCCCATACCCCACCAGGACCGGACCTGCACTTGTCCACGGCCGGGAGAAAACCCGATTTCGTCGGCGGGATAGCTGTGCAGTTCGCCGGTGTCGGTCTTGCGCAGCACGCGCTGCTCTCCCCGCGCGAGCGCCTCCTTGTGTTCGGCATACACGTCATCGTTGCGGCGTTCACGCTCGCGATCGAAGCTCACAGTTCGTCCTGACGGATGGTGCGGATCTGGTCAAGGAGGGCAGTATCGTCCAGGCCTGTGGTTTCAGCGATGTCCTGCTGCCCCGTGCTCGACGTGCCGATCGTCCATGACCCGTCACCGCCCTTTTTCACGTAGAGGGTCTGCCCCGTGGGCTCCTCCCGGCGGCGAAGTGTAGCTCCGCCCTGCGGATGAGTGTGCAGATGCTGCTTAATGACCATCATATTGGCCTCAGCGGCGGTGACGTCAGGCCTCTGCGCCATGGCCCACCATGTGAAGTAGGCGCGGGGCTGGAACAGCAGATGGACGTCCTCGCTTTCCATGCAGATGACGCTGTCACCTCCGTCCGCCGTGAGCAGGGAGATCTCCATGCGGCGGCTTGCGGAACTGAGCACTGCGGCCACGGCAGCAGTGGGTCCTGCTACGGAAAGAAGGCCATCGCTTTCGGCCTCAGCCAGCCCGCGAGCCACCAGGGAGGAGGCGCCTGCGCTCACCATGTCTGTATCGCCCAGATAGCTGCCCACCCTCAGCGCCTCGGCGCTAAGCACCGCCGCTTCACCGCCCCTCAGGCTTGCGAGGGTAGCTATCTCGGCAAACCCGAAGCCGATGGCATCCGGTATGGCGGTGGCCTCCGTTGCAGTTTCAGTCATCGTCGATACCTTTCGTTATGAGCTCAGAACCCGAAGAAGTCGCCAACTTTGTCGGCAGCGTCCCCGGCGCCGTCCCAGGCCGCCTCGGCGCTGTCGGCGATGGAGCCGCCGATGGCATTGACAGTCTCCTTGACCACCGGCACATTGTCGTAAATCGCAAGTGCACCGGAAGCGACCATGGCCGCGGTTCCTACCGGTGGCGGGGCGAAGCTTGCCACGCCCAGACCCGCCTTGATTCCAGAGTAAACGGCGGCACCCTGGTCACCATCACTGATGTGGTTGACCGTGTCCAGCAGGTCAAGGCCAACGCCGACTCCGCCGAGGGCTTTTCCTCCGACCTCAAAAAAAGTTGCTGCCTTCCCGCCGTCGGCAAGGTTCAGGGCCGTATCCCACCTGCCATCGAACAGCTCAGAAGAAGTGTTGAAATACTGGCTCAGCATGTTCGTGTCCTGGAATGCCTTAGCCACATTCCTGAAGTCCTTGGAGAAGAACTCGGAAACGCCGTCTGCTTTGCTGATGAAGTGAGCCAGGTCGAAGAGGCCGGCTCGGAGATTCGGAAGAGCTTTGGTTAGGCCATAGATGTCCCAGCCGTCGCGGAACGGGGAGTCCGGGTCCGCAAACCAGTCCGGGCCCCACGGGTCATTGCTGCCCTGGCCCGGGAGAGGTGCATGGGAACCGGTGGTGCCGGCAGGTCCAACCCCGGATCCGCCGCCGGCGCCCGTAGCCGCATTGCTGGCCTTCTCCTGCTGCTCGGCGTGGGTCATCAGCCGCTTGGACTCTGCCTTGAGGGCCAGCGCGGTCTTCTGGATCAGGGCCCGGTGGTTTCCGTTCCATTCGGACTTGAAGCGCGCGCCGTCGGCCCCTTTCCACGACGTATTGCCATTGATGGCAGAGGTCAGCGTGGTGGACTGCTGCAGCAGTGTCTCGGACGTTTTGCCGAACTGTTGCGCGAGTGTCCGCAACTGGGCGACGTCGGCGCCCCACAAATTTCCTGCCATCCTGGCATCCCCCTTTGACGTGCATCAGCCTAACCGGCTTCGTCCGGAACCTGTTGTATCCCGGCGTGAGTATCTAACCGGGACCAATGTAGCCGGAACCGCGGCGCCCGGCGATGGGGTGATCTCCCCATCACTCCGACTAAACCGGGCTCACTCGCCGCGGCGCTCCGTGAGCAGCGCATGCTTGCGCTTCCGGAGCGCGAAGAATGCTCCGAAAGCGAACGCCTGGGTGATGACCACCAGCACGATTGCCCCGACGATCTTGTTGCCGCCCAGGATCATGGTCAGCCCCACGATCGCGGACAGCAGCGCCAGCAGCGGGAGCAGCATGTAGCCAAGGACAAAGAGGGTTTCGGGTTTCTTCAGCATTTCCTTAGCCCTCCGTCCGGCGCCACACGTTGATGCGGTAGCGGGTGCCGTTCTCGGCGCTCTGCCACCCGTCGGCCGGCAGGCTCGCGCCCATGGTCCAGTCGTAGCCCAACTCCGGGGCGAAGGTATCGCCTTCGGTGGTGGTGTCGATCGTGGTGATGACGGCGACATTGGCCAGGTCCATGGACTGCGCGTAGATGTTGCCGCCGCCGATGATCCAGACCATGTCGTTGCCCGGGGCGAACTGGGACTCCAGGAGCGCGTCGTCCAAAGACTTAACCGCGATGGCGCCTTCCGCCGCGGGGGTCCCGCCCCAGTCTTCCTGGCGGGTGATGACAATGTTCGTCCGCCCGGGCAGCGGCCGGTATTTGTCGGGGAAGGACTCCCACGTCTTGCGGCCCATGATCACCGGGTGGCCGGTAGTGAGCCGGGTGAAGTGCAGCATGTCCTCGGGCAGGCGCCACGGCATGCCGCCGTCCTTGCCGATGACACCGGTGCTGGTCTGGGCCCAAACAACGCCGAGCCCGGTGAGGGCCGCCAGCGCGTCGGAAAAGTGGGCGGGCTGATGGCCCGGCAGTTTGTCGTTGCTCATACGGCTATCGGGGCCTTAATCGTCGGGTGGTGCTGGTATCCGACCACCTCGAAGTCATCGAGGGTGTAGTCGAAGATGGAGTCCGGCTTGCGGGTGATCTTGAGCTGCGGGTACTCGTAGGGGGTGCGCGTGAGCTGTTTGAGGACCTGGTCCATGTGGTTGTCGTAGATGTGGACGTCGCCGCCGGTCCAGACGAATTCGCCCGGTTCCAGGCCGGTCTGCTGGGCGATCATGCAGGTCAGCAGGGCGTAGGAGGCGATGTTGAACGGCACGCCTAGGAAAGTGTCCGCGGAGCGCTGGTAGAGCTGGCAGGAGAGCTTGCCGTCGGCCACGTAGAACTGGAAGAAGGCGTGGCACGGCGGGAGCGCCATGTCCTTAAGCTCGGCGACGTTCCAGGCCGAGACGATGTGACGGCGGGAATCCGGGTTGGTCCGGAGGTTCCCGATGAGTTCGGCGATCTGGTCGATGTGACCGCCGTCGGGGGTCGGCCAGGAGCGCCACTGGACGCCGTAGACCGGGCCGAGTTCGCCGTCGGCGTCGGCCCATTCGTTCCAGATGGTGACGCCCTGGTCCTGCATCCATTTCACGTTGGTGTCACCGCGGAGGAACCAGAGCAGCTCGACAGCGACGGACTTGAAGTGCACGCGCTTGGTGGTGATCAGGGGGAAACTCTTGCTCAGATCGAAACGCATCTGGCGGCCGAACACACTCAGGGTGCCCGTCCCGGTACGGTCCGATTTGTGCGTGCCGTGTTCCAGGACATCGCGCAGGAGGTCTTCATAGGGCGTTGGAATGCTCACCGTCCCAGTCTACTGAGAACTGGCTTTCCGTCCTTATCCGTCTTGCTGGCTGAGCTTCGTCTGCAGGATTGCCAGCAGGGCGGCGTCGTCGAATCCCGCTTTTCGGCCTTCCGCAATGTAGTGCTCGACGGCGGTGGTCACCGCCCCGGCGACGTTCTCCGGTGCTGGGACGCCGGGCGGGTTCGCGTCCCCAAGCGTCCCCGCGACCACCGTGCCGTTGCGGCGCCTGGTCTCGATCAGCCCCGCCTGCTCGAGTTCCCGGTAGGCGCGCGCAACGGTCCCGGGCGCGATGCCGAGGTCCGCGGCCAGGCTCCGGACCGTGGGCAGCCGGGTGCCCGGCGCCAGTGTTCCAAGGGCGATCAGCGAGGCGATCTGCGCCCTGATCTGTTCGAACGGCGGTGTGGCCGAGCCCAGATCCACGGAGATCCCTGCGGTCATGCGGAGACTTCCTGCCTCGGCAGGGGAGGAACCGCGGCCGGCCGGGCCAGGGCCCGCACCGGGATGACCGCGATGACTGTGGCCGCGACCCCGAGGACGGCTCCGCCAGCGATCGCGGGCCACCAGGACGTTGCGGCGGGGTCGGTCTCCCCGAAAGCAGCCCGACCCAACAGCTCCGCCCAGGCATTGCTCCGGGTCAGCAGGAGCACTGCGGCCTGGGCGGTGAGGGTGGCTGCGAGGGTCCGCACCACACGGTGGACCGTGACGGCCCGCAGGGCCGCGTCCAGGCCGGCGGGGGCATCGGGAATTCCGCGGCGGCGCCTCGCCGTGACGATCGCGGGCAGGGACACAGCGAACACTCCGGCCGTGAGGAGCGCGGCCGGAACCCAGTCCGGGCTCTCACCGCGGCGGGCCTGCCCCGCCGCGGTGAGAACCAGAACAATAAGGAAGACGAGCAGCGCCAGGCCGGCGGTTGTCAGCAAGGCGGGGCTCACCGGCTGCCGGGGCCAACGGCGCGGTGCGTCAGGGCTGCCGTAGTTGTGCTGCAGCAACAGTTCCCCGGCGGCAATGACCAGCAGCACGGAGGCGGCCATCAACGCCACGAACCCCGCAAAACCGTACGTGGCGGCAGCCATGAGGGCCTGGGTGAGGAATACACCGGCCACCAGCGGCACAGCGGCGGCCAGCCCCAGCAGCGCGCCGAGGGAGGAGACCAGCCTGGCGGCCGGGTGCTGCCGGACGGCGGCGGTCCCTGGTTCCGGGCGGTTCCGGACGCCCAGCCCGGCTGCCGCCAACCGCGGAGGCCGCCACCACCACATCACGAGCAGGACCACCGTGCATGCCAGGCCGGCCGGATTCGCCCACGACGTCATCCCCTGGGCCGGATCGGGCCGCGCCGCGAAGTTCCCCGCGATGGCCGCCAACCCGGCAGCCACCGTGGCGACCGTCCGGAGCAGCCGGTTCATCGCGATGGTCCGCAGGACGGCGTTGTCCGCCGCGTCGAGGGACTCCAGCTGCCGGCGGCTGGCGATCAGCCACAGCACCAGCCACGTCCCACCGGCCAAGACCAGCAGGGCGCCGCCGAGCCAGCCGGCCACTTCCGGCCCAGGGATGCGTCCGTCCCCGCCGCCGTTGTAGTAGGTGGATTGGCCGTCGCTGACCTGGGTGGGCGCCACGGCAGCGAATCCCGGGAGGGTGGCGGTCCCGGCAATACCTGCAGCGGCGGTGCCAAAGATGGCGGCCGTGGTCAGTGCCAGCCTGCGGGGCAGGAAATCGCGGATCCGCCGGACGGACAGGACGGCCTGCCGCCGCATCCGCCGGGGGCCCGGGTAACTGATCTGGCCCAGGGCATGCACCGTCAGGCAGCCCAGAACCGGCCACATGAGCGCCGGCAGGATGGTCCCGGCGGTGGTCAGGGCAGCGCCGGTGGAAGGGTTGGCCGGAATGATACCCACGTTTACCGCCCCCTGCAGGGAGCTCGCCAGCCAGCCGATGACGCCCACCCAGAGCGCGTGCTCCGACACCGACGCCGGCGACGTTCCCGTGTTGGGCGCCCAGATCACCCAGCGCAACACCAGGTAGACAACGACGGCGGTGAGGAGCGGACCCAGCAACAGCAGCGGCGTCAGGTCGGACTGGACCGGCATAAATCCCCCAAAGATTCTGCGGCAATGTATCAAGTGTTTGATACAAACTACGGCCAGGACCGTGGAGGGTCAAGGACCTCAGTCGTCGAAGGGCCGGAACCGCTCCACCGCGACCACTTTGTCCTTGCTGTGATGCGCCACGTGGCACACCACGATTTCGCCGGGGGCGAGGAACGGATCGGAGTCCGGCAGTTGGCCCCGCAACCGGGATCCCATGTGCTTTGCGAGCTGCGCGAACACGGTGGGGAGGGCAGGGCGATGCGTGCACAGCGCCACGGCCCGCTGCTTGTCGAAAAGTCCCTCGACGGCGGCGGCTGTCTTGTGCGGATGGCGGCCGTGCCGGTGCTCCGTGAGGGCTTCATTCAGCTTCACTTTTGCATCGGTTGCCTTGGCGTAGGGGGCGATGGTGGCGACGCACCTCAGCCAGGGGCTGGACACGACACGCATGGGCTTCCAGGCCTGCAACAGCCGCCCTACCGCCTGCGCTTGCCGCAGACCGGTGGCGGCCAGGGGACGGTCCCCTTCGGCCTTGGACCATGACGAGCGCGGCTTGGCTTTGGCGTGGCGCACGATAAGGAGCGGCCACGTCTTCAGTTCGCCCCGGGCGTGGGCCGCCGCCAAATGCTCCAGCGGGCCCACATCGCTCGGGTTGCTCAGCAGCCGGGCCGCTTTCTCAGGTGAGCACCACATGACGCTGTCCACTTCCTTGCCGTCCGGCAGCAGCGCCGCCCCGTCGACGTCCACCGCCCAGTAATGGACAACCTTCAGGCCGGCGGGGACGTGGTAATGGATGGGGGGCAACGGGATGCCCAGTGGCGCTTTCAACCCGATTTCCTCGTCCACCTCGCGGGCGGCACACTCGGGCACCGTCTCGCCGGGGTCGATCTTGCCTTTGGGCCAGGACCAGTCGTCATACCGCGGGCGGTGGATCAGGAGGACCTCAAGGTCCTTGCCGCCCGCGGTGACGCGCCACGGCACGGCACCCGCAGCCACCACCGCAATTTCCTCGCCGGGATGGTCTGTCTGGTCGGCGACCAGTGCATCGCTACTCAATGCCAGAGCCCCTACCGCAGCCCGGACGAGCGCTGACGCGAACGGGAATTGAGCAGCCAGGACTGGATATCCTCGAGGCTCTGTCCGTCTTCGGCGAGGTGGTGGCGGGTCCATTCGCCTGCGTTGTCCAGGTGCCAGCTCGCGGTATCCGGATCCATGTAGCGGCGCAGCAGGTCCATGACGTAGCTTGTGTCGTCCCCGCTGGTGAGCTGGACGAGGGCCTCCACTCGGCGGTCAAGGTTGCGGTGCATCATGTCCGCCGAACCGATGTAGACCACCGGGTCCCCGCCATTGGCGAAGGCGAAGACGCGCGAGTGCTCCAGGAAGCGGCCCAGCACGGAGCGGACGGTGATGTTCTCGCTGAGGCCGGGCACGCCCGGACGCAGGGAGCAGATGCCGCGGACGATGATGTCCACGGGAACCCCGGCCTGGGATGCCCGGTACAGGGAATCGATGATGGCTTCATCCACCATCGAGTTGACCTTGATCTGGACCCGGGCGGCGAGGCCTGCCCGCGCGTTCCGGATTTCGGTTTCGATCCTGTCGATGAGTCCTGAGCGCACCGATCGCGGGGCCACCAGGAGCCGCTTGAAGGTCGACTTCGGGGCGTAGCCGGAGAGCTGGTTGAAGAGCCTGGAGAGGTCCTCGCCCACCTGCTCATTGGCAGTGAGGAGGCCCAGGTCCTCGTAGTAGCGGGCCGTGCGCGGGTGGTAGTTGCCGGTGCCGATGTGGCAGTAGCGGCGGAGGCCGTCCACTTCCTGGCGCACCACCAGGGAGAGCTTGCAGTGGGTCTTGAGGCCCACGATGCCGTAGACCACGTGGACGCCGGCCTGCTCCAGCTTCCGGGCCCAGGAGATGTTGGCCTGCTCATCGAACCGGGCTTTGATCTCGACGAGGGCCAGGACCTGCTTGCCGGCCTCGGCGGCGTCGATCAGGGCGTCGACGATCGGTGAGTCGCCCGAGGTGCGGTAGAGGGTCTGCTTGATGGCCTGGACCTTCGGGTCCGAGGCCGCCTGCTCCAGGAACGCCTGCACCGAGGTGGAAAAGGAATCGTAGGGGTGGTGCAGCAGGATGTCCCGCCGGCGCATGGCCGCGAAGACGTTTGCCGCCTTGGACGTTTCCGATTCGTTGAGGTGGCGGGAGGTGTGCGGGACATGCTTGGGGTAATGCAGGTCCGACCGGTCGATTCCTGCGATGACCGAGAGCCCGCGGAGATCCAGCGGGGCGGGGACCGAGTAGACCTCGGATTCCTCGACGCCGAGTTCGCGGATCAGCAGCGCCCGGATGTTCGGGTTGATGTCATTCGTGACTTCCAGCCGGACCGGCGGGCCGAAGCGGCGGCGCAGCAGTTCCTTCTCGAGGGCCTGCAGCAGGTTCTCGGCGTCGTCCTCTTCGACCTCAACGTCTTCATTGCGGGTGACGCGGAAGGTGTGGTGCTCCAGCACCTCCATCCCGGCGAAGAGCTGGTCCAGGTGGACGGCGATGACTTCTTCGAGGGCGATGAAGCGCGCTACCCGGCCCGGCACCGAACCGGCGCGCGGGCCGTCAATCGAGATCAGCCGGGGGAGCTGGTCCGGTACCTTGAGTCGCGCGAAAAGTTCCTTGTCGCTGACCGGGTTGCGGACCACGACGGCGAGGTTCAGTGAGAGCCCCGAAATGTAGGGGAACGGGTGGGCCGGGTCCACGGCCAGCGGCGTCAGGATGGGGAAGACCTTCTCGGCGAACATGGCGCTGAGCTGGTCCTTGGCCTGGGAATCGAGTTCCTCCCAGTGCATGAGGTGGATGTGCTCGTAGGCCAGCGCCGGACGGATCTGCTCGGCGTACACACGGGCGTGGCGCTGCTGCAGGCGGTGTGCCTCGTCGCCGATCTGCTCGAGGACCTGCACCGGGCTGAGCCCGGCAGGGGAGGGGACGGCCAGGCCGGTGGCGATCCGGCGCTTGAGCCCGGCGACGCGGACCATAAAGAACTCGTCCAGGTTGGACGCGAAGATGGAGAGGAAGCTGACGCGTTCGAGCAGGTGCAGGTCGGGGTCTTCGGCGAGCTCCAGCACGCGGGCGTTGAAAGCGAGCCAGCTCAGTTCGCGGTCCAGGAAGCGGTCGGGGCTGAAGTCGCCCTCCGGCTCCAGGTTGGGCGCGAATTCGGGGATGTCGATCCGGTCCTGGGTGGCGCGTGAGGCAGGCACTTCGGAGGAGCCGAACCGGGCACGCGCGGGGCGGATTTTCTTGTCCGACGTGGCGGCCCCAGACGTGGCGGTCCGGGCAGATTCCGGTTGCATGGTCTCTCCTAATGCTGGCTCGATTTAGCTTCAACCTTACAAGCAATCAGACCGCGGACAGCTTTCGGAGGGCCCAGATTTCCCGCGGTGGGAACCAGATGTCTGCCGATTGGATTAACGCCCTTCCAATGGGGCATACATGACGTCGACGTCCCAGCGGGTGAAGCCCAGCCGCCGGTACAGCGAAACGGCCGGAATGTTGTCCGCGTCGACGTAGAGCATGACGGCGTGCAGGCCCTGATGCTGCAGGTGCCGGATGCCGGCGACCGTCAATGCTTTCCCCAGCCCAGTGCCCTGGGCGGCGGGGGATACCCCCACCACGTACACCTCGCCGATCGCCGGGTGGTCGCCGTGCCGGGGGTGCACCTTCGTCCAGTGGAAGCCGAGGATCCGGTCCGACGAATCGACGGCCAGCAGGAACCCGGAGGGATCGAACCACGGCTCCGCCATCCTGGCGTCCAGGTCGGCACGGGTCATGCTGCCCTGCTCCGCGTGATGCGTGAAAGCGGTCCGGTTCGCGGCGAGCCAGGCGTCCTCGTCACGGCCCGGCACGAAGGCGCGCAAGGCCACCCCGTCCGGCAGTGGGACGTCAGGCAGCTCCGCCGCCGCGGTGGTAAGGCGCATCTTCCACAGCTCACGGACCGGACCGTAGCCGTAACGCGCGGCGAGGTCTGCTGCGGCCTCGTGGTTGCCGTGGGACCAAGCCTTGAGGCCGGCGAAGCCGCGGGTGTTCTTGAGCTCGCCCACCAGCCGGTCCGCCACGCCTTGGTTTCGGTAGCTGGGATGGACCGCGATTTCCAGCACGCCCGTGCCGTCCGGTTCCTCGATGACGACGGCGACTCCGGCCAGGTCCTGCGCCGTTGCCGGGTCGGATTTCTCATCGGGGCTGTACAGGGCGAGCGTCAGAACCGTGTGCGAACCGGCGTCGGCGTCCGAGGCGCGCAGCGTCACGAGTGTCTGTTCGGAGAGGGGCGGATTGCCATCGGATTCCTCCGCGGCGGCGGCGAGGGCCTTGACGTCCTTCAGGAGCTGCGGATCCGCAGCTCCTTTGGCGGCGAGCACGGGCCAGTTCTCAGGATGCGCAGGACTCATGGTGCAAGGCTATACGCTGGCGCCGGGCCGGGGCCGGTTTTGAAGTTTCCGGAACAGTTACGTATAGTCTTTTCTCGTCCGGTTTGTTCGGCGCGGGACCTTGGTTCCCGAACCGTCAGCGCGGATGCGAGGGGGATCCACCACTGGGGTGGCCTCGATACGTTCGACCCGTATGTCCTCCACTGAAAAACAGCGAAAGCCCCGGACTCAGGTCCGGGGCTTTCTGCGTGTCAGGTCTATTTCGGGCCCGCTTCTAGGCCTCGGTGAGTTCTTCTTCCGGATGCCGGACCAGGGTCAGGCGGTAACCGACGTTGCGGACCGTGCTGATCAGGTTCTCGTGGTCGGCGCCGAGTTTGGCCCGCAACCGCCGGACGTGGACGTCCACGGTGCGGGTGCCGCCGTAGTAGTCATAGCCCCAGACCTCGGTCAGCAGCTGCTGGCGGGTGAAGACCCGGCCGGGGTGCTGCGCCAGGTACTTGAGCAGTTCGAATTCCTTGAAGGTCAGGTTCAGCGGTGCGCCGTTGACCCGGGCGGTGTAGCTGGCTTCGTCGATGACAACGCCGGCGGCGCGGATCTCGGTCGGCGCATCGTCCTGCTCCGGCACGGCCCGGGCGACGCCCAGGCGGATCCGGGCCTCCACCTCGGCGGGCCCGGCGGACTCGAGCAGGATGTCGTCCACGGCCCACGCCGAGGACACCGCGGCCATGCCGCCCTCGGTCAGGATGAGCATCAGCGGGGCGCTCAGGCCCGTGGCCTTGAGCAGCTGGGTCAGGGAGCGTGCGCCGACGAGGTCTTTGCGGGCGTCCAAGAGGACGATGTCGCAGGGGTCGGTCTCGAGCAGGGCGGTCGGTTCCGCGGGGAGAATGTGGACCCGGTGGTTCAACAATTCCAAAGCAGGCAGGACGTCCACCGATGAGCCGGTGCTGTTCGTCAGTAGCAGGATGTGCGACATGTTTCCTCCAAGGGGTGTCCGCGCATCTTCGGGCGTCTGTAGCTGAGTCTGAGTATACCTAAACGACCCTTACCGGCCATGGTTCCTTCACCTCCGGCCAGTCCTTTGGCGACACAAATCGGTCATATAGGGCAGGATTGATCCGTCGGGGCCCGCAGCCCCCTGACGCAATCAGGTCGAATTGGGGTCCGCAGTGAGCGAAGGTACGGCAATGACCGGAAGACGGATGACGGATAAACAGATGTCGGGTACGAAGTGAGGTCTTGGTCCATCGGTGCCATTGGCCTGGCCGGACTCGCCGCGATCGTCGGGGCGTCCTACTCCTCGCCGGAGGCACTCCTGGCCGTAGGCGTGCTCACCGCCGTCGGCGTTGGAATCGGCTGGCCGCATTTCCTGGGCATTCCCGCCCGGAAAACCCTGGCTGTCCTGATCGGGCTGCCCGGGGTTGGCTCCGCCATTGGCGCCACCTACCTTCCTGCCCCGGGATTCCTGGACTGGACGCCGTCGTTCATGGCCGCAGGCGTTATGGCGGTCTTTGTGATGCAACTGATCCGCGGAACCGGCCAGGCGCAGCGCCTGGAGTCCACGCTGGGGTCCTGTGCGGGCGTCATGTTGTCCTGTCTGGGGGCCGGCTGGATTGCGTGCTTCCGCTTTAACGGTGTCCGCGAGATGCTCCTGGTCGCGGCGATCAGCGCAGCGATCGCGCTGCTGGCGGGGCTGATCCGCTGGCCGGACCGGGTGGTGGCGCCCCTGGGGGTTATCGGCGCCGGGCTGGCCGGACCGCTCGCGGGCCTCGTCTTCTCCGACATCGCAGTGTTGCCCGCCGTGATCGTCGGGGTGGTGGTGGGCGCAGTGCTGGTGAGCTTCCGCCGCCTGGTGATCCTCCGCGGTGAGTCGCTGAGCTTTGCGGCGGCCCTCGGCATGGGGCTGGGCCCGGTCGCAGCCGTCGGGTCGCTGGCGTACTTCATAGACAAACTACTCATCTTCTAACGCGTTAGGATGGCATCATGTCCGTACTTGCATTTGAAATCTTCTTCCTTGTCCTCCTCGGCGTTGCCAGCCTGGCCATGGCCTGGTTTGCCGGTTTTGTTGTGTACCGGCTCTTCAAAGGCCAGAAGTAACAGCCAGAAGTAAACGCCCCGCATAGTCCCGTCGTTTCCAGAGGTAACTGCTGTGCCGATTGAAATTCCAACAGATCTGACACCCGAAATCGTTCCGCTGTCCTGGCTCATTGGTGAGTGGGAGGGCCGTGGCCGGCTGGGGGCCGGGGAAGAGGATTCCGAGCACTTCGTTCAGCACGTGTCCTTCACGCATAACGGCCTGCCGTACCTGCAGTACCGTGCGGAAAGCTGGCTGACCGACGACGAAGGCACCAGGTTGCGTCCGTTGACCGTCGAAACCGGTTTTTGGGCCCTGGAGCGCAAACAGCGCGAGGAAGACGGCGGGCCCGGGCTCATCCCGGCCGACATCGTTCCCGTGCTCAAGAGCGCCGACGAAGTCGAAGCCCTGCGCAACAAGGACGGCGGCTTCGACATCTCCGTCTCGATCTCCCACCCCGGCGGGATCTCCGAGCTTTACTACGGCCAGATCAAAGGGCCGCAGATCCAGCTCAGCACCGACATGGTGATGCGCGGCAGCCACTCCAAGGAGTACACGGCCGCCACCAGGATCTTCGGACTCGTGGACGGCAACCTGCTCTGGCGCTGGGACGTGGCAACGGGCAAGGGCCCTGCGGGGGGCAGCGGCCTGGAGGCTCACGCGTCCGCCATTCTCCACAAAGTCACCTGATCGGCCGCGCGCACCAAGCCGGCTGAGCGGCCGCCGACACGCCGCCGGGGTTGAGGGTCTCACTGATTTTCCGTTGTCCGTAGCGACCGCAGGGAGTACCAAAGTGAATGCCACAGCTGCCATGCCTGGAACGTCAGGAATGCCTGCCGATTTCAGCGACCTCAAAGCCGTGTTCTTCAACGGCACGCTCAAGAAGTCCCCGGAGACGTCCAACACGCAGGGCCTGATCGATGTCAGCCGCCGGATCATGGACAAACACGGGGTCACCACACGGGTCATCAGGACGGTGGACCACGACATTGCCAGCGGCGTGTACCCGGACATGCGCGAGCACGGCTGGGCCACCGATGAATGGCCCGAGCTGTATCCGGCCGTCCGGGAAGCCGACATCGTCGTCGTCGCCGGACCAATCTGGCTGGGCGACAACTCCTCGCAGACCAAGAAACTGATCGAGCGGCTCTATGCGCACTCCGGCGAGCTCAACGACAACGGCCAGTGGGCCTTCTATCCGAAAGTGGGCGGCTGCCTGATCACCGGTAACGAGGACGGCATCAAGCATTGCGCCATGAACGTCCTGTACAGCCTCCAGCACATCGGCTTCACCATCCCACCGCAGGCCGACGCCGGCTGGATCGGCGCCGTGGGGCCGGGCCCGAGTTACCTCGATGAAGGTTCAGGCGGCCCGGAAAGCGACTTCACCAACCGCAACACGACCTTCATGACGTGGAACCTGCTGCACCTCGCCCGGATGCTCAAGGACGCAGGCGGCATCCCCGCCTACGGAAACCTGCCCGAAGCGTGGAAAGCCGGAACCAGGTTTGACTTCGAAAATCCGGAATACCGCTAACCCCTGAGGACTTCTACTACATATGACTATCAAGAGCCCCCTGCTGGCGCGCCCTGGCGCAGTCGAAGCCGGCGGTGCTGACGCCGGCGTCGCATCCCACTATGGCGAACCGCTGCGCGAACAGCGGGCGCTGGCCGGCGGCACCGCCGTCGTGGACCTCTCGCACCGCGGGGTCGTCACCGTGACCGGGCCGGACCGGCTGAGCTGGCTCAACACCTTGTCTTCCCAGCAGCTCACCAACCTGGCGCCCGGGCAGTCGAGCGAACTGCTGCTGCTGAGCGTCCAGGGCCGGATCGAGTTCGACGCGCGAGTGGTGGACGACGGCGCCACCACCTGGCTGATCGTCGAGGCGGCAGAGGCCGGACCGCTGGCCGAATGGCTCAACAAGATGAAGTTCATGCTCCGCGTCGAGATCGCCGACGTGTCGGGGGACTGGGCCGTGCTGGGGTCCACCCGCAGGGTGCCGGACTGGTCCGGCCTGCTGGTCTGGGAAGACCCCTGGCCGCATGTCGGCGCCGGCGGCTACTCCTACGCCGTGGTGGGGGAGGACGCCCACCCCGGGCTGGAACGGCCCTGGTTCGAGTACCTCGTCCCGGCCGCTGCGCTGGAGTCCACGGTCGGCGAACGCCCGCTCGCCGGTGTGTGGGCAGCCGAAGCCCTGCGCATCGCGGCGTGGCGGCCGCGCTGGGGCGCCGAAACCGACGACAAAACCATCCCGCACGAACTTGACCTCCTCCGCACCGCTGTTCATCTGAACAAAGGCTGCTACAAGGGTCAGGAAACCGTGGCCCGGGTCCACAACCTGGGCCACCCGCCGCGCCGGCTGGTCTTCCTGCAGCTGGACGGCTCGCAGCACACCATGCCTGCAGTGGGCAGCGAGGTCCGTGCAGGTGACCGCAAGGTGGGCACAGTGACGTCCGTGGCGCAGCACTACGAAATGGGGCCGGTGGCCCTGGCCGTGGTCAAACGCTCGGTCGCGCCGGAAGAAGTCTTGACCGTCCTAGACGGCGAGGAGCCCTACGCCGCCGCGCAGGAAGTCATCGTGGCGCCGGACGCCGGCCAGGTCGTGGGACGCCAGACCGGTTTCCTGCGGGGGACCCGATGACGGCCGCCAACCCCGGTGAGCCGGACGCGGAAACCCTGGCTCTGGCCCATGCCCTCTTTGACGCGGCCCGGGAAGGCAACACCGCGTTGCTCGCCGGGTACCTGACGGCCGGTGCGCCGGCGGCCATGACGAACGCGGCCGGCGATTCCCTGCTGATGCTCGCGGCCTATCACGGCCACCCGGACACCGTCCGGCTGATCCTGGCGCACGGCGGAGATGCGAATACCGCCAACGACCGCGGCCAGACGCCGCTCGCCGGAGCCGTCTTCAAAGGCTACCCGGATGTGGTCCAGATGCTGGTCGACGCCGGCGCGGACCCCGACGCCGGCACGCCCTCCGCCCGGGCGGCCGCGCAGATGTTCGAACGGCTTGACATCCTGGCGCTGCTAGGCTGACTCGTCCGCCGGTCCACGGCAGCACCCTGACCCTAAGGAATCCCATGGAAATCGTTGCCAGGCCGTGGCCGGCACTCTGGTCCCTTGTCATCGGGTTCTTTATGATCCTGATCGACACCACCATTGTCTCGGTGGCCAACCCCAGCATCATGGAGGGCCTCAACGCCGACATCAACTCGGTGATCTGGGTGACCAGCGCTTACCTGCTCGCCTACGCCGTGCCGCTGCTGATCACCGGCCGGCTGGGCGACCGCTTTGGCCCGAAGAGGCTGTACCTGTCCGGCCTTGTGGTCTTCACCGCGGCCTCGCTCTGGTGCGGGCTCTCCGGGGACGTGAACACCCTGATCCTGGCACGGGTGTTCCAGGGCTTCGGCGCCGCGCTGATGACACCCCAGACCATGGCCGTCATCACGCGGATCTTCGCGCCTGACCGGCGCGGAGCGGCGATGAGTATCTGGGGCGCCACCGCCGGCGTCGCCACGTTGGTGGGGCCGATCCTCGGCGGTGTCCTCGTCGACGGCCTCGGCTGGGAGTGGATCTTCTTCATCAACCTCCCGGTGGGTGTCATCGGCTTTTTCCTGGCCCTGCGCTACGTGCCGGCCCTGAGCACCCACCCGCACAAGTTCGATATCCCCGGCGTGCTGCTCAGCGCCGTCGGGCTGTTCCTGCTGGTGTTCGGAATCCAGGAGGGCGAGACCTACGACTGGGGCACTATCGCCGGACCCATCACCGTGTGGGGGCTCATCATCTCCGGGATCGCCGTGCTGGTGGTTTTTGTCGTGTGGCAGAAGATGAACAAGGGCGAGCCCCTGCTGCCGCTGTCCCTGTTTAGGGACCGCAATTTTTCCCTGGCGAACATCGGCATCACCACCGTCGGTTTCACGGTGACAGCCTTCACGCTGCCGCTGATTTTCTACTTCCAGCTGGTCCGGGGCCTGACACCCACCGAATCGGCGCTGATGATGGTGCCGATGGCGCTGATCTCGGGCGGACTGGCCCCGGTGGTGGGCAGGATCATCGACCGGGTCAACCCGAAATTCATCACCGCGTCCGGCCTGCTCCTGATGTCCGTGGCGCTGACGTGGAATGCCCTCCTGATGCACCCGGACACGCCGATCCTGCTCTTCCTGCTGCCGAGCGCGGTGCTGGGCTTCGCCAATGCCGGCATCTGGGCGCCGCTGGGGACCACAGCGACCCGGAACCTGCCGCCGAGGCTCGCAGGTGCCGGCGCCGGCGTCTACAACACGACGCGCCAGATCGGGGCCGTCCTGGGCAGCGCCGCCATCGCGGTGCTGATCCAGGCCCGGCTCGCAGCGGAACTCCCCGCGGTTCCGGGCGGATCCGGAGAAGCGGCTCCGACGTCGTTCGCCGGAGCCCTGCCGGAGTCCCTGCACGAGGGATTCTCGACGGCGATGGCCCAGTCCATCCTGCTCCCCGCCGCCGTCATCCTCATCGGCGCGGCCGTGGCGCTGTTCTTCGCCAAGCCCCAGCCGCTGCAGGGCTGGGGAACACCCGGGGTGCTGCCGGCAGCGTCGGCCGGCGCCGAGGGGGCCGGGGCACGCGCCAGCTGACGCCTCGCCGTGCGGGTTGCCGGATCAGCCCAGCAGCACACTCGTCTGGATGCCGCCGGGGGTGAAGCCCAGGCTCCGGGCGATGGCCAGGGAGCCTTTGTTGCTGACGTCGGAGCGCCACTGCAGGGTCAGGCCCGAGGCGAGCGCCTCATGGGCCGCGATGGAGGCTGCCAGTGAGCCCAGCCCCCGCCGGCGCCACTCCGGAGCCACCAGCACCCCCATCTGCGCCAGGATGCCTTCCCATTCGGTGTAGGCGCCGCAGGCTACAGGGGTCCGGCTGCCGTCCTCGTCATGCATGACGGTGAAGCGGTGCTCGAGGTCCGAGAGGCCCACTTCGTTGACGTCGTCGGGCGGGCAGGCGGCTTCCAGCTCGATCGCTTCGGGATTGCCGTGCGAGACGGTCATTTCCTCGGAGGGCTGCTTGAGGGGGAGGTCGTCCGCGAAGAACAGCGCGGCGGCGCCGAGACCGTGGCCGCCATGGTCCCGCGTGATGGTCAACAAGGTGACATGCTGCGCGAGTTCCTCGTCGGACATCCCGACGGCGGCGTCCAGCGCCCATTGGGGGCCGACGAGGACGGAATTGCCGAACAGGCGGATGAACTGGACAGCACGGGCTGCCTCATCCGCACGGGTGATGCGTTCACCCGCGGCAGCCGCAAACGCGCCGTCGTCGAGCCCCAGCCGGCGGGCCCACGCGAGCTGGATGATGTCGACCGAACCGGGCTCAAGTGTCATGGCTCCACCCTACCCACCGGCGTGGCGGGTCCGGCGTCCGGCTCAGCCGAAGAGGACTGCGGCCTCGTCGTAGCGGTACTTCGGGACGGTCTTAAGGTTGCCGAGCGCAGCGTCGAAACCCACATGGACGATGTCGGTGCCGTTGAGGGACACCATGGTTCCCCAGCGCTCTTCGACCACTGAGTCGATGGCCGCCATGCCCAGGCGGGTCGCGAGCACGCGGTCGAACGCCGTGGGGACTCCGCCGCGCTGGATGTGGCCCAGGACAGTGGCGCGGGTTTCGATGCCGGTCATGGCTTCCAGTTCCGGGGCCAGCCGCTCGGAGATCCCGCCCAGCCGGGGGCGGCCGAAGGTGTCCAGGCCGCGCTCGGAGTGCGGTGTCTCCTGTCCGTCCGGGACGAAGCCCTCCGCGACGACGACCAGCGGCGCGCGGCCGCGGTCCCGGGCCGACACCACCCATTCGGCGATCTGCTCCATCGAGGCCTTCTGCTCCGGGATCAGGATGGCGTGGGCGCCCGAGGCCATACCGGCGTGCAGGGCGATCCACCCTACGTGGCGGCCCATAACCTCGGCGATCATGCAGCGGTGGTGCGACTCTCCCGTGGTGCGCAGCCGGTCGATCGCCTCGGTGGCGATCTCGACGGCGGTGTCGAAGCCGAAGGTGTAGTCCGTCGCGTCGAGGTCATTGTCGACCGTCTTGGGGACCCCCACGATCTTCAGGCCGGCGTCGGTGAGCCGCTTGGCGGCTGCCAGCGTACCCTCGCCGCCGATGGCGATGAGGGCGTCGATGCCCAGGCGGTCCATGTTGGCTTTGATGACCTCGGGCCCGCCGTTGTTTTCGAAGGGGTTGGTGCGGGACGTGCCCAGGATGGTCCCGCCCTGCTTGGCGATGCCGCGGACCATGCTGCGGGGGATGTCGATGGTGTCGCCCTCGACGACGCCGCGCCACCCGTCCAGGAATCCCACGAATTCGTGGCCGTGGACGGCGATGCCCTTCAGGACGGCGCCACGGATGACGGCGTTCAGTCCGGGGCAGTCTCCGCCGCTGGTGAGGATTCCAATTTTCATGTTTCGGCTCAAATCCTGGCTCGAAGGTTTACAGGCGTTTACAGGCAGAGCGCCACGCTGAGCTCACCTAGAGTCTAGTGGCGCATGTGTGGCAGGACACAAACGGTTACAACGCGGAAGTGCCCCTGCCGCGCGGGCAGGGGCACTTCTTGTTCTCGCTAACGGGTGCTCAGGGCTTGGCCGAACGCTTCGCCAGGAACGTCTCAAGGGCGATGGCGTTCCGCTGGTCTGGCAGAAGAAGCCAGGCCACGACGTACAACACGAAGGCCGGCCCGGGAAGCAGTGCGAAGAGCAGGAAGGCGATGCGGACGAACGCGACATCCACGTTGAGCTTGGCGGCGATCCCGCCGCAGACACCGCCCAACCAGCGCTGCGGACCACGTTTCAGGCCGATGCCCCTGACGGTGCTGAAGAACTTTTCCATGGCTCAAGACTTCCCTGTTGGTGATTGTTTGTCACGTCCCCGGGCCGAAAGCAGCCCGCCGATCACGAGTGCTGCCCCGGCGCCGATCATCAGTCCGATCGCCACGTAGGTACCGTTGAGGGCCACAAGGCCGAGTTGGGAGACGATGATGAGCGCGGCGAGGGCCACCACGATCAGCCCCCAGACGATGGTGCCCACGCGGGCCGGGGAATCCTCCTGCGGCTCCGGGCTGCCGGCCGGTGCGTCATAGCTGCTCATGTCAGTTCCCTTCCTTGATGGTGACGTTGCTGAAAGTGCCGTCGATCTCCACGATCAGCGTCGCTCCCGGCTGGCCCGTGTTGTAGTTGCTTTGCCGGGTGGTCATGCCGCCGTGGCTCTGGCTGCCCTCATTGAGGTTGCCCATGGTCATGTCGGAGCGGACCTGCACCGGCACGGTATCCGGAATGATGACCGTGAGGTTGCTCGCCGTGGCGTCGATAGGGACTACTACATCGGTCCTGAGCGGCGGGTTGAGCGGAACGCCCGACAGGTCCACGGTCCCGGTGCCGGCCGTGATGTCGAAACCACCCCGGGCCTGCTCGATGCTCACCGGTGACCAGTTGGCGTTCTGCGGGCGGAAGCGGTCGCCGTTGGGGAGCACATTGAAGATCCCGCCGACGATCAGCGCCACCGCGGCGAAGAAGCCGAGGATGCCCGAGGTGCGGCCCCTGAGCCCGGCGATGAGGATCCCGAGGCCCAGGACCACCGCGGCGCTGGCCCAGACGACGGCGTTGCTGGAGGTGCCGAGGTCAATCACGTTCGCGACGTCGAGGGCCTTGATGCCGCCGCCCACCAGCAGGGCCAGGCCGGTGGTGACCGCGACGGCGGGCGCGCCGGGGCCGAAGCTCCGGGGTTTGGCCGGCGGGACGGGGCCGTCGCCGGGAACCGGACGGTAGCCGCCGCCGGGGGGAGGGACGGGACCCGAAGGCGGGGGCGCGCCCCAGGCCGGGACCGGCACAGCTGACTCGCCGTAGCGGGGCAGCGCGTCCGAGCCGCTGTACCCGGCCGCGGCGAACGGAGCCGCCTGCGTTGGCGGCGTTGCCGGGTTCTGCGGATAGGCGGGGCCAGCCGGGCCGCCCGGCTGCGGACTCGAGGACATGGGAGTGACTCCGTTCAGGGACTTGTTGCGCTGTGACAGGTAGTAGATGAGGTAAATGACGCCCCCCACCCAGAAGACCGTCCAGATGAACGCGCCAAAGCCGTAGCGGTCCCAGCCCCAGACTCCGACGCCCAGGCTGGGGAAGCCGATGACAGTGGTGACCAGGGCGCCGGTCATCCCCGACGACCACCGGCCCGCTGCGGCCTCCTGGACATGGATGCGGCCGTCGGGTTCGGGCAGCAGCGCCCACGCGATGCCGTACAGCAGGACGCCGACGCCCGCGAAGACCGTCAGGACGATCAGGATGCCGCGGACAATCAGCGGGTCGACGCCGAAGCGATGGGCAATGCCGCTGGCGACACCGCCCACCCAGCGATCACGGCCCCGCTGTATGCCCTGGCTGCGGATCCAGTCGAAGAACGTCAGCGATTGGCTGCCGGGCGGCGGAGGCGGCGGGGGCGTCGGGCCGTAGTACGGGGGCGGCGGCGGAAGCGCTCCGCCACCGGCGGACCCTGTCGGTCCGGTGCCCGCCGGGAATTCCAACGGGAGGGTGGCTGAGGTACCCACCGGGGCGGTGGGTGAGGAGTCTGCAGCGGGCCGCTGGGCCTCGCCGGCACGGCCGGCAGTTTCGTCGGCGGGCCCTGCCGGCAGCCCGGCGGGTTGTCCGCCCGGTTTTACGTCAGGTTGTCCGGCGGGCTCGGCGGGCGTCCCGGGAGTGCTGCCGGAGGGGTCGCGGCCTTCAGCGGGGTGCTCAGTGTGCGGATTCATACTTCGATCCTTCCGCCTGAGACCCGTCCGCTCTACTGGGGAACACCCTGAACTGCCCCTGAGTGGCCCCCGGTTAGGGCTGGAATCGGGTCCGGGAAACCCTGATCCGTGCTTGGATTGAGTCATGACAACCGCCGTTTCCCGCCCGCCGCTGGTCCGTGGCGGCGACCGCGTGATCGCCGGGGTCTGCACCGGCCTCGCCCGTCACCTCGGCTGGCCGGTGCGGATGGTCCGGCTCGGCATGGTGGCCGCAGCGCTCGCCGGCGGTGCCGGCGTCGTGTTCTACGCCTGGCTCTGGATCATGGTTCCCACCGCGGACGAAAGCGCCAAGCGCAACGCCCGGCAGCCGGCGTCGCCCATTGCCCCGGCGGTGAGCGCATCCTACGCGGCGCCCCCGACGGCGGCCCCGTCGCCGGCAGCGACCCCCCAGGCGGCGGCATCCGCCTCGGCGGGCGCCGTTCCTGCCGATTCGTGGCGGAACAGGGTCACCGGCGTGCGTTACGGCAAGGAGATCCTGCTGGGTGCGGGTTTGCTGCTGGCCGCCGGCATCCTGATCGCCCGCGTGCTCGGCGTTGACGTTCCCCTCGGCACGCTCATTCCGGTCGCGGCCATCCTGGGCGGCGCGGCCATCGCCTGGATGCAGCTGGATGAGACGCGCCGGGCGGGCCTCGTGGACAAGACCAAGGCGGACCAGGCCGGCGGCTGGGCGCGTCTCGCGGCCGGGCTGGCGCTCGTGGTGGCCGGTGTCCTGGTCATGGTGTCGGGCTCCGGGTCCTGGGAACAGACCTGGCTTGCCCTGCTGTCCTCGGTCGCGGTGCTGGGCGGCGTGGCCCTGGTCCTCCTGCCCTGGGGGCTGAAGTTCTGGCGCGACCTCGAGACGGAGCGCGCCGGCCGCGTCCGCGCCACGGAACGGGCCGAGATCGCCGCCCACCTCCACGACTCGGTCCTGCAGACACTGGCACTGATCCAGCGGCGCGCCGGCAACGAGACCGACGTCGTCCGTCTCGCCCGCGCCCAGGAACGCGAGCTGAGGGGCTGGCTGTACCGGGATCCGGGAAAGGACGCCGGACAGCTCTCCGAGGGCATCAACGCAGCGGCTGCGGAGGTGGAGGATTCCCTGGGCCACGCCGTCGAGGTCGTCACGGTGGGCGACTGCGCCATGTCTGAACGCCACGAGGCCCTCGTCCAGGCCGCCCGCGAGGCCATGCTGAACGCCGCCCGGCACGGCGGCGGCGCCGTGTCGGTCTACCTGGAAGTCACGGACGACGCGGCGGAGGTCTTCGTCAAGGACCGCGGTCCCGGCTTCGATCCGGACGCCGTCCCGGCCGACCGGCTGGGCGTACGCGAGTCGATTGTCGGCCGGATGAACCGCCACGGAGGCACCGCCACCATCACCAGCAGCCCGGACGGCACCGAGGTGCGGCTCAGGCTTCCCCTGTCAGCGGTTGCGTCAGCGGCCGCCGCCAGTAACAGCAACGGAGAGGCAAGACTGTGACCAGTACCGAAGCGGGGAGCCCGGCGCCGGGGATCCGGGTGGTGATCGTGGATGACCACGCCATTTTCCGGTCCGGTCTGAAGGCCGATCTGGACCCGAACATTATCGTGGCCGGCGAGGCCGGCACGGTGGAGGAGGCCGTCGCCGTGATCGCGGCGGTGCGTCCCGACGTCGTGCTCCTCGATGTCCATCTGCCGGGCGGACTCGGCGGCGGCGGGCGCGACGTGCTGGCCGGCTCCGCGCCTTTGCTGGGCAGCACGCGGTTCCTGGCCCTGAGCGTCTCGGACGCCGCCGAGGACGTGGTCTCCGTGATCCGTGCCGGGGCCCGCGGTTATGTCACGAAAACCATTTCAGGAGCGGAAATCTCCGACGCCGTCCGCCGGGTCGCGGGCGGGGACGCCGTCTTCTCGCCGCGGCTGGCAGGCTTTGTGCTGGATGCCTTCGGAACGGCGCCGGCGGACATCGCCGACGACGAACTGGACCGGCTCTCCGCCCGCGAACTGGAGGTGATGCGGCTGATCGCCCGCGGCTACAGCTACAAGGAAGTGGCCAAGGAGCTGTTCATCTCGATCAAGACGGTGGAAACCCACGTCTCGGCAGTGCTGCGCAAGCTCCAGCTCTCCAGCCGGCACGAACTCACCCGCTGGGCCGCCGAACGCCGCCTCCTCTAACCACAACGCTCCCGCAGGTTTGGGGGCTTAACTCCTAACGCTCCCGCAGGTTCGGCTGTCCTACGACGAACGCTCCCGCAACGAGTGCGGGAGCGTTCGTAGGACTCGTGCAGGACCTGAGGGAGCGTCCGGGTTTTTGCTGCGGGACCTGAGGGGGCGTCCTACTGCGCCTTGCCGAGGAAGTCCTGCAGCCGGGCGACGCCGGTGGCCAGGTCCTCGTCGCCGAGGGCGTAGGAGAGGCGCAGGTAGCCCGAGGGGCCGAAAGCCTCGCCCGGAACCACCGCCACCTCCACCTCGTCCAGGATCAGGGCGGCAAGCTCGGCTGACGTCGACGGCCGGACCGGTCCGTTCGCGGAGGGGAACTCCTTGCCGAGCAGGGCGCGGACGTCGGCATAGACGTAGAAGGCGCCCTTCGGCGTCGGGCATTCCACGCCCTCGATGGCGTTCAGCCCGGCCACGATGGCCTTGCGGCGGCGGTCGAACGCCAGTTTCATCTCATCGACGGCGGTCAGCGGGCCGGACACTGCGGCGAGGGCTGCCACCTGCGGGATGTTGGAGACGTTGGAGGTGGCGTGCGACTGCAGGTTGGTTGCGGCCTTGATGACATCGGCCGGGCCGATCATCCAGCCCACGCGCCAGCCGGTCATGGCATAGGTCTTCGCGACGCCGTTGAGGATGACCACCTTGTCGCCCAGCTCCGGGACGGCCGTGGCGATCGAAGTGAAGGGCACGCCGTCATAGGTCAGGTGCTCGTAGATCTCATCCGTGACCACCCAGAGGCCCTTGGCAGCGGCCCACTGGCCGATCTCCCTGACCTGTTCCGGGGAGTACACGGCCCCCGTGGGGTTGGACGGGGAGACGAAGAGCAGGATTTTGGTGCGGTCGGTGAGGGCGCCCTCGAGCTGCTCCACCGTGACCAGGTACTCCTGCTCCGGTCCTGCGAAGACCTCGACCGGAACGCCGCCCGCGAGCCGGATGGCTTCCGGGTAGGTGGTCCAGAACGGCGTGGGGACGATGACCTCGTCGCCCGGATCCAGCAGTGTGGCGAAGGTGTTGTACACGGCCTGCTTGCCGCCGTTGGTGACCAGCACCTGGGACGCTTCGGCCTTGTAACCGGAATCCCGGAACGTCTTCTCCGCGATGGCCTGCTTCAGCTCCGGCAGCCCGCCGGCCGGAGAGTAGCGGTGGTACTTGGGCTGGCTGGCGGCTTCGATGGCTGCCTGCACGATGTACCCGGGGGTCGGGAAGTCAGGCTCCCCGGCGCCGAAGCCGATGACCGGGCGGCCGGCCGCCTTCAGTGCCTTCGCCTTGGCATCAACGGCCAACGTGGCGGATTCGGCTATGGCGGAAATTCGCTGTGAAATGCGGGCGGCAGGCATCGCGGGTCCATTCTTCGCTAGCAGCCTCGGGGGCTGTTTGTGGGATTCGACGAAATCTACTCTATGCTGATCTGCGGACGGTCCGGGGTGCCGGCCGGGAATTGTGACTGCGCACGCGGTGGCGACTTCGCGGCTTATTTTCCCGGTGACACGGAGCGTCCGGTGAGGCCGGTTCGACGTAGGCGCAGTTGTTGCGTAGACTGGTTCTCCGGTGTTGAAAACACGATGATGGTCTGCGCCTCAGGGAAGTCTGGGGAAACGGGCCGGAACCAGTTTTTCGACCCATAGGGTAGTGGCGCAATTGGTAGCGCAGCGGTCTCCAAAACCGCAGGTTGCAGGTTCGAGTCCTGTCTGCCCTGCGCAAGCTGTTCCGGTTTCTCCGGAACAAGCGCAGCAACCATGGTTCAGTTCAGAGCCGGGTATCCGACATTGCGAGGATGAGTGAGGACCAGGTGACCGAAACGGCTGCAAGCAGCTCCAGTGGCCGCCCCGCCAAGAACGCCCCCAAGGCGGGCTTCTTCGCTCGAATCGCGCTCTTCGTCCGCCAGGTCATCGGCGAACTGAAGAAGGTCGTCGCACCGACCCGCAAGGAACTGATCAACTACACCCTCGTGGTGCTGGTGTTCGTGGTCATCATGATGCTCATCGTCACCCTGCTGGATCTGGCCTTCGGGACTGCCGTGGGCTGGGTCTTCGGCGGCACGGGCCCCACGGACAGCTAAGGCGACCGGTCCGCAGACTGCGTGGATTACCACCGGGATTCCGGGGAATCCGCGGGGTGTGCGGAATTGAGTCATTTAAATAGGCATGTTAGGCAATGAGGAAGCAGGAGACCAAGTGTCAGAGCAGGAGCTCGAGGTAACTGAGACTGAGCTGGATAAGAGCCAGGACGCCGCGGTGGAAGCCGGGGAAGAGTCCGAGGCTGCGTCTGCTGCGCCCGAATCCGACGTCGCTGACGAGGCTGCTGATACGGCTGAAGCCGCTGAGGCGGGCGACGACGCCGGCGAAGAAGCTGAGGGCGAGTCCGGCGACGCGCTGGCCGCTGCTGCTGCCGCCGCAGAGGTTGATCCGGCCGATGAATTCAAGGCTAAGCTGCGCCGCCAGGAAGGTGACTGGTACGTCATCCACTCCTACGCAGGTTATGAAAACCGCGTGAAGGCCAACCTTGAAACCCGCATCCAGACCCTGGACATGGAAGATTACATCTTCGAAATCCAGGTTCCGATGGAGGAAGTCGTTGAGATCAAGAACGCTCAGCGCAAGGTCATTAACCGCGTCCGCATCCCCGGCTACGTCCTGGTCCGCATGGACCTGACGGATGCCTCCTGGGGCGCCGTCCGCCACACCCCCGGTGTCACCGGCTTCGTGGGCAACGCCCACAACCCGGTCCCGCTGCGCCTTGACGAGGTCTTCTCCATGCTCGCCCCAGTCTTCGAAGAAGAGCAGGCCGAGAAGGGCAAGCCGGTCAAGCACGCCGCCGCACAGATCGACGTCGACTTCGAAGTTGGCGAGTCGGTCATCGTCAAGGAAGGTCCCTTCGAGACCCTTCCGGCCACGATCTCCGAAATCAAGGTGGATTCCCAGACCCTCGTGGTGCTGGTTTCCATCTTCGAGCGCGAGACCCCGGTCACGCTGGCATTCAACCAGGTCAGCAAGATCTAGTTACCCCCACAGAATTCGCCCCGGACTGCCCGCTTTAGCAGTCAGGGGCGGCCGGCCGCCTCGCCATGGCGGCCACCAACCTGAGGCACGCTCCTGTGTCCCAGGACGTAATTGAGAGAAGGACCCTACATTGGCTCCCAAGAAGAAGGTCACCGGCCTCATCAAGCTGCAGATCCAGGCAGGTGCCGCTAACCCGGCCCCGCCGATCGGTCCTGCGCTTGGCCAGCACGGTGTCAACATCATGGAATTCTGCAAGGCGTACAACGCTGCGACGGAAGCCCAGCGCGGCAACGTTATTCCGGTTGAAATCACGGTCTACGAGGACCGTTCATTCACGTTCATCACCAAGACCCCGCCGGCTGCAGAGCTCATCAAGAAGGCTGCAGGCGTCGCCAAGGGTTCGGCTACCCCGCACACCGTCAAGGTTGCCAAGCTGACCCAGGCCCAGGTCAACGAGATCGCCACCACCAAGATGGAAGACCTCAACGCCACCAGCCTGGAAGGCGCCGCCAAGATCATCGCCGGCACCGCCCGCTCCATGGGTATCACCGTCGAGGGTTAATTCCTCACCGCTGATGCGCCGCGTCCGGGAAACCGTGCACGACGCCGATCAGCACCGCCGGGCAACCGGCACCACCTAAACATTCAAGAGCGGGACCCCGGAACGGATAAACCGTTCGGAGCCCCGACTGTGGCAGGGCCCAGCGCGGTCCGCAGACCACAACTGCACAAGGAGAAATAAGCAGCATGGCAAAGCGCAGCAAAGCATATGAGGCAGCCGCAGCCAAGATCGACGCGGAGAAGTTCTACGCGCCGTTCGAGGCAGTGACGCTGGCCAAGGACACCAACCCGTCCAAGTTCGACGCCACCGTTGAGGTCGCTTTCCGCCTGGGTGTAGACCCGCGTAAGGCTGACCAGATGGTCCGCGGCACCGTCAACCTGCCGCACGGCACCGGTAAGGTCGCCCGCGTCCTCGTTTTCGCAACGGGCGACAAGGCTGAAGCAGCAATCGCTGCCGGCGCCGACTTCGTTGGTTCCGATGACCTGATCGAAAAGATCGCAGCCGGCTGGACCGACTTCGACGCCGCCGTCGCCACCCCTGACCTCATGGGCAAGGTTGGCCGCCTCGGTAAGGTCCTGGGCCCGCGTAACCTGATGCCGAACCCGAAGACCGGCACCGTGACCGCTGACGTCGCCAAGGCCGTCAACGACATCAAGGGCGGCAAGATCGACTTCCGCGTCGACAAGCACTCGAACCTGCACTTCATCATCGGCAAGGTTTCCTTTGACGCCATGAAGCTGGCCGAGAACTACGCCGCCGCTCTGGAAGAGGTTCTCCGCCTCAAGCCGTCCGCTTCCAAGGGCCGCTACATCCAGAAGGCCACCGTCGCCACGACGTTCGGCCCGGGCATCTCGGTTGACCCCAACGTCACCAAGGTCCTGACCGAGGTCTAAGCCTCACCAGGCTTGCCGTAAGAAGCAGCGAAAAGACCGTCCCGCCTCCGCGGGGCGGTCTTTTCTGCATTCCGGGCGCCGGTTACGCTGTCCCGGTGAATGCACCGACCTACCACGTAGAACCCCTGATCCTGCCGGAATCCATCGACGCGCCGGACGCCGGTGACTTCCTGGACTTCAGCCGGCTCAGCGACGCCCTGGTCCTGGAGAGCTGGGGCAACCTCGACCGGGCCGCACCGCCCGAGGCGCGGCTGCGGTACTGGAAGGACGACGCGTACACGCGCATGCGGCTTTTCTTCGTCCGGGTGGACGGCCGGATGGTCGCACGGTCCTGGATCCGCTGCGAGCTGCAGGAAAACCTCGGCAGCGCGCTCCTCCACGTGGACGTCCTGAACGGCTACACCGGCAGCGGGATCGGCCGCGCCCTGCTCGAACACGCCGAAGCGCTGGCCGCCGCCGACAACCGCAGCATCCTGATGACCTTCACGGAACACCCGGCGGACTTCGACGCTGACGGCCCGGAGGTGATCACGCCGCTGACCGGCACCGGCGCGCTGCCGACGGCGGCCCGCGGCGTCCGCTTCGCCACGGCAGCGGGCTACCGGCTGGAGCAGGTGGAGCGGTTCAGCAGCCTCAGCATGCCGCCGGCTCCGGCGCTGCTGGACGCCCTGGAGCGGGAAGCGCTGGCCAAAGCCGAGGACTACGAGCTGGTCACCTGGGCGGACCGTTGCCCGGATGAGTACGCCGAGCAGCTTGCCGTGCTGATGTCCCGGATGAGCACGGATGCGCCGACGGGCGGGCTCAGCTATGAGGAAGAGACTTGGGATGTTGCCCGCGTCCGCAACGTTGAGGAGACTTGGATGCAGGCCGGAAACATCTCCCTCGTCACCGCCGCAAGGCACCGCGAAAACGGCGAACTGGCCGCGTACTCCGTGCTGGAGCTGGCGCCCAGCAAACCGTGGCTGGCCGACCAGGACGACACCCTCGTCGCGGCAAGCCACCGCGGACACCGCCTGGGCATGCTGGTCAAGATCCGGAACCTCCGCCGCCTGCTGGCGGAGTACCCGGCGGTGGAACGCGTCATCACCTTCAACGCGGCGGAAAACGACCACATGCTCGCCATCAATGTCGCCCTTGGTTTCCGGCCCGCGGGCTGGGACGGCGAATGGCAGAAGGTGGTGACGGCGTAACCCATGGAACGGTGACCGAAACCGGCATATGCTGACGGGTGAAAGCCCGGCTGACGCCGGGTTCCGGCACACGTGGTGGACGGCAGAACGGCTGGGATGATGCCCTCTATGGCAAACGACGTACGGATTGAACAGCTGTGGATCCCCGATTCGCTGGCCGGGAAGGACGCTGCGGACTTCATCGCCGCCGTCGAAGTGGGCCGCAAGGTGCGCATGCAGACCTGGGGGAGCGATGACCTCGCCTATGCGCCGCAGGAAAAACTCCTGGAGATGGCGGACCCCTACGAGCGCCAGGTCATCCTCGTGGCCAAGGTCGACGGCGAGATCGTCGGGACCGTTGACATCGCCCTGCCGCTCGCGGACAACCTCGATCTGGCGGAGTTCGCCCTCGACATCCTGCCCGAGTTCCAGGGCCGGGGCGTGGGCCGGCAGCTTCTTGAAGCCGCGGAGCACTTCGCTCGTGACGAGGGCCGGCACACCATCCTCATCGATACGAACCATCCGAGTTCCTCGCTGGGGGACAACGCGGAGGGCCAGCTGGTGCCCGGCACGGGCCTCGGCTTCGTACCGATGAACAGCCGTGAGGTGGAGTTCGCCCGTCACAGCGGCTACACCCTGCAGCACATCGAACAATTCAGTGCCTGCACACTTCCCCTCGACAGCGCGCTGGTCGAGGAGCTGGAGACCGAGGCGGAAGAAGCCAACGGCGGCCGGTACCGGCTGCATCACTGGACGGACCGGTGTCCCGACGAGTGGCTTGAGGCGGTCGCCGCGCTGGAAAACAGCGCCGGCGAAGACGGCGTGCCCGGGGTTGATGACACGGTCATGGTGTTCGACGGCGGCATCCTCCGTGAGGCGGAGGACGTCGCCATCGCGCAGGGCCGCAGAACGGTGGTCACCGCCGTCGAGCATCTCGCCAGCGGCGGCCTCGTTGGGCTGACCACCATCAGCGTCCTCGCGCTGCGCCCCGACGTGGTGTTCCAGGACGACACGGTGGTCCTGCGGGAGCACCGCGGGAACAAGCTGGGCCTGCTGATCAAGGTCGCAAACATGGAGCGGCTCTCTGAGCAGTTCCCGGATGCCCGGGTCCTCTATACCTGGAACGCCCCCGAGAACCGGTACCTGCTCAAGGTCAACCTGCAGCTCGGGTTCACCACCGCCGGCGTGACGGGGATCTGGCAGAAGGAACTCCCGGACTTCGGCCCGAGCAGCAGCTGACCGGCCGGCCGGGCCGCCGATTTGGACTGGGTGCCACGTCTCGCGTAAGCTGGGTGAACCAAAGACCGTCGGTTGTTGGAAATCCACTCTCCCAAGCAAGACTCACTTCTGCAGTCGCGCCGGGAGGGCCAGTGGATTTTCAGACGAAGGACCCTGAACAGAGGGCGGCCGGCGCAGGTGAACGAAGCAAAGCTCCGCAGTCATGGACTGCGTCGAGACAAGCCCCGTGCATCTGCGCGGGGCGTTTTTAGTTTTTAGCTCTTTTGAGCGGGGACCGGGAAACACCGGCACTATCCCCGGAAGGAGGGTTATGGCAACGCCTAGCAAGGTTTCAGCAGTAGCTGAGATCACTAACGATTTCAAGGAATCGAACGCCGCTGTCCTGACCGAATACCGCGGGCTCACCGTTGCACAGCTCAAGCAGCTGCGTGTCTCTCTCGGCCAGGACACCAAGTTCTCGGTCGTCAAGAACACCCTGACCGCCATTGCAGCCAAGGAAGCTGGTGTCGAAGCATTCGACGGTCAGCTCGCCGGCCCCACTGCAATCGCGTTCATCAAGGGTGACGCAGTTGCCGCTGCCAAGAGCCTGACGGATTTTGCCAAGACCAACAAGCAGCTGGTTATCAAGACCGGTTACTTCGAGGGCAAGGCACTGAACGCCAGCGAAGTTGCTGCCCTGGCAGCACTCGAGTCCCGCGAGCTGCAGCTCGCCAAGGTTGCAGGCATCCTCAAGGCTCCTGCTGCCGCCGCTGCACGCATCATCGACGCGCTGCGCCTCAAGCTTGAAGAAGAGAACGGTGCACCGGCCGAAGCCGAAGCGCCCGCCACTGAAGAAGCCCCGGCCGACGCTCCCGCTGACGCAGCTGCTGAGGCTCCGGCCGACGCCGCAGCCCCCGAAGAGAACTAACTCTCTAAACCAGACTCCGGTGTAAAGGCGAGCCTCCGGGCCGCCGCGCACCACTATAGGAAGGACGCCACACCATGGCGAAGCTCACCAACGAAGAGCTCATTGAAGCTTTCAAGGAACTGACCATCATCGAGCTCTCTGAGTTCGTCAAGCTCTTCGAAGAGACCTTCGAAGTTACCGCTGCTGCTGTTGCAGTTGCTGGCCCCGCTGCCGGCGCTGCTGCAGAAGAAGAGGAGAAGACGGCATTCGACGTCGTCCTCGAAGCTGCTGGCGACAAGAAGATCGCAGTGATCAAGGAAGTTCGCGCAATCACTTCCCTCGGCCTCAAGGAAGCCAAGGACCTGGTTGACAGCGCTCCGAAGGCTGTTCTCGAAGGCGTCACCAAGGAAGCTGCCGAGAAGGCTGTTGCACAGCTCGAAGAAGCCGGCGCACGCGTTACCCTCAAGTAACTCGCCGCTTCTGGAACCGGCCGGGAACCTCGTGTTCCCGTTCTGCTCCGGGAAACCCCGTCCACTCCGGTGGGCGGGGTTTCCTGCGTTCCGGGCGCACCGGTGCCTGACGTTCCGGCACACCGGTGCCAGCGTCCGCAGACAAGCAACGCGGGGTCACTCCGGCCCATCCCAGGTGTGGGACGGACGCGAAGTGACCCCGCGCTGGTTGTTAACCCGGCCCAGTTAACCCGGCCGGGTTAGATCGGCCGGGTTATATCGGGTGGCCGGTCAATTCGGTTCGGAGATGTCAGCGACGACCGCATCGAGCGCGGCGGTCAGGGCGTCGGCGTCCACGAAGGCGCTGTAGCCGTGTTCGCCGGCACCCATGGAAATCCGGCGGCCCGTGATGCTCCGGTCCGCGTACACGGGCCAAGCCACGGTGCTCCCCAGCGGGGTGATGGTGCCCCGCTCATAGCCCGTGGCATCCAGGGCGACTTCCGCCGTCGGCAGCGAGAGTTTGTTGACTCCGAGCAGCGCCCGGAGCTTGGGCCAGGAGATCTGCCGGTCGCCCGGGATGAGGGCGAACAGGAAGCTGCCGTCCTTGTGCTTGACCACGAGCGACTTCACGATATCCCCGGGCTGGATCCCCAGGATCCGTGCCGCCTCCTCGAGGCTGTTCGCGGCCAGCCGCTCGACGAGCCGGACGTTGAGGCCCCGCGCGGCGGCGGCGGCCAGGAACCGCTCCCGGCCGACGGGTCCGCCGTCGTCCGCACTTTCACCGGCCCGGCCCTTTCCAGGCGCTGCGGGATCCGTCACAGCGCTCAGTCGCGGTACAGCAGGAGGGCTTCGCCCTGGCCGCCGCCGCCGCACAGGGACACAGCCGCCTTCCCGGTGCCGCGGCGCTTGAGCTCGTGTGCGGCATGCAGCGCAAGCCGGGCGCCGGACGCTCCGATGGGGTGGCCCAAGGCGATCGCGCCACCGTGGAGATTGCACTTCTCCAGCGGGTAGTCGAGGTCCTTGAGCGACTGCACGGCTACGGAGCCGAAGGCCTCGTTGATCTCGATGAAGTCCAGGTCGGCGGCGGACCAGCCGGCCTTGCCCAGGGCGCTTTTGATGGCATTGGAGGGCTGGGAGTGCAGCGAGTTGTCCGGCCCGGCAACCTGCCCGGGCTTGCCGACGACGGCGAGGTACTCCAGACCGTTGTCCTCGGCGAACCGCCGCGAGGAGAGCACCAGGGCGGAGGCGCCATCGGACAGGGGAGAGGAGTTGCCGGCGGTGATGGTGCCGTCCGTGGCGAACGCTGCCCGCAGGCCGGCCAAGGAACCCGCGGTCGTGTCCGGCCGGATGCCTTCGTCCGCGGCCAGGATGACCGGTTCGCCCTTGCGCTGCTTGACGCTGATTGGGGAGATTTCGACGTCGAACACGCCGTCCTTGGCGGCCCGGGCGGCGCGCTGGTGGGACGCAGCCGCCACCTCGTCCTGGGATGCGCGGTCGATCCCCAGCGTGAGGTTCCTGCTCTCGGTGGACAATCCCATGGACTGGCCGTCAAAGGCGTCGGTCAAGCCGTCGTGGGCTGCGGCGTCGAGGGCCTGGATGGAACCGTAGGTCCAGCCCTGCCGGGAGCCGGGGAGCAGGTGCGGTGCGCGGGTCATGGACTCCTGGCCGCCGGCCACCACCACTGTAGCGTCGCCGCTGCGGATCATCCGGGCCGCGTCGATCACGGCGGTCAACCCGGACAGGCAGACCTTGTTGATGGTCACGGTGGGCACGTTCCAGCCGATGCCGGCGCCGACGGCGCTCTGGCGGGCGGGGTTCTGGCCCGCCCCGGCCTGCAGTACCTGGCCCATGATCACCGAGTCCACCTGCTCGGCCTTGACGCCGCTGGCGGCCAGGGCTGCCTTGATGGCGTGGGCACCGAGCTGCACGGCCGTGAAGCTGGCGAGCTGCCCGTTCAGGCGGCCCTGGGGGGTGCGGGCGGCGGCGAGGATGACAACATCATTGTCGTCTGCAGAGTTGCTCATGGTTTTCTCTTCCGATCTTGGACGATATACAGCAAGGTTATCGTGACCCCCGTCACGGAGCCATTTGAGCGCCGGTTGAGCCCGCCGGCGCGTGGTCCGCGCGCTCTGCCGCCCTGTCTGCCGCATCCGGGGGCCCGGCCGATGTTTGCAATCCCGGGCGAAGTGGGGTAGACAAGTAGGTTGCTTTGCCGTATCGTAGATATTTGCGTCTTCCCTGTTTACCTTCAGCCTTCATATAGCGGTGGGCTTAGCCTGGCAGCTGCGCCATCAATGTGCCGTCAACAACGGCACCATCATGGTCAGCGCGGGTCCCGGGTCATATAGCGGAACCGGACTGGTAGCACTGCGGAGTCACTCTGCAGGGTGCATAACGGGGGAGATCTGAAAACGCCTGAAGGTCTGTGGAAGGATCCCTCTTGGTCGCCTCGAGCACCTCTAATGTAAACAACGCTGCAACCGCTATCAATGCCGACAGCACCGACGGTGCAACCCGCCGGCTCTCATTCGCAAAGATTCACGAACCGCTTGACGTTCCGAATCTGCTTGCCCTGCAAACCGACAGCTTTGACTGGCTGGTCGGAAACGAACGCTGGCAGGCACGCGTAGCCAAGGCCGTCGAAGAAGGCGACCTCAGCGTCGCCACCTCCTCGGGTCTGTCCGACATTTTCGAAGAGATCTCCCCGATCGAGGATTTCCAGGGCACCATGTCCCTGAGCTTCTCCGAGCCGGAGTTCGCTGATCCGAAATACACGATGGCCGAGTGCAAGGACCGGGACGCAACGTACTCGGCTCCGCTGTACGTCAAGGCCGAATTCATGAACAACAACACGGGCGAAATCAAGCAGCAGACCGTGTTCATGGGTGACTTCCCGCTGATGACCGAGAAGGGCACCTTCGTTGTCAACGGCACCGAGCGTGTTGTTGTCTCCCAGCTGGTCCGCTCCCCGGGCGCCTACTTTGAGCGCACCGCCGACAAGACCAGTGACAAGGACATCTTCACTGCGAAGATCATCCCGTCCCGCGGTGCCTGGTTCGAACTTGAAATCGACAAGCGCGACCAGGTCGGCGTCCGTCTCGACCGCAAGCGCAAGCAGTCCGTCACGGTGCTGCTGAAGGCCCTCGGCTGGACCGAAGGCCAGATCCTCGAAGAGTTCGGCCAGTACGACTCCATGCGCGCAACGCTGGAGAAGGACGCCACCGAAACCCGCGAAGACGCCTTGCTGGACATCTACCGGAAGCTGCGACCGGGCGAGCCGCCCACGGTCGAGGCTGCCCAGTCTCTGCTGGACAACCTGTACTTCAACTCCAAGCGCTACGATCTGGCCAAGGTTGGCCGCTACAAGATCAACCGCAAGCTCGGCATCGACCGCTCCCTTGGTGACAAGGAAGCGTCTGTCCTGCACGTTGAAGACATCGTCGCCATGATCAAGTTCCTCGTCGCACTGCACGCCGGTGAGAAGACCCTCACGGGCAAGCGCGACGGCCAGGACCACGAGCTGCGCGTTGAGATCGATGACATCGACCACTTCGGCAACCGCCGCATCCGCGCCGTCGGCGAGCTCATCGAGAACCAGGTCCGCACCGGCCTGTCCCGTATGGAGCGCGTTGTCCGCGAGCGTATGACGACTCAGGACGTCGAGGCCATCACGCCGCAGACGCTGATCAACATCCGCCCCGTCGTGGCAGCCATCAAGGAGTTCTTCGGAACGTCCCAGCTGTCCCAGTTCATGGACCAGAACAACCCGCTGTCGGGTCTGACCCACAAGCGCCGTCTGTCGGCGCTTGGCCCGGGTGGTCTGTCCCGTGACCGTGCAGGCATGGAAGTCCGAGACGTTCACCCGTCCCACTACGGACGTATGTGCCCCATCGAAACCCCTGAAGGCCCGAACATTGGTCTGATCGGTTCGCTGGCTTCCTACGGACGTATCAACCCGTTCGGCTTCATCGAGACCCCGTACCGCCTTGTGTCCGAGGGTGTCGTCTCCGATGAGGTCCAGTACCTCACGGCCGACGATGAAGCAGAGGTCCTGATTGCCCAGGCCAACGCTCCGCTCGACGCGAACAAGAAGTTCGCCGAAGAGACCGTCCTCGTCCGCGCCCGTGGTGGTGGAGGCGAGCCTGTGCTGGTTCCCGCCGCCGACGTCGAGTTCATGGACGTTTCCCCGCGCCAGATGGTGTCCGTTGCTACGGCCCTGATCCCGTTCCTCGAGCACGACGATGCTAACCGCGCACTCATGGGTGCCAACATGCAGCGCCAGGCCGTGCCGCTGGTCCGTTCCGAGGCGCCGTTCGTCGGTACCGGCATGGAGCGCGCCGCTGCAGTCGACGCCGGTGACGTTGTCATCGCGAAGAAGGCAGGCGTGGTGACCGAGGTCTCCGCTGAGCTGGTCATCGTGCTCAACGACGACGGTACGGAAACCAACTACCGCATCAACAAGTTCGCCCGCTCCAACCAGGGCAACTGCTACAACCACCGCGTTCTGGTGAGCGAAGGCCAGCGCCTGGAAGTTGGCGGCATCATCGCCGACGGCCCGGCAACGGACCAGGGCGAACTGGCCCTTGGCAAGAACCTGCTCGTGGCATTCATGTCATGGGAAGGCCACAACTTCGAGGATGCCATCATCCTGTCCCAGCGCATCGTGGCTGAGGACGTCCTTTCCTCCATCCACATCGAGGAGCACGAAATCGATGCCCGCGACACCAAGCTTGGTGCCGAGGAAATCACCCGTGACATCCCGAACGTGTCGGAGGAAGTCCTGGCCGGCCTGGACGAGCGTGGCATCATCCACATCGGTGCCGAGGTCGAAGCCGGCGACATCCTGGTCGGAAAGGTCACGCCGAAGGGCGAGACCGAGCTGACCCCGGAAGAGCGCCTGCTGCGCGCCATCTTCGGTGAGAAGTCCCGCGAAGTGCGCGACACCTCCCTGAAGGTTCCGCACGGCGAGTCCGGCACCGTGATCGGTGTCCGGGTCTTCGACCGCGACAACGACGACGAGCTGCCCCCGGGCGTCAACCAGCTGGTCCGTGTCTACGTGGCTGCCAAGCGCAAGATCACCGACGGCGACAAGCTCGCCGGCCGCCACGGCAACAAGGGTGTTATCTCCAAGATCCTCCCGATCGAGGACATGCCCTTCCTTGCCGACGGTACCCCCGTTGATATCGTCCTGAACCCGCTGGGTGTCCCGGGCCGTATGAACGTCGGCCAGGTGCTGGAAACGCACCTTGGCTGGGTTGCCAAGACCGGCTGGAAGATCGAAGGCGAGCCCGAGTGGGTCAAGCAGCTGCCGAACCTGCCGCGCGAGAGTGGCTCGACCACTGTTGCAACGCCGGTCTTCGACGGTGCGCGTGAAGAGGAAATCACTGGTCTCCTCGACTCCACCAACGTCACCCGCGACGGCGACCGCCTGATCAACTCCTCAGGCAAGACCCGTCTGTTCGACGGCCGCTCCGGCGAGCCGTTCCCGGATCCGATCTCGGTCGGCTACATGTACATCCTGAAGCTCCACCACCTGGTGGACGACAAGATCCACGCGCGCTCCACCGGCCCGTACTCCATGATCACGCAGCAGCCGCTGGGTGGTAAGGCACAGTTCGGTGGCCAGCGCTTCGGTGAAATGGAAGTGTGGGCGCTCGAAGCTTACGGCGCCGCATACACGCTCCAGGAGCTCCTCACGATCAAGTCGGATGACATCCATGGTCGTGTGAAGGTCTACGAAGCCATCGTCAAGGGCGAGAACATCCCGGAGCCGGGCGTTCCTGAGTCCTTCAAGGTCTTGATCAAGGAAATGCAGTCGCTGTGCCTGAACGTGGAAGTTCTTTCCACGGACGGAACCACAATTGAAATGCGTGACTCTGATGACGCAGTCTTCACGGCTGCGGAAGAACTGGGCATCGATCTGTCTCGTGCAGAGCCCAGTTCCGTAGAAGAGGTTTAGCAGGCAGGGGTCGGGGAAAAGCAAGCGGCCCCGCCGCGCTGTCTTTTCCCCGGCGCCTCCTCCCTCTTCCCGTAACCCAAGACTTCAGAATTTAGAGAACAAGAGAGAACAGGGACCATATGTCCAGCGAATCCTCCTTCGGCCTCATGCAGATCGGCCTCGCCACCGCGGAAGACATCCGTGGCTGGTCTTACGGCGAGGTTAAGAAGCCGGAAACCATCAACTACCGCACGCTCAAGCCTGAGAAGGACGGCCTCTTCTGCGAGAAGATCTTCGGCCCGTCCCGCGACTGGGAATGCTACTGCGGTAAGTACAAGCGCGTGCGCTTCAAGGGCATCATTTGTGAGCGGTGTGGCGTTGAGGTCACCCGTGCAAAGGTCCGCCGTGAGCGCATGGGCCACATCGAGCTGGCCGCCCCGGTCACGCACATCTGGTACTTCAAGGGTGTTCCGTCCCGCCTGGGCTACCTCCTTGACCTGGCACCGAAGGACCTCGAAAAGGTCATCTACTTCGCCGCCTACATGATCACGAGCGTCGACGCCGACAGCCGCCACGAAGAACTGCCCAACCTCCAGGTTGAGCACGACATCGAAAAGAAGCAGCTGATCGACAACCGCGACTCCGACATCGCCACGATCGCCCGCGACCTTGAGAACGAGCTTGCCCGTCTCGAAGGCGAAGGCGCCAAGGCTGCCGACAAGAAGAAGGCCCGCGACTCCGCTGACCGCCAGATGGCCAACGTCCGCAAGCGCGCGGATGCTGAGATCGAGCGCCTCGAGCAGGTCTGGGACCGCTTCAAGAACCTCAAGGTCGCCGACCTTGAAGGTGACGAGGGCCTGTACCGCGAACTGCGCGACCGCTACGGCATGTACTTCGAAGGCTCCATGGGTGCCGAGGCGATCAAGAAGCGTCTTGAGAACTTCGACATGCAGGCCGAGTCGGACATGCTCCGTGACGTCATCGCCAACGGCAAGGGCCAGCGCAAGACCCGCGCCCTGAAGCGGCTCAAGGTGGTCAACGCGTTCCTGACCACCAACAACAGCCCGCTCGGCATGGTGCTGGACGCCGTCCCGGTGATCCCGCCGGAACTGCGCCCCATGGTCCAGCTGGACGGCGGCCGCTTCGCGACCTCCGACCTCAACGACCTGTACCGCCGCGTGATCAACCGCAACAACCGCCTCAAGCGACTGCTTGATCTGGGTGCTCCGGAGATCATCGTCAACAACGAGAAGCGCATGCTTCAGGAAGCTGTTGACAGCCTCTTCGACAACGGCCGCCGCGGCCGTCCGGTCACCGGACCGGGCAACCGTCCGCTGAAGTCCCTGAGCGACATGCTCAAGGGCAAGCAGGGTCGTTTCCGCCAGAACCTCCTGGGTAAGCGCGTTGACTACTCCGGCCGTTCGGTGATCGTCGTCGGCCCGCAGCTGAAGCTGCACCAGTGTGGCCTGCCGAAGCAGATGGCACTGGAGCTCTTCAAGCCGTTCGTGATGAAGCGCCTGGTTGACCTCAATCACGCGCAGAACATCAAGTCGGCCAAGCGGATGGTCGAGCGTTACCGCCCGCAGGTCTGGGACGTCCTCGAAGAGATCATCACCGAGCACCCCGTGCTGCTGAACCGTGCACCTACCCTGCACCGTCTCGGCATCCAGGCGTTCGAGCCGCAGCTTGTTGAAGGCAAGGCAATCCAGCTTCACCCGCTGGTTTGTGGCGCTTTCAACGCTGACTTCGACGGCGACCAGATGGCAGTCCACCTGCCGCTGAGCCCCGAGGCCCAGGCTGAAGCCCGCATCCTGATGCTGTCCTCGAACAACATCCTGAAGCCGTCTGACGGCCGCCCGGTGACGCTGCCTTCGCAGGATATGATCATCGGCCTCTACCACCTGACCACCAAGCGTGTCGGTTCAGCTGGCGAGGGCCGGATCTTCTCCTCCGTGTCGGAAGCCATCATGGCGTACGACCTGCACGAGCTGCACCTGAACTCCCAGGTCAAGATCCGGCTTGAGGGCTTTGTGCCTTACGCCGGCTGGGAAGCTCCGGAAGGCTGGGAGCCGGGTCAGACCGTGCTCGTCCAGACCTCCCTGGGCCAGGTCCTCTTCAACGAGACCCTGCCCGAGGACTACCCGTGGGTTGAGGATGTAGCCGACAAGGGCGAGCTGTCCCGGATCGTCAACGACCTCGCGGAGCGCTACCCGAAGGTGGTCACGGCCGCAACGCTGGACAACCTGAAGGATGCCGGTTTCTACTGGGCCACCCGGTCCGGCGTCACCGTCGCCATCTCCGACATCGAGGTGCCCCAGGACAAGCCGCGGATCCTCGCCGGCTACGAGACCATGGCTGCCAAGATTCAGGGCCAGTACGACAAGGGCCTGATCGACGACGACGAGCGTCGCCAGGAACTGATCGAAATCTGGAACAAGGCAACGAACGAAATCGCCCAGGCGATGCGTGACAGCCTGTCCCCGATGAACACCATCAACCGCATGGTGTCCTCCGGCGCACGTGGTAACTGGATGCAGGTCCGCCAGATCGCGGGTATCCGTGGCCTGGTGGCCAACCCTAAGGGTGAGATCATCCCGCGTCCGATCAAGTCCTCCTACCGCGAGGGCCTGTCGGTGCTGGAATACTTCATCGCCACGCACGGTGCCCGTAAGGGTCTGGCTGACACCGCGCTGCGTACCGCCAACTCGGGTTACCTGACACGTCGTCTGGTGGACGTGTCGCAGGATGTCATCGTCCGTGAAGAGGACTGCGGCACCGAGCGCGGTCTCATGACCGCCATCGCCGTGGCTGACGCCAACGGCGAGCTGGTCCTGGACGAGAACGTCGAGAACAGCGCGTACGCCCGTACCCTGGCCGTGGATGTCGTTGACTCCAAGGGCAAGGTCCTGGCCGCGGGCGGCACTGACTGCGGCGACGTCGTCATTGCCGAACTGTTCGCCGCCGGCATCACCGAGGTCAAGGTCCGCTCCGTACTCACCTGTGAGTCCAGCGTCGGCACCTGCGCCCTGTGCTACGGCCGTTCGCTGGCCACGGGTAAGACCGTCGACATCGGTGAGGCAGTCGGCATCATCGCCGCACAGTCCATCGGTGAGCCGGGTACCCAGCTGACCATGCGTACGTTCCACACCGGTGGTGCTGTTTCCTCCAGCGGTGGCGACGACATCACCCAGGGTCTGCCCCGTATCCAGGAGCTCTTCGAAGCCCGTACTCCGAAGGGTGTCGCACCGATTGCTGAAGCAGCCGGCCGCATCGCCATCGAAGAGTCCGAGCGCCAGATGCGCCTGGTCATCACCCCGGATGACGGATCCGAAGAGATCGCTTACCCGGTGCTGCGCCGTTCACGTCTTCTCATCGAAGACGGCGATCACGTCAGCGTCGGCCAGAAGCTCATCAACGGCCCGGTCGACCCCAAGCAGGTTCTGCGCATCATGGGCCCCCGTGCCGCGCAGAAGTTCCTGGTGGACGAGGTCCAGGGCGTGTACCGCAGCCAGGGCATCGGTATCCACGACAAGCACGTCGAGGTTATCGTCCGCCAGATGCTGCGCCGCGTCACGGTGATCGAGTCCGGCGAATCGGATCTGCTGCCCGGCGAGCTCGCCGAGCGCAGCCGCTTCGAGGATGCCAACCGCCGCGTTGTGTCCGAGGGCAAGACGCCGGCTTCCGGCCGTCCCGAGCTCATGGGCATCACCAAGGCGTCCCTGGCGACCGAGTCCTGGCTGTCCGCAGCTTCCTTCCAGGAGACCACCCGCGTCCTGACGCAGGCGGCCATGGAAGGCAAGAGCGATCCGCTGCTCGGCCTCAAGGAAAACGTCATCATCGGTAAGCTCATCCCGGCCGGCACGGGTCTCCCGCGCTACACCGAGGTCACCGTGGAGCCCACTGAAGAAGCAAAGGCCAATCTGTTCACCGGCCCCAGCGCGTTCAGTGACTTCTCCTACGATTCCCTGGGCGGCGACGGAGCTCCTGAGTTCCACGCCATCCCGCTGGATGACTACGATCTGGGCAGCGACTTCCGCTAACGGGCAGGGCGGGCCCTTTCGTGTCGCGTTCCGCGCCACGTAGGGACCCGGCCACCCTGCCCTTGGTAGTTCAACGCCTGAACCACGGGATGGTCCCTCGCCGCAAGGTGGGGGACCATCCCCGTTTAAACCGGGGAGCGGCCGACGTCGGAGGAGCCCGGTTCCGCGCCGATTAAGGGCTGGGACCCGTCCGTGTTAGACTTGAGACTAATTGTTATTGTGGCAGTGGATGAGTGCGCCGGTTTAGTTAGACAGCTGAGAGCTGAAGGCTGAACCAGGACGACGTTTCCGGTTTGCAGGGTTCTTGTGCAACGTATGCCACATTTTCGCATGCCTAGGGGCAATTCAGGATGGAAGTCCGTGGATCCCGGCGTGCGGTCCGACTATTAAGGCTTCGCCTCAGCTGCTCTGGAGAGAACTTCAAAGCTCGAGCGGCGGGGCGCAGCGACAAGAGAGCGGCTGCCAACGGCCGCTCCGGATAAAACGGAGAACACGAGAGTGCCTACGATTAACCAGCTGGTCCGCAAGGGCCGCACGCCTAAGGTCAAGAAGACCAAGGCTCCCGCGCTTAACGGCAGCCCGATGCGCCGCGGTGTTTGCACCCGCGTGTACACGACGACCCCGAAGAAGCCGAACTCGGCTCTGCGTAAGGTTGCACGTGTGCGCCTCAACGGCGGCGTTGAAGTCACCGCGTACATCCCCGGTGTAGGCCACAACCTGCAGGAGCACTCCATTGTGCTCGTCCGTGGCGGCCGCGTTAAGGACCTTCCGGGTGTCCGCTACAAGATCGTCCGTGGCGCCCTCGATACCCAGGGTGTCAAGAACCGTAAGCAGGCTCGTAGCCGCTACGGCGCAAAGATGGAGAAGAAGTAATATGCCTCGCAAGGGTCCGGCCCCCAAGCGGCCGCTAGTTCTAGATCCCGTTTACGGCTCCCCGCTGGTCACCCAGCTGATCAACAAGGTGCTCGTTGACGGCAAGAAGTCCACCGCAGAGCGCATCGTTTACGGTGCACTCGAAGGTGCTCGTGCCAAGTCCGGCGGCGACCCCGTTGCAGCCCTCAAGAAGGCCATGGAGAACGTCAAGCCTTCCCTCGAGGTCCGCTCCCGCCGTGTCGGTGGCGCCACCTACCAGGTTCCGGTTGAGGTCAAGCCGGGTCGCTCCACCGCCCTCGCCCTGCGCTGGCTGGTTGGCTACTCGAAGGCCCGCCGCGAGAAGACCATGACCGAGCGCCTCCAGAACGAGATTCTGGATGCCTCCAACGGTCTCGGTGCCGCTGTGAAGCGTCGCGAAGACACCCACAAGATGGCCGAGTCCAACAAGGCCTTCGCACACTACCGCTGGTAATACTTCCCGGACGCCGCCGGCTCAACCGAGCCGGCGGCGAACGTGCAGTCCATCCGAAAGGGAGACACCGTGGCACAGGACGTGCTTACCGACCTTAGCAAGGTCCGCAATATCGGCATCATGGCCCACATCGATGCCGGCAAGACCACTACTACCGAGCGCATCCTGTTCTACACGGGTGTGAACCACAAGATCGGCGAAACGCACGACGGCGCTTCGACGACTGACTGGATGGAACAGGAAAAGGAACGCGGCATCACCATCACGTCTGCCGCCGTGACCTGCTTCTGGGAAAACAACCAGATCAACATCATTGACACCCCCGGCCACGTGGACTTCACGGTTGAGGTTGAGCGCTCCCTGCGCGTCCTCGACGGTGCAGTTGCCGTGTTCGACGGCAAGGAAGGCGTGGAGCCGCAGTCTGAGACTGTTTGGCGCCAGGCTGACAAGTACAACGTTCCGCGTATCTGCTTCGTCAACAAGATGGACAAGCTCGGCGCTGACTTCTACTTCACCGTCGACACCATCATCAGCCGCCTCGGTGCCAAGCCGCTCGTTATGCAGCTGCCGATCGGCGCCGAGAACGACTTCATCGGCGTCGTCGACCTGCTCTACATGCGTGCCCTGGTCTGGCCCGGCGACTCCAAGGGTGACGTCACCATGGGTGCCAAGTACGAGATCCAGGAGATCCCGGCTGACCTCAAGGAAAAGGCTGAAGAGTACCGCGCAACGCTCGTTGAGACCGTTGCAGAGTCCTCCGAAGAGCTCATGGAGAAGTACCTCGAAGGCGAAGAAATCTCCGAGGACGAGCTCAAGGCCGGCATCCGCAAGATGACGATCAACTCCGAGCTCTACCCGGTCTTCTGTGGCTCCGCGTTCAAGAACCGCGGCGTACAGCCGATGCTTGACGCCGTCGTGGACTACCTGCCGAACCCGCTCGACGTCCCCCCGATGATCGGTCACGATCCTCGCGACGAAGAGAAGGAACTGACCCGCAAGCCGTCCTCCGAGGAGCCGTTCTCGGCCCTGGCGTTCAAGATTGCTGCTCACCCCTTCTTCGGCCAGCTCACCTTCATCCGCGTGTACTCCGGTCACGTGGAAGCAGGCGCCCAGGTGGTCAACTCCACCAAGGGCAAGAAGGAGCGCATCGGCAAGCTGTTCCAGATGCACGCCAACAAGGAAATGCCCGTTGACGGCGCTACCGCCGGCCACATCTACGCAGCGATCGGCCTGAAGGACACCACCACGGGCGACACCCTGTGCGATTCTTCGAACCAGATCGTCCTCGAGTCCATGAGCTTCCCGGAGCCCGTGATCTCTGTTGCGATCGAGCCGAACACCAAGGGTGACCAGGAGAAGCTCTCCACGGCCATCCAGAAGCTCTCCGCTGAGGACCCGACCTTCCAGGTCTCCCTCAACGAAGACACCGGTCAGACCATCATCGCCGGCATGGGCGAGCTCCACCTGGACATCCTGGTGGACCGCATGCGCCGCGAGTTCAAGGTCGAGGCAAACGTGGGCAAGCCCCAGGTTGCTTACCGCGAAACCATCAAGCGTGCTGTAGAGCGTCACGACTACACGCACAAGAAGCAGACCGGTGGTTCGGGCCAGTTCGCAAAGATCCAGATCGCGATCGAGCCGCTGGACACGTCCGAAGGCGAGATGTACGAGTTCGAGAACAAGGTCACTGGTGGCCGCGTTCCGCGCGAATACATTCCGTCCGTTGACGCCGGTATCCAGGATGCACTGAACGACGGCGTCCTGGCCGGCTACCCGGTTGTCGGCATCAAGGCCACGCTGATTGACGGCGCGTACCACGATGTTGACTCCTCGGAAATGGCGTTCAAGATCGCCGGCCGTATGGCTTTCAAGGAAGCCGCACGCAAGGCGAACCCTGTCCTGCTCGAACCGCTGATGGATGTAGAGGTCCGCACCCCTGAGGAATACATGGGTGAAGTTATCGGTGACCTCAACTCCCGCCGTGGCCAGATGCAGTCCATGGAAGATGCCCAGGGCGTCAAGGTCATCCGTGCGCACGTTCCGCTGTCCGGCATGTTCGGCTACATCGGTGACCTGCGTTCCAAGACCCAGGGCCGCGCTGTGTACTCCATGACGTTCAACAGCTACGCCGAGGTCCCGAAAGCAGTCGCCGACGAGATCATCCAGAAGAACCGCGGCGAATAGTCCCCGCGACTCTCGCAGCTACAAAAAACTCGGGTGCGTCTCTAACTACGGAGATTCACCTGGTGCAGATGGCCGGTCCCCGGTCCGCCGCTTACCGGTCAGGCCGGATCCGGCCATCTGCACCGACAGACTCGTGGGACTAGTATTAGTTCCTGAATCTGCAATTTCATCAAACCAAAGCCCCCCAAGTAGACTTACTGGAGTTTCTGCCGCGACAAGCGCGGTTGAAGGGTAAGTCATTTGAAAACGTTCTAGGAGGAACCTGTGGCAAAGGCAAAGTTCGAGCGGACTAAGCCGCACGTTAACATCGGCACCATTGGTCACGTTGACCACGGTAAGACGACGTTGACGGCCGCGATTTCCAAGGTGCTGTACGACAAGTACCCGACTCTCAACGAGCAGCGCGACTTCGCGTCGATTGACTCTGCTCCCGAAGAGCGTCAGCGCGGCATTACCATCAACATTTCCCACGTTGAGTACCAGACCGAGAAGCGCCACTACGCACACGTAGACGCTCCGGGTCACGCCGACTACATCAAGAACATGATCACCGGCGCCGCTCAGATGGACGGTGCAATCCTTGTGGTTGCCGCCACTGACGGCCCGATGGCTCAGACCCGCGAGCACGTCCTGCTCGCCCGCCAGGTTGGTGTTCCCTACCTGCTGGTCGCGCTGAACAAGTCGGACATGGTTGAGGACGAAGAGCTCCTCGACCTCGTCGAAATGGAAGTTCGCGAGCTGCTTTCGGCTCAGGGCTTCGATGGCGATGAAGCTCCGGTTGTCCGCGTCTCCGGCCTGAAGGCTCTCGAAGGCGACCCGGTGTGGGTCAAGTCCGTCGAGGACCTCATGGAAGCTGTCGACGAGTCCGTTCCGGACCCCGTACGTGACCGTGACAAGCCGTTCCTGATGCCGATCGAAGATGTCTTCACGATCACCGGCCGTGGCACCGTTGTTACGGGCCGCGCCGAGCGTGGAACCCTTGCCATCAACTCCGAGGTCGAGATCGTCGGCATCCGCCCGGTCCAGAAGACCACGGTTACCGGTATCGAGATGTTCCACAAGCAGCTCGACGAAGCATGGGCCGGCGAGAACTGTGGCCTCCTGCTCCGCGGTCTGAAGCGCGACGATGTCGAGCGTGGCCAGGTTGTCGTCAAGCCGGGTTCCATCACCCCGCACACCGACTTCGAGGCTAACGTCTACATCCTCTCCAAGGACGAAGGCGGACGTCACAACCCGTTTTACTCCAACTACCGCCCGCAGTTCTACTTCCGCACCACGGACGTAACCGGCGTTATCACCCTGCCGGAAGGCACGGAAATGGTTATGCCCGGCGACAACACTGAGATGACCGTTGCGCTCATCCAGCCCATCGCCATGGAAGAGGGCCTCGGCTTCGCTATCCGCGAAGGCGGCCGCACCGTTGGTTCGGGACGCGTTACCAAGATCCTCAAGTAATACTTGCTGATCTGTGTTTAGATCTCTGATCGGTACAGCCGTCTGACGGCCTCCGTGAAGTAAGGAACAGCCCCGCTGCATTTGCAGCGGGGCTGTTTTTTTGTGCCCTCTTGCCGCTGAAGGACCAACGCCCCTTTCGGTACCCGGCGTCAGGACCCACGATGGTGTGATGAACGTAGTGGTCAAGACTATTGGCGGCGAGCTGCGCGGCAGCACTGCGGCCGGCGTACATTCCTTTCTCGGAGTCCCGTACGCCGCACCGCCTTTCGGCGCGAACCGGCTCCGGCCGCCACAGCCGGCCGAGCCGTGGTCCGGCGTCCGGAACGCCACGACGCTTGGGCCGGAGCCCCCGCAGGTGGCGCCTCCCGCCACCGGCGGTCCGGAGACCGGTGCCTCGGAGAACTGGACGGACGTCAGCTCCGCGTTCGCGGCGGTGGAACGCGCTGCCCCCTCGGCGGACTGCCTCAACCTCAACGTCTGGACGCCGGATCCCGGCGCCACGAAGCTCCCCGTGATGGTGTGGATCCAGGGCGGCATGTTCGAGCTCAGCTCGACGGCGGCCTACGACGGGAGCCGCTTCGCCCGGGACGGGGTGGTCTGTGTTGTCATCAACTGGCGTCCCGGCGCGGAGGGGTTCCTCTACCTCGACGACGGCATCGCCAACCTTGGCCTGCTCGATCAGGTCGCGGCGCTGCAGTGGGTGCGGGCGAACATCGCCGCCTTCGGCGGGGACCCCGGCAACGTCACGGTCTTCGGCGAGTCCGCCGGGGCGATGAGTATTGGCATGCTGCTGGCGATGCCCCGCGCAGAGCGGCTGTTCAACAGAGCCATCCTGCAGAGCGGCGCGGCCCACCAGGTCACGCCGGCTGTTGATGCGTTGCGCATCGCCGGATACCTGGCCGGCAAGCTGGGGGTGCCCGCCACCCGGGATGCGATCGCCGCCGTCGGAGTCCAACGGCTCCTCGCGGCGCAGGCCGCGCTGAAGGATGACTTGCTCGCCGACCCGGACCCGGAACGCTGGGGACAGGCCGTCGTCGCGAGCGTGATGCCGGGGCAGCCGGTCGTCGACGGCGACATCCTGCCGGGCCCGCCGATAGAGCGGATCGCGGCGGGAGCCGGGGGAGCGGTGGACGTCATCGTCGGCACCAATACCGATGACTGGCGGCTGTGGCTGGTGGCCAGCGGGGCGATGGCCCGCATTACCGTGGGAATCCGGTCCGGTCCGGTCCGTGCCTACGGCTATCAGTCCCTGGCGGCTTACGGACTGCCGGCCGAACAGGCCCTGTCCGCCTACCGGATGAGATACCCCGAAGCGCCGCCCGGTGAACTGCTGGCCGCGGTCCAGACGGACTGGTGGATGCGGATCCCCGCCATACGGCTTGCCGACGCCCACGCCACCGCCGGCAGTGCGGGCGCAGGCACGTTCATGTACGAGTTCGACTGGGCCTCGCCGGGCCTCGGCGCGGTCCACGCCGTCGAAGTTCCCTTTGTATTCGACACGGCCGCCACGGATGCTCCGCTCTTCGGACCGCTGCTGGGAAACGACCCGCCGCAAGAACTGGCGCGCAGCATGCACGCCGCGTGGGTTTCCTTCGCCGGCACCGGGGACCCGGGCTGGCCAAGGTATGACCTTCGGCGGAGGGCAACCATGCGGTTTGGCGCGGTCTCCCAGGTGGTGGAGGATCCCCGGCCGTGGGAGCGGGCCCTGTGGGAGGGCGTCCGCTGACCCCCGCCGAGGCGAAGGTCCGCCGTGCGCCGGCACGAGGGCCGGCGGACCGTGGTTGACCGGGGCCAAGCGCTGATATCGTTGCTTCCAATCGAAGGGAGCTCACAATGGGCTGGTTGATTTTCCTGTTGGTGGCTGTTGCCGTCGTCGCCGGCGTTTTCTGGGCCAAGAACCACTTCCGCCACGAGATTGAGCGGGCCAAGCGCATCAACCGGGCCAACAAGGACAAGTAGGCCCGCGGGCTCAGGCTCTGCGGGCCCGGCTGAGCGCCTGGTACCAGTAGTAGGAATCCTTGGGCGTCCGTTCCTGGGTGTCGAAGTCCACATGGACCAGACCGAATCGCTGTGAATACCCGGCCGCCCACTCGAAGTTGTCCATCAGGGTCCAGACGTAGTAGCCCAGCAGTTCAACATCCTCAGCGATCCCGCCGGGTGCCGTGGCCTCCAGGGCATGGCCCAGATGGGACGCGATGTAGTTGATCCGGTCAGCATCGGCGATGGGACCGGACACATGGTCGGGTTCGGGGAAGCTGGCCCCGCTTTCTGTGATGTACAGCGGTGGGAGCGCCCCGCCGTACCTGTCCTTCAGTTCCCGGAGCAGCGGGCCCAGATGGTCCGGAGCCACGGGCCAGCCGAAGCCCGTGGTGGCGTATTCCGGGAACGCGGCCATATGGAACGGCATCTTGAGCATCGCCTCGGTGTTGCCCACGGGGCTTTCGCCCGGACCGCGTCCGGTGGCGACTTTAACGGGGTAGTAGTAGTTCAGTCCGTAGAAGTCCAGGGGCTGGTGGATGGTCCGCAGGTCGGCGTCGGAGACCTTCCCCAGCGAACGGAACCACGGCTTGGCGACGAGCGGAACCTTGGGGTACCGGCCCAGGAGAAGCGGGTCCGCGTACACGCGGTTCAGGGTCAGGTCGAAAATGCCGGCCAGGAACTTGTCCGAAATGGAGCGGGTTGCGGGCCGTACCGGGGAATGCAGGTTGGTGACGCCGACGGCGCCCGTGACCGCCTCCGCACGCAACGCCTGCACGGCGAGGCCGTGGGCGAGCAGCTGGTGATGAACGGCTGGCAGGGCGTCGAAGAGCAGGTCATGGCCCGGGGCGTGGACCCCGAGGGCGTAGCCGTTGAGGGTGACTGACACCGGTTCGTTCAGCGTGACCCACTGGGCCACACGGTCGCCGAAGCGCCGGCCGGCTGCCGCACTGTACTCGGCGAAGCGTTCCGCCGTGGAACGGTTCAGCCAGCCGCCGCGGTGTTCCAGCGGCAGGGGAGTGTCCCAGTGGTACAAGGTGGCCATCGGGGAGATGCCGGCCTCAAGCAGCTGGTCGATGAGCCGGTCGTAGAAATCGAGTCCCTCGCTGTTGAACAGCCCGGTGCCATCAGGCTGGACCCGCGGCCAGGAGATGGAGAAGCGGTACGAGTCGACGCCGAGGGTGCGCATCAGTTCGACGTCCTCGGTGGCGCGGTTGTAGTGGTCGCACGCGACCGCGGGGGAGTGGCCATCCTGGATGCTTCCGGGTTTCTCGACGAAGGCGTCCCAGCCGGAAGGCCCGCGGCCGCCGGCCGCGAGGGACCCCTCGATCTGGAATGCGGCCGAGGCCACGCCCAGCTGGAAATCCGGGCTCAGGCGCGCGGCCAGGGCCTGGACCGCTACGGAATCCTGCACAGACATGACCCCATCATGCCCACGCCGTCCGCTGAAGGCAATGACCGGAACGCCGGTCCTGCAGTCGCCCGGGCCCCGACGAGTGCTCCCCGCGGGCGTCGTGGCCACCCGAGCGCGGCCGCTGATTGGCTTATGCCCGTTAATTCCGGCATACTAGATGAGTTGTTCAAGCGCTCTTTCGCGTCCCGATCCGGATAATGCCGGGTGTCAGGGTCCAGGTAGGAGCCCAAACATAACCCACTCCCCATGGAACTGCGGACGAGTACGCGTGCACAGCGCGACACGCCCGACCGCGGGGGTCGGTTACGCCGGCAGGTTGAGGAACCCGGATTCATCCGGATTCAGCTTGTGCGGCGGGTGGTAGTTACGACTTCAATTGCTTCGGCAGCCACACAACGCGTAAGTAAACAGGGCAGCCCCAAACAGGGGAAGCACAGACTGAAAGAGAGTCAGGCGACATGGCGGGACAAAAAATCCGCATCCGGCTGAAGTCATATGACCACGAGGTCATTGACGTTTCAGCACGGAAGATCGTTGAGACGGTCACGCGCGCAGGCGCCACGGTAGTAGGCCCTGTGCCGCTGCCGACGGAGAAGAACATCTACTGCGTCATCCGCTCTCCGCACAAGTACAAGGACAGCCGTGAGCACTTCGAAATGCGTACTCACAAGCGTCTGATCGACATCATCGACCCCACGCCCAAGGCTGTTGATTCGCTGATGCGTCTCGACCTGCCGGCCGACGTGAACATCGAAATCAAGCTGTAGGGAGGTGCTGAGAGACTATGACCGCAACCCGTAACGTAAAGGGCCTGCTGGGCACGAAGCTCGGCATGACCCAGGTCTGGGACGAGAACAACAAGCTCATCCCCGTCACTGTGGTCCAGGCTGACTCGAACGTCATCACGCAGCTGCGCAATGCAGACACTGATGGCTATGTCGCCGTTCAGATCGGCTACGGCCAGATCGATCCCCGCAAGGTCACCAAGCCGCTGGCTGGTCACTTTGAAAAGGCAGGCGTCACGCCTCGCCGCCACGTCGTAGAACTGCGCACTGCAGATGCTGACTCTTACGAGCTGGGCCAGGAGCTCTCTGTAGAGCTCTTCGAAGCCGGCCAGAAGATCGACGTCGTTGGCACCACCAAGGGTAAGGGCTTCGCCGGTGTTATGAAGCGTCACGGCTTCCACGGCGTTGGAGCTTCCCACGGTGCCCACAAGAACCACCGTAAGCCCGGTTCAATCGGTGGCGCATCCACCCCGAGCCGCGTCTTCAAGGGCATGAAAATGGCCGGCCGCATGGGCGCCGTTCGTCACACCACGCTGAACCTCACGGTCCACGCGGTTGACGTCGAGAAGTCGCTGCTCCTGATCAAGGGCGCCGTCCCCGGCGCCCGCGGCCAGGTCGTACTCGTACGCACCGCCGTGAAGGGAGCCTAGTTCAATGACTAGCACTGTCAAGGTTGACCTGCCTGCAGAGATCTTCGACGTACAGACCAACGTGCCGCTGCTGCACCAGGTCGTCGTTGCACAGCTCGCTGCTGCTCGCCAGGGTACCCACAAGACCAAGACCCGCGCCGAAGTTTCCGGTGCAGGTCGCAAGCCGTTCAAGCAGAAGGGCACCGGCCGCGCCCGTCAGGGTTCAATCCGTGCTCCTCACATGACCGGTGGTGGCGTTGTCCACGGCCCCACGCCGCGTGACTACAGCCAGCGCACCCCCAAGAAGATGATTGCTGCTGCACTGCGCGGCGCTCTCTCTGACCGCGCCCGCAACGGCCGCATCCACGTTGTCGCTGAACTGGTAGCCGGCACCAAGCCGTCCTCCAGCGCTGCACTGGCAACTCTGCGAGGTGTCTCCGAGCGCAAGAACCTGCTCGTCGTCATCGAGCGCGCCAACGATGTTGCTGCACTCTCCGTGCGCAACCTCACGGATGTTCACGTTCTGTACGCAGACCAGCTGAACACCTACGACGTTCTCGTTTCCGATGACGTTGTCTTCACCAAGGCTGCCTACGAAGCATTCGTTGCTGACCGGGCAGTGGCAAAGAACCAGGAGGATGCCAAGTGAGTGCAGCCACCCTCAAGGATCCGCGCGACGTCGTGCTTGCACCCGTCGTCTCGGAAAAGAGCTACGGCCTGATCGACGAGGGCAAGTACACCTTCCTGGTGGACCCCCGCTCGAACAAGACCGAAATCAAGCTGGCCGTGGAGAAAATCTTCTCCGTCAAGGTCGACTCGATCAACACCATCAACCGTGCCGGTAAGCGCAAGCGCACCAAATTCGGATGGGGTACCCGCAAGAACACCAAGCGTGCAATTGTGAGCCTCAAAGAAGGCACTATCGACATCTTCGGCGGTCCGCTCTCGTAGCGGAGACCACTTTAACGAGGAAATAAATTATGGGAATCCGTAAATATAAGCCGACTACCCCGGGCCGTCGCGGCTCGAGCGTAGCGGACTTCACTGAAATCACGCGGTCGACGCCGGAAAAGTCGTTGGTACGTCCCCTCCCGAAAAAGGGTGGCCGTAACAACACCGGTAAGATCACGACCCGTCACAAGGGTGGTGGCCACAAGCGCCAGTACCGTCTGATCGACTTCCGTCGTCACGACAAGGACGGTGTCAACGCCCGCGTTGCCGAAATCGAGTACGATCCGAACCGCACGGCTCGCATCGCCCTCCTGCACTACGTTGATGGCACCAAGCGTTACATCATCGCCCCGAACAAGCTGGCCCAGGGTGACACCGTAGAGGCAGGTGCCGACGCTGACATCAAGCCCGGCAACAACCTTCCGCTGCGCAACATCCCGGTCGGTACCGTAATCCACGCAGTTGAACTGCGTCCGGGTGGCGGCGCCAAGATGGGCCGCTCCGCCGGCGCGTCGATCCAGCTCGTTGCCAAGGAAGGCCGTTTCGCCCAGCTGCGTCTGCCCTCCGGTGAAATCCGCAACGTTGACGTGCGCTGCCGCGCAACCGTCGGCGAGGTCGGCAACGCCGAGCAGTCGAACATTAACTGGGGCAAGGCCGGCCGTATGCGGTGGAAGGGCGTTCGCCCGACCGTCCGTGGTGTCGCCATGAACCCGGTCGACCACCCCCACGGTGGTGGCGAGGGTAAGACGTCCGGTGGACGTCACCCCGTCAACCCGAACGGTAAGCGCGAAGGCCGCACCCGCCGTCCCAACAAAGAGAGCGACAAGCTTATTGTTCGTCGCCGTCGTACTGGCAAGAACAAGCGATAGGAGCCTGGACACATGCCACGCAGCCTGAAAAAAGGTCCTTTCGTTGACCAGCACCTCTTTGTGAAGGTAGCCAGGGAAAACGAAAAGGGCACCAAGAACGTCATCAAGACCTGGTCCCGCCGTTCGATGATCGTCCCCGACATGCTCGGCCACACGATCGCCGTACACGACGGACGCAAGCACATCCCCGTGTTTGTCACTGAGTCGATGGTCGGGCACAAGCTCGGCGAATTCGCTCCCACGCGGACATTCCGCGGCCATGTCAAGGACGACCGTAAGGGCAAGCGCCGCTAGGCGCCTGCACTTACGTCAAAGACGAGAGAAGGAAAGCAATGGAAGCCAAGGCAATTGCGCGTCACATCCGCGTAACGCCTATGAAGGCCCGGCGCGTCGTCAACCTTGTTCGTGGTAAGCAAGCGAATGAGGCTCTGGCAATTCTGAAGTTTGCCCCGCAGGCAGCTTCGGAGCCGGTTTTCAAGGTAGTTCAGTCGGCAATCTCCAACGCCCGGGTCCTCGCGGACCGCGACGGCGTGGCGTTTGACGAAGGTGACCTCATCATCAGCGAAGCGTTTGTTGATGAAGGCCCGACCATGAAGCGGTTCCAGCCGCGAGCCCAGGGTCGTGCATTTCAGATCAAGAAGCGCACGAGCCACATCACCGTGGTAGTCGCTACCCCGGAGAAAGAGGAGGCTCGCTAAGTGGGACAGAAAGTTAACCCGCACGGGTTCCGACTCGGCATCACCACCGATCACGTATCGCACTGGTTTGCTGACAGCACCAAGGCCGGCCAGCGGTACAAGGACTTCGTTCGCGAAGACATCCGCATCCGCCAGCTCATGTCCACGGGCATGGAGCGCGCCGGTATCGCCAAGGTTGAAATCGAGCGCACCCGCGATCGTGTCCGTGTGGATATCCACACGGCACGTCCGGGCATCGTCATCGGCCGCCGCGGCGCAGAAGCAGACCGCATCCGCGGCGAGCTCGAAAAGCTCACCGGCAAGCAGGTTCAGCTGAACATCCTCGAGGTCAAGAACCCCGAGATGGAAGCACAGCTTGTTGCCCAGGGCGTTGCTGAGCAGCTGACTTCCCGCGTGGCTTTCCGCCGTGCGATGAAGAAGGCCATGCAGTCCGCACAGCGTGCAGGTGCCAAGGGCATCCGTATCGCTTGCTCGGGTCGACTGGGCGGCGCAGAAATGTCCCGCTCGGAGTTCTACCGCGAAGGCCGTGTGCCCCTGCACACCCTCCGCGCGAACATCGACTACGGCTTCTACGAAGCCAAGACCACCTTCGGCCGCATCGGCGTGAAGGTCTGGATCTACAAGGGTGACGTCACCGCCAAGGAACTGGCTCAGCAGGCAGCTGCTGCTCCGTCCCGCGGCCGTGGTGCCAGCGACCGCCCGGGCCGCCCGGGTGGCGCTGACCGTGGTGACCGCCGTCGTCGTAACGACCGCCCGGCAGCCGACGCAGCACCTGCTGCTGAAGCGCCGGCAGCTGAGGCAGCTGCTGCCGCTCCGGCACAGGCTGTAGAAGGAGGACAGGCTTAAATGCTTATCCCACGTCGAGTCAAGCACCGTAAGCAGCACCACCCGGGTCGTTCCGGCGCTGCTACGGGCGGCACCAAGGTCTCCTTCGGTGAATGGGGTATCCAGGCTCTGAGCCCGGCATACGTCACGAACCGTCAGATCGAATCTGCCCGTATCGCGATGACCCGCCACATCAAGCGTGGCGGCAAGGTCTGGATCAACATTTACCCGGACCGTCCGCTGACGAAGAAGCCTGCCGAAACCCGTATGGGTTCCGGTAAGGGTTCTCCGGAATGGTGGGTCTCAAACGTCAAGCCGGGCCGGGTTCTCTTCGAACTCTCCGGTGTCAGTGAAGAGGTAGCTCGCGAGGCCCTGCGCCTGGCAATCCACAAGCTGCCGTTGAAGGCACGCATTGTGCGTCGCGAAGGTGGTGAGTAGAAATGGCAGTAGGATCCAAGGAACTTGCATCCGCACAGCTGGACGGTTTCGACAACGAGCGTCTCGTTGAAGAACTCCGCAAGGCCAAGGAAGAGCTGTTCAACCTGCGTTTCCAGTCCGCCACCGGTCAGCTGGAGAACCACGGTCGTCTGCGCGCGGTAAAGAAGGACATCGCCCGCATCTACACCGTTCTCCGTGAGCGCGAACTGGGCATTCGTGCCGAGGTTGCCGCACCGGTTGTGGAAGCCAAGGAAGAGAAGAAGTCCAAGAAGGCTGCAACCAAGAAGGCCGAAAAGGCTGAAACGGTTGACACCGAGGAGGATGCCAAGTGAGTGAAAAGGACGAGAACGTGACGGAAACTGTTTCCGACGCAGCCAAGGCTGACGAGCGCGGTTACCGTAAGACGAAGCGCGGCTACGTCGTCTCGGACAAGATGGAAAAGACCATCGTTGTCCAGGTCGAAGACCGCGTGAAGCACGCCCTCTACGGCAAGGTCATCCGCCGCAACACGAAGATCAAGGCTCACGACGAAGAGAACAGCGCCGGCATCGGCGACCTCGTTCTCCTCGCCGAGACCCGCCCGCTCTCCGCTACCAAGCGGTGGCGTCTGGTGGAGATCCTCGAGAAGGCCAAGTAACACCTGCAGCCTCCCCGCGAGGGGATCTGCGCCGAAACCCCCGTTCCCTTCTGGGAACGGGGGTTTCTCCGTTGCCGGGGTAGGGGGCGCTGCCGTAACGGCTTCACCTGTGCGGCGGCAGGGCAGCTGTGATATGGGGATATGCCCAAAACGTGCTAAGATTTTGAGTTTGTATGGCGCTATCTGTGCGCTGTCATCAACCTCGTAAACAATCGTGCCACGGCATAGTGCCCCCTTGCGCCCCGACTCGTCGGGATCCGGTTGGGAAGCAAATGTTTTTGGCACGGGAGTTTAGGCCTGGTCTGGCAAAATCCAGGCAGGTCAAGAGACACCCCGATCAACCGTTCCGCAAGGCTCATTCCGTAGGAAGATTTTCGGTCTGAGAACCAGCGCGACGCAAGGAGTAAATAGTGATTCAGCAGGAGTCGCGACTCAAGGTCGCCGACAACACGGGTGCTAAGGAAATCCTTACCATTCGCGTTCTCGGTGGATCTGGCCGTCGCTACGCAGGCATTGGCGACGTAATCGTCGCTACCGTCAAGGACGCAATTCCGGGCGGCAACGTAAAGAAGGGCGACGTCGTCAAGGCTGTCATCGTCCGTACCAAGAAGGAACGCCGCCGTGCGGATGGTTCCTACATCAAGTTTGACGAGAACGCAGCTGTGATCCTGAAGAACGACGGTGACCCCCGCGGTACCCGTATCTTCGGACCGGTTGGTCGTGAACTTCGCGATAAGAAGTTCATGAAGATCGTTTCTCTGGCTCCGGAGGTGCTTTAGTCCATGGCTAAGATCAAAAAGGGTGACCTCGTTCAGGTCATCACTGGCGCCAAGGCTGAGCGCGGCGGCGACAAGGGCAAGCAGGGCAAGGTTCTGCGCGTGTTCCCCGAGACCAACCGCGTGCTGGTCGAAGGAATTAACCGCGTAACCAAGCACACCAAGGTCGGTCAGTCGCAGCGCGGCACCAAGACCGGTGGCATCGAAGTCGTCGAGGCTACGATCCACATCTCCAACGTGGCTCTGGTTGACCCGTCCACCAAGAAGCCCACCCGCGTCGGTTTCCGCACCGAGACCGTTGAGCGCGATGGCGTGAAGCGCGAAGTGCGTGTCCGCGTGGCCAAGAGCTCAGGGAAGGACATCTAATGACTGAGACTCTCGAGACTCCGGCAAGCAAGATCGTTCCTCGTCTGAAGACCAAGTACGCGGATTCCATCAAGAGCTCGCTCGTTGAGGAATTCAAGTACGAGAACGTCAACCAGGTTCCCCGTCTGGTCAAGGTCGTTGTGAACATGGGTGTTGGAGATGCCGCCAAGGACTCCAAGCTGATCGACGGCGCTGTCCGCGATCTGACCCTGATCACCGGCCAGAAGCCCCAGGTAACCAAGGCCCGCAAGTCGATCGCACAGTTCAAGCTGCGCGAAGGCATGCCGATCGGTGCACACGCAACTCTGCGTGGGGACCGCATGTGGGAATTCCTGGACCGTCTGGTCACGCTGGCTCTGCCGCGTATCCGCGACTTCCGGGGCCTCAGCGGCAAGCAGTTCGACGGCAACGGCAACTACACCTTCGGTCTGACCGAGCAGGTTATGTTCCACGAGATCGACCAGGATTCCATCGACCGCGTTCGCGGCATGGACATCACCGTCGTGACCACTGCCAAGACCGACGACGAAGGCCGCGCGCTGCTCAAGGCGCTTGGCTTCCCGTTCAAGACCGAAGATTAATCTAGCTACGTAAAAGGTCCGTCCGCGCTGGTTCCGAGCTTTGCTCGGGAAAGCAGCACGGCGGAAACCGTTATGAGGAAGGGCAAGAGCCCACCATGACAATGACAGATCCCGTCGCAGACATGCTTACGCGTCTGCGCAACGCAAACTCGGCATACCACGATTCCGTGTCTATGCCGTACAGCAAGCTCAAGGCACGCGTTGCCGACATCCTGAAGGCCGAAGGTTACATCGCCTCCTGGAAAGAAGAAGACGCTGAGGTTGGCAAGAAGCTGACCCTCGAGCTCAAGTTCGGTCCGAACCGCGAGCGTTCCATCGCTGGCGTTCGTCGTATTTCCAAGCCGGGACTGCGCGTTTACGCAAAGTCCACCAACCTGCCGCACGTGCTCGGTGGCCTGGGTGTCGCAATCCTGTCCACCTCTTCCGGCCTCTTGACTGACAAGCAGGCCGGCAAGAAGGGCGTGGGCGGCGAAGTCCTCGCTTACGTCTGGTAACGGGAAAGGAAGAGAATAATGTCACGTATTGGACGTCTCCCCATCACCGTTCCTGCCGGCGTTGAGGTCAAGGTTGACGGCTCTGTCGTCAATGTCAAGGGTTCCAAAGGCGAGCTGAGCCACACTGTGCCCAGCCCGATCGAGGTTTCCCTGGAAGATGGCACCCTGACTGTCGCCCGCCCGAACGACGAGCGCGCCTCACGTTCGCTGCACGGCCTGACCCGCACCCTGATCGCCAACATGATCCAGGGTGTCACCGCAGGCTACGAGAAGAAGCTTGAAATTGTCGGTACCGGTTACCGCGTTCAGGCCAAGGGCGCTGACCTGGAGTTCGCTCTGGGCTACAGCCACCCGGTCAACATCACGGCACCGAACGGCATCACCTTTGCAGTAGAGACCCCGACCAAGCTCTCTGTTTCAGGTATCTCCAAGCAGCAGGTCGGCGAGGTTGCTGCCAACATTCGCAAGCTGCGGAAGCCGGACCCCTACAAGGGCAAGGGCATCCGTTACGCAGGCGAAGTCATCCGCCGCAAGGTCGGAAAGGCTGGTAAGTAACCATGGCGATCGCAATTAACAAGAAGCGTACGAACAAGAGCAAGTCTGCCCAGCGCAGCCGTCGCCAGCTTCGTATCCGCAAGCGCATCTCCGGCACGGCTGTACGTCCTCGTCTGGTCGTCAACCGTTCCGCACGCCACGTATTCGTCCAGGTTGTCGATGACACCAAGGGCCTGACCGTGGCAAGCGCCTCCACTCTGGAAGCCGACCTTCGGGCATTCGACGGTGACAAGACTGCCAAGGCCAAGCGCGTTGGCGAGCTCGTCGCCGAGCGTGCCAAGGCCGCCGGTATCGAAGCAGTTGTCTTCGACCGCGGTGGTAACAAGTACCACGGCCGGATCGCCGCCGTCGCTGACGGCGCACGTGAAGGTGGGCTGGCACTGTGACCGAAAATAACGAAAAGGACATTCAGGTGACTGAAGCTGTAGCTGCTCCGGCAACTGAGACCGCTGCGCCTGCTACCACTGACGACCGCCGTGGTGGCGCTCGTCGTGGCGAGCGTGGCGACCGCGGCCAGGGCCGTGGCGACCGTGGTGGCCGTGGTGGCCGCGACGGTGGCCGCGAAGCCGAAAAGAGCCAGTTCGTAGAGCGCGTCGTAACCATCAACCGCGTTTCCAAGGTCGTCAAGGGTGGTCGTCGCTTCAGCTTCACCGCCCTCGTCGTCGTCGGTGACGGCAACGGTATGGTCGGCGTTGGCTACGGCAAGGCTAAGGAAGTTCCTGCCGCCATCGCGAAGGGCGTTGAAGAGGCCAAGAAGTCCTTCTTCCGCGTTCCCCGCATCGGCAGCACCATCCCTCACCGCGTTCAGGGTGAAGCCGCCGCAGGCGTTGTTATGCTGCGTCCGGCTTCCGCTGGTACCGGTGTTATCGCCGGTGGTCCGGTCCGCGCGGTACTGGAGTGCGTGGGCATCCACGACATCCTCTCCAAGTCGCTCGGTTCCTCCAACGCCATCAACATCGTTCACGCGACCGTTGACGCGCTGAAGCGACTCGAAGAGCCGGCAGCAGTGGCAGCACGCCGCGGCCTCCCGCTCGACGAGATCGCCCCGCCGGCAATGGTAAAGGCTCTCTTGAACCAGAAGGCAGGTGTCTGAGTCATGGCTAAGAACGTGCTTGTCTCCGACGCAAAGTTGGAGATTACTCAGCTCAAGTCCGCCATTGGCGGCAAGCAGAACCAGCGCGACACCCTGCGGTCCCTCGGCCTGAAGCGGATCGGACACACCGTTGTCCGCACCGCCGACGCCGTGACCGTCGGAATGCTCAACACGGTTCCGCACCTGGTAAAGGTAGAGGAGGCGAAGTAAATGGCAGAGAAGAAAACCGCCGAAAAGGCACAGGGCGCCACTGTTGAGAAGCAGAACGCACTGAAGGTTCACCACCTGCGTCCCGCCCCGGGTGCCAAGACCGCCAAGACCCGTGTTGGTCGTGGCGAAGGTTCCAAGGGTAAGACCGCCGGGCGCGGTACCAAGGGTACGAAGGCCCGCTACCAGATCAAGGCTGGCTTTGCCGGCGGCCAGCTGCCGCTGCACATGCGCCTGCCGAAGCTGCGCGGCTTCAAGAACCCGTTCCGGGTTGAGTTCCAGGTTGTAAACCTGGACAAGCTCAACGAGCTGTTCCCGGAAGGTGGCACTGTCACCGTGGAGAACCTGGTCGAAAAGGGTGCCGTTCGCAAGAACCAGCCCGTCAAGGTGCTGGGCACCGGCGACATCACCGTCAAGGTGAACGTCACCGCCCACGCATTCTCGGCCAGCGCCGCAGAAAAGATTGAAGCAGCAGGCGGAAGCACCACCGCCCTCTAAGGAGGCGGCGGGGCAGTTGCCCGTTGTGAAAACTCCCGGTAACCGGGGCTTCGGCCCCGGGTGCCGGGAGTTTTTCTGTTTTTCCGGCCCGGCGATTGTTCGCAGGGCGCGTCCACCCGTTAGACTCGGTTGTTGGGTTTATTTGACCTATCTCACACGACTTTACTTAATACTCAGGAGGACGCTTGCTTAGCGCATTTGGCCGGGCCTTTCGCACGCCTGATCTGCGACGCAAGTTGTTGTTCACGCTGGGAATCATCACAATCTTCCGCTTGGGTGCTTTCATCCCCTCGCCTGGTGTGAGCTACCAGAATGTCCAGCAATGCTTGCAGACCGGTGAGACCTCGGGCGGTATCTACCAGCTCGTCAACCTGTTCAGCGGCGGTGCTTTGCTGCAGGTGTCGGTTTTCGCCCTGGGCATCATGCCGTACATCACGGCCAGCATCATCGTGCAGCTGCTCCGGGTGGTCATTCCCCGGTTCCAGCAGCTTTACGAGGAGGGCGCTTCGGGCCAGTCCAAGCTGACGCAGTACACCCGTTACCTCACGATCGCCCTGGGCCTGCTGAACGCCACGACGCTGGTATCGCTGGCGCGCTCCGGCCAGCTGCTGCCGAACTGCCAGCTGCCGATCATCCCGGATGACAGCATCGTCACCACGCTCCTGATCATCATCACGCTGACGGCCGGTACCGGCCTCATCATGTGGATGGGTGAGCTCGTGACCGAAAAGGGCGTCGGCAACGGCATGTCGTTGCTCATCTTCACGTCCATCGTTGCCAGCTTCCCCGGCTCGCTCGGCGCCATCTGGACCTCGCAGGGTCCGGGCACGTTCTTTATGGTCCTCGTCATCGGCCTGCTGACCGTGGCCGCGGTGGTCTTCGTGGAGCAGTCCCAGCGCCGCATCCCGGTGCAGTACGCCAAGCGCATGATCGGCCGCCGCACCGTGGGTGGCACCAGCACGTACATCCCGATCAAGGTGAACATGGCCGGCGTCGTGCCCGTCATCTTCGCTTCTTCGATGCTGTACCTGCCGGGCCTCATCTCGCAGTTCAACCAGCCCAAGCCCGGCGAGCCCGTGGCCCCTTGGGTTGAGTGGGTCAACAACAACCTGACCCGCGGCGACCACCCCATCTACATGCTGCTCTACTTCGCCATGATTGTGTTCTTCACGTACTTCTATGTTGCGATCACTTTCAACCCTGAAGAAGTTTCTGACAACATGAAGAAGTACGGCGGCTTCATTCCGGGTATCCGTGCCGGCAAGCCGACCGCGGACTACCTGCAGTATGTGCTCTCCCGGATCACGCTTCCCGGCGCCATTTACCTGGCATTTGTGGCACTGATACCGCTGGTCGCACTGGTCCTGATCAACGCCAACCAGAACTTCCCGTTCGGTGGCACCTCGATCCTGATCATGGTCGGCGTAGGTTTGGAGACCGTCAAGCAGATTGATGCGCAGCTACAGCAGCGTCACTACGAAGGGCTTTTGCGATGACGAGAATGTTGATTATCGGACCTCCCGGATCCGGCAAGGGAACGCAGGCGGAGCGCATTTCAGAGCGCCTCGGCGTCATTGCGATCTCCACGGGGGACATCTTCCGCGCCAACGTCAAAGGTGAGACGCCGCTTGGCCTCGAAGCCAAGAAGTACATGGATGCGGGCGACTTCGTTCCGGACAGCGTGACCAACAAGATGGTCCGCGACCGTCTCAGCGAGGACGACGTCGAGAACGGCTTCCTGCTGGACGGTTACCCGCGCACCACCGCGCAGGTGGACTACCTCGACGGAATCCTCGCCGACGGCGACCAGAAGCTCGACGTCGTCCTGCAGCTCACGGCCGACGACGAGGAACTCGTCACCCGCCTGCTGGGCCGCGCCAAGGAGACCGGGCGCACTGACGACAACGAAGCCGTCATCCGGCACCGCCTGGACCTGTACCACGGCCAGACGGAAGCTGTGGTGGCCAAGTATGCCGACCGCGGCATCCTGACCCGGGTCGACGGCATCGGCGGCATCGACGAGGTCACCGACCGCGTCATGCAGGCCATCAAAGAGGCCCAGTCGGCCTGATCGGCCCGTGCACTTCGAGGCTCCTCCCGGAACACCGGGAGGAGCCTCAGCCATTTGGCCGCCCGCCTCCCAGGGCGGCACAGCCCCATTGAAAGGAAGTTGCGGATGGCATTCGGCCAGCCACGCATCGAATACAAGACCAACGCCCAGATGCGCTCCATGCACCAGGCCGGGCTCGTCCTCAGCCGCGCCCTGGACGCCGCCGTTGCGGCCGCCGCACCGGGGAAGACCACCAAGGACCTCGACGCCGTGTTCGCCGCGGTGCTCAAGGACGCCGGCGCCACGTCCAATTTCCTCGGCTACCACGGCTTCCCCGCCACCATCTGCACCTCGGTCAACGAGGAAGTGGTGCACGGAATCCCCGGCAGCCGCGTCCTGCAGGACGGTGACATCCTCTCCATCGACGGCGGCGCAATCCTGGGCGGCTGGCACTCCGACTCCGCCCGCACCGTGATCGTGGGCACCGCCGACCCCGAGGATCAGCGGCTTTCCGAGGTCACCGAGGCGGCGATGTGGCACGGGATCGCTGCCCTGGCGACCGGGAAGTTCATCGGCGACATCGGAAATGCCGTGGACGACTACGTCTCCTCTGTCCCCGGGAAGGCCCTGGGCATCCTTGAGGACTACGTGGGCCACGGGATCGGCTCCGAGATGCATATGGCGCCGGATGTGCCGAACTACCGCACCAACCACCGCGGTCCCAAGATCCGCCCGGGACTCTGCCTGGCCATCGAGCCGATGCTGGTCCGCGGAAGCATCGAAACAGCCGTACTGGACGACGACTGGACCGTTGTGACAACGGACGGCAAGCGGTCCTGCCAGTGGGAGCACTCCGTCGCGGTCCACGACAAGGGCATCTGGGTTTTGTCCGCCCCGGACGGGGGAGCGGCGAAACTGGCCCCGCTCGGCGTCGTGCCCGTACCGATCCCCTAGGGCCCGCACGGGGCGACGCGCACGCGACGCACTTCGGCTCCGGCGACGCGAAGAATCCCTGGCGACGCCGGAGTACGGCAGCGCCAGGGATTTAGGGCGTCGGACGGAAACTGCAGCCACGAAACCAGGCCCGTCCGCCGGGTCCGTCCCGATTCCATGACCCCGTCGGGCTTTTGGTTGTCTCGGCAACGGCAACAAGGCGAACCAGGGATACTCGGGAGTCCACGTTGGAGCCGGGCCAGCGACTAATGTTTGCACTGGGCTGAAATCATTGCTCGCACAATGCGAGAGTGACGCCGCCTCTGGTCCACCGGGGGTGAAGCAAACATGTTCAAAGTTGAAGCGATTGCGGACAGCTACGATCAACGGGTAGTGGATGTTGACACCGGCGTGTACCTTGAATGGCTGGTGACTGGGAGCCGGTACACCACGGAGGTTTTCAACCTCGTCCATCCCGGCGGAATGATTCCCTTTACAACCTCCCGTGAGTATGGCGTCGACCCTCACACGGGGTTGCCGTTCCTAGTGTTCAGATTCATCACCTTCGGCAGCGCAGTGAGGGCACAACTGCGGACCAAGCACCTGATCAACTGCACCTTCACGGACGACTTGGCGAAGGAGTTCTGGATGACGGTCGCTGCAGAAGCCCTGGTTGTTTTCGGGTCGGCGTACAACGGATTCAAAGTCCCGAATCGGCGATACACACGAGTCGAAGTCAACGAGAAAATCTACACTCTCGAAGACTTTGGCTACACAACATCGCCCGGTTAGATCCGCTCTCACGTCCGGTGCGCGACCGTCATGGCACCAACCGCCCGACCCGATCCCTGCGTTACCGCCGGCGACGCACACCTTGCCCTGCGACACGAGAAATCCCTGGCGACGCAGGAGCACGGCAGCGCCAGGGATTTGTCGTATCGCGAGAGGGTATCCGCCGCGAGGGCGCACAATGGTCCCATGACTGCGATTACGGACGTGCCGGGACTGAGAGTGGGCCACGCCGGCCGGACCGGCGATGGCTGGCTGAGCGGGGTGACGGTGGTGCTGCCTCCTGCGGGGACGGTGGGGTCCGTCGATGTCCGGGGAGGCGGTCCGGGGACGCACGAGACCGACGCCCTCGACCCGACCACCCTGACCCGCACCGTGGACGCCGTGGTCCTGACAGGGGGAAGCGCGTTCGGCCTCGCTGCGGCGCACGGCGCCCAGCGCTGGTGCGAGGAGAACGGCCGGGGGTTCGCCGTGACCGGCGGTGTGGTCCCGATCGTTCCGGCCGCAGCGATCTTCGACCTCGGCCGCGGCGGCGACTTCGCCGCCCGCCCGGACGCGGCCATGGGCTACGCAGCCACGGCAGGCGCCGCCGCCCGCAAGATCCAGCACGACGTCGAACGCGGCAACGTAGGAGCAGGCACCGGAGCCCTCATCGGCAGAGGAAAATACAAAGGGGGAGTAGGCACAGCCTCCATCACCCTGGAAAACGGCGTCGTCGTAGGAGCGCTGGCCGTGGTCAACGCGCTGGGACTGCCATTTGGCACATCGCCGGCGCGGGGGGAACCCGGCAGCGTGCGTCTAAGCGAGGAACGAGCGAGCACGCCGAGGGTTTCGGCCGAGGCGGCGGAAGCCGCCACGGCCACCGCGCCAGGCGAGGTGCCGCAGCCGCCCGCGCTCAACACGACCCTCGTCGTCGTCGCCACGAACGCCATCTTGGACAAGGCCGAATGCAAGCGCACGGCGTCGGCTGCCCACGCCGGCCTGGCCCGGGCGCTGGATCCCAGCCACACCCTGGCGGACGGGGACACCGTCTTTTGCCTCGCCACCGGCGCGCTCGCGCTGGACCGCAGCAGCGAGGCCGCCCGGCAGGTGAGTCTTATCACGCTGCAGAGTGCGGCAGCGGACGTCGTGCGGCTCGCCATCCTTGACGGGATCGGCTGCGCGGAGTCCGTGAGCACGCCAGCGGGCGAATTTGGTGCATACGGCCGCTGAGTGCGCTACGATTGCTGGATTTAACATTCGGGCCGTAATGGCGTAGTGTTGTCTGTTGGTTGTCTGCCCTGTTGTGCCCTTTTGTGGCCGGGAGGCATCAGCCAATCAATCAAAAACGTCCGCGGTCATTTCCGGTGCAAGCCAGAGGGCTGCGGCAAACAACAGTTAGCGGAGGGTATGGCCAAGAAGGACGGGGTCATTGAGATCGAGGGCGTTGTGACCGAGGCGCTGCCCAACGCGATGTTTCGCGTTGAGCTCACCAACAAGCACATCGTTCTGGCACACATCTCTGGAAAGATGCGCCAGCACTACATCAGGATTCTCCCTGAGGACCGGGTAGTGGTGGAGCTGAGCCCGTACGACCTGACACGTGGTCGTATCGTCTACCGCTACAAATAAACACTGGGCGGCCAGAGCAACAGCCGAAGGCCGGTCCAGCTGACCAACTGCAACACGCAAAGGAATGCCATGAAGGTCAAGCCGAGCGTCAAGCAGATCTGCGAAAAGTGCAAAGTGATCCGCCGTAATGGCCGGGTCATGGTGATCTGCGAGAACCCGCGCCACAAGCAGCGCCAGGGCTAATTTCCCTCTCGGGAAATCCTGGGTTGCTAACCCACGCAAGTAAATAAAGGCAGCACAAGCTGATCTGGGACATTGAGCACTAACGAGTCCGGACAGCTAACCCCCGGTCGGAGGCTGGGGCCGTACGGATCGTGCGGGTGTACTGCCTACGACCTCCGGTTTATTCAAGGAGCACTGCCACTATGGCTCGTCTCGCTGGCGTAGACATTCCCCGCGAAAAGCGGCTGGAAATTGCGCTTACTTACATCTACGGCGTGGGCAAGACCCGTGCACACGAAACCCTGGCTGCCACCGGCATCAGCGCGGACGTTCGGGTCAAGGACCTGTCCGACGCCGAGCTCGTCCAGCTGCGTGACTACATTGAAGGCAACTACAAGGTTGAGGGTGACCTTCGCCGCGAAGTAGCAGCAGATATCCGCCGCAAGGTTGAAATCGGCAGCTACGAAGGTATTCGCCACCGTAAGGGCCTGCCCGTACGCGGACAGCGCACGAAGACCAACGCGCGTACCCGCAAGGGTCCGAAGCGCACCGTCGCAGGCAAGAAGAAGACGCGCTAGTCCCTGAGGGACTAACTCGGCTTCCCCCGATAACTTTCTGTAGGAGAAAAAATGCCCCCGAAGACTCGTGGCGCGGTTCGCAAGCCGCGTAAGAAGGACAAGAAGAATATCGCGCTGGGCCAGGCGCACATCAAGAGCACCTTTAACAACACCATCGTGTCCATCACGGACCCGAACGGTGCTGTCATCTCCTGGGCTTCGTCCGGTGAGGTTGGTTTCAAGGGCTCACGTAAGTCCACCCCGTTCGCAGCCCAGATGGCCGCCGAAGCCGCCGCAAAGCGTGCACAGGAGCACGGTATGCGCAAGGTCGACGTATTCGTCAAGGGACCGGGTTCCGGACGCGAAACGGCTATCCGTTCGCTGCAGGCCGCTGGCCTCGAGGTTGGGTCCATCCAGGATGTCACCCCCAGCGCCCACAACGGCTGCCGTCCGCCGAAGCGCCGCCGCGTCTAAGGCTTTCCAACGCACCGGTGCTTGCCCGGACCCTCTCGGGTCCGGGCAGGCCCGGCGGCGTTAAGTCTTCAGACCGATCTTTCCACCACCTGTGTTGCGTCATATAGCGGATGCTCGCCGAAAGGAAACCTAAGTGCTCATTGCACAGCGCCCCACCCTCTCCGAAGAGGTCGTCTCCGACAACCGCTCCCGTTTCATCATTGAACCGCTGGAGCCCGGTTTCGGTTACACCCTCGGAAACTCCCTCCGCCGTACCCTGCTCTCCTCCATCCCCGGTGCCTCTGTCACGAGCATCCGGATCGATGGCGTGCTGCACGAGTTCACCACGGTTCCGGGTGTCAAGGAAGATGTCACTGAGATCATCCTGAACATCAAGAACCTGTCGGTTTCCTCCGAGCACGACGAGCCGGTTGTTGCTTACCTGCGCAAGCAGGGCCCGGGAGTCGTCACCGCCGCGGACATTGCTCCGCCGGCCGGCGTCGAATTCCACAACCCGGATCTGCACATTGCCACGCTGAACTCGAAGGGCAAGTTCGAACTCGAACTGACCATCGAGCGCGGCCGCGGCTACGTTTCGGCAGCTCAGAACAAGTCCGGCGACTCCGAGATCGGCCGCATTCCGGTCGACTCGATCTACTCGCCGGTCCTGAAGGTTACTTTCCGCGTGGAAGCTACCCGTGTTGAGCAGCGCACTGACTTCGACAAGCTCATTGTCGACGTCGAGACCAAGCAGGCCATCGCTCCGCGCGATGCCGTTGCTTCGGCAGGTACCACCCTGGTGGAACTGTTCGGTCTGGCCCGCGAGCTGAACACCGCAGCTGAAGGTATCGAGATTGGCCCGTCGCCGACGGACGCTGCCCTGGCAGCGGACATGGCCCTGCCGATCGAGGATCTGGACCTCACTGTCCGTTCCTACAACTGCCTCAAGCGTGAGGGCATCCACACCGTGGGTGAACTCGTGGCCCGCTCCGAGGCCGACCTCATGGACATCCGTAACTTCGGTGCGAAGTCCATCGATGAGGTCAAGGCAAAGCTGGTTGAACTGGGCCTGTCCCTCAAGGACTCGCCTCCCGGTTTTGACCTCGCAGCACGCGCCGCAGCAATTGAAGAGGACGACGCCGCTTTCAGCGACGACGAGCTCTAACAAACAGATCTTGGCCCGCGGGCTGATGCACCACGGTGTGCGCAGCCCAACGGCTTCCATATGAGGAGAAACTATTATGCCTACCCCCGCTAAGGGTCCGCGCCTCGGAGGCGGAGCGGCTCACGAGCGTCTTATGCTCGCGAACCTGTCCGCCGCACTGTTCGAGCACAAGCGGATCACCACCACGGTGACCAAGGCCAAGCGACTGAAGCCCTACGCCGAGCGTCTGGTGACTTTCGCCAAGCGTGGCGACCTGGCTTCCCGCCGTCGTGTGCTCGGCCTGATCAGCAACAAGGGCGTCGTCCACGAGCTGTTCACCGATATTGCACAGGCAGTGGAGAACCGCAACGGCGGCTACACCCGCATCACCAAGATCGGCAACCGCAAGGGCGACAACGCTCCCATGGCTGTCATCGAACTGGTTCTCGAGCCGGTTTCCGCTAAGCAGGCAGTTGTAGCCGAGGCTACGTCCGCCGCCAAGCGCGATGCTGACAAGAAGGACGCTGACAAGGCAGAAGCTGCTCCGGTTGCCGAGACCGAAGCCGCTGAAACCGAAGAGGCTCCGGCCGCTGAAGCTGCCGAGACTGAAGCAGCTACCGAAGAGGCTCCGGCCGCTGAGGAAGCAGACGCCAAGGCCGAGAAGGACGCGAAGTAATTCGCTGATTTCTTCGCATAGACTTAAGTCTATGAACCACCAGAAACCCGCGGCCCCCGTTACAGGGGGCGGCGGGTTTCTGCGTATCCGGCTTGATCTTGCGTACGACGGCGGACCCTTCAACGGGTGGGCTGTCCAGCCCGGCCGGCGCACCGTTCAGGGCGCATTGGAAGAGGCCCTGGCGCTGCTGATCCGCCGGCCCATCAGGGTCACCGTCGCCGGACGGACCGACGCCGGTGTGCACGCCCGCGGGCAGGTGGTCCACGTGGACCTCAGCGAGGCGGAGTGGCTGGGACTGAACCGCGGCGTGGAGCTGGACCCGTCGGTGGCGCTGCTGCGGCGCCTCCGCGGTGCGCTCAGCCGCGGGCTCGGAGACCTTACCGGGGCCATTGAAGTCCACCGCGTTTCCATCGCACCCGTTGGCTTCGACGCCCGGTTCTCCGCGCTCTGGCGCCGCTACAGCTACCGGATCGCGGACGGCCAGGCCCGCTGGGACCCCTTGGGCCGCACGTCGACGCTGTGGCACAAGGACCAGCTGGACGTCGGGCTGCTCAACGAGGGCGCGTCGCAGCTGCTGGGACTCCAGGATTTCCGCTCCTACTGCAAGCCACGGGAAGGCGCCACGACCATCCGGGAGCTGCAGCGCTTCGAGTTTTCCCGTGGCGCCGACGGCGTCCTGGTGGCCACTGTCCAGGCCGATGCGTTCTGCCACAACATGGTCCGGTCGCTGGTCGGCTCGGCGCTGTATGTCGGTGCCGGCGTCGAGAAGCCGGGCTGGCTGCACGAACGGCTGCTCGCCCGGCAGCGGGACGCCAGATCCGTGCTCGCCGCCCCGCATCCGCTGGTCCTGGAAGAGGTGGCCTACCCGTCGGCCAGCGGGCTGCTGGCCAGGGCCGAGCTGACGCGCGCCCGGCGCCAGTAACCCGGCGCCAGTACCAACCGCCCGGACCAGGGTGCTAGTAGGCCGGCGGGGCCGCCTCCGCGGGGAGCTCCACGGTGAAGGTACTCCCGCGGCCGGGCCGCGAGCTGCAGGAAATCGAACCGCCATGCCGTTCCACGATCGCCTTGGTGATGGACAGGCCCAGCCCGGCACCGGGAATGGAGCCCTCGCGGACCGCCGGGCTGCGGAAGAACCGGGTGAAGACCCGTGCGGCGTCGGCAGCTGTCATCCCCATGCCGTCATCCGCCACGTGCAGCAGCACCCGTTCGCCGGCCGTGCTGGCGGAGACACGCACAGTGCCGCCGTCGGGGGAATACTTGATGGCGTTGGAAACAAGGTTGTCGAGGGCCTGGCCGATCCGCAACGGATCAACATGGGCCCAGAGCGGGGCGGGAAGGTCCATGGAGAGCGCAACCCGGGAGGCCTGGGCGTGGGCCTGCGCCGAGCCCAGGCTGGCTTCGACCAGGCTGGACAAGTCGGTCCGGCGGGGGTGGACGTGCACGGTGGAGTTGGCGGACATCAACAGGTCCGAGACGAGGGCCAGCAGCCGCTCAGCGTTGCGTTGCGCCACCTCGATCCGGCGCACTGTGGTGGTGGAGAGCTCGGCAGAGTCACCAAGCGCCAGGTCCAGGTTGCCGATGATCGAGGTCAACGGGGTCCGGAACTCGTGGGAGACGGTGGAGACGACGTCGTCCTTGACGGCCAGGGCATCGACCAGCCCCGTGACCTCGTTGAACACAACGACGGCGCCCCGGAAGCCGCCAGCATCATCCCGCAGCGGGCGTGCGCCGGTTGAAACCACCCGGCTGCCCGGTGCCTCGCCGAAGCGCACGAGGTAGTCCGCGAAGGACTCGCCGGACGCGGCCCGCCGGATGGGACGGCGTTCGAGGGGGAGCGGGGTGGCCTGATCCTGGCCGGTGAGCAGGAGTTGGGCCTCCCCGGTCTCGTGTGCGGCACCCGCGGGCGCCGCAGACTTTTCAAGTTCCGACTGCCAGCTGTTGGTCAGCAGGCGCCGGCCGGCGGCGTCGACCGCAACAATACCGACGTCGACAGTGTCCAGGACCGTGGTAAGCAGGCGTTCGCGTTCCCGGCTGTCCGCGAGCAGTGCCTGCAGCTCCGCTTCCTTGGCGCCGGTCCGGCGCTGTTCCTCGCGCAGCCGTGCCCGGGCAAGGCTCAGGGCGAAAGAAGCGGAAAGGGTGACGCCCGCCGCGAGCACCACAGCGGCGGTCAGCCCCGGGGCCTCGAGGAGGCCCGGCCAGCCGGCGGCAGCCGCCAGCCCCGCAGCAGCCGCCAGCCCGGCAGCAACCGCCAGTGCCAGTGCCAGTGGGAGGTGTCGCACCACCCACACGCGCGGACCCAAGGCCTTGCCGAAACCGTCCGCACGCCGGACGAGCTGCTGTTCACTCACTGAAGCCGCGCTCCCTTCCTGCTCCAGTTTTACACCTGTTGTCACATAAACTTGACACAAAGTTGAGTATTCTGGCTTCTGTTACTGCGCCGTAACCGGGTTTTTCCCCCGGCATAGGTATTCTGGCAATGCCGGGTGGGGGCCGGGTGATGATCCCTGCCGGCGCACCCGCGTTGGCGAGTGGAGCAGGACCAGATGTGAGGGGGGCCATGACCGACCTTGGAGTCGCCGTCGTAGTTGAAGACGACGTAGACGTTCGCAACCTTGTCGAAGCCGTGCTGAGCCAGGCGGGATTCGAAGTCCATTCGGCCGGGGAAGGCCGCGAAGGTGTGGACGCTGTCCGGCGTCTGGAGGCCAACGTGGTCACCCTGGACGTGGGGCTCCCTGACATCGACGGCTTCGAAGTCCTCCGCCGGATCCGCCAGTTCAGCGATGCCTATGTGGTGATGTTGACGGCCCGCACTGACGAGCTGGACACGCTCACGGCGCTGCACACCGGGGCCGATGATTTTATGACGAAGCCGTTCCGCCCCCGCGAGCTGCGCGCCCGGGTGGCTGCCATGATGCGGCGCCCCCGCCAGGACACCATCAGCGGTGTTGCCCAGCTGGCAGTTGCCGCGGAGTCCGCCGCCCCGCCGCGGGACTCCGTGCTCCGCCACAACGGGCTGGCCCTGAACCCGGACAGCCGCACTGTGACGGTCGATGGTGCGCCCGTCAGCCTGACCCGCAGCGAGTTCGACCTGCTGAATGCCTTGCTCAAGGGGGCCGGCGCCGTCCGGTCCAAGACGGACCTGGTCCGCGTGGTGCGGGGCGAGTACTACAGGGCGGATGCGTACATCGGCGAATCCGACGAACGCGCTGTCGAAGTGCATATCGGAAACCTGCGGCGGAAGCTGCGCGAGGATCCCCTGCAGCCGCGCTGGCTTCAGACGATCCGCGGCGTGGGATACCGGCTCGCCCCGGAGCGGGACTAGCTCTCCCAGAGAATGTAGCTGTACTGCAGCTCATCCACCGTTTCGCTGCCGCTCTCGGCCACCTCGCCCAGCAGTGTGCCGGCCCGGTCCATGTCGCCGCCGCGGACCGCCGCCTCCAGCTCCCCGGCAAGCCGGGCGAGCTGCACGCCGCCCACCATGGCCGAGGACGTTTTCAGGCTCAGCACCGCCTCCAGGGAGCCGGCCTGGTCCCGGCGGTCCAGCGCCGACGCCAGCGCGTTGTAGCGCTGGTCCCACATCTTGGCGTAGTCCCGGGCGAACCCCTTGGCGACCGACGGGCTTTCCAGCTGCACACCCAGGTCCTGCAGTGCCGCGGGGTCCACAAGCGGGGCTGCGTCAGGGACGGCAAGCCCTGATCCGCCGGCGGCTGCGGGGGCGAAAGCGGTGTTGGCGTCGCCGCCGTCGGGGGCACTGAGAAAGGACATGCGACCACGGTACTTCCTGTCACGGCCGAGACCCCGCACTCCGGGCGATCCTGCGGAAAACTTGTGGCATTCCGGCGACGGCGGCGCTACTGGCCGCTGAACGTGTCAATCGCGTTGATGACGGCGGGGCCCAGGATGGCAATAAAGAGCACCGGGAAGATGAAGAAAAGCAACGGGAACAGGATGGTCACGGGCAGCTTCATGGCCTTTTCCTCGGCCCGCTGCCGGCGCTTGACCCGCATCACCTTCGCCTGGATCCGGAGCACCCGGCTGATGGCGATGCCATAGGTGTCTGCCTGCACCACCGCCTGGACGAAGCTGCGCAGCTCCGGGATGTTCGTCCGCTCGGACAACGCCAGATACGACTCGCGGCGGCTCCGGCCCACCTGCATGTCCTGCAGCGTCCGCACGAGTTCCTCGGCGAGTGGCCCTTTGCCGTTCTCGCCCGCCCGGGCCATGGCTCCCTCGAAACCCAGGCCCGCCTCCACGGAGATGAGCATCTGGTCGAGGGTGTTGGCGAGTTCCAGCTGCATAATTTTCTGCCGCTCCTGGCCCTTGCTGTACAGCAGCAGGTCGGGGATGAAATAGCCCAGCAGTACTACAAAAACGCCCACCAGCTTGATGATCGGCGTCGGACCGCTGGAACTGATGTAGAAGCCGAGCGCGGCGCCCACGATCCCCAGCAGCGGCTTCGCCGCCAGGACCCGTCCCAGCGGCAGCGAAGCGGGACGTCCGGCGAGCGACAGCAGCTTGTCGAGCCTGCGCACGTACCCGGCGGGCGTCAGCCGGTAGCCGAGCCGCTCCAGCAGCCTGCTCTGGTTCTGCTCCGTATGCCCGGCGGCGTCCGAGCCGAGGGCAAGCATCGTGCGGATGGCCCGCTGGGAGGGACGGTCAACGGACAACAGCGACCACACCAGGTACCCCAGCGGAACGGAGACCAGCAGCACGGAAAGCAGGACAAGGGAGTTCACGGCCGCCTCAGAACTTCAGGTCGATGATCTTGCGCATCCACAAGCCGCCGATCGTCATCAGGATGACGGACGCCCCGATCATGCCCCAGCCCAGCGGATTGGTGAACATCACGTTCATGTAGCCGGGGTTGACCAGCATCAGCATGACCACGATCCCGATGGGCATGGCCATCAGGATGTAGGCGGAGAACTTTCCCTCGGCGGCGAGGGACTTGATGTGGCCCTTGATTTCGCTGCGCTCGCGGATGGTTTCATTCACCTGGTCCAGCACCTCGGCCAGGTTTCCGCCGACTTCGCGGTTGATCTGGATGGCCTGGGCGATCCAGACGAAGTCCTCGTTCCGCATCCGCTCGGCGGTGTCATTGAGGGAGGACTGCAGGTCCCGGCCCAGGCTGGTTTCCGTGACCACCCGGCGCATCTCCTCTGACGTCGGACTCAGCGATTCGGTGGCGGCGGCGTCAATGGCCCGCAGGATGCTGTGCCCTGCCCGCAGGCCGCCGGCCAGGAGCTGGAGGGTATCGCCGAGCTGCTGGTCGAAGGTGTTCCGGCGTTTGCCGGCCAGGAAGCCGAGCACAAGATGCCCCGCCAGCGGGGACAGCAGCACGAAGACAACCGCCAGCAGCGGCCCGGCCACCACCAGGCCGGCCAGCGCTCCGACCAGGGCGCCGGCCAGCACCAGGACAAAGAAGTCGGCCTGGCTCATCCGCAGCCCGGCGTTTTCCAGGGTTTCCCGGTTGAAGAGCCGGACTTTTCGTTGGGCGAAGAATCCGTCCACCAGGTTCACTGCGGAGCCGGCGAACCGGGTCAGCTGTGAGTCGGGCTGGTGCTGGACCGGCCTGCGCCGGTCCAGGGGCACACCGGTTCCGCCCGTGGCCAGCAGCGCGTAGCCGAGCAACAGCACCGCCGTGAACAGCAGCCCAACTCCGATAGGCAACAGGGTCATCCGGGGCTCACATCCGTCCGGCTGCGGTCAGCGGGGCGGCAAACACGGCGGGGGAGACGTGGATGCCCAGATCCTCGAAGCGGTCAATAAAGCGCGGGCGGATGCCGGTGGGAACCGGTTTGCCCAGGAAGCGGCCGTGGGGGTCGACGCCGGCTGAATAGTCGAAGACAAAGGCGTCCTGAAGCGTCACGATGTCCCCTTCCATGCCTTGGACCTCCGTGACGTGGGTGATCCGGCGGGTGCCGTCGCGGAGCCGGGAAATCTGGACGATCAGGTTCACGGCTGAGGCGATCTGCTCGCGGATGGCCCGCAGCGGCAGGTCCATGCCGGCCATCAGCACCAGGGTTTCCAGGCGGGCGACGGCGTCCCGGGGGGAGTTCGAGTGGACCGTCGAGAGGGACCCGTCGTGGCCGGTGTTCATGGCCTGGAGCATGTCCAGGGACTCGCCGCCGCGGACCTCGCCCACCACGATCCGGTCGGGGCGCATACGCAGGGAGTTGCGGAGCAGTTCACGGATGGTCACTTCGCCCTTGCCCTCGGTGTTGGGCGGGCGGCTTTCGAGCCGGACCACGTGGCGCTGCTGGATCTGCAGTTCGACTGCGTCCTCGATGGTGACGATCCTCTCGTCGTCGGGCAGGAAGGAGGAAAGCACGTTGAGCAGGGTGGTCTTGCCGGTGCCGGTGCCGCCGGAGACGATGATGTTCAGCTTCGCCTTCACACAAGCGTTCAGCAGTTCGGCCATCTCCGGTGTCAGGGTGCCAAACTCGATGAGGTTCCGCACAGTCAGCGGCACCTTGCTGAACTTCCTGATGGTCAGCGAGGACCCGCCCACGGCGAGCGGGGGGATCACGGCGTTGACGCGGGAACCGTCCTCGAGCCGTGCGTCCACCAGCGGGGAGGACTCGTCGATCCGGCGGCCCACCTTGGAAACAATCCGCTCAATCACCTTGCGCAGGTGGTCTTCGGAGCTGAAACGCGATTCGGTCAGCGTCAGCTTGCCGTGCCGCTCGACGTAGATCTGGTCCATGCAGTTGACCATGATTTCCGTGACGGCGGGATCGTCCAGGAGGCGCTGCAGGGGGCCGTAGCCCAGCACGTCGTCGGCGACGTCCTGGACGAGGCGGGAGCGTTCGTCGGCGGAGAGCGGTACCTGCTCGGCGTCGATGATCCGGATCAGTTCCTCCCGCGCGGAGGTGCGCAGTTCGTCCTCCTTGACGGCGGAATCGTTGAACCGGGTGCCCATTCGCTCGAACAGCGCGGTCGCGGCGCGCTCCTTGAGCGCTGCGAACACGTCCACCGGCTGCTGGGCCCTGGCCCGGTACCCCTCGGCCGGTTCTGTCGCCGCTGCGGCAACTGCGGAGGGCTTCCGGAGTTCGACGACGGCGGCGAGCGGCGCCGTCGGCTCCGCCCGGGAGGGTGGTTGGGTGCGCTCGGGCTTCGGCGCCGGCGCGGCGGCCGGGGGCGGGGTGCCCTCGGCCGTGCGGAGCCGTTCGGAGAGCTTCACTCAGACCACCACCCGGCGGTGCAGCTTCTTTTGCGCCGTGGCGCGCCACGCAGGATCGAACCGGGACACCAGTTGCTTGAGTCCCTTGACGGCCGGGTCTTTGCGGCCGTCCTGCAGGACCGGGATGCCGCGGTTGGTGGAGAACGCGACGGCTTTGGAGCGGGGGATGCTGACATCCACGGGTGCGCCGATGGTGGCTTCGACGTCCTGGACGCTGAGCCCGGACTTGGCATCGGCCATGTTCAGGACCACATGCCGGGTCTCCGGGAGCAGGTCCAGCCGGCGGAGGATGCCGAGCCCGGAGCGCAGCCCGCGGATGCTCGGGACGTCCATGGCGGTGACCCAGACGACGTCGGTGCACTGTTCCATGGCGGCCAGCCCCACCTCGGGGAGGCCGGGGGCGGTGTCCACCACGACGTACTGGAACTGTTCCGCGAGTTGTTCCAGGAGCCGGGAGACCTGCTGCGGGGTGATGTCGTCGGCCTCCTCCGGGCTCCGCGGCGCGCAGAGGGCGTAAATGTTTCCGGGGTGCACAGTCAGGAACGCCTTGAGGACCAGCGAGTCGTGGCTGGCGGCGGCCGAGACCGCGTCCGTCACGGTGTGCTCGGGATTGAGGTACAGACCCGACGCCACATCCCCGAACTGCAGATCCAGGTCGACGATAACGACGCCCATCGGCGCGACCTTGCCCAGGCCGATGGCGATGTTGGTGGCGATGGTGGTTTTGCCGACCCCGCCCTTGGGGGAGAAGACCCCCACGACCAGTCCTTTGGGGCCCTCGGCCTGGTGGACGGCGGCCGTCCGGTTCCGGCTCGCATACGACTGGCAGGCCCGCTCCAGCAGCATCCGGATCTGGGCCGGATCCGACTCCGGGCTGAGGATGTCCCGGATGCCCGCGCGCATGGCGAGCAGGACAAAGGCGGGGTCCGGGTCGCCCACCAGGACCACACTGAGCTCCGGCAGCTGCACATCAAAGACCGTGGCGAGCCGCAGGGCGTCCTCCACCGGGATGTCCGGCCCCAGGATCAGCACCTCGGGGCGCTCCTGGTTGAGGTTCGCGAACAGTTCGCCGGGGTCCGCCGGGTTGACGAACGCGAAGGTCTGCAGCCCGCCCGGAAGCCCGCCGGCCAGGGCCTGCCGGACGCGGGAGTCGAAGTCGGTGTTCGGGGTGATCAGCACAAAGCGGCTCACTTGTAGACCTCCGGTTTCGTCATGATTCCTGGTCGGCCGCTGTCCGTCGCGTTGAGCGGTTCCTTGCTCAGCCAGAGGGTTGCGAATTCCGAGAATTCCGAGGCATAGACAATCTTGGTGGCATCCACGTCGTTCACTGCAACGGTCAGCATGAGGGACCCGGTGGGAAGGGACATGTCCTCGGCAGGGGGTCCTGAACCGTCCGCTGAAGGCTGCGGTGATGGAGTGGCTACGGGAGCCCGCTGCACGGCGGTCACGAGGACTTTGTGGATGGAGAGCTGGGTTGTCTGTTTTTCAGGCTTGGCCTCGATGCCCCCATCCTTCAAGTTAATGAAGATTCCTACGCGGTCGCCCGGAGCGATCCTGCCGCCGACAACGCGCTGGGGTTCGAGCTGGAAGGAAATCTCCTGCAGCCCCTTGGGGACCTCCACCGATCCGCTGGCTTTGAACTCTTCCGGGGCGATCAGCCGCTCGGAGGCGAGCTGTTCGCCCGGGAGCAGTTCGACGGCGGTGACCTTGCCGGCGAGGCCGTCGAGGTTCTTCAGCGCCGACTTGCTGACAGCCTTGCCGGGAAGTTCCTCACTGGCCACAAAGGATTTCAGTGCCTCCACGGGGGTACCCGCGGGCACGGCCTTCTTCACCACGAGGACGGCGACCGGGTCCAGTTCCTGCACGGCCCTGGTATCGGCACCCTGCGCGTAGCTGACCACGAGGAGGGCTCCGACGATCGCCAAGACAAGGGCGGCGACACCGGCCAACAAGCGTGACTTCAAAGACTGCTCCTGTGCTGGTTAGTGGACTGTGTGGAGAGGGTGGGTGCTATTGCGTGAGCTTGACGACGCCGACGCCAAAGTCCTCCGGCGTTCCTACGGTGAAGGCGTTGTCTAGGGTGACGTAACGGATGAAGCTGCCGATGACGCCGGTACAGCTGCCGTCGCAGGCTAGTGCGGGCGGAACGGAGGGCGGCTTGTTCTGGAATGTAATGGGGAACTTGTTGCCGTTGAAGCTCCAGCCCTTTACCAGGAAGGCGGCAAAGGAGGTGAGTTTGTAGGTGGTGCTGGAGCCGGTTCCCTCTACTAGATCAAAGACCGGGAGTAGGACAGTGACGTCCTTTCCTGCTGTGATGTCTGCGGCCCAGGCCCGCAACTGGTCGTCGCAGACGCCGGGATAGCTGTTACCGGGATCGCCGGGCGCCCACGACGCGGCGCTGACGGTTCCCGCACAGGTACCTGAAGGGCGCTTCAGCCAGCCAAAGCCACCTGGGACAACGGCTCCAGACGGCCCGTAATTGCAGCTTGTCTCGGCCTTGCTGCCGTGGCTCACCAGCAATTGCATGCCGGCGTCGATGTGAGTTTTCACCTGGCAAACAGAGAAGGCGATGGGGAACGCAGTGGGTCCCGCCACCGGCCGGCCCCACTGCACGGTGGCGCCGGCGGTTACGGTGGCGTCGTTGAAGCCCAAGGCCCGGGCGAAGAGAAGGGAGACGCGGTTGGGCGCCTGTCCGGCTTCCTGCGCCCCTGCTGCAACTTTCACTGTGCCGGCCGCTTTGTCCAAAACGAGGGAAGAGATGTTGCTCGCCCCATCGCCGGCGTTGCTGTTGGCCAGGCTGCGGGCCAGCGTCGACGTTGTTGAGCAGTCGGGGTCGTTGACGTTGCGCGCGCACTTCTGCGCGATGGCGATCGCGGCTGCGTCAGCTCCGTTGCGCAGCTGGGTCCGCTCGGCGTAGAGCATGCCTGCATCGACCGCCACGGCGGCAAAGCCCAGCAGCACCACCATGAGGATCGCCACCAGAACGCTGACGCCGCCGCGCTCGCCGGATTCGCCACTAGCGGATCCCCTTAGCCGCCGCACAGCATCACCCCCCGTCCTTCCATGGGAAACGGGCCTGCGATGCCTGTCATGGTGGACAAGTTGTAGGTGATTTTGAATGTCATCTGGACGCCGGTGGTGCACGTTGACGGGCTGATCGTAATGTTGGCGTCGCTTAGTGCCGGTTGCAGTGAAACGGCTGCGTTCTTGGCCGCGGTCCGGGCGGCGGTTGGATTGTTCCCGATCGTCATGACCCGGACCCCTTCACGGGCGGCGCTTGAGAGGGAGATCTGCGTGTTGTATGCCCGGCCGAATTCCATGATTCCAAGCAGCAGCATCACCAGGACCGGCGCCAAGAGCGCGAACTCCACCGCGACGGCGCCCCGTTCCGTTCTTTTGGACATGGGGGACCGCCTTCCTGGATGGAGTTGGGTTCAGAGACAACTGTGTGGTGGCGGCTCGATGTCGCCACCACACAGTCATTGACCGATGCGCCGTGCCTGGTGCGAGTGCTTACGGTGCGGCGGGCGCGGCACAGGTGCCTCCACCTGCATCAGCGCCTGCGGTGTAATCGCCGCCACTGACGGAGCACTGGACCTGGGTGAACGTGTCGGTCAACGTTCCACCCAAAAGGGTCACTGCGATGATGATCACGACGGCGATGAGGGAGACCATGATGCCGTATTCGACGGCGGTGGCGCCGCGCTGATCGAGGCGAAGACGGGTTGCGAGGTTGGAGAAAAAGGAACGCATGGGTGACTCCTGAGCGAGTAGGGCGGCTGGCCCTGCACCAGCACTGAGAGGAACTTAGCAACGGGCGACACGCCGAGGAATCGACCTTGACGCATCCTGTGCCAAGGCTTCCCAAACTGCACGTTTCCTGTACATTCCCTGCGCAGATTCTGCGCTGGTCCACCACGAACTGCCGGAGACGCAGGAGGACCCCCTTGGCTCTGGGGTCCAAGGGGGTCCGGTCTGAGGGCGCCCTGAGCAGGGACTACCGGCTATCTACTGGAGAAGACCTCCATGATGCTCAGCACCGTGGGCCCGAGCACCACGATGAAGAGCGCAGGAAGGATGAAGAAGATGAGCGGAAACAACATTTTCACAGGCATCTTCATCGCGTGCTCTTCCGCCCGCTGGCGACGCTTCACGCGCATATCCTTCGCTTGCGACTCAAGCACCTTCGCAATGGCGATGCCGTAGGTATCTGCCTGGACCACGGCCCGGACAAAGGAGCGCAGATCCGGGACGTCAACCCGCTGTGCCATTGCCAAGTACGCTTCCTTGCGGGAGCGGCCCACCTGGATGTCCTGCAGGGTTCGGATCAGCTCGTCGGCGAGTGGCCCCTTGCCGTTCTGCCCTGCGCGGGCCATGGCTGTTTCGAAGCCAAGGCCCGCCTGGACCGAGATGAGCATTTGGTCCAGTGTGTCCGGCAGCTCGAGCTTGATCGTTTCACGTCGCTTCTGGGCGTGGTTGCGAAGCAGGATGTCCGGCACAAAGTAGGCCAAGGCGGTGATACCCAGCATGAGGAGGAGATTGACTGCCGATGGTGATCCGGCGACGAGAAGGACTCCAAACACTGAGCCCCCGAGGGCGAGCAGTGGCTTAACCATGATGATGCGGCCTAAGGGCCAGCTCTTCGGCCTGCCAGCCCCCCGCGAGTTGCTTGTCCAGCCAAGCCGTGTAGCCCTTGGGGGTCACCTTTCTACTGAGGGCTGCGAGTTGCCCGGTGGCTGAGAGCGCTGATTCGCTCTCTTTGGGCCGCCGTCCGATATTGGCCTGGATATTCCGCAGGCCTACTCGATCGCCAGTGAAGGCTAGCCATGTCATGACAGAGAGCGGGGCGATGACTGCCAGGATGGCGGCATATGCGATGGTTTGCACTGTTTTCTCCCGATTCTCTTAGAACTTGGGCTTTACGAGTCGACTGAGCCAGAAGCCGCCCACGGTCAGCAAGATCACGCAAGCAATGATCATGAGGAAACCCGGAAAAGTGCTCAGGAAGACTTTCGAGTACAGAGGGTTGAAAAGTGACAGCCCAACGAACATCACGACCGGGAGTGCCATCAGGACCATGGCGGACATTCGTCCTTCTGCGCTGAGAGCCTTGACCTGGCCCCGGAGCTGGCTGCGGTCCCGGATGGTCTCGCCCACGTTGTCCAGCACGTGGGCGAGATCCCCGCCGACTTCCCGGTGTATTTCGATGGCCTGGGTTATTGAGGCGAAGTCCTCGTTTTTGGTACGTCGGGCAACCTCCGAGAAGGATTCGCCGAGGTCCCTGCCGATTCTCGTCTCGTTCACGACACGGTTCAGTTCCTCTGCCATCGGGGCTTCATTCTCCTGGGCAGCAGCATCGACCGAACGCAGGAGGCTGTGCCCGGCCCGGAGGCCGCCGGCAAACATCTGCAGAGTATCGGCTACCTGCTCATCGAATTTCTTTCGCCGTCGGGCGACCAACAGATTCAGCAGCACGATGAGGCCAATGGGAGTGAGGACCAGCATCGCCACGGCCGGGCTTGGGCCGCCCAGGAGGAAACCCAGGACGACGCCGACGAAGGTTACGGCGCCGGACATCAGCAAATAGTCGCCTGGCTGTTTCTTGAGGCCGGCCTCTTCGAGCCGGTCCCGGCTGAGGAGTCCTGAGCCACGCCTACGGAGTCCCTTGTTCAGGGTCTCCACGGCCTGGTTGGTGAGCTTGGTCAGGTTTGAAGAGTTTGCCTCGGCGACGTCCGGACGGCGCCGGGAGAGCTCTACTTGCCGGGATTTGAAAACGATGGCGACAGTAATGGCCAATGCTGCATAGACCAGCAGCAGGCCGGCAAAGAAGGCGAGGGGCGATAATTCGGGAAGCACCGCTACCGCCCCCTGACGGGCTGCGCGCCGAACACGGACGGCGAGATTTCGATTCCGAGTTCGTCGAAGCGGTCCGTGAATCGGGGGCGGACACCCGTGGGTACCGGTTTCCCGAGGAAACGTCCGCTGGCATCGACCCCGGCTGAATAATCGAAGACGAAAGCGTCCTGAAGAGTGACGATGTCGCCTTCCATGCCCTGGACTTCAGTGATGTGGGTGACGCGTCGAGAGCCGTCACGGAGCCGCGAAATGTGCACGATCAAGTTGACTGCCGAGGCGACTTGTTCGCGGACCGCCCGGAGCGGGAGGTCCATTCCGGCCATAAGCACCAGCGTTTCGAGTCTGGCGATGGCATCTCGGGGCGAGTTGGCATGCACTGTGGAGATGGAGCCGTCGTGGCCGGTGTTCATGGCCTGAAGCATGTCCAGGCATTCGCCGCCGCGGACCTCACCGACGACAATCCGGTCCGGCCGCATACGAAGTGAGTTCCGCACCAGATCACGGATGGAGACTTCACCCTTTCCCTCGATGTTCTGCGGACGGCTCTCGAGCCGCACCACGTGATCCTGCTGGAGCTGAAGTTCCACGGCGTCTTCGATGGTGACGATCCGGTCCGTGGCGGGGATGAAGGAGGAGAGTACGTTCAAGAGGGTTGTCTTTCCCGTACCGGTTCCGCCGGAAACGATGATGTTCATCCGGGCCAGCACGCAAGCTTGAAGCAGCTCGGCCATCTCCGGGGAGAGGCTACCCATGCTGATCAGATTCTGGACTGTGAGTGGATCCCGGCCGAATTTTCGGATCGTCAATGCGGGACCATTCACCGCGAGGGGTGGAATGATGGCGTTGACGCGCGAACCGTCGGCGAGCCTGGCGTCCACGAGGGGCGACGACTCATCGATGCGCCGCCCTATGCGTGACACGATCCGTTCGATGACTCGACGCAACGCTTCATCAGAGGTGAATTTTGTATCCGTCAGATGGAGCTGCCCTGCGCGTTCAACGTAGATCTGGTCGAATCGGTTGACCATGACTTCCGTGACGGCCGGATCATCCAGGAACCGCTGAATCGGGCCGTGGCCCAGGACGTCGTCCGTTATTTCGCGGATCAGGCGTTGCCGTTCCAAGGCTGTGAGGGGAATTTGTTCCTCCTCAAGAACGCCCTTGAGTTCGTCCCTTACCGACTGATGGAGTTCTGCCTCCTCGATGGAGGAATCAGTGATCCGGCCGCCAAGCCGCTCGAAGAGTGCCTGGCTAGCGCGTTCCTTGAGGGCGTTGAGTGCTTCACTGGCGACGGACGCTGTCTGCTGGACTTCTACGACGTCGGTGTGCAGTTCAGCTGCCTCCTTGGCCTCCAGGATCCGCCCGAGGGTTGCCGGTGGTGCCGGGCGAGTGAATGCATCCGTCGCCGGTGTCTGAGCTTCAGAGGATGAGCCGGGCTGGGCTCCTCCGCGCAATTGCTGGAATCGGTCTGTGAGGCTCACTGGAATACCGCCCTTCTGTGCAGTTGCTTATGCGGTCTGGCTTCCCAACCGGGCTTAAAACGCTCCACAAGCTGGCGTAGACCCTTGGCAGCCGGGTCCCGGTTGCCGTCCTGGAGCACCGGAACGCCTTTGTTTGTCGAGAACGGAAGGCTCTTGGAGCGCGGCAACACCACGTCAACGGGCGCCCCAATGGTGGCTTCAACGTCCTTCAAGCTCAGACCGGCGCGCCGGTCGGCCATGTTCAGCACGATGTGGCGCTGTTCCGGAACCAGCGCCAGATCCTCCAGGATCTGGAACCCGGTCCGCATTCCCCGGATGCTGGGGACGTCCATTCCGCAGATCCACACCGCGTCGGTTGCCTGTTCTAGAGTGGCGAGTACATGCTCACCGAGACCCGGTGCAGTGTCCACCACGATGTACTGGAACTCCTGACGGAGCTGGGTCAGAAGGCGGGTCACATGTGCGGCGGTGATCCGGTCCATCTCTACGGGGGAGCGCGGCGCACACAAGGCGTAGATGCCGGCCGGGTGGACCGTCAGATAGGTCTTAAGGACCATGGAATCCTGGCTCGCGGCGCCCATGACGGCATCCGTGATGGTGAACTCCGGTTCCAGCAGCAGGCCACTGGCAACGTCCCCAAACTGGAGGTCGAGATCGACGATGACAACACTCATCGGGGATGCCTTACCCAGCCCGACAGCGAGGTTGGTGGCTACCGTTGTCTTGCCAACGCCGCCCTTGGGTGACATTACCGCGATGACCCGACCGGGTGCGCCATTGTCCATATGCTCCGAGGCCTGGGGTGCCAGCCCTCTCCTGCGGCCTGCAGCGGCGAGGCTTGCCCGTTCCAGCATGACGCGGATGGTGTCCGGGTCGGCGCCCGGGTCCAGGAGGTCGCGGACTCCGGCACGCATTGCCTGGAGCACAGTTTCCGGGTTGGATGGCGCTGCCAGAATGACGCTGATCTCCGGGTACTGGAGGTCCACCACTGACGCGAGTTTCAGCGAACCGTCGACGGAGATGCCGGGGCCCAGAATCAGGACCTCGGGAGGCTCTCCCACCATTTGGCGGAGCACGTCCCCGGGACCGTCGGGAAGGTGGCCGCTCTGGAATACCTGCAGTGAGCCGTGCATGCCGGCTACGGCGAGGCGGACCAAGCGTTCAAAATCGCCGTTGGGCGTGATGAGTACGTAGCGGCTCATCGGAACAACCGTGATGAGTCAACGTAGGACGCTCCGGACTCGATTGCTCCACCGGGCTCCTTGGAAAGGTAGACCTTGCCGAACTCCGCGGCGAAGACAATCCGTTCGGCGTCGGCCGAGTTCCTGGCGATGGTGATGAGGTACGTTTCGTCGGTCTGTGTTGTGCCGGTGGCCGATGTGGCGGCCACTTGGCTGGTTTCCGCCGCGGTGGCGGATTCGCCGGTCTGAGCTGCAGTTCCGTTGCTGAACTGCGCTGCTGTGACCAATACCTTGTGGAAACTTAGCTGCGTCTTGCTCGACTTTGCGCCCGACTTGTCGGTCGCCTGTTCCAGTGAGAGGAAGACGCCCACTGTGTCGCCGGCGGTCACCTTGCCTCCGGCTACGCGTTCAATGGGCAACTTCAGCGTGAGTTCCTGGAGCCCTGCGGGAACTTGGACCCTTGACGGGCCGAGGAAGGACTTCTCTTCCACCATCCGGGTGGACAGCAGCTGTTCACCGGGCACCAGGGCAACTGCTGCAACCTTTGACCCTAGGGTTGCCAGATCGGTGACGTTGTGTTCGGCCAGCGCGACCTTCGGAACGGACTTCTTGATGACCGAGGACGCGATCTCCTCAGCGCCGGCTCCGGCCGGAATGGCCTTCTGCACCATGTAGATGGTTTCTGTTTCCGTCCCGGCCAATGCGCGCTTATCTGCATTTTGAACGTATGAGACCAGTAATACTGTTCCAATAATTGCCACAAGTAATGCGGCTATGCCTCCCAGCAGGCGTGTTTTCATCGTAACCCCTTTGAATTGCTCACTTGATTAATTTGATTTCAACTGTTCCAAGATCCGCACCTGTGCCGCCTCCTCCCGTCCAGGAATCAATAGATTCAAACTTGACGAACTGGCCGATAATGCAGCGGTCATTGCCTTCCTTGCAGGCCAGGGATGTGTTCATGCCGGGGTCGTTTTTCGTGTTGCGAAATTCGTATTCGTGGTTGTTGCCGAACTTCCAGCCCCAGACTTTGAACGTGGCGTAGCCGATGATATGGAAAGTGCCGTTCTGGCCCTTGTTGGTGGCGTCGTCGAAGATGGGGAAAGCGACATGTACTTCGCCTCCGTCGGTGATGGTCTTGGCCCAACCCTTGAGAATCTCGGAGCACCCTGACGGCGGGTTGTTACCGGGGTCGGATCCGAGGTCGTTGCTGCCGAGCTTCGTTACCGCTTCGCAGGGCGAATCTTGGTCCAGCCAGCCCCAGCCACCCGGGATCTCTGCCCCTGACGGGCCAGTGCAGGTCCCGCCCGGCTTGTAGGCAATCTTCTGGACGTCGCTTGTGGCGCTCGCCGTTGAGAGGTTGAAGCAGTCGTCCGAAATCGCCAGCGGAAAACCGGAGCCACCCGTAGGTGGTGACATGGAGGCCGTCGCGTGCGCCCCGACTGTGACGGGCGGTGCATTGAGGGCGCTGGCGAACAATTTGGTCAGAAAGGCGTTGGTGCCGTTGCTGGTGGATGTGGCGACGGTGACCTGGTGTGCCTTCGAGAGATCCACCGAGTCGACCGTGGTGGCGCCATCATTGGAGTTTCCGCCCGTCATCTCGTGGGCCCATTTGAGCGCGTTTGCGTCGCATAGGCCCGGGTTGCGGTGGCACTGCTGCGCAGCGGCCATGGCGCCGGCGTCGGCCGCGTTCTGCAGTTGGGCCCGCTCCGAGTAGATCTGGCCGACGTCCACGGCCATCGCCCCGGCCCCGATGAGGACAAGCATCATGACTGCGACCAGGACGCCGGTCGCGCCGCGCTCGCTGTCGGTATCATTCCTCATCCACCGCATCGCATGGCTCCTACTCCCGTGGCCGAAAGCGTGGTGCCGAACATCCCCGTCAACGTGCCGGCCGTGTACGTGACTGTGACGTGCGCGGTGAGATCCTTGGCGCAGGATGCGGGGGCGAACACGAAAGTGAACGCCGTGGGGTCCAGGCCCGGCGAGCCGGCTGTGCCGGCGGCGCGGGCTAGGGCCTGGTCGTTCTCAACTGCCATGGTGCGGGCTGCTTCGCGGGCTGCCTGGGTCACGGAAATCTGCAGGTTGTAGGCGTGCGACAACTCGACAATCCCGCCAACGAGGGCGAGGAGGATGGGAGCAACCAGAGCGAACTCGACGGCGGCGGCCCCGCGCTCGCGCCCTTCGACGCCCATGCCGGGCGCCTTTGACTTGCTACGCTTCATTTGATCCCCCCAGGGATAGATGCAGCCGAAGGAATAAGAACTGTGCCGCGTCCGCGAGACACGGACGCGGCACAGTGGGTGTTGCTGAGGCCGAAAGATCGCCTACGGCTTGACCTTCCATTTGGCTACCTCGACGCCAAGATCGGTGAACCACTGGCCAAGGGCGCCGCCGAAGAGCGTAGCTCCTGCGATGATGGCGAAGGCGACGAACGCGATGAGCAGCGAGTATTCCGTCGCGGTGGCGCCCTTTTCCGATGCGAGCTTTTCCTTGACGCCGGCTACAAAAGCGAGCATTGAGACCATGAGACCAGTCATTTGAATTTGTCCTTTTCCAGAGTTTTGAATGTGAAACGAAATTCCAGCAAATCCCCTTTTGCTAACCCCTGGAGTTCCGTTGGCACAACAGTGGCACGGCGATTAACGGCACAGCAATGCATCGGGTTACTCGAGTTTTTCGGCACGAATCAAGGGCATTACCTAGGCCCATTTGAATGTGTACTCAGTTCGATGCGGCGACTAAGCGGCGACTACCTGTTTTGATACGCACGCTTACTAATGCGGTCAGAGGTGCGGCAGTGGCAGGAGTTACGGAAGTAACAGGATGACCGCGAGTCCTGCTGCCAGCATCGAGGGGCCGTAGGCCACCTCTTGGGGCTTGTTTCCGCGGTTTTTCGCTATCAGGACGGCGGACGCGAGGCCCCCCGCGACGAACGCCAGGGCTCCGCCATAGAACAGTTGCGACCAGCCTAGGTAGCCCAAGTACAGCCCAAGTGGTGCCGCGAGCTTCACGTCACCCATTCCGAGGCCGTTTCTGCTGGTCAAGGCCAAAACCAGGTAAAAAAAGAACAAGATTACGGACCCGGCGGCTCCGCGAATCAGGTCGCCGGCAGCTCCCGCGGCCAGTGCGGCGGACCCCAAGAGGGCAAAGCCCGCGCCGAGCAGGGGTCCAACAAGCCGGTTCGGCAATAAATGGTGCACTATGTCGATGCGCGCCAAGGGAACGGCGAATATGCCAAGTAATACGTAGGCGGGAAGTTCGGCGGTGGCACCGAAGCGCCACGCCAGCAGGGCCGAGAGGATAAAGGTGGCCGCCGCCGTCGTGATCCCCGCGCGCCACGAGGCATCGCCGGCCAGCCGGGGGAGCCCCCGCCGGACGAGGGCGTCGGCGATGAGCCCCAGGCACATGCCGGCCAGCCCGATCCCGACAATAAACAACGCGGATGCGGAGCCTGCGGCGGCAGTGTCGAACACGTTTCCTCCAAGGATGCGGCGGGCCGGGGCGGGCTAGATGCATCCGGACACCCCATTTTGACCCAGCGACACGTCTTCCGCTATTCTTGGTAGTCGTTGTGCGTGTCCTTCTCGATGATGCGTGCCCGCTTGGGAATCCGGTTGCAGGATGACTACCCAACGTGCACATTCGAGACTTCAGGACGACTGGTTACATAGAGCCCTCACCTCTGTTCCGGTAGCGCATAGATAGTAGGTGCACCTTCGTGTGACGCCTAAAACAAGAACGCCAGAACAAGAACGAGGCAAACACCGTGCGTACGTACACCCCGAAGCCCGGCGATATCAACCGCCAGTGGCACGTCATTGACGCCACCGACGTTGTCCTTGGTCGTCTTGCCAGCCAGACCGCAATCCTGCTGCGCGGCAAGCACAAGGCCACCTTTGCGTCCCACATGGACATGGGCGACTTCGTCATCATCATCAACGCTGAGAAGGTTGCCCTCACCGGCGCCAAGCTGGAGCAGAAGCGCGCATACCGCCACTCCGGCTACCCGGGCGGCCTGACCTCCGTCAACTACGCGGAACTGCTGGAATCCAACCCGGTCCGCGCCGTGGAGAAGGCCATCAAGGGCATGCTCCCGAAGAACTCCCTCGCTGCACAGCAGCTGGGCAAGCTCAAGGTTTACAAGGGTGCCGAGCACCCCCACGCCGCCCAGCAGCCCAAGACTTTCGAAATCACCCAGGTCGCCCAGTAGTCCTGGCCACCAACCAACTTTTAATCAAGGAGAATCGTGGCTCAGAACGAAGAACTGACCACCGAAGCCGTTGAGGCTGAGGAAAACCTGACCAGCTACACCTCGGAAAGCGGTGCTGCAGAAGCAGCAGCGCCGAAGAAGGAACGCCCGGCACTGACCGTCGCCGGCGCTGCAGTTGGCCGTCGCAAGGAAGCTGTTGCACGCGTTCGCGTTGTACCGGGCTCCGGCAAGTGGACCATCAATGGCCGCGAACTGGCGAACTACTTCCCGAACAAGCTGCACCAGCAGGACGTCAACGAGCCCTTCAAGATCCTTGATCTCGAAGGCGCCTACGACGTTATCGCCCGCATCCACGGTGGCGGCATCTCCGGCCAGGCCGGCGCGCTGCGCCTCGGCATCGCCCGTTCTTTGAACGAGATCGACGTCGACAACAACCGCGCCACCCTGAAGAAGGCCGGTTACCTGCGCCGCGACGCACGCGTCATCGAGCGCAAGAAGGCTGGTCTCAAGAAGGCCCGTAAGGCTCAGCAGTACTCCAAGCGCTAAACCCGCTTGCGGGCGCCAAAAACGCCTCTACGGAAGCCCGTTCCGCCCTTTGTGGCGGGGCGGGCTTTCGCCGTTTAAACAGCGGCAACACAGGCATACGGGCGGCGCCGCGAGGCGGTCCGGCGGCTCGGCACAGGATCCGCCCGCTTGATCGTCTAAACTTGGTCCGATGTCTAGATTATTTGGAACAGATGGTGTCCGGGGCCTGGCGAACGGCCTGTTGACGGCCGAGCTGGCGTTGCAGTTGGCTCAGGCCGCCGCCGTCGTGCTTGGCCATGAGCGCAATACCAACGGAACGCGGCCCCGTGCCGTTGTTGCGCGGGACCCGCGCGCCAGCGGTGAGTTCATCGCGGCAGCCGTGGAGGCGGGGCTCTCGAGCTCCGGGATCGACGTTTACGACGCCGGCGTGCTCCCGACTCCGGCAGCGGCCTACCTGGTGGCAGACTTGGATGCCGACTTCGGCGTGATGATCTCCGCGTCGCACAACCCCGCCCCGGACAACGGCATCAAGTTCTTTGCCCGCGGCGGCCAGAAACTCCCGGACGCTGTGGAAGACGCCATCGAGGAACAGCTCGGCAAGGAGCCTTTCCGCCCGGTCGGGGGAGAGGTGGGCCGGATCCAGCGCTTCTCCGACGCCGAGGACCGCTACATCGTCCATCTGCTCGGCTCCCTCCCGCACCGCCTGGACGGACTCAAGGTGGTGCTGGACTGCGCCCACGGCGCGGCGAGCGGCTGTTCGCCCCGGGTCTTCAAGGACGCCGGCGCTGAAGTCATCCTCATTGGGGCGGAACCCGACGGCCTGAACATCAACGACGGCGTGGGCTCCACCCATTTGGGACCGCTGAAGCAGGCAGTGCTGGAGCACGGGGCCGATCTGGGGATTGCGCACGACGGCGACGCGGACCGCTGCCTGGCAGTGGACCACGAGGGCGGCGAAGTGGACGGCGACGAGATCATGGCCATCCTTGCCGTGGCACTCAAGGCGTCCGGCAAGCTCAACGACGACGTCCTCGTCGCTACCGTCATGAGCAACCTTGGACTCAAGATCGCGCTCCGCGAGGCCGGCATCAGCCTGCGCGAAACCGGCGTCGGCGACCGCTACGTCTTGGAGGGGATGCGCGAAGGCGGCTACAACCTCGGCGGCGAGCAGTCCGGACACGTGATCTTTGCGGACCACGCTACTACGGGCGACGGCGTCCTCACCGGCCTGCAGATTGCCGCTCAAGTGGCACTCACCGGCCGTCCGCTGAAGGACCTGGCCACGGTGATGACCAAGCTCCCGCAGGTCCTGATCAACGTCAAGGGCGTGGACCGCACCCGGGTCAAGGGCGACGAAGCCGTTGCAGCGGCCGTAGCCGCCGCCGAAACCGAACTCGGCGACACAGGCCGTGTGCTGCTGCGCCCCTCCGGCACGGAGCCGGTGGTTCGCGTCATGGTGGAGGCCGCGTCGCAGGAGACAGCCCAGGCCGTAGCCGAACGCCTGGCGCAGGTGGTCCGGACCGAGCTGGCACTGGAGCTCGTGGCCGACTGAATCGACTTTTAGCTGAAAACAACAATGGCGCGCCCCGACGGGGCGCGCCATTGCTGTTGCTCCTGGTGCCGCTACCGGTACGCCGGCGCCGCCTCAAGACCGAAGTATTGCTCGAGCGTCGTGATTCCCCGCGTCTTCATCTCACCCGCCGCTTCCACGCCGACATAGCGCAGGTGCCAGGGCTCGTAGTAGTACCCCGTGATGTCGTGAAGCATCCACGGGTAGCGCACCACGAAGCCGAACCGGTGGCCGTTGGCCTTGGCCCAGGCCGCCGCGGGCTGATCGGCGAAGCAGGGCTGGAAGCTGCAGGCCCCTCCGCCGTCGCCGATGTCGAAGGACCAGCCGGTCTGGTGCTCGGAGTGGCCAGGCCGGGCTGACGCCGTATCGGCTGCAGCCTGTCCCCGGGAGTTCACATAGCCGTTGTACGTCGAGGTCTGGGTCGCGAAGGACCGGTAGCCGCTGGCCAGCGTCATGGTGACGCCGGCCCCGGCTGCGGCCGCGAACATCTTCTCTGCCGCGGCCGCCGTCGTGCTGTTGAGCAGGGCGGCTTCACCGGACGTGGCCAGGCGCACGCGTGGCTGGACGAGGGCGGCCGGCACGTAGGCGGCAGGGGTCAGCGGACGGTGTTTGTTCACCACCACCCAGGGACTCGCCGGGTCGGTAAGCGAGTGCCGGGGTTTGACGGTGGAGCGTGCCGGCGGTGCGGTCTCCGGCGCCGTTGCCGCGGGACTGGCCGGCACGGACGCAGCCGGCGGTGCGGTGGTGGTGGCCGTGGCGGACGGCGTCGCGGTGACGGGCGCCGACGTCGCCGTTGGCGTCGGAGTTGGCGTTGCAGCTGCGGCCGCGGACGGGGTCGGCCGGGCGGCTTCGGGGGCGCAGGCGCTCAGGGCTGCGAGGCCCGTGCCTGCCAGCAGCAGGCGGCTGAAGGCCCGCCGGCTGGCGGTGGGATTGGCTGGTTCCGGTGCCTCCGGATGCTCCGCTGACCCGTCGTGGCACACGTGTGCTAGACCTTGCGCAGCAGCATGCGGCGGATGGAATGGTCGGCGTCCTTGGTGAGGACCAGCTGCGCCCGGCCGCGGGTGGGAAGCACGTTCTCCTCAAGGTTGGGTTCGTTGATGCGCTTCCAGATCTCACGGGCCGTCTCTTCCGCCTCGGCGTCCGAGAGCGTGGCGTAACGGTGGAAGTAGGACTCCGGCTGGGCGAACGCCGTGGTGCGGAGTTTGCGGAAGCGGTCCACGTACCACTCCTCGATGTAGGACGTTTTGGCATCAACATAGATGGAAAAATCGAAGAAGTCACTCAACGCCAGGCCCTGCCGGCCGTCATGCCGCGGGCGGGCCGGTGCCAGGACGTTCAGCCCCTCGACGATCAGCACGTCGGGGCGTCGCACCACCACTTCCTTCCCCGGGACGATGTCATAGGTCACGTGGGAGTACCAGGGTGCCCGGACTTCCTCGGCGCCGCCTTTGATTTCGCTCACAAAACGGAGCAGCGAGCGGCGGTCATAGGATTCGGGGAACCCCTTGCGCTCCAGCAGTTGCCGCCGCTTGAGTTCCGCCAGCGGGTAGAGGAAGCCGTCCGTGGTGATGAGCTCAACATTGGGCGTCCCGGGCCACCGGCGGAGCATCTCGCGCAGCACACGGGCGATGGTCGACTTGCCCACGGCCACCGAGCCGGCGACGCCGATCACGAACGGCGTCCTCTGGGTCTGCTCGCCCAGGAAGGTGGTGGTTGCTGCATGGAGCTGGCCTGCCGCCTCGACATACAGGTGCAACAACCGGGACAGGGGCAGGTAAACCTCGCGGATTTCCTTCATATCAAGGGGATCGCCGAGGCCGCGGAGACGGAGTACGTCCTCCTGGTTGAGGGGCTGCTCCATCTGGGCAGCGAGCCGGGACCAGGTCTGCCGGTCCAGCTCCACGAACGGGGAGACGCCGTCGCCGTTCGCTTCATTGCGTTGCAAAGTCACCCTAGAGATTCTGCCCTCCGCCGGGCCGAGAGCGAAATGGGGCCGCCCCGTAGTGCCCCCGCGGGGCGGCGGACGGCGTGTTACTAACGCGGATTCGACGTCGGCTGCCGGGGAAACCCGCTAGGCTTGAGTCCATGTGTGGAATCGTTGGATATGTGGGCCACTCCGCTGGCCGGGTAAATACTGGACACAATGCCTTGGACGTTGTCCTTGAAGGACTGCGGCGACTGGAGTACCGGGGGTACGACTCTGCGGGCATCGCAGTGGTAGCCGGCGGAACCATTTCGTCCCGCAAGAAGTCGGGCAAACTGAGCAACCTCATTGCCGAACTCGACGCCAACCCCCTCCCGGAATCGCTGACCGGCATCGGCCACACCCGCTGGGCCACCCACGGCGGACCGACGGACCAGAACGCCCACCCGCATCTCGCCGATGACGGCAAGCTGGCCGTGATCCACAACGGCATCATCGAAAACTTCGCCGAACTCAAGCTGGAACTCACCCGCAAGGGCGTGACGTTCCTGTCCGAAACCGACACCGAGGTCGCGGCCGCGCTGCTGGCCGACATCTACCGCAACCAACTCGGGGGCGACTCCGCCAACGGCGGCCTCACCAAGGCCATGCAGCTCGCCTGCCAGCGACTCGAAGGCGCCTTCACCCTCCTCGCCGTGCACGCGGACCAGCCCGACGTCGTCGTGGCGGCCCGCCGCAACTCCCCGCTCGTCGTCGGGCTCGGTGACGGCGAGAACTTCCTCGGCTCCGACGTCTCCGGCTTCATTGACTACACACGCCGCGCCGTCGAACTCGGCCAGGACCAGATCGTGACGATCACCGCCGACACCGTGGAAATCACGGACTTCTACGGCGCCCCGGCCGAAGGCAAGGAATACCACGTCAACTGGGACCCGGCCTCCGCGGAAAAGGGCGGCTTCCCGTCCTTCATGGAAAAGGAAATCCACGACCAGCCGGACGCCGTCCTGCAGACCCTTCTGGGCCGCTCGGACATCAACGGCCGCCTGACCCTCGACGAACTCCGGATTGACCCGGAACTGCTCAAGAGCGTCAGCAAGATCATCGTCCTCGCCTGCGGAACCTCCGCCTATGCCGGGCAGGTCGCCAAGTACGCGATCGAACGCTGGTGCCGGATTCCCACAGAGGTGGAGCTCTCCCACGAATTCCGCTACCGCGACCCGATCGTGGACGAGAACACCCTGATCGTCTCGATCTCCCAGTCCGGCGAGACCATGGACACCCTGATGGCCGTCCGTTACGCCAAGGAACAGGGCGCTAAGACGGTTTCCATCTGCAACACCAACGGCTCCACGATCCCGCGCGAATCCGATGCGGTGCTCTACACCCACGCCGGCCCGGAAATCGCCGTCGCCTCCACCAAGGCCTTCCTGGCGCAGATCACCGCCGCCTACCTCCTGGGCCTCTACCTTGCCCAGCTGCGCGGCAACAAGTTCCAGGGCGAGATCAAGGACATCCTGGCGGACCTCAACAAGATCCCCGCCAAGATCCAGCAGGTCCTCGACAACGAAGACCAGATCAAGGAACTCGGCCGGTCCATGGCGGACGCCAAGTCCGTGCTGTTCCTGGGCCGCCACGTCGGCTTCCCGGTGGCCATGGAGGGTGCGCTCAAGCTCAAGGAGCTCGCCTACATCCACGCCGAGGGCTTCGCCGCCGGTGAACTCAAGCACGGCCCGATTGCGCTGATCGAGGAGGGCCAGCCCGTCTTCGTGGTGGTTCCCTCACCCCGCGGCCGCGACTCGCTGCACGCCAAGGTTGTCTCCAACATCCAGGAAGTCCGGGCCCGCGGCGCCCGGACGATCGTGATCGCGGAGGAGGGGGACGAAGCCGTCAAGGCCTACGCCGAGCACGTCTTCTACATCCCCGAGACCCCGACGCTGCTGGCCCCGCTGCTCAGCACGGTCCCGCTGCAGATCTTTGCCCTCGCCCTGGCATCCGCCAAAGGCTACGACGTGGACCAGCCTCGCAACCTGGCCAAGAGCGTGACCGTAGAATAACGCCATGATCGTTGGCATTGGCGTAGACGTCGTAGACATTGACCGGTTCGGCCGGCAGCTGGAGCGCACCCCCGGGCTGCGCGACCGGCTGTTCGTCCCCGCGGAACGCGAACTGAACACGCGGTCCTTAGCGGCCCGGTTCGCCGCCAAGGAAGCCGTGGCGAAGGTCCTCGGCGCCCCTGCGGGCATGAACTGGCAGGACTGCTGGATCGGTCTTGACGAGAACGGGCCCACCGTCCAGGTCAAGGGCACTGTGCTGGCCGTGGCGGAGTCAAAGGGCGTCAAGCGCTGGCACCTCTCGATGAGCCACGACGGCGGCATTGCCACCGCAACGGTCATCGCCGAGGGCTGAACTCCACCTGCCTGACCAGACCCGGACATCCCGCAGACTGCACCGCGAATGGACTGAAACCATGATCAGCGCCTACACCGGAACCCAGATACGAGAGGCTGAGAAGCCTTTCCTGGATAAAGGTGTGGGCGCTGTTCTTATGCAAAGGGCAGCCCACGGGCTGGCCAACGCCGTGGTCCGCGAACTGCGGGCCCGCGGCCAGCGCCTCTACGGCGCCAGCGTCACGGTCCTCGCCGGCAAGGGCAACAACGGCGGGGACGGGCTGTTCGCGGCCGCCATGCTGGCCCGCCGCGGCATGCGGACGACGGCGGTCCTCACCGCGGGGGAGGCCCACCCGCAAGGACTCGCGGCCCTGGCAAAAGCCGGCGGCCGGGTGATCCGCCTGACGCCGGACACCATCGCCGGCGCAGCGGCGGCCGCCGCACAGTCCGGCGTCGTCATTGACGCGGTGCTGGGAACTGGCGCGCAGGGCGGACTCCGGGGCCCTGCGGCGGAGCTGATCGAGGCGCTGGGACGCTCCCGGCCCGGACTCGTGGTGGCCTGCGACATTCCCAGCGGTGTGGACGCCGACACCGGAGAAGCCCATACCCCTGTTCTCCGCGCGGACCTGACCGTGACGTTCGGGGCGGCCAAGGCGGGCCTGCTGGCCGACCCGGGCGCGGACTTCGCCGGCCGCGTCCAGGTGATTCCGATCGGCATCGAGGCCGCCCTCCCGGAGCCGGCCCTGCGCCGCTTCGAGGCGGCGGATCTGCAATTGCTGCTCCCGCATCCCGGACGGCGCTCCCACAAATACTCCCGCGGCGTCCTGGGCGTGGTGGCCGGCTCGCAGCGGTACCCCGGCGCGGCGGTTCTCGCCTGCCACGGCGCGCTGGCCGCCGGCGTGGGCATGGTGCGCTACCTTGGACCCCCGGACGTCGCCGACCTGGTCCGCCGCTCCTGCCCCGAAGTCGTCTGCGGCACCGGCAGTCCCGCGGATGCCCACGTCCAGGCCTGGCTCCTGGGCCCGGGGCTTGACGAGGAAGCCCACGAGCAGCTGGAGCGCGTCCGCGACGCCGCAGCCACCGGGCTGCCGGTGGTGGCCGACGCCGGGGCGCTGCCGGCCCTGCCCCGCGCCCTCGCCCCCCGATTCGTGCTGACACCGCACGCCGGCGAACTGGCCGCGCTGCTTGCGCGGTACGGCGCGGACCCCGGCCGCGACGGCGTGGAGAACGCCACGCTCGCGGCCGCCCGGCAGGCCAGTGAACTGACCGGGGCCACCGTCCTCCTCAAGGGCGCCACCACTCTCGTCGCCGCCCCCTCGGGTGCCGTCTTCAGCCAAGCCGAAGCCACTCCCTGGCTGGCCACGGCCGGCAGCGGGGACGTCCTGGCCGGGATCCTGGGAGCCCTGCTCGCGCAGCTGGCCGGCAGCCCCGAAACCCAAGCGTCCTTCGGCATCCGCGGCGATAACCGCTGGGCGGGCATCGCGGCGCTGGCCGCCAGCGTCCATGGCCGGGCCGGAACCCTCGCCTCGGGCGGCGGGCCGGTGACGGCGTCGGACGTGGCGACATCCGTGCGGGAGGCCATGACGACGGTGTAACAAATCCGGGCGTTCAGTGCGCCGAGTCAATTAGTAACCCTGCTTACAAGTAGTCTGTCTAGAGAAATTTCGCCACGCACGAGGAGTACACATGGAAGTCTGGCCCGGAACGGCTTACCCGCTGGGAGCCACTTTTGACGGCACCGGCACCAATTTTGCCCTGTTCAGCGAGCGTGCCGAACGCGTGGAGCTGTGCCTCCTCGCCGATGACCTGAGCGAGACGCGGATCGAGCTGACCGAAGTGGACGGCTACGTGTGGCACTGCTACCTGCCGCAGGTCCAGCCCGGCCAGAAGTACGGGTACCGGGTCCACGGGCCGTACGAGCCGGAGCACGGCAACCGCTTCAACCCCAACAAGCTGCTGATGGACCCCTACGCCAAGGCCGTCCAAGGCCAGATCGACTGGGACCCGGCGCTGTTCACCTATGAATTCGGCGACCCCGACTCCCGGAACGACGCCGACTCGGCGCCCCACACCATGCACGGCGTGGTGATCAACCCCTTCTTCGAATGGGACGGCGACCGCCAACTGCGGATCCCCTACCACCAGTCGGTCATCTACGAGGCCCACGTCAAGGGCCTGACGGAACTGCACCCGGAGGTCCCGGACGAGCAGCGCGGAACCTATGCCGGCGTCGCGCACCCGGCCGTGATCGAGCACCTGAAGAAGCTCGGCGTCACCGCGATCGAACTTATGCCCGTCCACCAGTTCGTCAACGACGGCACGCTCCAGGAGAAGGGCCTCAACAACTACTGGGGCTACAACACCATCGGCTTCTTCGCCCCGCAGAACACCTACAGCTCCTCCGGCGATGTGGGGCACCAGGTCCAGGAGTTCAAGGCCATGGTCCGCGACCTGCACCGGGCCGGCATCGAAGTGATCCTGGATGTGGTCTACAACCACACCGCCGAAGGCAACCACCTCGGGCCCACACTTTCCTTCAAGGGCATCGACAACCAGGCCTACTACCGGCTGGTCGACGACGACATGAAGCACTACATGGACTACACGGGCACCGGAAATTCCCTGAACGTCCGGCACCCGCACTCGCTCCAGCTGCTGATGGATTCCCTGCGGTACTGGGTGACGGAGATGCACGTCGACGGCTTCCGCTTCGACCTTGCCTCCACGCTGGCCCGCGAGTTCTACGACGTGGACAAGCTCTCCACCTTCTTCGAACTCATCCAGCAGGACCCGATCGTCTCCCAGGTCAAACTGATCGCCGAGCCCTGGGACATCGGCCCGGGCGGATACCAGGTGGGCAACTTCCCGCCGCAGTGGACCGAGTGGAACGGCAAGTACCGCGACACGGTCCGCGACTTCTGGCGCGGAGAGCCCTCCACACTGGGCGAATTCGCCTCCCGCCTGACCGGCTCCGCGGACCTGTACGAAAGCTCCGCGCGGCGCCCCGTGGCGTCGATCAACTTCGTCACGGCCCACGACGGCTTCACCATGCGCGACCTGGTCTCCTACAACGAGAAGCACAACGACGCCAACGGCGAGGGCAACAACGACGGCGAATCCCACAACCGGTCCTGGAACTGCGGCGAGGAGGGGGACACGGACAACGACGAGGTCCTGACCCTCCGCGCCCGCCAGCAGCGCAACTTCATCGCCACCCTGCTGCTCTCGCAGGGTGTCCCCATGCTGCTGCACGGTGACGAGCTGGGCCGCACCCAGCAGGGCAACAACAACACCTATTGCCAGGACTCCGAGCTGAGCTGGATCCACTGGGACGCAATGGACCAGCCGCTGGTGGAGTTCACCGCGTTCGTCAACAAGATCCGCCACGATCACCCGACGTTCCGCCGCAGCCGCTTCTTCGACGGCCGGCCGGTGGTCCGCGGTGAGGGCGAGAAACTGCCGGACATCGTCTGGCTGAAGACCGACGGCACCGGAATGCTGCCCGAGGACTGGGGCAGCGGCTTCGGCCGGACCATCGGCGTGTTCCTCAACGGCCACGGCATCCAGGAGCAGGACTCCCGCGGTCGCCGGATCACCGACGACAGCTTCCTGCTGGCCTTCAACGCCCATGACGACAGCGTGGACTTCTGCCTGCCGGCCGAGGAGTACTCGCCCTTCTGGGATGTGCTGGTGGACACCGCGGACCAGGCCGACACCGAGAAGCCGATCAAGGCAGGCTCGGTGCTGAAACTGGCAGCCAAGTCCATGGTGGTGCTCCGGGCTCACTCCGGCCCCGAGGTGGAGGTGGACTACTCCGCGGCCGCATCACTGGCCTCGATGGCCGAGCACGAGGACGCACTAGAGGAAATGGTGGAGGCCCAGGACGAGGCCGCCGAAGCCGTCTCGAAGGCTGCCGCCAAATGAGGACTCCGGTCTCCACTTACCGGCTGCAGATCCGGCCCGGCTTCACCCTCCAGGATGCCGCCGAGACCGTGCCCTACCTGAAGTCGCTCGGCGTGGACTGGATCTACCTCTCGCCGATCCTCACCGCGGAGAAGGGCTCGGACCACGGCTATGACGTGACCGACCCCTCCGCGATCGACCCGGACCGCGGCGGCCCCGAGGGTCTGGCCGCCGCGGCGCGGGCGGCCCGTGAGGCCGGCATGGGCGTGCTCGTCGACATCGTGCCCAACCATGTCGGCGTTGCCACCCCCATCCAGAACCCGTGGTGGTGGTCGCTGCTCAAGGAAGGACAGCAGTCCCGCTACGCCCAGGCGTTCGACGTCGACTGGGACTTCGGCGGCGGCCGGATCCGGATCCCCGTGCTGGGATCCGACTCCGACGTCGACGCGCTGGAAATCCGGGACGGGGAGCTGCGGTACTACGACCACCGCTTCCCGCTGGCCGAGGGAAGCTATACCGCAGGTGACCCCACTGCGGACGACCCGCGCGCGGTCCACGACCGGCAGCACTACGAGCTGGTCGGCTGGCGCCGGGCCGACAACGAGCTGAACTACCGCCGGTTCTTCGCCGTCAACAGCCTGGCCGGCATCCGGGTGGAGCTCCCCGAGGTCTTCGACGAAGCCCACGCCGAGATTGTCCGCTGGTTCCGCGAAGGTCTGGTGGACGGACTCCGGATCGACCACCCGGACGGCCTGGCCGATCCGGAGGGGTACCTGCGCCGGCTCCGCGAGGTCACGGGCGGCAGCTACCTGCTGATCGAAAAGATCCTCGAACCCGGTGAGGTCCTTCCGGAGAGTTTCGACTGCGAGGGCACCACCGGCTACGACGCCCTCGCGGACGTGGACCGGCTCTTCGTCGATCCCGCCGGGCAGGAAGCCCTGGACGCCCTCGACGCCGAGCTGCGCGGCGGCCAGGCGGCGGACTACGAGGACATGATCCGGGGCACCAAGCGCCGGATTACGGACGGGATCCTCCACTCCGAGATGCTCCGGCTGGCGCGGCTGGTGCCGTCCGGCACGGGGCTCACGGTGGAAGCGGCCGCCGATGCCCTCTCCGAGATCATCGCCGCCTTCCCGGTGTACCGCAGCTACCTTCCCGAAGGCGCCGACGTGCTGAAGGAAGCGTGCGAACTTGCCGTCCGGCGCCGTCCGGAGCTGGCGGACGCCGTCGGACTGCTGCTGCCGCTGCTCCTCGACGCCGGCCCGGAACCGGGCGCCGAACTGGGACGCCGCTTCCAGCAAACCTCCGGCATGGTCATGGCCAAGGGCGTGGAGGACACCGCGTTCTTCCGCTACACCCGGCTCGGCACCCTGACGGAGGTCGGGGCCGATCCCACCGAGTTCTCGGTCGCGCCGGAGGAGTTCCATCACCGGATGGCGCGCCGCCAGGCCGAGATCCCGCTGTCCATGACCACACTGAGCACCCACGACACCAAACGCAGCGAGGACACCCGTGCGCGGATCTCCGTGCTCGCTGAGGTGGCGGGGGACTGGAAGGCCGCCCTGGCCCGGCTGCAGGAACTGGCGCCGCTGCCCGACGGTCCGCTCGCCAACCTGCTGTGGCAGGCCATCGCCGGTGCCTGGCCCGCGGACCGTGACCGGCTTCAGTCGTATGCACAGAAGGCCGCCCGGGAGGCCGGCAACTCCACCGACTGGCTGGACCCGGACGCCGCCTTCGAGGAGAAGCTGGCCGCCGCCGTCGACGCGGCCTTCGACAACCCTGCCGTCCGGGCGGAACTGGAGTCCCTTGTGGAGCTCCTGGCGACGTATGGCGCCATCAATTCGCTCGGCGCCAAGCTCGTACAGCTGACCATGCCGGGCGTCCCGGACGTCTACCAGGGCACCGAGTTCTGGGACCGCTCGCTGACCGATCCGGACAACCGGCGGCCGTTCGACTACGGTGCGCGGCGCGCGGCCCTGGCCGCGCTCGACGCCGGCGACCGCCCGGCGTCGTACACCGACGACGCCGCGAAGCTCCTCGTCACCTCGCGGGCCCTGCGCCTGCGCCGTGACCGCCCGGAGCTGTTCACGGGCTACCGGCCCGTTGCCGCAACCGGGGCGGCCGCCGGGCACCTCATCGGCTTTGACCGCGGCAGTGCCGCCGGCGTAGGCGCCGTCACGCTCGCCACCCGGCTGCCCCGCGGACTGGAGCAGCATGGCGGCTGGCAGGACACCGCCGTCGAACTGTCCGTGGACATGACGGACGAACTGACGGGAACCACGTTCGACGCCGGCCCCGTCCGGCTTGCCGACATCCTGCGTGACTACCCGGTGGCGCTGCTGGTGCCCACCTCCTGACCGCACCGACTGACCCACCGACCCCCAGGGAACGGAAGAATGCCATGACCTTGCCTGCACACGGAACCGAACGCTTCAACGTCTGGGCGCCGGACGCCCAGGCCGTCACCCTGCTCGCCGGCGGCCGGGAGTACCCGATGCGCCGGACCGACAGCCCGGCAAGTCCGGACGGCCCGGCACGTCCGGACGGCACAGGTGGCTGGTGGACCGCCCCGGACGCCCCCGCCACCGGGGACGTTGACTACGGCTACCTGATCGACGGGGACACCACACCGCTGCCGGACCCCCGGTCCCGGCGGCAGCCTGCCGGTGTCCATGCCCTGTCGCGGACCTTCGACGCCGGCAACCACGATTGGTCGGACGGGCAGTGGCAGGGGCGCGGGCTGCAGGGAGCGGTGATCTACGAACTGCACGTGGGGACGTTCACCCCCGAGGGAACGCTGGACGCGGCCGCCGGGAAGCTCGACTACTTGGTGGACCTCGGCGTCGATTTCGTGGAGCTGCTGCCGGTGAACGGCTTCAACGGCACCCACAACTGGGGCTACGACGGTGTCCTCTGGTACGCCGTGCACGAAGGCTACGGCGGACCCGCCGCCTACCAGCGCTTCGTGGACGCGGCCCATGCCGCCGGGCTGGGCGTCATTCAGGACGTGGTCTACAACCACCTCGGACCCAGCGGGAATTACCTTCCGCGCTTCGGGCCGTACCTGAAATCGGGGGAGGGCAACACCTGGGGCGACTCGGTGAACCTCGACGGCCCCGGTTCCGACGTCGTGCGCGCCTACATCCTCGAGAACGCCGCCATGTGGCTGCGGGATTACCACGTGGACGGGCTCCGGCTCGACGCGGTGCACGCCTTCAAGGACGAGCGGGCCGTGCACCTGCTGGAGGAGTTCGGTGCGCTCGCGGACGGAATCTCTGCCGAAACCGGCCGCCCCGCCACCATGATCGCCGAGTCGGACCTCAACGACCCGCGCCTGCTCTACCCGCGGGACGTCAACGGCTACGGACTGGCGGGGCAGTGGAGCGACGACTTCCACCATGCCGTGCACGTCAACGTCAGCGGCGAGGCCACGGGCTACTACGCTGACTTCGAATCCCTCGAGGCCCTGGCGAAGGTCCTGGTTGACGGGTTCTTCCATGACGGCAGCTACTCCAGCTTCCGCGGTCGCCACCACGGCCGGCCCATCAACACGGCCGCGGTCCACCCGGCGGCGCTGGTGGTCTGCAGCCAGAACCATGACCAGATCGGCAACCGGGCCACCGGCGACCGGCTGTCCCAGACGCTGGGGTACGGGCAGCTGGCGCTGGCCGCCGTCGCAACCCTGACCTCACCGTTCACGCCGATGCTGTTCATGGGCGAGGAATACGGTGCCACCACGCCGTGGCAGTTCTTCACCTCGCATCCGGAGCCGGAACTCGGCCGGGCCACTGCGGAGGGCCGGATCAAGGAGTTCGAACGAATGGGCTGGGACCCCGCCGTCGTGCCGGACCCGCAGGACCCGGAAACCTTCACCCGTTCCCGGCTCAATTGGGCAGAAGCCGCGGACGGCGACCACGCCCGCCTGCTTGACCTGTACCGCCGGCTCATCGCGTTGCGCCGTGCGACGCCGGAGCTGTCCGGTCTGGGCTTCGAGGACACTGCGGTGGCCTTCAGCGAGGCCGACCGCTGGCTCCGGCTGCGCCGCGGAAGCGTGGAGGTCGCGATGAACTTCTCCGCCGAACCGCGGCGGCTCGCCGTGGCCGGCGCCTCGATCGCACTGGCCACTGACGACGCCGTGCGCCTCGACAGCGGCCAGCTGGACCTGCCCGGCCACAGTGCCGCCATCATCTCGAAGTAAGACAGGATGTTACGTATGACTTATGTTGCAGCAGATACCCGTTATGACTCCATGCCCTACCGCCGCGTCGGCCGCAGCGGGCTGAAGCTCCCCGCCATTTCGCTCGGCCTGTGGCACAACTTCGGCGACGACAAGCCCTTCGAAACCCAGCGCGCCATCCTGCGCCGCGCCTTCGACCTCGGCGTCAACCACTTCGACCTGGCCAACAACTACGGTCCTCTCGCCGGTTCCGCCGAGACCAACTTCGGCCGGCACCTCCGCGATGACTTCGCCCCCTACCGCGACGAACTCATCATCTCCACCAAGGCCGGCTACAACATGTGGCCGGGCCCGTTCGGCGAATGGGGCTCCCGGAAGTACCTGCTGGCCAGCCTGGACCAGTCGCTGAACCGGATGGGCCTGGACTACGTGGACATCTTCTACAGCCACCGCCCCGACCCGGAAACGCCGATGGAAGAGACCATGGGTGCCCTGGACCAGGCCGTCCGCTCCGGGAAGGCCCTCTACGCAGGCATCTCCTCCTACACCCCGGAGCAGACCCTCGAGGCCGCCCGGATCCTCAAGGAGCTCGGCACCCCGCTGCTGATCCACCAGCCCAGCTACTCCATGCTGAACCGCTGGACCGAAAACGGCAGCCCCAACCTCTACGAGGCGCTGGAACAGGTGGGAGCGGGCTCGATCGCGTTCTCGCCGCTGGCACAGGGCATGCTGACCGACCGCTACCTGGACGGGATCCCGGCCGATTCCCGCGCCGCACAGGAGAAGTCCCTGGACGAGAACAGCATCACCGAGGACAAGCTGGACCGCGTGCGGGGACTGCACCGGATCGCGGAAAGCCGCGGGCAGTCCCTGGCGCAGATGGCCATCGCGTGGATCCTGCGGGAGCAGGGCAAGGGCGCCCCGGTGACATCCGCACTGGTCGGCGCGTCCAGTGTCCGCCAGCTCGAGGACACCCTGTCCGCGATCAACAACCTCGACTTCACCGCGGAGGAGCTGACAGCGATCGACGAGTTCGCTGTCGAGTCCGATATCAACCTGTGGGCCCAGAAGTAGCTGGCCCCGCCTCCCGGTAATACCGGCGGCGCGGCGGCCCGGGAACAACTCAGGCCGCCGCGCCGTTGACTAGAATGCTAATGGCGCCGTACGGTGCCGTGCCCGCTGCCGCCGTCGTGCATCAGAGTACTTCCGCACCGGGCATAAGAAGTTGTCCCCAAAGGAGTTCCGTGTCTTCACATCCGATTCGTGTTGCAATCGTCGGCGTAGGTAACTGTGCCACTTCGCTGGTCCAGGGCGTTGAGTACTACCGGGACGCCGATCCCCAGGCCACGATCCCGGGCCTGATGCACGTGGAGTTCGGCAAGTACCACGTCAACGACGTCCAGTTCGTCGCCGCGTTCGACGTCGACGCCAAGAAGGTGGGCCAGGACCTGTCCGCCGCCATCCTGGCCAGCGAAAACAACACCATCAAGATCGCCGACGTCCCGCCGACCGGTGTGACCGTCCAGCGCGGCCCGACCCTCGACGGGCTCGGCAAGTACTACCTTGAGACCATCGAGCAGTCCCCGGAGGAGCCGGTCGACGTCGTCCAGGCGCTCAAGGACGCCAACGTTGACGTGATGGTCTGCTACCTGCCGGTCGGCTCGCAGGAAGCTGCGGAGTACTACGCCCAGTGCGCGATCGACGCCGGCGTGGGCTTCGTCAACGCTCTCCCGGTCTTCATCGCCGGCACCAAGGCCTGGGCGGACAAGTTCACCGCCGCCGGCGTCCCGATTGTGGGCGATGACATCAAGAGCCAGATCGGCGCCACCATCACGCACCGCGTCATGGCGAAACTGTTCGAGGACCGCGGCGTGACCTTGGACCGCACGTACCAGCTGAACGTCGGCGGCAACATGGACTTCAAGAACATGCTGGAGCGCGACCGCCTCGAGTCCAAGAAGATCTCCAAGACCCAGGCCGTGACATCCAACGTGGAGGCCGAGCTGGCCGCCAAGGATGTCCACATCGGCCCGTCGGACTACGTCCAGTGGCTTGACGACCGCAAGTGGGCCTTTGTCCGCCTCGAGGGCCGCAACTTCGGCGACGCCCCGGTGTCGCTGGAATACAAGCTGGAAGTCTGGGACTCACCCAACTCCGCCGGTGTGATCATCGACGCCATCCGCGCCGCCAAGATCGGCCTGGACCGCGGCATCGGCGGCCCGCTGCTCTCCGCCTCGAGCTACTTCATGAAGTCCCCGCCGGAGCAGTTCAACGACGACCTCGCCCGCGAAAAGGTCGAGGCCTTCATTCGCGGCGACCTGGAGCGCTAAACCCGCACTCCGACGCTCCCGCACTTTTGGCGCGTTCCACCCCGACGCTCCCGCACCTTTGGTGTGGGAGCGTCGTGCGTCCGGAGCGTGTCAGGTTGGCGCTCCCTCACGTCTGGTCGCTACTAGCCCGATCCTCCCTCACGTCGTGCAGGTATCGCAGGATCGCTCCCTCAGACGGGGCTGGAAAAGCCTGCAGCAGACGACGGGCTGAGGTACGCGGTGCGGAGGATTCGTTTAATCTTGGCGGTGGCGCCCTCGAAGCCGTCGGCCAGGTCGTCTTTTGTCAGGACGAGTACGTTCCATCCCGCGGATTCGAAGGCCTTGTCACGTCGGCGGTCGCTGAAGATCTGGGCTGGCAGCAGGTGGTGGCCGCCGTCGTACTGGACGGCCAGCCGACGGCGGCGATACCCAAGATCCGCAGTCGGGGACCCCGGGCTATCCGGGCGGAGCGGGAGCTGCAGCTCCGGCTCCGGGAGACCGGCGTCGCACATCGCCAGGCGTAGCAGTGTTTCCGGAGCCGAGTCGGATCCCACTCGCGTCAAGTCCAGGGCCGCCCGGGCGCGGACGATTCCCTGTAGATTCGGGTGGCGGCTCACCATCGACCGCAGCCCATCGATGGTCGCGAAGGGCTCGTTCCGTCCCTCCAACCCGAACCGCGGAACCCGAACGAGCTCGTCGCCCATGCAGACCAATTCGGACAGGCTCAATCGCCGGGCGAGGTCGAGCCACGTGCGGGGACGCGTGCTGATCCGGATGCCGTCCGCTGTTTCAACCTCGTCGTCCAGCGCCAGAACCGTGTGTCCGACGATCCCCTTGCGCCGGACTTCGGGCAGCGCCCGCGGCTTGCTCAGGTGCAGCTCCTCAGAGTCCGAGAGCCACGGAGGCAAGAGCTGGCATCGAAGTCTGGCGGCCGTGACGTGCGAGATCCAGGCCCCCGGGGAGGCGGCGGACAGCGCGCGAGCCGCATCCTCCAACTCGAAGTTCCATTCAGCGGGCCTGTAGAGACCCCGGCTGACATGACTGATGTCGGACTGCTTGAGCCTGGATCTTGGTACTCCCAACGACCGGGCATCGGCGATGGTGAAGGGTGCTGCGCCGAGTGGACCGGGAAGCTCCATTCGCTTTCTCATGCTGGCATTGTGAACCCATTTTGGTAACCGCGCAGGAGTTATCCACAGGTGTCCGGGATCAGCCAGTAGCGGCCAGTGCGGGCTCCGACGGTTGCGCCCTGACCAGTGCAGGACGTGAGGGGGGATCAGGTGCGCGGACGCCGGACGTGGGGGAGCGTCGACTGACGTGGCGCCGGATGTGAGGGAGCGTCGGCTGACGTGGCGCCGGATGTGAGGGAGGGTCTAGAAGAGGCCGACGGGGCTGCCTTCGGCGTCGACGTCCATGCGCATCGCGGCCGGGACCTTCGGGAGCCCCGGCATGGTCATGACCGCGCCGGTGAGAGCCACGATGAAGCCGGCGCCGGTCTTGGGAATGAGGTCGCGGACGTGCACGGTGAAACCCTTCGGGGCGCCGAGCTTGCTGGCGTCGTCGCTGAAGGAGTACTGGGTTTTCGCCATGCAGACCGGGAAGCCGGACCAGCCGTTCTTCTCGATCTCCGCGAGCCGTTTGAGCGCCGGGACGGAGAAATCAACGCCGTCGGCGCCGTAGATCTCCTGCACAATCGTCCGGATCTTGTCCTCCACCGACATCTCCAGCGGGTACAGGTGGCGGAAGGTGTGCGGCGCATCAATGGCCGCGGCGACCTTGGCCGCGAGTTCGTCGCCGCCGTCCCCGCCGCCGCCCCGGCCCCAGACGTCGGCCACGGCGGCCTGGACGCCCTCGGCAACGCACCACTCCAGCAGCCAGTCGAGCTCCGCCTGGGTGTCTGTGGCGAACTTGTTGATTGCCACCACCGGCGTGATGCCGAACTTCTCCACGTTGCGCACATGGCGCTGAAGATTCACGACGCCGGCAGCCAGCGCGTCCAGGTTGGGTTCCTTGAGCTGGTCCTTGGGGATACCGCCGTGCATCTTCAGGGCCCGGATGGTCGCCACGACGACGACGGCGGACGGAGCCACGTCGGCGACGCGGGACTTGATGTCCATGTACTTTTCCGCACCCAGGTCGGCGCCGAAACCGGCCTCCGTGACGACGATGTCCGCCAGGCTGCGGGCGGTCTGGGTGGCGATCAGGGAATTGCAGCCGTGGGCGATGTTGGCGAACGGTCCGCCGTGGACCAAAGCAGGGGTCCCGGCTATGGTCTGCACGAGGTTCGGTTTGATGGCGTCCTTGAGCAGCATGGTCAGGGCGCCCTGGACCCCCAGCTGGGCGACCGTGACAGGCTGCCGGTCGTAGGTGTAGCCGAACGTGATCCGGCCCAGCCGGTCCCGGAGATCGGCGAGGTCCGTGGCGAGGCAGAAAACCGCCATGATCTCCGAGGCCACAGTGATGTCGAAGCCGTCCTGCCGCGGGATGCCCTGGGTCGGCCCGCCCAGGCCGATCACCACCTCGCGCAGGGCCCGGTCGTTCATGTCCAGGACCCGTTTGAAGGTCATCCGCCGCGGGTCGATGTTCAGCTCGTTGCCCTGGTAGATGTGGTTGTCCACGAGGGCCATCAGGGCGTTGTTCGCCGACGTGACGGCGTGGAAATCCCCGGTGAAGTGCAGGTTGATCTCGTCCATCGGCAGCACCTGGGAGTAGCCGCCGCCCGTGGCGCCGCCCTTCATGCCCAGGATCGGGCCCAGCGAGGGTTCACGCAGCGCGATCATGACCTTGTGCCCGGCGCGGGCCAGGGAGTCAGCCAGCCCCACTGTCGTGGTGGACTTGCCTTCGCCGGCGGGCGTGGGCGACATCGCGGAGACCAGCACCACCTTGCCGGGGGCACGCGGCGGGCCGCCCGCCGTCGAACCTGTCAGCTTTGCCGGATCGATTTTCGCCTTGTACCGGCCGTGGAGGTCCAGGGCCTCGGCATTGATCCCGGCTGCGGCGGCGATGTCCTCGATCGGCCGCATGGTGGCCCGCTGCGCGATCTCCAGGTCGCTCAGCGGAGCTGTCCCCGGGCCGGGCGTGGCGGGGGTTCCGGAAATCGTGGGTTCAGACATCGTTGTCCTTTGGCTCGTGGCGTCGGTGGGTGTTCCGGCCGGTGGGTGCAGCCGGTGGTTACCGGCCTGTGGTTCCGGGCGAGGGCGTGTGGCCCACCGGAATGGTCAGGTTTCCAAAATACTGGCTCAACGCGGTGTGGTAGCTCTCCAGTGTGATGGCGGCGGTGCGTTGCCAGCCGAACTCCTGCGCGTGCAGGGAGGCGGCGCGGCCCATGTCCTCGCGGGTCGCCGGGTCGTCGTACAGGGCCTCGAGGGCGTCGGCCCAGTCGGCGGCCTTGTGGCCCTCCACGAGCAGGCCGGTCCGGCCGTCGTAGATGGCACGGGACAGCCCGCCCACCTTGGTGGCCACCACCGGCGTTCCGCAGGCCTGGGCTTCCAGCGCCACGAGGCCGAAGGATTCGCTGAAGGACGGCATCACCACGACGTCGGCCGAACGGTACCAGCCGGCAAGTTCCGGTGCGCTGACCGGCGGATGGTGCGTGACGACGTCGTCCAGTCCGGCGGCACTGATCAGCGACTTCAGGTCGAAGTCCTTGGATCCGCTGATCGCGCCGACGATGGTCAGCTGCAGGTCGATGTCCGGGCGCCGGGCCCGCAGCAGGGCGGCGGCCTTGACCAGGATCTGCGGTCCCTTCAAGCGCTGGATCCGGCCGGCGAACAGCAGATGGAAGCGGCCCGGCGGGACGCCGTGGGCAGCCCGGGCCCGGCTGCGGAACGCCGGCGTGAAGATATCCAGGTCCACGCCGGGCGGGGCCACGTCAATTTTGTCGTTGTCCGCGTTGTAGTGCGAGACCAGTTCCGCCGCCTCGGTGCCCGTGTTGGCGATCAACCGGGTGGCGCCGTCGACAATCCGGTGTTCGCCGTCCTCGCGCCGCCGCGGTTCCGGTTGCTCCCCGGAGACGAGCAGCAGGTTCTTCACCTTGGCCATGGTGTGCATCGTGTGGACGAGCGGCAGGCCCCACAATTCGGCGAGCTCAAGCCCCGCCACGCCGGAAACCCAGTAGTGCGAATGGATCACGTCGTAGCGGCCGTGCGGCTGAAGCTGCCGGATCCGGTCGATTTCGGCCACCATGCTGTGCAGCAGTTCCGGCAGTTCCTCCTTCGGCAGCTTCCGGGGCGGTCCGGCCAGGACGTTATGCACGCAGACTCCGGGGGAGGGATGTTCGACGGCGGCCTGCGAAGCGGACGTGGATCGGGTGAAGATCTCCACTTCGACGCCGGTCTCGGCGAGGGCCGCGGCCAGGGCGCGGATGTAGACGTTCATGCCGCCGGCATCCCCGGACCCCGGCTGTTCCATGGGCGAGGTGTGCAGGGAGAGGAAGGCGACGCGGCGGATCAGCGACATTCTTCTTCCCCTTTCTGGAACGGGCCCTGCCGGGCACGTCCGGACGTCCACTGCCGGAACTGCATTTCGATAAAACATTACTCCTGAAGTTCCCGCGGGTTCACCGGCCGGCGGGCGGCGCCGGTCACAGGGCCGGACGTGCTGCTAACGTGGCGGCTGTGAGCACCAGCAACGAGACAGAGTCCACGGCCCCGGGCTGGGTCATCCGGCCGGCCGCCGGCACGGATTGGCCGGCGATCTGGGAGATCCTGGAGCCCGTCGTCCGGGCGGGGGAGACCTTCACCTGGGACCGGGACACCACAGAGGAGCAGGCCCGCGAACGGTGGTTCAAGCAGCCCCCGGGCCAGACGTTCGTGGCGGCGGGACAGGGGGAACTCGACGGAGTCATCCTGGGCACCGGCGAGCTGCACGCCAATCAGGGCGGCGGCGGAAGCCACGTTGCCAATGCCGGGTACATGGTCCACCCGGCGCACGGGGGCAAGGGTGTGGCCCGCGCGCTCTGCGCCTATTCACTGGAAACTGCCCGGGCGGCCGGATTCCGCGCGATGCAGTTCAACGCCGTGGTGGAGAGCAACGTCCGGGCAGTCGCGGCCTGGCAATCCCTGGGCTTCGAGGTGCTCGCCACGATCCCTGAGGCGTTCCGGCACCCGCGCCTGGGCTACGTGGGCCTGCACCTGATGTACCGCAGGTTGTAGAGGCGCCCGCCGGTCGAGCAGGATGAAGAACCTGTCACGTGACCCAAGACATTTTCTTCCGGGGCGAATAGGCTGAGCCTCTGAGGGCCGAGCGAGGGGAGACTTGGATGCCCGGGAGCAGCCATCCGCCCGTGCAGCACCAAAAACTGCGCCGACCATGGCAGGCTGCAATCCGGCGCCGGGTGCCCGGGTGGGTCGTGGCCGTGCTGCTGCTGGCGGTTCCGTTGCTGGTCATTGGCGGGTGCACCCTGACCAGGGGCAGCGGCAACTCTTCCTCAGCGGAGGATCCGGCTCCGGAGTTCGTCACCGCTGCCGGTCGCGGCCTCGTCCTCAAGGGCGAGCCCACGAGGCTGAAAGCGGTGAACTTCTCTAACTTCTACCACCGGGATCAGGACGGGGCTGAGCTCCTTAAATCCCAGCACCATTCGGAAACCGACTTCCAGCGCGCGAAGGATATCGGGTTCAACAGCATTCGGTTTGCCTTTGACGGGAACTGGTACGTCGACTCCCCGGAGGTCTTCTTCGAGTGGATGGACCAAAACGTGGCGTGGGCCCGGCAGCACGACATGCGCCTGATCCTGGATTTACATACCCCGATCGGCGGATTCTGGCTGGACCCCACCAGCGACGAGGTCAGTTTCGACATCTGGTCCGATCCCCGGCTGCAGCAGCAGAACGCAGACCTGTGGCGCGTGATCGCCGCCCGGTACAAAGATGAACCGGCCATCGCGGCCTACGACCTGCTCAACGAGCCGGTGACCACCGATGCCACGGGGGAACAATGGAAAGCGCTGTCGCGGCAGCTGGTGGCCGCGGTGCGGTCGGAGGACCGCAACCACCTCCTGGTAGTGGGCGGGATCTACGGGGTCAACGGCCGCTACGGAACGGCCGGAATCGATCAGCACTTTCTTGTTGACGACACCAACGTGGTCTACGACTTCCATTTTTACGAGCCGATCAAGTACACCCACCAATACGCGTCCTGGATTGAAGGCCCCGTCCAGGACGGTGGCCGCTATCCCGATCCGAACGTGATCCTTTCGACCGGCGAGCGGGTCCTGCTGCCGCAAAGCCGCATCGCAACTACCCTCCTGCCGGCCGGCACGTCAGGCTGGGCAGCGTACGACAGCGGCATCGTGGCGATCGAGGACAGCAACGCGGTAGCGGCGGTGCCCCTGCTCACCGCCCAGGGCGGGATGCGCGGAACGGCCGGGTTCGATGCGATCACGGTGACCGAGTACGGCCCGGACGGGACCGAAATCCGGCAAATCATCAACGACCAGCTGGACAGCGACGCGACCCTGGACTGGCATCAATGGCAGTCCGGCGGGGACGCCGCGGCACCGCCGGAGTTCGCGCGGGAGACTGGCGGGTATCAGGACAACGGCAGTCTCTCCATTAGCAATTCCGCCGACGCCGAGGCGATCGCGGGGTGGAGCAACGACGCACACCTGTTCAAGGTGGTGCCCGGCAACAAATACCGGATCCAGGGCCACATGCGGGGTGAGAACATTGCCTCCTCAACCGGCGCGGCCCCGCGGATCGGTCTCCAGCTCGACGTTTACGCCACGTCGCCCGGAGCAGCCGGGAACGGTTTCCTCGAACGCGGCAAAGACTATCTGGCCCACCAGCTGGCGGAACGTCTGCAGTTCGGCATCGACAACAACGTGCCGATGTCGGTCATGGAGTTTGGCGTGGTCCGGCAAACATTTGAGATGGAGGGCAAAGGCGGAGACCAGTGGGTCACCGACATGCTGGAACTCCTGGACGAGCACGGACTCAGCTTCGCCTACTGGGAATACCACGGCACCCAGATGGGGCTTTACCTCAGCGGCACAGGCTTGCCGGGCGAACCCCATACAGCGCTCCAGGACACCCTCACCCGCGGCCTGCGCTGAGCCGCCCGGGACGGCTAGGTGCCGTCTCCGTTGCTGTCGCTGTCGTTGCGCCAGAGTTGCAGGAGTTCAGGGAAAGCGGCCTCGTAGCCGGCGAGGAGTTCCGCCGCGAGCACGTCCGAATCGACGAGGGGATGACGGGCGAAGGCGGCGAGGGCAGCCCCGCGCCGCCGGGTCCCGTCCGCAGGCCCGGTGGTGGCCTGGACGACCAGGCGTTCAACATCCTTGACCCGCTGCATCAGGGCCAACTGCGCGGAGGCAGGGCGTTCCTGCGGAAGCGGCACCACGCCGTCGGGCGTCACCCGGCAGGGGACCTCGACGACGGCGTCCGCCGGCAGTCCCGGAATGGCCGGGGCGCCGGCGGCTGTGTTAGCGCCGTCGGCGGTGTTGGGGGTGTTCAGAATCAGCTCCGCCGGACCGCCGCCGGAGAGGGCGCGCATGACCGCGAGGGCGACGCGCTCGTAGCCGCCCCCGGCCAGGTCCGCCTCATCCCGGCGCTCGCCGGCGGGGCGTGCCTCCGCGAGGTAGCCCTCCTCACGCGAGCGGCGTGCCGCGTCCCACAGCGGATAGGCCTGCTGCCCCGCCGCGGCGAGCAGCGGATAGAGCTCGGTCTGCTGCCGGTCGATGGATTCACCGCGGGTGGTGGGGGAGGACCGGATGCCGGCCAGGGCGTGCTCGGTCTCGTAGTAGTAATAGAGGTATTCGTTGGGCAGGCACCCCAGGCCCGCCACGAAGGGCTGCGGATACAGCCGGCCCTCCTCGAAACCGGCCAATGCGTCCGCGTCGGCCAGCAGCCCGGGGAGCATGTCCCGGCCGCCGGACTCCAGGCGGTACAGCCAGCCGAGATGGTTCAGCCCGTAGTAGCCCACGCCGTCGAGCCGGCCCTCGGGCAGCACGACGCCGGCAGCGTGCGCCGCCCGGTACACCAGCCCGCCGGCCGAATCGCAAATGCCCACCACCTTGCGGCCGAGCACCGGGACCAGGGCTTCGGTGACCATCCCGGCCGGGTTCGTGAAATTCAGCAGCCACGCGTCCGGGCAGTGCCGCCGCATCTGGGCGGCCAGGTCCAGCATGCGGGGAATGGATCGCAGCGCGTAGGAGATGCCGCCGGCCCCCGTGGTTTCCTGGCCCAGGAGCCCCAGGTCCAGGGCCACCCGCTCATCTGCGGTGCGGCCCGCCGTCCCGCCGGGGCGGATCGCGGCAAATACTACGTCCGTCCCGGTCAGCGCCTCGGCCAAGGACGTGGTGGCCCGGACCGCGGGAGAGGCGGCGCCGGGCGGCTGCAGCGCCGCGAACGAGCCGAGGACGGCCTCGATGGCGGCGAGGCGGCCGGGATCGACGTCGTACAGCACCAGCTCCCGGACAAGGCCGGCGTAGGGACCTGCACAGAGCGCCCGGTAGACCAGCGGTACCCGGAATCCGCCGCCTCCGGCAATCATCAGCCGCATGCCGACAGTCTATTCACAGTGCTCCGTCATGGCCCGTTGAACTCCTTTCCTGCGGTACCGGGACGGCGTAGTGTGCCATACATGGACGCGATACCGACGCGGCGTTTTGACCCGCTTTCCTCCGTCCGGACCCCGGCGGCCGGGGGCTTCGATTTGTTGCTGACCGGCACCGTTTTCCAGGACATCATCTTCACCGGCCTGCCGCACGCCCCGGTCGCCGGCACCGAGATCTGGAGCGACGGGATGGGCAGCTGCCCGGGAGGGGTGGCCAACCAGGCCATCGCCGCGGCGCGGCTCGGGCTGCGCACGGGGCTGGCGGCTGCGTTCGGCGATGACGGCTACGGGGACTACAACTGGAAGATTCTGTCCGCGCAGGAACACGTGGACCTGTCCCTGTCCCGGCGGGTGCCGGGCTGGCACTCACCGGTCACCGTGTCCCTCAGCGTGGAGCACGACCGGTCCATGGTGACGCACGGCCACCCGGCCCCGGTGAGCTCCAGTCAACTGATCGGCTGCCCTCCTCCGGCGCTCGCCGCCGTCGCCGAGCTCGGCGAGCAACTGGAACCGTGGGCGCTCGACGCGCATAAGGCCGGGGTGCGGCTCTTCGGCGACGTCGGGTGGGATCCCACCGGTGTCTGGTCCTCCACCCGGCTGGACAACCTGCAGTACTTCCACGCCTTTATGCCGAACCAGCACGAAGCCATGGCCTTCACCGGGAACGACAACCCGTGGGCTGCCCTCTACGCCCTGGCGGACAGGGTGCCGGTCGCGGTCGTGACCCTCGGGTCCCAGGGCGCCATGGCCGTGGACTCTGAATCGGGCGAAGAGGAATGGGTGCCGTCGCTGCCGGTGTCCGCCTTCGACCCGACCGGGGCGGGGGACTGCTTCGGTGCCGCCTTCATCGTGGGCTGCCTGGCGGGCTGGCCGCTGGGCGACCGGCTGCGGTTCGCCAATCTCTGCGCGGCGCTGGCTGTGCAGGAAGTCGGCGGCTCGCTGGCCGCACCCGGCTGGGGGGACATCGCGGACTGGTGGCAGCGGGCCAACGCCCGCAAGGAACGCCAAAGCAGCCAGTGGCTCCGGCGCTACAGTTTCCTGGAGGACATCATCCGTGATGTGCCGCAGGAGGCGCAGCGGCGGGCGACTGCGACCATCGCGCACCTGTCGGATGCGTAGGTAGGCGGGGCTCTCACGCTGGACATGCCCTCCGTGCGGCCCGGGGAATGGGCATAGCGCCGTTGTGCCCGGTCGTTGGCGCGAACACTGAGCATGTCCCCCGGTGGAGCGGGCGGGGGCTGGCGGGGACGTGGGTCTTGCCCCGGACCAGGTTGAAGCTGGACATGCCCTCCGTGCGGGCCGGGAAATGGGCATAGTGCCCTTGTGCCCAGTCGCGGGCGCGAACACTGAGCATGTCCCCCGTGGAGGGGGCGCGAACACTGAGCATGTCCCCCCTCGGGAGCGGGCGGGGATGCTCCCGCGGCGGCCCGAATTAAGCCGCATGCGCCGCCACCCCTAGAATCGTTAAGTGACTTACCCAGCAGCAACAGGTGACTTCAGGCCCGTCCCGGACGCGCCGTCAGCGTACGCCGAGGAACGCTCGGCCGTTATCGACCTCGAAGCCATCCGGCACAATGTCCGACGGCTGGCGGCCGTGGCATCACCTGCCCAGGTGATGGCGGTGGTCAAGGCCGACGCGTACGGCCACGGCGCCGTTCCCGTGGCGCGCGCGGCACTCAGCGCCGGCGCCAACTGGCTGGGCACCGCCCACATTTCCGAGGCCTTGGCCCTGCGCGCCGCCGGCATTGAGGCGCCCCTCCTGGCCTGGCTGCACACGCCTGAGAGCAACTTCGCCGCCGCCGTGGCTGCCGGGATCGACATCGGCTGCTCGGGCTGGGAACTGGAACGCATCGTAGCGGCCGCCCGTGAGCAGGAACGCCCGGCCCGCGTGCACCTCAAAGTGGACACCGGATTGGGCCGCAACGGCGCCACCCTGGATGCCTGGGACGGCCTGGTCGGCGAAGCCATGGAATACCAGGACCAGGGCCTGCTGCGGGTGGTCGGCGTCTTCTCCCACCTGGCCGTCGCCGACGAACCCGAGCGCCCGGAAACCGACGAACAGCTGGAAGCCTTCCGCGAAGCCCTCGCCATCGCCCAGGACGCCGGCGTGGATCCCGAGGTGCGGCACCTCGCCAACACGCCGGCCACCCTGTCCCGGCCCGACACGCACTTCGACCTGGTCCGCGTGGGACTGGGCCTCTACGGCCTGTCACCGTTCGAGGGGCAGGGCTCGGAAGAGCTGGGCCTGCGGCCCGCCATGACCGTCCGCACTGTCGTTTCGCACTGCAAGGATGTCCCTGCCGGCCAGGGCGTCTCCTACGGGCTGAACTACCGCACCGGCAGCACCAGCACGCTGGGGCTGATCCCGCTGGGCTACGCCGACGGCGTCCCGCGGATCGCCACCGGTGGGCCGGTCCGGGTGGCGGGCGTGAACTACCCCGTCGTCGGACGCATCGCCATGGACCAGATGGTGATCGACCTCGGCCCGCTCAACGTTTCAGCCGGCGGCCCCAGCGTCCTCGGCGCCGAAGCCGTTCTGTTTGGCAACGGCGGCGACGGCGGGCCCACTGCAGAGGACTGGGCCCGGGCCGCCGGCACCAACAACTATGAGATCGTGACGCGGATCAGCCCCCGGGTGCCGCGCCGGTACATCAACGAAGAGCCCGCCAGTGACGAGTCACGGCCATGAGCCGGGCGGCCTGGGAACGGACCCTGGATGTCCGGACCGCGGACGAGACCCACGCCCGCGCCGCCGGGCTCGGCGCCCAGCTGCAGGCCGGCGACCTGCTGGTCCTCACCGGTGAGCTGGGAGCGGGGAAGACCACCTTCACCCAGGGCCTGGGGGAGGGCCTGGGGGTCCGCGCCGGGATCATTTCGCCCACGTTCGTGCTGGTCCGCATCCACCCGAACCTGCCCGACGGTCCCCGGCCGGGCGGCCCGGACCTGGTGCATGTGGACGCGTACCGGCTGGGTTCGGCCTCGGAAATCGACGACATCGACCTGGAAAACACCATGGACAGCGCCGTGACAGTGGTGGAGTGGGGCCGCGGACGGGTGGAGCATTTGAGCGAGAGCCGGCTGGAGGTGGACCTGCTCCGCAGCCTGGGTGGCAGCACCCGCGCTCCGGAAGCCGCCGCTCCCGAAGCGGCCCGCCCGGAAAACAGCCAGGACACGTCAGCGGCACCGTTTCCCGCGGTGCTGGACTTCGACACCGACGACGACGACGAGCCCCGCAGGATCGTGATCCGCGGCTTCGGTCCCCGCTGGGTGGACCCGCCCGTCCTCTCTTCGCCCGCGTCGTTCGCCGCGCCCGCTGGGTCCGCTGAAACCGCGACACCGCCCCACTCCCTGGAAGGGAACTGATGCTGATCCTTGCCATCGACACCTCGGCCGTGGCCAGCGCCGCACTCGTCTCCGATGACACCCTGGAATCCCTTGTGGGCAGCTTTTCCACCGAGGACACCCGGAGCCACGCGGAGGTCCTGGCGCCGGGAATCGAGGCGCTCCTCGCGGAGGCCGGCCTGACCGGAGCCGACGTCGACGCGGTGGTCACCGGGGTGGGGCCCGGCCCGTTCACCGGGCTGCGCTCGGGCATCGTCACCGCGCGCACCCTCTCCTTCGTCTGGGGCAAACCGCTCTACGGCCTCATGAGCTTGGACGCCATCGCCCTGGAGGTGGCGGAGTCCACCGACGCGGCGCCGGAGTTCATCGTCGCCACGGACGCGCGGCGCAAAGAGGTCTACTGGGCCCGGTATGCCCTCAGCGACGGCCAGCTGCCGCGGCTGCTGGACGGCCCGCACGTCGGCTTCGCCGCGGACCTTCCCGAGCTTCCGGTCTACGGCGCCGGCGCCGGTCTCTATTCCGACGTCGTCAAAGCCGTCCCGGGTTTCAGTTCCCGCCAGCCGGAAGCCCTCTCGCTGGGCCAGTTCGCTCTCGCGCGGCTCGCGGCGGGGGAGCGGCTGCTCGACTCCACGCCGCTGTACCTGCGCGAGTCCGACGCCCAGGTGCCTGGCCCGCGGAAGAGGGCGCTGTGAACGCCGGGTCCGCAGGACAGAATGCGGGACGGACCGCAGGACAGAATGCGGCACGGAATGGAGGACACGGCGCCGGGCAGGACACCGGCCCGGCACAGCTGCCCGGCGGGGTGACCCTGCGCGATATGACTGCCGCGGACATCCCTGCCGTCCATGACTTGGAGCGCAGGCTGTTCCCGGTGGACGCCTGGCCGCTGCAGATGTTCTCGGCCGAGCTGGCGCAGGCCGCGACCCGGCGCTACGTCGTGGCCGAACTGGCCGGGCGGATTGTGGGCTACGCGGGGCTGATGTGCATCCGGCCCATCGCGGACGTCCAGACCATCGCCGTCGTGCCGGAACAGGAAGGCAAAGGAATCGGCTCGGCGCTGCTCACCGAACTCATCCGGGAAAGCCTGCTCCGCCGCGCCGACGACGTGCTCCTGGAAGTCCGCGCCGACAACCCCCGGGCCCAGCAGCTCTACCGCCGCTACGGGTTCGAACAGATCCACGTCCGGCCCCGGTACTACCGCGACGGCGTTGACGCGCTGATCATGCGGCTCCGGCTCGGCGCTCCGGAACCAGACACGACGCCCACGGAAGCAGGCCGCCCATGAACAGCCCACAGCACGACGGGCCGCTGGTCCTCGGCATCGAATCCTCGTGCGACGAAACCGGCGTCGGCATTGTCCGCGGAACACAGCTGCTGACCAACACCGTGTCCTCCTCCATGGATGAACACGTCCGGTTCGGCGGCGTGATTCCCGAGATCGCCTCCCGGGCACACCTGGACGCCTTCGTCCCCACCCTCCGCGAAGCCCTGGCCGAGGCCGGAGTGACGCTCGAGGACATCGACGCGATCGCCGTCACGTCCGGACCGGGACTCGCCGGAGCCCTGATGGTCGGAGTTTGCGCGGCCAAGGCCCTCGCCGTCGCCACGGGCAAACCGCTCTACGCCATCAACCACCTCGTCGCTCACGTCGGCGTCGGGCTGCTCCAGACGGACGACGGCGGCCCGCAGGCCTTCGCGGCCAACGCTCTACCCGCGAACGCTTTGCCGGAAAACTTGGGCGCCCTGCTGGTCTCCGGCGGGCACACCGAAATCCTGCGGATCCGGAACATCACCGCTGACGTGGAGCTGCTCGGATCCACGATCGACGACGCCGCCGGCGAAGCCTACGATAAGGTGGCGCGGCTCCTGGGCCTGGGCTACCCGGGCGGGCCGGCCATCGACAAGCTGGCACGCACCGGAAACGCCAAGGCCATCCGCTTCCCGCGCGGCCTCAGCCAGCCCAAGTACATGGGGACCGCGGACCAGCCCGGCCCGCACCGCTACGACTGGTCGTTCAGCGGACTCAAAACCGCCGTCGCCCGCTGCGTGGAGCAATTCGAGGCCCGCGGCGAGACGGTGCCTGTAGCGGACATCGCCGCGGCATTCCAGGAAGCCGTGGTGGACATCATTACATCCAAAGCGGTGCTGGCCTGCCGGGAGAACGGCATCACCGAACTGCTGCTGGGCGGCGGCGTGGCGGCGAATTCACGGCTGCGCCAGCTCACGGAACAGCGCTGCAACGCCGCCGGAATCCGGCTGACCGTCCCGCCGCTGGCCCTCTGCACCGACAACGGCGCCATGGTGGCGGCCCTCGGCGCCCAGCTGGTGATGGCAGGGATCGCGCCGAGCGGCATCGGCTTCGCGCCGGACTCCTCGATGCCGGTCACCACGGTCTCGGCCTGAGGGCGTGCGACGTGACGGCCGGGTCTAGGCTTCGGGGCCCTTGCGCATCTGCTTGACCAGGTCCAGTACGACCGCGCGCAGGTCGCCGCCGTGCTCCGCCGCCACGCGCCGCTGCCGCTGGTATCCGGCGCCACGCTCGACGATCTTCAGGACGTCGGCCAGCTCCGCGGCGCAGCCCAGTTTCACCGCGACGGGTTCAAGTCGGGCCACCGTCTCGCGGATGTGGTCGGTAACCAGCTGCTCGTTGCCCGCGGCGTCGAGGATGATGATGGCGTCCAGGCCGTAGCGGGCCGCACGCCATTTATTCTCCTGGACATGCCAGGGCGGCATGGTGGGGATGGTGCCGCCGTTGTCCAGCGTCGTGGAAAACTCGTCGACGAGGCACTGCGTCAGGGCCGCGATGGCGCCGACTTCCTCGAGGGTGGCCAGGCCGTCGCAGATGCGCATCTCGATGGTGCCGAAGTGCGGGACGGGCCGGATGTCCCAGCGGATCTCGGAGAGCGAGTCGATCACACCGGTGGTGAACATGTCCTGGGCGTACGCCTCGAAGTCTTCCCAGCTGGCGAACTGGAAGGGCAGCCCGGCGGTCGGCAGCTGCTGGAACATCAGCGCCCGCTGGGAGGCGTATCCGGTGTCCTCGCCGCCCCAGAACGGGCTGGAAGCGGACAGCGCCTGGAATTGCGGGAAGTAGTTCACCAGCCCGTCCAGAACGGGGAGGACCTTGTCGCGGCTGTCCAGGCCCACGTGCACGTGGACGCCGTAGATGACCATCTGGCGGCCCCACCACTGCGTGCGGTCAATGAGCTTGGCGTAGCGCTCCTTGTCGGTCACGGGCTGCAGCTGCGGGGGGCTGAACGGGTGGCTGCCGGCGCAGAAGATTTCGACGCCCATGGGATCGGTGACGTCCCGGACGGCGGCGAGGGAACTGCTCAGGTCCGCTTTGGCCTCGGCCACGGTGTTGCAGATTCCGGTGACCAACTCCACCGTGTTCAGGAGCAGCTCCTGCTTGATGTGCGGGTGCTCGTCGTCCTCGTTCAGCTCGGGATGCTTCGCGGCGACACCGCGGAGGACCTCTTTGGCCACAGAGGCCAGCTCCCCGGTTTCGGCGTCCACCAGGGCGAGTTCCCATTCCACACCAAGAGTTGATTGCCTGGATGAAGCGAAATCAATCTTCATGTGGTCCCTTCATTGTTTAGCTGTCCTTTTGCCTGCCCCGACCTGCAACGTCACGGGCGGAGTCGCCGGACAGTTGGCGAGGCAACAGTGGTCCAAGTCTAGTGCAGGGGTAACATCGAGCCGGTGGCCAGATTGCAGAGAACACGTGAAAGTGTTCACAAAAGTATTCGGACCGCAGCGGTACTGACGCTCATGCTGGGGCTTTTCCCCGGAATCGCTTCCTGCTCCGGGCCTCCGACGCCGGACCCCTCGCGAGGTTCCGCGGCCCCCGCCCAGACCGGATCCGCCCGGCAGCCATCGGACCCGCCGGCGCCGTCCACGCCCGGGACCGGCACGCCGGCCGCTTCATCCTCCGCTGCGGCCCGGCCGCTCGGCTGGGGACCCCAGCAGCGGGACGCGGACGCCGCGGCAAAGGCTGTTGCCGCGATGAGCCCCGAGGAGCGCGCGGGGCAGGTTCTGATGCCGTTCTACACCGGGCTCAACCACAACGCCCACGCCGCGGTCATCGAACGACTGCACCTGGCCGGTTCCATCATCATGGGTGACAACGTCCCCGGTACGCCGGATGGCAAGGTGGACACCGCGGCCATGCACAGCGTGACCGGCCGGCTCCAGGCCGCGGCCCGTGCCGGCGGCCGCAGCTGGCCGGGCCTGATCGGCGTCGACCAGGAAGGCGGGGTGGTGGCCCGGCTGCGGGCGCCGCTGACCGAATGGCCCGCGCCGATGAGCTACGGCGCGGCAGGCAGCGGACCGCTGGCCGCCGACGCGGGCCGGGCCATGGCTTCTGAACTGGCCGCACTCGGCTTCAACACCAACTTCGCGCCGACCACCGACGTCACCATGGGTCCGGCCGATCCGACCATCGGCGCCCGGTCCATGTCCGGGAACGCCAAACAGGCGTCCGGCTTCGGCGTTGCCTTCTCGCAGGGGATGCTGGCCTCCGGGCTGCTGCCGGCCGCGAAGCACTTTCCGGGCCACGGCTCGGTCAGCGTGGATTCCCACGCCGGGCTGCCCGTCCAGGGCGCAAGCCTCGCCCAGCTCCGCGCGAAGGACCTGCTGCCCTTCCAGGCCGCCATCGACGCCGGACTGCCGATGGTCATGGTCGGCCACATCGCCGTGCCGGCACTCGAGCCCGGCGTCCCGGCGTCGGTGTCCAGGCCGGCGTACGCGGAATTGCGCAGGATGGGGTTCGACGGCGTGGCCGTCACCGACGCGCTCAACATGGGCGCCATCCGGAAACAGTTTCCGCACGACTCCGCTGCGCCGCTGGCACTCGCCGCGGGCGCCGACTTGCTGCTGATGCCCTCGAATGTGGAGTCGGCCCATGCCGCCATCATGCGCGCCCTGAACAGCGGCACACTGCCGCCCGAACGGCTCGCCGAGGCGGCACAGCGCGTCGTCACCATGATGATCTGGCGGGGCCGCGCCGGCGCGAAACCGGGAACGGACCCCGGCAGCGGCGCCGAAATGTCACACAAGGTCTCCCAAGCGGCCATCACAGTGCTGTCCGGGCCCTGCGATGGACGGATCGTGCCGGCCAGCGTCCGCGTGACCGGCGGCTCCGCCCAGGACCGGTCACGCTTCGCTGCCTCCGCCCGGAACGCCGGGATCGGCATCGGCGAAGGCCCGCTCGTGTCGCTGATCGGCTCCGGCGGCGCACCGGCCAAGCCGGGAACGGCGGACGTAGCGGTGGCCCTCGACGCCCCGTGGCCGCTGGCAGGCTCCCGGGCCCCCGCCAAAATCGCCGTCTACGGCCGCAGCCAAGGCGCGTTCGACGCGCTGGCCGCCGTCCTTGCCGGGCACGCCAAGGCCCCGGGAAAGCTTCCGGTCGCCGTCGGGTCACAGCCGCCGGGGACCGGCTGCGGCTGACCGCAGCGGGCGGGACCGGCACTAACGGCGCTGGTATTTAGCGGCTCTGGCGTTTAATGGAGTGGTGCCCATCCTGAATAAAGACATGACCCTCTGCATCTCGCTCTCGGCCCGGCCGAGCAACAACGGGACGCGCTTCCACAACCACCTGTATGAACAGCTGGGCCTGAACTGGATCTACAAGGCCTTCGCCCCCACGGACCTCGCCCAGGCGATCGCCGGCGTGCGCGGCCTCGGAATCCGCGGCTGCGCCGTGTCGATGCCGTACAAGGAAGACGTCATTGCCCTGGTGGATGTGATGGACCCGTCCGCGAAAGCCATCGATTCGGTCAACACGATCGTCAACGACGGCGGCACGCTCACCGCGTACAACACCGACTACACGGCGATCGAGCAGCTGCTGCAGCGCAACGCCGTGCCCTCCACCCACTCGGTGCTGCTGAGAGGCGCCGGCGGCATGGCGAAAGCCACTGCTGCTGCCCTGCGCGACGCCGGCTTCCGGGACGTCACGGTCATCGCCCGCAACGAGGAAGCGGGAAGGGCGCAGGCCGGGCTCTACGGTTTCGCCTGGCGCTCCGACGTCGATCCGTCCAGCGCCGCGGACATGATCATCAACGTGACCCCTATTGGTATGGCAGGGGGAGCGGAGGCCGACGCGCTGTCCTTTCCGCAGGGGGTCATCGACGCCGCAAAGGTGGTGTTCGACGTCGTGGCGCTGCCGGCCGAGACGCCGCTCATCAAAGCCGCCCGCGCGGCAGGCAAGACGGTGATCACCGGTGCGGAGGTGGCGACCATCCAGGCCTTGGAGCAGTTCGTCCTGTACACCGGGATCCGGCCCAGCGACGAGCAGGTCCAGGCGGCCGAGGACTTCATGCGGGCCCAGTAGCCTTCCGGGAATGCCCGGCTCCGGCAGCCCGGTATGCGAAGGGCGCGCCTAGACCGGCTCCACCGAAATGGCCACCCGCTCCTCGCCGATCCTGGTGAGGACCAGGGTGGCCGTTTTCTTGCCCTTGCCCTTTCCACCGGGGAGCAGCTGCTTGCGGAGCTCCTCCGGGGTCACGGACGTGCCGCGCTTCTTGATGTCCAGCACCCCGATGCCCTGGTCCTTGACCCAGGCCTTAAGCGCCTTGACGTTGTAAGGCATCACGTCCAGCACCTTGTACGCCCGGGCAAAGGGGGTGTCCCGCAGCTCCGGGGCGCAGATGTAGGCGATGTGCTCGTCTACGAGGTGCCCGCCCAGCTGGAGTGCGACGTCGGCCACCAGTCCGGCGCGGATGATGGCGCCGTCGGGCTCGTAGAGGTACCCCTCGACCGGCCCCACCGGGGCGGACGGGCCGCCGTCGAAGTCTTCGGCGCTGGTGAGCTCCGCAGCGCCGCCGGGGCCGAGCAGCAGGGCAGCCCGCCGGATCCCTGGACGCCGCACTGCGTTGAACCACAACGCCACTTCGGTGACGTCCCCGCCCACCGACACCCACTGGGCTTCGCAGTCCTTGGGCACCGAATCGTGGGGCATGCCCGGGCCCATCTTCACACCAACGGCCAGGCCGGCGGCGGCCAGGGACTCGACGAAGGACAGCGGCGGGGAAAAGTCCTCCGGATCCCAGAGCCGCTTTGTGCCCGAGGTGGAGGTGGTCCGGCGTGCCGGGTCCAGCCAGACGCCGTCCACCCCGTCGAGGGCAACGGTCATCGCATCGGAATGCACCACGGTGGCGTTCCGGAACGGGATGAGGTTCATCATGGCGCAGGCCGCGGTCGTTTCGTCCATTTCCACGGCCGTGACCGTGATGTCCAGGGAAGCGAGCGCCATGGCATCGGCGCCGAGGCCGCAGCCGAGATCCGCTACATGCTGCACGCCGGCTTCCGCGAAGCGCTGGGCGTGCCGGGCCGCCACGGTGAGCCGGGTGGCCTGCTCCAAGCCCGCCTGGGTGAAGATCATCTGCCGGGCGAACTCGCCGAACTTGGCCTCGGCCTTGGTCCGCAGCCGCGACTGGGTGAGGACGGCGGAGACCAGCTCGGGGGAGTGTCCGGCCTTCCGGAGTGACGCATTGAGCCTGAACGCCTCGTCCTCGCGGTAAGGGCCAAGCGACGCCAGCAGCTCCCAGCCTTCGGGGTTCAGAAGCGGGGCGATCTGGTCCTGCGGTGCGTCAGCCATGGGAACAAGCCTAGTTCAGCGCACGGCTGCAGCTGCGCGCCCGATAGGGTTGACGGCATGGAATACAGCAGCACGGCAAACAGCGGCCCGGACGAAAACTACCCGGAGGACGGCGCCGCGCAGCAGGACACCGACGGGGAACGTCCCGCCCGGCAGGGACTGGCCCGCTACGCCCGGCCGGCGCTGATCGCGGGCGCCGTCATCGCCGTCGTCTGCGCCGCACTCCTGGTCATCATCTTCTTCCTGGACTCCTTCAACGCCACCGTTTATTCCGTCGGCGGCAAGGACGTCACCGACGCCACCGACGAGGCGAAGGCCATCCGCGACAGCTACGCGGCCGCCCGCATCGGCGGCATCGTCTTCCTGGTCACGGGGATCGTGCTGGCCGCTGCCGGAGGCCTCATGCTGTACCGGCACCGGAACGAGCCCGGCCCCGACGATGAGGACAACGGCGAGGACGTGGACTTCGCGGACCTCGGCGGGCGGTAACAACCCGCCGCTGCAGTCCCGCCCCGGTGGACATGTCCCGTGCGCGGGGCCACGAGTGAGCACAATGCCGAAGTGTTCACTGGCCGCCGCTAGGACTGGGCATGTCCCCCCGCCGCAGCCCCGCCCCGGTGGGCATGTCCGGTGCCCGGGGCCCCGGGAGACCACAATGCCCGGGCGCCCCGAGTCCACCGGGAGCGAATTTCTGGCACTCGCCTTGACCGAGTGCTAACTACTTACATAGAGTCGTCATTAGCACTCTCCCTAGGAGGGTGCTAACACCTGAAGCTTTACAGCCAGGCGGCTGCCGGCACCGCGACGACGGTCTGTACGCCTTGGCACCACAGCTTTAAAGTCCACGAATTTGCTGACGAAAAGGAGAGGTCCTTGTCGGTCTCTATTAAGCCTCTTGAGGATCGTATTGTTGTCCGCCCGCTCGAAGCCGAGCAGACCACGGCTTCCGGCCTGGTTATCCCGGACTCCGCGCAGGAAAAGCCGCAGGAAGGCGAAGTTGTCGCAGTAGGCCCCGGCCGCTTTGACGACAACGGCAACCGCGTCCCGATCGACGTCACCGTTGGCGACGTCGTCATCTACTCCAAGTACGGCGGAACTGAAGTCAAGACCGGCGGCACCGAGTACCTCGTGCTGTCCGCCCGCGACGTGCTGGCGATCGTCGTAAAGTAACTCTCTTGGACCCCGCGCCGCCGATCCTTCTTTGACGGGTCAGTTGCGCGGGGTTCTGTCTTGAAAGGACAAAACCATGGCAAAGCAGCTTGCGTTTAACGACGCTGCCCGCCGGTCGCTTGAAGCCGGCATCGATAAGCTCGCCAACACGGTCAAGGTGACGCTTGGCCCGCGCGGCCGCAACGTCGTGCTGGACAAGAAGTGGGGCGCCCCCACAATCACCAACGACGGCGTCACCATCGCCCGTGAAGTCGAACTGGACGACCCGTACGAGAACCTTGGCGCGCAGCTTGCCAAGGAGGTCGCCACCAAGACCAACGATGTTGCCGGTGACGGCACCACCACCGCCACCGTGCTGGCACAGGCCCTGGTCAAAGAAGGCCTCCGCAACGTTGCGGCCGGCGCCGCTCCGGGACAGATCAAGCGCGGCATCGAGGTCTCTGTTGAGGCTGTCGCCGCCCGCCTGCTCGAGAACGCCCGCCCGGTCGAAGGCACCCAGGTCGCCAACGTCGCCTCCATCTCCGCCCAGAGCGACGAGGTAGGCGAGCTCCTGGCCGAGGCATTCGGCAAGGTCGGCAAGGATGGTGTGATCACCATCGAGGAGTCCTCCACCACGCAGACCGAACTGGTCCTCACCGAGGGCATGCAGTTCGACAAGGGCTACCTGTCCCCGTACTTCGTCACCGACGCGGAACGCCAGGAAGCAGTCCTCGAGGACGCCCTGATCCTGATCAACCAGGGCAAGATCTCGTCCGTCCAGGACTTCCTGCCGCTGCTGGAAAAGGCGCTGCAGAGCTCCAAGCCGCTCTTCATCATCGCCGAGGACGTCGACGGCGAGGCACTCTCCACGCTGATCGTCAACCGTATCCGCGGCACCCTGAACGTCGTTGCCGTCAAGGCCCCGGGCTTCGGTGACCGCCGCAAGGCCATGCTGCAGGACATCGCGACCCTCACGGGTGCACAGGTTGTCTCCCCGGAACTGGGCCTCAGCCTGGACACGGTGGGCCTCGAGGTACTGGGTACCGCCCGGCGCATCACGGTCACCAAGGACAACACCACGATCGTTGACGGCGCCGGATCGGCAGAGGACGTGGCAGCCCGGGTTTCCCAGCTGCGCGCCGAGCTGACCCGCACCGACTCCGACTGGGACAAGGAAAAGCTGCAGGAACGCCTGGCCAAGCTGGCCGGCGGCATCGGCGTGATCAAGGTTGGCGCAGCCACCGAGGTCGAGCTGAAGGAAAAGAAGCACCGCATCGAAGATGCCGTGTCCTCCACCCGCGCCGCCCTTGAAGAAGGCATTGTGGCCGGCGGCGGCTCCGCCCTCATCCACGCCCTCAAGGCACTCGACGAGGACCCCGCCGTCCAGGCACTCGAAGGTGACGCGGCCGCGGCTGTCGGTATCGTCCGCCGGGCACTGACCCAGCCGCTGCGCTGGATCGCGCAGAACGCCGGGTTCGACGGCTACGTTGTCGTGGCCAAGGTTGCCGAATCGGCGCTCAACCAGGGCTTCAACGCCAAGACCGGCGAATACGAAGACCTGATCGCCGCCGGCGTCATTGACCCGGTGAAGGTGACGCGTGCGGCCCTCCGCAACGCGGCATCCATCGCCGCACTGGTGCTCACCACGGAAACCCTCGTGGTCGAGAAGCCGGCCGACGAAGACGAGCACGCAGGACACCAGCACTAAGGACTCCGCGCCCTAAAAGGACCGGATCAGCGTCTGCTGGTCCGGTCCTTTTTGTTACCCGGGGCGGCCAGACGTTGTCTTGGCGGCGATGGCACCGGTCCCGCCGTCGGCTGCATGGACAAAATTCCCGGGTTGTATAGTGGCTTTCGCTGTCTTGTGTTGTTTTAAGGGGTTTGTATGTCTGGAGCGGGAACGCTGGTCTTGCCGCGCGAAACGGGCACCCGGCACCGGTCCGGACGGGCGACCAAGTTCAGGCCGGAAATCCAGGGCTTGCGATCCCTCGCCGTGCTGATGGTGGTCACGTACCATATCTGGTTTGGCCGGGTCTCGGGCGGGGTCGATGTTTTCCTCCTGATCTCGGCGTTCCTGATGACTCTGCAGTTCGTGGGCCGCTACGATCGCGGCTCGCAGATGGCACTGATCAAGCACTGGCTCCACCTCTTCCGGCGGCTCCTGCCGGCGGCGGCCCTCGTCATTCTCAGCGCACTGGCCGCCAGCTACCTGCTGCTGCCACGGACCCGTTTTCCGGACGTGGTCTCCCAAAGCTGGGCATCGCTGTTCTACGTGGAAAACCGTCTGCTGCAGGCTGACGCCGTCGACTACTACGCCGCAGACCACGCAACGGCCAGTCCGCTGCAGCATTTCTGGTCCCTGTCCATCCAGGGGCAGGTCTTCATCCTGTGGCCGCTCATCTTCGCCGGCGCCGCCTTCCTGGCCCGCAGGTACAGGCTCCGCTACCGGACACTTCTCAGCTACATTTTCGCCGGCATCTTCCTGGCCTCGCTGGCGTTTTCTGTCTTCTACACGGCCACGAGCCAGACCCAGGCCTACTTTGACACCGGCGCACGCCTCTGGGAGTTTGCCCTGGGCACGCTCCTGGCGCTGTTCCTGCCGCGGCTGGCCTTTCTGTCCCAGCCGGTGCGCGTGTTCCTCGGCTGGGCCGGCGTGCTGGCCATGGTCAGCTGCGGCTTCATCCTGGATGTGGAGGGGGCCTTCCCGGGCTTCGCGGCGCTTTGGCCGACGCTGGCCGCCGGCTGTGTCATCCTGGCCGGTCAGACGCAGAGCCGCTGGGGAGTGGACCGTCTTCTGAGCGCCGGCCCGCTCGTGAAACTGGGGGACAACTCGTATGCCCTGTACCTGTGGCACTGGCCGGTGCTGGTGCTGGCCCTGGCCTGGAGCGGCAAAGAGCAAGCCGGTTGGCTTTCGGGCAGCGTCATCATTGCCGTGTCATTGGGGCTTGCCTTCCTCACCACCCGTTTCGTGGAGAAACCGTGGCGGTCATGGGCTTGGCCGGAAGCCCGACGGCGGCGCGCCGCCCTCGCCGTCGCCCTCTGCGTCGCCGTGGTTGCCGCGCCCCTGACAGCGATCCAGCTGGTGCAGCACTTCCAGGCCCAGGCCGTCCTGGCGCAGGCGCAACGGAACAACCCCGGCGCCTTGGCGCTCCTGCCCGGTTTCGTCAGCCGGGCCGACAGCGACACCGCGCTGTTGCCCATCCCCGCGCTGCTGCCCAACGACTGGGCCACCCTGGGCGGGCCATGCAACGGCGACTTGGAGCCGGTGAATGCGACGCTGCGCAGGAGCTGCGGCCAAAACGAGGCGCCAGCGGACGCCGCCAAAACGGTCCTTGTGCTGGGTGATTCCCATGCCCAGCAATGGCTCGCGGCCATTGATGCGGTCGGCTACCAGCACGGCTGGCGGGTGTATTCGCTCCTCAAGGGCGGCTGCCGGTTCAGTGTCCTGGCGGAAGACACCGGTTCCGGCTGCGACAAGTTCAACGCGGCCGTCCGGGATGAGGTGACTGCCAATCCGCCGGACGCCATCATCACGGTGGGCACCATGGCGGCGCCCTCGTCTCCTGCCGAACGGCTCATTCCGGGCCTTGAGGACACCGCAGCGTACTGGAATGAGAGGAATGTTGACGTCGTGGCCATCCGGGACAACCCGCGATTCAACTTCAACATTGCCGAATGCGTCGTGGAAAAAGGTCCCGGGAATCCGGACTGTCTTCGCCCCCAGCGCGACCTGCTTGCCGCGAAGAGCCCGCTCGCCGCGCTGCAGGGCCGCGTGCCGGGCCTGGCGGTGGTGGACATGACGGACCTGATCTGCGACGGGAAAACCTGCCCCGGGGTGGTGGGCAACACCTACGTCTACAAGGACAACAACCACCTGAGCCGGAGCTACGTCGCCTCGATGTCCTCGGTATTTGGCCAGCGGCTCTTTGAGTCCGCTGCCTGGGAATAGCGGGCCGGCCTAGCGTTGCGCCCGCAGCGCCATCCGCTTCAAGCGCGACGCCGCGGCGTCCGGCAGCCGTTTGGTGATGAGGCGGTAGAAGAGCAGGACTGAAACCGCTGCGGCCACGATGCCCAGCAGGTTCAGGGCCAGTTGGAGGGCGGAACCGGCCGCTTTCTCAAACTCTCCCAGCACCAGCGCCACGGCCACGAAACCGGCTGCGGGCACCGTGGTCACGGAAATAAAGACGCCGGTTAGGGCGGCGGAACGCCGGCTGATGACGGACAGCATTCCGGCGACGCCGGCGAGCACCGCGACAATCAGCGAGTACGGGCCCGGGTGGTAGATGAAATCCGCGGCTGAGCCTCGGTCCAGGACATCGGCAGGGAACAGGCCCAGCGGCACGGAGAGCCACGCCGTAAAAGCCGCCGCCAGCATCGCCACCGGGAAGCCGACGCCGAGGGCCAGCGCCGCGCGGCGGCCCAGCGTCCATTGCTGCTGCACCAGAGCCACGGCCAACGCCGCCAGCGGGCCGAACTCCGGGCCGACAGCCATCGCGCCGACAATCAGGATCGTCGAGTCCGTGACGATGCCGATCGCCACCAGCTGAGTAGCCAGGACCAAGAAGGCCAGGAAGCTCCAGGTCAGCCGGGAGTCTTCGCCGGTCTGCCGGGACACTTCATCCCAGATCACGGCGTCGGCACCTTCGCCCGGCGCCTCCGCAGTGGCCTTGTCCGCCCGGTCGGAGAGCACCAGATCGGGCATGGTGACGGAAATCGAGCCCTGTTCCTGGACATTGAGGGCGTGGAGTTTTTCCACCAGGCGCTCCACCGATTCCCGCGCCAGCAGGACGTGGATGACGTCCCCCGGCGGAAGGACGGACGCACCCCGCTGGCGGGAAACTTCCGCAATGCCAAGCTCGCCGGTGGCGCAGTCCATCACGGCATCGGACAACGTTTCCGGAACACAAATGCGCAGCTGTGCGATCACGATGCGGCCTCCTCAGACTCGTTTAAGGGTAGCCTCCGGGGTCCTTGGAACCGGGCGGCGCAGCTGCCCCGGCGTCGCCGTGATTGGCCAGACAAGTCACAGATCGGTAACATTAATGCTTTGGAAACCGGCCTGAAGGGGCTATTTGTGTCGAACGTGCGAACCATAGCCAGCCCGCAGCCAGCGGACGCGGGTTCTCAGCCGCGCGCAAAATCAAGCTACCGTCCCGAAGTCCAGGGCCTGCGCGCCCTCGCGGTCCTCATGGTGGTGACCTACCATGTGTGGCTCGGGCGGGTCTCCGGAGGCGTGGACGTCTTCCTGCTCATCTCCGCGTTCCTCATGACACTCAGCTTCGCCCGCAAAGTGGAGGGCGGCAAACCCCTGCGCCTGGCGAGCCACTGGCTCCACCTGCTCAAGCGGCTGCTTCCCGCCGTCGTTGTGGTCATCCTCGGTGTCCTGGCCGGCACCCGGCTGATCCTGCCCCAGAGTCGCTGGCCGGACGTGCTGGACCAGGCCTGGGCCTCGCTGTTGTACCGACAGAACTGGCTCCTGGCGGACACCGCCGTCGACTATTACGCGCAGGACCACTCGGGCGCCAGCCCGCTGCAGCACTTCTGGTCACTGTCCATCCAGGGCCAGGTCTTCCTGCTCTGGCCGCTGGTCTTTGCCGGCGCGGCGCTGCTGAAGCGCATGCTGCGCCGCTGGACCGCGTTGGATCACCGCGTGAGCTACGCCGCCCTTCTGGCCGCGGCCTTCGGCGCCATCTTCGTTGCCTCGCTGGTCTTTTCGATCGAGCAGACCGCCACCAACCAGGCGTACGCCTACTTCGACACCCGAACCCGGCTCTGGGAATTCGCCCTGGGCTCGCTGCTGGCGCTCGCGCTGCCGCACCTCAACCCCGGCAAAACCCTGCGGGTCATCCTCGGCTGGACCGGCCTTGCCGCGATGCTCTCCTGCGGCATCCTGCTCACCGTGGACCGGTCCTTCCCCGGCTTCATCGCGCTCTGGCCGACGCTGGCCGCGGCTGCCATCATCGTGGCCGGGCAAAGCGGCAGCCGCTTCGGAGTGGACCGCTTCCTGACGTGGAAGCCGCTCGTGGCGCTCGGGGACAACTCCTACGCCCTGTACCTCTGGCACTGGCCGCTGCTGGTGCTGGCCCTCGCCGCGACGGGCATCACCGCCCCGAACCTGGTCCAGGGTCTGGCGATCGTCGCCGCCTCGATCGTGCTGGCCGTGCTGACCACCCGGTTCGTGGAGAAGCCGTTGCGCGAGTGGCACTGGCCCCAAGGCCGTGCCTGGCGCACCGCCGTCGTGATCGCTGCGTGCGGCGCGCTCCTGGCCGGGCCGGTCTCCGTGTGGCAGAGCAAGATGATGGCCGACGAGGCCGCCGCCGCCGCGCAGCCGAAGGAACTGACCCCCGGCGCGGCCGCCCTGAAGCCCGAAAACGCCGGCAAACCGACGCCGGAGGCCAAGATCATCCCGGCTCCTCTGGCAATGAAGAACGAGTGGGCCGACATTGACGGGCTGTGCACGGACGGCAACGTCCCCAGTGATCCCCTTCTGGCGGGCTGCCTGCAGAACAGCCGCCCGGACAAGGTCACCAAACGCATCGTGGTGCTCGGCGACTCCCACGCCCAGCAGTACATGGCGGCGCTCGGCCCGATCGCGCGCAGCCACGGCTGGGAGGTCGTGGCCCTCCTGAAGGGCAACTGCCGCTTCGGCGGGGAGTCCCCGGACCGCGACGCCGAGTGCAACGCCTTCAACAAGGCCAGCGCCCAGTACGTCCTGGACCACAAACCCGACGCGGTCTTCACCGTCGCGTCACTGACGCACAAAGAGGCACCCTTCGAAACCGAGGTGCCGCAGTACCTCGAGGGAATCAAGCCGTTCACCGATGCCGGCATGGAAGTGGTCGGCATCCGGGACAACCCGCGCTTCCACCTGAACATGCCCGAATGCGTCCAGAAGAACGGGCCCGAGGCCTCGGAGTGCAACGTGCCGCTGCAGGAGTCCCTCGCCGGGTCCTCGCCCCTGGACGCTTACCGTGGGAAGGTGCCCGGGCTGCACCTGATGGACCTGAGCGACTTCATCTGCGCCGACGGGATCTGCCCGGCCGTCGTCGGGAATGTCTACGTCTACAAGGATGACAACCATCTGACCAAGACGTATGTCCAGACCATGATCCCCATGTTCGAAAAGCGGCTGCTCAAGGCGACCGGCTGGAAGTGACGCAGCGGCGTCCCCGGCCGGTGCCGTTGCTCACATTACCGCCCCGGAATATGGGGATCGCCGCCAAGGTTCTAGTATTTATTCAACACTTCTGCACAGGCCATGCCCGTAATGACGGGCTGGTCATCTGTTGCAATCCCTACCCGTGAACCCCGTAACCAAGGTAAGAGGCGCACTCATGACCCAGCCCGAACACAACCCATTCGGCTTCATCGGACTGACGTATGACGACGTCCTGCTGTTGCCCGGCCACACGGATGTCATTCCCTCCGAGGCCGACACCTCCTCCCGGATCTCCAAGCGCATCTCGGTCCAGACGCCGCTGCTGTCCGCGGCGATGGACACCGTGACCGAATCGCGGATGGCGATTGCCATGGCACGCCAGGGCGGCCTCGGCGTCGTGCACCGGAACCTCTCCATCGCCGACCAGGCGGACCAGGTGGACCGGGTCAAGCGCAGTGAATCCGGCATGATCACCAACCCGCTGACCATCGGCCCCGAAGCCACGCTGGCCGAGCTGGACGAGATCTGCTCGCATTACCGGGTCTCCGGCCTGCCAGTGGTGGATGAGGGCATGCGGCTGCTGGGCATCGTCACCAACCGCGACACCCGCTTCGTCCCCGAAGCGGACTTCCCGCTCCGCCTGGTCAGCGACGTCATGACCAAGATGCCCCTCGTCACGGGCCACGTCGGCATCAGCCGCGAGGAGGCCTCGCACAAGCTGGCCACCAACAAAATCGAAAAGCTCCCGCTCGTTGATGAGCAGGGCCGGCTCAAGGGCCTCATCACCACCAAGGACTTCACCAAGGCCGAGCAGTACCCGCTGGCCACCAAGGACGACGAGGGCCGGTTGCGGGTCGGCGCGGCCATCGGGTTCTTCGGCGACGGCTGGGAGCGGGCCATGGCCCTGATCGACGCCGGCGTGGATGCACTCTTCGTCGACACCGCCAACGGGCACTCCCAGGGCGTCCTCGACATGATCCGCCGGCTGAAGTCCGATCCCGTGGCAGCACACGTGGACATCATCGGCGGCCAGGCCGCCACCCGCGAAGGCGCCCAGGCGCTGATCGACGCCGGTGCCGACGGCATCAAGGTGGGCGTGGGTCCCGGCTCGATCTGCACCACCCGCGTGGTCGCCGGCGTCGGCGTCCCGCAGATCACCGCGATCTACGAGTCCGCCAAGGCCGCCATTCCCGCCGGCGTTCCGCTGATCGCCGACGGCGGACTGCAGTACTCGGGCGACATCGGCAAGGCCTTGGTCGCCGGCGCGGACACCGTAATGCTCGGTTCCCTGCTGGCCGGCTGCGACGAGTCCCCGGGCGACCTGATCTTCGTCAACGGCAAGCAGTTCAAGCTGTACCGCGGCATGGGGTCCCTCGGCGCCATGCAGACCCGCGGGAAGAACACCTCCTACTCCAAGGACCGCTACTTCCAGGCCGACGTCTCCGGCGACGACAAGCTCATCCCGGAGGGCATCGAGGGCCGGGTGGCGTACCGCGGCCCGCTGGCCTCGGTGGCGTACCAGTTGGTCGGCGGCCTCCGCCAGACCATGTTCTACACCGGCGCCCCGACCGTGCCGGAGCTCAAGGCCCGCGGAAAGTTCGTCCGGATTACGGCGGCCGGACTGAAGGAGTCCCACCCGCACGACATCCAGATGACGGTGGAGGCCCCGAACTACGGTTCGCGCTAACCCGCGTTGATATGCGGCAAGCAGGCCATGGGGATCTCTCCCCATGGCCTGGTTGTTTCTGCGCACGGTAGCGTCGAAGCCGCCTGTCGGCGCCCGCAACTAGGCTGGAGGCATGTCTGAACTTCTGCCCGCGCGTGAGCCGAAGCGCAAACTGGCTCTGAAGCCCTACGCGCGGGCTGTGGCGCAGGTGCTGCGCGTCAGTTTCCGGGCCTCGCCGGCCGCCGTCGTGATGAAGGTCCTGGGTTCGCTGATCTCGGCGCTGCTGCCGCTGGTCACCACGTACTTCGCCGCCTTGACGACGACGTCCCTCGCCGCCGCCTATGCGGGCGACGCCGCGGCCGGGCAGCAGGCGATTGTCTACGTGATCATCACCGCGGCGCTGGGATTGTTCTGGGGCGCGTTCAGCAGTGTGGACCGGTACATCCAGCAGCTCATGAGCTTCAAGGTGGGCGCGATCGTGGGCGACCTGATGTATGAGCGGTTCCTGGCCCTCGAATTTTGGCGCTATGACGACAAAGAGACAGTGGACCTGTACGACCGGGCCAAGCGCTTCTCCGATTCCTACGCCCGCGTCCTGGACCGGATCGCCGCCATCTTCACCCAGCTGGTCTCGGTCATCCTCGCGATCGGTGCCCTGATGCTGGTCAGCTGGTGGATCGCGGTAATCGTCCTCGTGGCGATCGTGCCCAGCGTGTACCTGCAGTTCAAGCTCTCCCGCGAGCAGATCGCGCACTGGAACACCCAGGTCGATTCGCGCAGGCAGCGGCGGATGATCGAAACCAACCTCCTGCGGCCCCAGCACATCGCCGAGATGCGCCTCTACGGGATCGTCGGATACCTCATGGGGCTGCGGTCCCGGCTGCGCGACGCGGACGAACGGAGGCGGCTGGATTTCCAGAAGCGCTACATTCCCAAACAGCTCGCCGCGGACGCCCTGCAGTACGGCGCGGAGGTCGTCTCGCTGATCTGGGTGGTGGGGCAGATCATCGCCCGGGCGCAGCCGGTGGGGCAGTTCCTCTACGTCCAGCAGATCGTCAGCCGCGCCTTGTCCACCGCCAACAGCCTCGTCTCCTCGCTTAGCTCAATCGACGAGGACCTGGCGAACCTCAAGGACTACGAGCTCTTTATGGCGATGCCCGTGCACTCCGACCACGCCCCGCCCCTGCTGCAGGCACCCACCACCGTGGAGCTGCGGGACATCAGGTTCACGTACACCGGCAGCGAACTGGAGGTCATCAAGGGCATTTCCCTGACCATCCGCGAGGGACAGCACATTGCGATCGTGGGGGAGAACGGCGCCGGCAAGTCCACCCTGATCCGGATCCTCGCGGGACTCTACCGGCCGGACTCCGGGCAGGTGCTGCTCGACGGCGTCGACCTCGCCGCCGTCGACGTCAAGTCCTGGCACCGCCATCTGGCGGTGCTCAGCCAGGAGTTCCTGAAGTACGAGTTCGCCACCGCGGCGGAGAACATCCTCTTCGGCGACGTCGAATCACCGCGCGACGACGATCGGATCCGCCGCTCCGCGGCTGATGCGGAGGCTCTGGAGTTCATCAACAAGCTGCCCAACGGGCTGGACAACCACGTCAGCAACTGGATGGAGGACCCCCGCGGACGGAAGGGGAGCGGGTTGTCCGGTGGGCAGTGGCAACGGCTCGCGATGGCCCGGAACTTCTACCGGAATGCCTCCTTTATGGTCATGGACGAGCCCACGTCGGCCATCGACGCCCTCGCGGAACACCGGATCTTCACCCGCCTGTTCGCCGATCGCAGCAGCACCATCATCGCGATCAGCCACCGCCTCGCCACCATCGAGAAGGCCGATGTGGTCTACATGCTCGAGGACGGCCGGATCGTGGAACAGGGTACCCACAAGGAGCTGGTGGCGTTGCGGGGCCGCTACTTCCGGATGTTCGAATCCCAGCTCACCGTGGACGAGACCGAAGGCATCTGAGGGGGCACGAAGAATGGGCATGTCCTCCCGGGAGGGAGGGCATGCCCATTCCTGGGGCGCGGGCGCTGCTACGAGGTCGTCACCGAGGTGTCGTCCACGAAGAAGTAGGTCTTGAGCGAGGAATCCTCCGCGCCGAGGAAGCGCAGTGTGACGCTCTTTCCTTTGAAGGAGGACAGGTCCAGGGTCTTCAGCACATAGCCGGTGGACTTGTTCAGATTGGAGTAGGTGGCCAAGGTGGTGGTGACGCCGCTGCTGATGGCTTGGATCTTCAGCGTGTCGTAGGCGGTTCCGGTGGTGGTCTCGTCGGTCAGGGTCTTGAGGTAGAAGGACAAGGTGGAACCGGTGACGGAGGACGGGATGGAGATGGCTTGGTCGAGCGTGTACGACGTCGACGACCCCCAGCCGTTCAGGCCGGCGAAGCCGCTGCCGGTGCGGGCGTTCGTTCCGGTCTCAAACGTGTCCGCGTGGTTGGAGGTCCAAGAGGCCGAACCGCTCTCGAAGCCGGGGTTCAGCAGCAGGTTTCCCGACGGCGGCGGGGTGGTGCCGCCGAGCAGCCCCATGGTGGCCGTGGCATCGGAGAGGCCGGCGCCGCAACCCTTGGTGCAGCCGCCCGGCATAGCCCGGGTGCCCTGCCGGAGCGTGGACTCGACCTGGGCCGGAGTGAGGGCGGGGGACTTGGACTTCATCAGGGCCACGAGGCCGGCGACGTGCGGGGTTGCCATCGAGGTGCCCTGGTAGCTGGCGTAGCCGGCGCCGCCGGGCGTTGTGGTTCCGGTGTTGATCGTGGAGAGGATGCCGCCGCCGCTGACCCCGGTGTCCCCGCCGGGAGCCGTGAGGTCCACGGTGGCGCCGTAGTTGGAGTAGTAGGAGAGGGCGCCGCTCGGGTTGCTGGCGGCGACGGTGACTACCGAGTTGCAGTTGGACGGGCGGAAGCCGGAGGCATCCTGGTTGCTGTTGCCGGCCGCCACCACCACGGTGGTTCCCCGGGACACGGCGGCGTCGATGGCGGCCTGGTATGTGGTGCCGCAGGCGCCGGAGCCGCCCAGGCTCATGTTGATGACCTTGGCCGGGTTGGCGTTGGCGGGGACGCCGGAGACTGTGCCGCCGGAGGCCCAGATGATGGCGTCGGCAATGTCGGAGAGGGACCCGCCGCACTTGGCCAGGACCCGGACCGGGACCACCTTGGCGTTGGGCGCCACACCGGCCACGCCGGTGGCGTTGCCCGTGACGGCGGCAACGGTGCCGGCCACGTGGGTGCCGTGCCAGGAGGAATTGGAGGCCGCGGTCTGTCCGCATTCGCCGGCGGCGTACCAGTCGCCCTGGTCCTGGGCGTTGGCGTCCCGGCCGTTCCCGTCGCGGGCCGCAGTGGCGTCCGAGACGAAGTCATAGCCCGCCAGCACGTTGCTGTCCAGGTCCGGGTGCGCCGTGATGCCGGTGTCGATCACGGCGACGGTGGAGCCGGAGCCGGTGGAGACGTCCCAGGCGCCGGGGATGCGCATGCCGTTCGCCGCGGTGAAGTCCCACTGTTCGGCGTAGCGCGTGTCGTTGGGCGTCAGGACCGCCGTCATGCGGGCATCGGGTTCGACGGCGTTGACCTGTCCGGACGCGACAATCTCGTTCATGAAGTCCCTGGCGGCCTGGTCGGAGAGGGCCTTGTCGGAGGCGATCAGGGTTCCTCCGGTGGCCAGGGCGCGCAGCTCCTTCACACTGACCCCCTGCTGCCGGGCCGCCTTGCCCCACGCGTTCGCGCGACCGTTGGGGGTGGCGTTCCCCGGGGTCTTCTTAAAGCTCACGATGAACTGCGTGTACGCCTCGCCGGCGTTGACGTCCGGCGCCGGGAGGTTCTCCGAGGCAACCGGTCCGGTGCCGGGGGCGGCGAGCACCGGGCTGACGGCGAGGGCCATGGTGCCGACGACGGCGGCCAGCGACAGGGCCAGGACGCGGGACTTCCTGAGTGATGCACTTCCCATGGGTTCTGCTTTCTTTAACCGGGCATTGCGGAACGCCCGGAGCGGGGTGTGGAGGCCGGCGGGCGAGATCCCCGGCGGGCCGAAAGCAAACCTAGAGGCATTTTCACGATTTGTAAACCATTGACAAATGCTGTCAAGTCGGTGTGAACTATCGATTATTTTTGGGTGCGTCGGGGCTTCCGGCCCGCGTCAGCGGCGTTCAAGCCACTGCGCGTACAGCGTGGGACTTTTGATCATGAGCCGGCGCGTATAGGCAAGGCCCACAGCCAGGCCCAAAGGCCAGATCGCCAGCATTCCCAATAGCGGCAGAGATTCGGGTGAGCCGCCCCTGGGCGTGAATAACACCAGTGCACCAACACCCAGCGCGCTGGCGATCAGGATGGTCCGGACCATGATGGGAGTGGTCCGGATTCCCTGTTTCACCCGGGGGATGTCCGATCCGGGTTTGGGCGGTCTGCGGGTGAACCGATGCCCGGCCGTGAGGGCCCAGCCCAAGGCCGCGGAGACCGCACCCAGACTGGCTAGGACAATGCCCGCTTTCGCGCTCTGGCCAACGGCCAGGGCGAGTCCGGCCTGGACCGCGCCGGATACAGACAGGACTGCCGGGTACCACCAGGCGGAGAAGACCCAGGACCTGCGCTGGGCCAAACCGAATGCCGTGCCCTCGGGGTCCACCCCCGTGTCCGTTCCAGTGATGTCCGGCGTCATTGATTCCCCCAATGTTGTTCCGGCGCTCCGCCGGACTCCGAACCCAAACTAGCCCATCCCTGTCAGCCCTGAGATGGGTACTTCTTCCCATCGCCGCCGACCTGGAGCACCGTGGTCCGGACCCGCGCCAGGCTGGGCTCCGGGGGAACGCTGCTGAAACCGAACGTGACGGCGGGCCGGATGGCGGCCAGGGACCCGGCGTCGCCGCCGTCCCAACTGACGCTCGCCGAGTCGATGCGGTGCAGGTCGGTGACGCCGTAGTACTCCTGCCGCCCGCCCCTGGCCGCGCCGGCGGTGCGGACCCCGGCGCTCAGCCGGGCTGCGAGCGGGCTGACGGCCCGCAGCCACCGCGGATGCACGGCCACCGGCCGGGGGACCAGCCTGGCAAAGGCGCCCAGGCTTGTCCGGGCCCCGACGGCGGCACGGATCCGGAGCGGGCCGGCGTCGACCCTGAGCCGGTGCCCGCTGCGGGACGCGGCGACGTCAACCACCCGGGTCTCGTTGAAGTTGTAGACCTCAGCGATGAAGTCACCCACCTCTTCGGTCGGGGCGAGCAGGATCCGGTGGCCGGAGGGCAACTCCACCATGGCGTCGGCGAAGGCACCGAAGGGGGACTGCTGCCAGAGGCCCACCACCACGCGCAGGCCGGACTCCGTCCCGATCCCGGCGATGTGGCCGTCGAAAACCCAGCGTTTCGTCATCCCGCCAGACTACTGGCCGAGGCGCGGATGCTGCGCGTCAGATCCGGTGGATGCCCGTCCCCGCAGGACTCCTGCCTGCAGTCACTACAGGGGGCCGTAACCCGCGTTTCCGTGCGATCGCGCCAAATGGCCAGATCGCCTTCCACCGCTGCGCGGAGCCCCGGGTCTGTCTGGATTCTTCGCCGGAAGGACCGCCGGGCCCGTCCCAGAACTACGGACGGGATGAGGATAAAGGCTGCCAGGAGAGCCACAATGAGAACGTACGCGCCGCTCACAGCGAGCAGCGTCGCAGTTCCCCGGGAAGCGATCCCGGGGAGAGCGGTGGCCAGAATACCGCCCAGAATGAGGGCCAGCACGGAGACCATCATGACGCCGCCGCGCGCCGACCCCGGGCCACGGGCGATGAGGAGCTTTCTGGTGTTCGGCAGTGTGGCACGTGCCCGCTTCCAGGAGACCAGGCCCAGCACAGTCAACGCAACGCCCAGCAAGCCGAGGATCAAGACCCAGGCGGGGTTGCCTGACATGGCCGAGACGAAGCCGCCCGCCAGAAGCAGGAGGGGCCCGGATCCGATGGCGCTGCTCCATGCCGCAGCGAGGGTGCCCTGGGCATCTGCCAATTGCCGCAGACGGGAGGGTGCGTTGGGCGGACTGACCCGTGCCAGTTCAGGAGAGGTCCAGTAGTCAAGCGGATGCGCGGTCTGGCCCGCGGGGAAAGGAGTTGGAACGCTCATGTCAGCTTCAGACCCAGCATTTTTGACAGTGACCGCAACAGTTCAATATCGGCGCCAAAGAGGCCACGGGCCATTGGTGGTCCTCCTACGGGTAGGGCAAGGACGCTCGTCGAGGCCCAATTTCCTCAGGTTATGGCATGTCGTGGGCAGCTGCCATGGGCAGCGCTGCCCATGGCCGTTGCCCGCTGCAGCCCCGGGCACGTTCCGGCTCCACGGTCACGCCGGGCCGCAGCGGCCCGCCATCGGCGTCTCGCGCGCCCACTGGGATAACCTAGAGCAGTGACTTACGAGATTGAGATTGGCCGAGGCAAGCGTGGGCGTCGTGCCTACTCCCTGGATGACATTGCGATCGTCCCCAACCGACGTACGCGTGACCCCAAGGATGTATCCGTCGCCTGGCAGATCGATGCCTACAAGTTCGACATGCCGGTCATCGCGGCGCCCATGGATTCTGCCATGTCTCCGGAAACTGTCATCGCGCTGGGCCGCCTCGGCGGGCTCGGCGTCCTGGACCTTGAAGGCCTCTGGACCCGCTACGAGGATCCGCAGGCCGTGCTGGACCAGATTGGCGCGCTCCAGGACGAGACCAACAGCCCTGCCGTCACACGCCGCATGCAGGAGCTCTACCAGGCCCCGATCCAGCCGGAACTGATCACGTCCAGGCTCGCCGAGATCCGCGCCGCCGGTATCACCGTGGCCGGCTCCCTCACCCCGCAGCGGACCCAGGAACACTACAAGACCGTCGTTGCCGCCGGCGTCGACATCTTCGTCATCCGCGGCACCACCGTCTCGGCCGAGCACGTCTCGAAGGACCACGAGCCGCTGAACCTCAAGCAGTTCATCTACGAACTCGACGTTCCCGTCATTGTCGGCGGGGCCGCCGGCTACACCCCGGCGCTGCACCTCATGCGGACCGGCGCCGCCGGCGTGCTGGTCGGCTTCGGCGGCGGAGCCACAAGCACCACCCGCCGCGCCCTCGGCATCCACTCACCCATGGCGTCCGCCATCTCCGACGTCGCCGCCGCCCGGCGCGACTACATGGATGAGTCCGGCGGCCGCTACGTCCACGTGATCGCCGACGGCGGCATGGGATCCTCCGGTGACATCGTCAAGGCCATCGCCATGGGGGCCGACGCCGTGATGCTGGGCAGTGCCCTCGCCCGCGCCGAGGAAGCGCCCGGCAAGGGCTGGCACTGGGGCCAGGAAGCGCACCACCTTGAACTTCCCCGCGGCGACAGGGTCAATGTCGGCACCGTCGGGCCGCTCGAAGAGGTCCTGTTCGGACCGGGTCACCACACCAGCGGAACGTCCAATCTGATCGGTGCGCTGCGCCGTTCGATGGCGACCACCGGCTATTCGGACCTCAAGGAATTCCAGCGCGTCGACGTCGTGGTGTCGCCCTACGCCGGGAACTGACGCCCCCTGCCCATCCGGGGAAGTTGGAAGTAGTGTGGTGCACTACGAGCTTTGATCCGGATGGAGGCGTAAAATGAACAGTTTTCCCGGCGGTTCTCCCAAGACCGGTGGTGCCCTGGGGCCTGCGGAACGCGAAGCTTCGCTCGCGGTACTCAGGGGCACCACGGACCCGGGCAAGGAACTCGACATCCTGATCGTCGGTGGCGGAATCGTGGGGACCGGTGCAGCCCTGGACGCTGTCACGCGCGGCCTCAGCGTCGGCATCGTCGAGGCCAACGACTGGGCCGCAGGCACGTCCTCCCGTTCGTCGAAGCTCATCCACGGCGGCCTCCGCTACCTGGAAATGCTCGACTTCGCCCTCGTCAAAGAGGCACTTCACGAACGCGGCCTGATTCTCTCCGCGCTCGCCCCGCACCTCGCCCGCCCCGTCCCGTTCCTGTACCCGCTCACCAAACCCTTCCTCGAACGGCCCTACGTGGGCGCCGGCATAGCCCTCTACGACGCCATGTCCATCTCCACCGGCCAGCGCCGGGGCGTGCCGTTCCACAAGCACCTGAGCCGCCGGGGGACGCTGCGAGCAGCGCCGAGCCTCAAAGACGACGCCTTCGTCGGGTCCATCCGGTACTACGACGGACAGGTCGATGATGCCAAATACTGCGCCAACCTGGTCCGGACCGCGGCCTACTACGGCGCCCACGCAGTGAACCAGATGTCCGTCGTCGCCTTTCTCCGGGAAGGCGAACGTGTGGTCGGCGCCAAAGTGGTCAACCATGAAGACGGCTCCACGTTCAACATCAAGGCCAAGCAGGTCATCAACGCCACCGGCGTCTGGACGGACGAAACCCAGGCCATGGTCACGGACCGCGGCCAGCTCAAGGTGCGCGCCTCCAAAGGCATCCACCTCGTAGTGCCGCGGGACCGCTTCCAGTCGACCGTGGGCCTGATCCTGCGGACTGAGAAATCGGTGCTCTTCGTCATCCCCTGGGGCCGGCACTGGATCATCGGAACTACGGACACCGACTGGCACCTCGACAAGGCCCACCCCGCCGCATCGAGCAAGGACATCGACTACATCCTCGAGCATGTGAACCGGGTCCTAAAACGCCCGCTGACGCGCGAGGACGTCGAGGGGGTCTACGCCGGGCTCCGCCCGCTGCTGGCCGGTGAAAACGACTCCACGGCCAAACTTTCCCGCGAGCACGTCGTGGCGCACCCGGTTCCCGGCCTCGTTGTGGTGGCCGGCGGCAAATGGACCACGTACCGGGTTATGGCCAAGGACGCCGTGGACGAGGCGACGCGCAGCATGGACGAACGCGTCCCGCCCAGCTGCACGGAATCCATTCCGCTGCTGGGCGCCAGCGGATTCAAAGCCGCGTGGAACCGCCGGAACCGGATGGCCGAGGAGACCGGGGTCCACGTAGCGCGGATCGAGCACCTGCTCAACCGCTACGGTGCCATGGCCCCCGAGGTGCTGGCGCTCATCGCCGGGAATCCGGAGCTGGCCGAGCCGCTGCCCGGCGCGGACGACTACCTGGCAGCCGAAGCCGTGTACGCCGCCACTCACGAAGGCGCCCGCCACGTGCAGGACGTCCTGACCCGCCGGACCCGGATTTCCATCGAGGCCTGGGACCGCGGTGTGTCCGCCGCGCCGGTAGTCGCTAAACTGATGGGAGAAGTCCTCGGCTGGAGCGATGCCCAGCGCGAGGGCGAGATCAAGCACTACCTGGCCAGGGTCGATGCCGAACGGCTCAGCCAGGAGCAGCCGGACGACGAATCCGCCGACGCCGCACGAATGGGCGTCGAGGACATCGTTCCGCTGCGTTGACCGGCAGCGTCCGCCGGCAGCCTCGACCCGAGGCTGCCGGCGGACTCACGCCACTTCGAAGGGATGCCTCTTGGCGGAACCACTGGACCGGTATGATGCCGAGCTCACCACCCCCGACATGGTGATCCTCGAGTTGGACGCCACCGACAAGATTGATGCGGCCGCCCAGTTGGCTGAACGGATGCATGCCGCCGGACGCATTTCCGATCTGGAGGGCTTCCTTCAGCACGTCAACGCCCGTGAACACCAATTGGCCACGGGCCTGCCGGGCGGCATCGGCCTGCCCCACGCCCGCAGCGAATTCGTCACCCGAACCTCCATTGCCGTCGGGATCACGAAATACGGCAAGGCGCTGGACTTCGGCGCCGCGGACGGACCCGCCACGGTGGTCCTGCTGATCGGCACGCCAGCCAGTTCCTTCTCCGACCACCTCGAAGTGCTCGCCACCCTGGCCCGGTCGTTGTCGAAGGAGTCGTTCCGCGATTCGCTCCGCCGTGCCTACGACCCCGAAGTGATCGCGGAACTCATCAACTCCAGCCTGGTCTTCTTCGACCACTAGGGATCTCCACGCTTCCCACAGGCCGTTTCGCTGTTCTACACGCGGACGAAGTACGGTTAAGGGGTGCTGAAAACTGCCCTCAAACCCCGCTGGATCGCCGGACTGGTGTTCGCGATCGTCGTTTCCGGGGTGTTTGTGCTGCTCAGCCAGTGGCAGTTCGGGCGTTCGACCCAGCCGGAGGTGACGGTCGCCGCCACCACCGAGGAACCCAAACCGCTGACCACGGTGCTCCGGCCCGGGGACTTCTTCCCGGGCTCGGTCGCTGACCAGATCGTCACCGCCACCGGTACGTACGATCCGCAGAAGCAGGTCCTGGTCCCGGGCCGTTTGAACGGCGGTGCCACGGGGTACTGGATCGTCTCGGCCCTGGCCGTGAAAGACGCCCCCGTCCTCACCGGAGCCGGCGCGTCACCGCAGACCTGGATCCCGGTTGCCCGCGGCTGGGTTGCCGAGCCCGCGGACGCCGCGGCGCCGCCGTCGGGCGTTATTGAACTGACCGGACGGCTGCTGCCCTCCGAGGCCCCGCTGCCGGGCACCGACGCCGGCGCCGGGCGGGCCACCGCCGTCTCCGTTGCGGAACTCATCAACATCTGGGACATCAGCAGTTACCCGGGCTTCGTTACCGCGAATTCCGAGCTTTCCGGCGGCACCGATGTCAGCGCCGCCGCGTCCGGCGGACAGGCGAAGCCGCTGAACATCGGCCCGCAGCCGCCGGCCGAAAAGATCAACTGGCTCAACCTCTTCTACGCCGCTGAATGGGTTGTGTTTGCCGGCTTCGCGCTGTTCATCTGGTGGCGGCTCGTGCGGGACGACTACCGCCGCGACCTCGAGGACGCCCTCGACGAGGAGCAGGAAGCTGCGGAACGGCCCGTCCCCGACCCTGACCCCATCGAACCGCACCCCACCGACCCGAAAGTGCAATCATGATCGAGCCCCAGCCGGCCATCCAGCCGCAGCAGTCCAACGCAACGGGAAACACGCCCGGCAAAAAGCGCCGCTTCGGCGGAACCGAGGCCCAGATCCGTTCGGCGCTGAAGTTCTACAAGGTGCTCGCCTACATGACCGGCACCATGCTGCTCCTGCTCTGCGCCGAGCTGATTGCCCGGTACGCGTTCGGCCAGTACCTCTTCCTGGGCGGAACCAACGCCGTCACCGGCGAGCCCTTCGGCTTCGGGTTCGCCGACGCCGAGCCGCCCGGCGTCATCGGCGGCGTGAATCTCTCCATCGCGGTGCTGATCGTGCACGGCTGGATGTACGTCGTGTACCTCATGTCCAACTTCCGCCTGTGGTCGCTGATGCGCTGGCCGTTCCTGAAGCTGATCGTTCTGGCTCTCGGCGGCGTCGTGCCGTTCCTGTCTTTCGTCGTGGAGAAGAAGTTCCACGCCGAGGTGGAGGCCGAGCTGGCCGCGAACCCGCAGGCCCCGCAGCGCTACTGATCCCGCGCCGTGTGCAGCCTGACCTGCGAGGAGGCGCGCCGGGCGCAGATCAGGGCGAATGCCGCCCGTCGATTCGCCCTGAGCTGCACCCGCGCCCGAGTGGCCGCCCGGCCAGCCTTGCCGCCGCCGGGCTTCTGTGTGAGTTCGCTTACCCGGCCGGCGTTTGCGGGCCCGGACCGGCTTCTCAATGTGCAGGCGGAGGGCGCCGCAAAGTAGGCTAGTACGGTGACTACTCCCACTGCATCCCAGACGTCCCACAAGCCCGTGCTGGTTGTTGACTACGGTGCCCAGTACGCGCAGCTGATCGCCCGCCGCGTCCGGGAAGCGAACGTGTATTCGGAAGTGGTTCCGCATACCTACAGCACCGAGCAGCTCCTGGCCAAGAACCCCGCCGCCATTATCCTCTCCGGCGGTCCCGCCAGCGTTTACGCCGAAGGTGCGCCCAGCGTAGGCGCGGACCTCTTCGAGGCCGGAATCCCGGTTTTCGGCATTTGCTACGGCTTCCAGGCCATGGCCAACGCCCTCGGCGGCAAGGTGGCCCAGACAGGGCTCCGCGAGTACGGCGCCACCGAGACCACGACGATCGGTGAAGGCCGCTCCATCCTGGACGGAATGCCCCAGCACCAGAGCACGTGGATGAGCCACGGCGACTCCGTGCACGAGGCTCCCGAAGGCTTTGAGGTCCTCGCGACCACTGCGGGCGCCGACGTGGCCGCCTTCGCCAACGAAGAAAAGAGCCTCTACGGAGTGCAGTGGCACCCCGAAGTGAAGCACTCGGCCTACGGCCAGCAGGTGCTGGAAAACTTCCTGTTCAAGGGCGCCAAGCTGGAACCGAACTGGACCACCGGCAACATCCTCGAGGAGCAGGTCGATCGGATCCGCCAGCAGATCGGCGATGCCCGGGTCATTTGCGGCCTGTCCGGCGGCGTTGACTCCGCCGTCGCCGCAGCACTGGTCCAGCGGGCCGTCGGCGATCAGCTGACCTGTGTGTTCGTGGACCACGGACTGCTGCGCGAAGGCGAAGCCGAACAGGTCGAACGCGACTTTGTGGCCGCGACCGGCGTCAAGCTCTACGTCGCCAATGAGCAGGAGCGTTTCCAGTCGGCGCTGGCTGGAGTCAGCGACCCGGAGACCAAACGCAAGATCATCGGCCGCGAATTCATCCGTGCCTTTGAGGAAGCCGAGCTGGCCATCATCGCCGAGGCGGCCGCCCACGGCGAGAAGATCAAGTTCCTCGTGCAGGGCACACTGTACCCCGACGTCGTCGAATCCGGCGGGGGCGAGGGCGCCGCGAACATCAAGAGCCACCACAACGTGGGCGGATTGCCGGAAGACCTGCAGTTCGAACTTGTGGAGCCGCTGCGTGCACTGTTCAAGGACGAGGTCCGCGCCGTCGGCGCCCAGCTGGGCCTCCCGCAGGAAATCGTCGGACGCCAGCCGTTCCCCGGACCGGGCCTCGGCATCCGGATCGTCGGTGAAGTCACCAAGGAGCGGCTGGACCTGCTGCGCAAGGCCGACGCCATTGCGCGGGCCGAACTGACCGCCGCCGGACTCGACAACGAGGTCTGGCAGATGCCGGTTGTGCTGCTGGCGGATGTCCGCAGCGTCGGCGTCCAGGGCGATGGCCGCACCTACGGCCATCCGATCGTGCTGCGCCCGGTCTCCTCCGAAGACGCCATGACGGCTGACTGGTCGCGACTGCCCTACGACCTTCTGGCCAAGATCTCCAACCGCATCACCAACGAGGTGGACGGCGTGAACCGCGTGGTGCTCGACGTGACCAGCAAGCCGCCGGGAACGATCGAGTGGGAATAGCCCGCTAAAGGGCGAATGAAGTGGCCGGTCTCCTGGGGAGGCCGGCCACTTTGCGTCTGACCGGGACATCCGGGAGCGGGAAGGTGCCGCTCTGGCAGCGGATGACGATCCTGCAAATTCCGGTCGAATTTGCGTCCCGCCAGTGTTGCGGAGCCTCACCGGCACCGGATTCGGGCTACCCTCGAAAGCATGCCGGTATGGTCCAGGACGTCCCGCGCGAGCACGGTAACCGTGAGCACAGTAAACGCGAGCACAGAAAAGAAGGCAGCAGTGTCAGTTGGTCAAGGCCACCCCGAGGGCTCCGAGGAGCTCAGGAAATGGCTGTCGGGGCTCAAGCCCGTCACCGGAGCAGACACCATGCTGCGCTTCACCAAGACGCCTGAGGGCTCCATCGACCTGACCCACGCCCATCCCTCCGGCCTGGCGCAGCTGATGGCCGGCCGGCGCACCCGGCTCTCCACCCTGATCCGTGACCACCAGCAGTACGTCATCGCAGCGCGGGCCTCCCGCAACCTGCGCTCCAAGATCTTCGAACTCTCCAACGACCGCGGCATCGATGCCGGATACTTCTCAGCCGGCACGGTCGTCTGGACGTCCGCCGTCGGTGGCAAGCCCCAGCGCGTCTCCGCCCCGGTCATGCTGGCTGCCATCTCCCTCACAGCCCGGCCGGGCGAAGACGACTACGAACTGCAGCTGACGGAACAGGCCAAGATCAACCCCGCGCTGATCCGCCACCTCAAGACGATCCACGGGATCGTCTTCGACGTCAGCGCGATCACCCGCATGGCGTACAGCACCGCCCGCTTCGATCCGCAGCCGGTCCTCGAACGCCTGGGCACGCTCATCCAGCCGATCCACGGCGCCGAGGTGGAGCACAACCTTCTGGTTTCCACCTTCGCCGACCTGTCCGGGAGCCTCGAGGACCCGTGGATCAACGCGAACCATCCCCTTGTGACGGCGCTGGGCCGCGCCGCCGCCGGCGGGCCGGTGGAGGTCCCCGAGCTCAAGAACGGGCGCTTCCCGAGCACCGACGAGCGGGATCCCGCCGATGAACTGCTGCTGCTCGACGCCGACACCGACCAGCAGTACGTCGTCGACGCCGTCCGCGCAGGAGACTCCCTCGTGGTCAGCAGCCCGCCGGGCACCGGCCAGACCCAGACGGCCATCAATACCATTGGCGCCCTGGTCGATCAGGGCAAGACCGTTCTGGTGGTGGGGGACAGGCGCGCCAGCCTGGGCGAAATCTCCGCCGAGCTGGACACCCTGGGGTTGGACTCCACCCTCTTCCAGCTGGCCGGCAACACAACTCCACTGCAGCTCAAAGGCCAGCTGGTCCGGGCCATTGTGCGCAACGAGAAGTCCCTCGAACCCCAGCTCAGCAACCTGCACACCACTCTGATCGAGCACCGTCACGCCCTCCGGGACCACGTCGCCTCGCTGCACAACGTCCGTCAGCGATGGGGCTGCTCACCCTACGAGGCCATGCAGTCGCTGGCCGAGCTGACGTCCATCCAGCCTGCACCGGCCACCACCGTCCGGCTCAAGCGCAGCGTGCTCGACAGCATCCGGGACCGCGAGGAACTGGCCGGGCGGCTGCGCCGGGCGGCCGAACTGGGGAGTTTCAGCCGCGCGTCGACGACGAGCCCCTGGCACGGCGCCCGCCTCCTCACCCGCAAGGAAACCCAGGAAGCGCAGCAGGTGGCGAGCTCCGTTGCCCGGAAGCTCCCGGAACTGCGCGAACTGATGAACGGCGTCGCCGAGCACGCCGAGATCCGCCTTGGCCGTACGTTTGCCGAGTGGGGAGACCAGGTGGAGCTTCTTGTCGCGGTGCGCGGGAGCCTCGACAAATTCACCGCTGACATCTTCGACCGTCCGGTCCACGACCTCATCTCAGCCACCGCGGCCTCCTCCTGGCGCCGTGAACGGAACATCGAGATGCCGTCCATGCAGCGCTCCCGCCTGCGCCGCGTGGCGAAGGAATACGTCCGCCCGGGCGTCCACATCGCCGACCTGCACAGCTCCCTCGTCCTGGTCCAGGAGCAGCGGGCCGCATGGTCGGACTATGCCACGACGCAGCGCCACCCGGCGGTCCCGTCCGGCCTGGCGGAAATCATTGCCCTGTACCGCGAGCTGGAAGCCGAACTGGTCGAATTGGGCCAGGCCGTCCGGCACACCGCGGCCGGCGGCGAGTTGCACACCACGCCCTATGAGGAACTTATGGAGCGTCTGGTGCGGCTTGTTGCCGATACCGGGACCCTCGAGACCCTGCCTGAGCGAACGCTCCTGGTCGAAAACATGCGCGAGCACGGCCTCGGCGAACTCCTGGCTGACCTTGCCGAGCGTGAAGTGCCGGCCGATTCCGTGGCCGCGGAGCTAGAGCTCGCCTGGTGGCAGTCCGCGCTGGAAGCCATGATCAGCGGGGACGACTACCTGGCCATGTCCGACGGCGACGCCCTGCGACAGCTCGAAGCCGAATACCGCCTCGCGGACAACGCCCACATCGCCAGCGGCGCGGCCCGGCTGCGCTGGAACCTCGCCGAACGCTGGCGGGCCGCCATCGCGGAGCACCCGCGGCAGGCTGAGCTGCTGCGCAGCCTGCTCAAGGACGGCCGGGTCACCCTGCCGGCCCTGACCGGGCAGGCCGCGGAACTGCTGCCCATGCTGGTGCCCGTGTGGTCCGTCAGCCCCTATCTCCTGACGGCGGTCCTGCCGGTGGAGCAGCGGTTCGACGCGGTGGTCATCCTCGACGCCGAGGCGACATCGCTGCAGGCAGTCCTGCCGGCCGTCGCCCGCGCCAAACAAGTCATTGCCTTTGGCGACGACAGGATTGCCAGCCCGCGGACGTTCACCGTCAGTGTGGAGCGGCTTGCCGCCGGCGAGAGCTCCCACCAGGGTGTCGAGAGCGCGTACAAAGCCCTGTCCACCGTGCTGCCCGTATGGAACCTGCGGACCGTCTACCGCGCCGTCGACGAAGACCTCGTACGGCAACTGAGCAAGGGTTTCTACGACAGCGGGCTCCGCCGGTTGCCGGAGGGCCAGTCCGCCACCGGGCTGGACCGGGCCCTGACCGTTGAATATTTGCCGGACGGTACGGGACTGCCCAGCGCGGACCACGACGGTGTCGAGTCGGTGGTGGCCGAGGTCAACCGTGCGGTGGAGCTTGTCTTCGAACACGCCCGGCTGCGGCCCCGGACGTCCCTGGCCGTCGTCACGGGCAGCCTCCGGCACGCGGCCAGGATCGGTGAGTCCATCCGGCTGCAGCTGCCCAACCATCCGCTGCTGGCGAGCTTCTTCACGGCAGGGGACGAATCCTTCCGGGTGGTGGACCTGGACCGCGCCCAGGGCCTGGTCCGCGACCACGTGATCTTCTCCCCGGGCTACGGCCGCACCCCGCACGGACGTGCGCTCCACAGCCTCGGCCCGCTATCCGCGGACGGCGGACGGGCCAAGTTTGCCCTCGCCATGACGCGGGCACGCCGGTCGCTGCACGTGTTGAGCTGCTTCCGCCCCGAAGATCTGGACGTGACCCGGCTAAGCCACGGCGCGGTGGACTTCTACGAGCTCCTGGACCGGGAAATCGCGGGCAACTCCGATCTCGGCAGCCCGGCGTCGCGCGCCGCCGCCAGCGAACAGGCGCTCGGAGCGGACCCCCTCGTGGCGGACCTCGGGGACCGGCTCCGTGCCAGGGGCGCCCGGGTCTGGCACCAGTACGACGGGGCGCTGAACATGGTTGCCGCGGCCGACCCGCTGAGCACCCTGGGCCAGGACGACGCCGAAATTCCCCGGCCGGTTGCTATCGAGTCCGACGGCACCGAGCACTACCGCCGGCTGACCGTCCGCGAACGCAGCAGGCTGCGCCCGCAACTCCTGGAGCGACTCGGCTGGCGTTACATGCCACTATGGACCATAGAGGTTTTCACCGATCCTTCGGCCTGCGCCGACCGGATCGGCGGCTACCTTGGCTTGGAAAAGCCGGCCGTGACGCACCGGAAGCAGGCATCGCCGGGATTCTTCGACGACGACGTCGAGAACCTGGCCGTCAACGAAGCGCAGGCCTCCAACGGGCGGGCCCCGTCCGCATGGTCGGAGCGCGCGTTTGAGTACAGGACAGATCAGGGCAGTAAGGAGGCCGGCGGCATGACTGCAGACGGCGGCACGCGAAACAACGGTGACATCCAGAACGACGAGGACGTCCAGGTCGACGGAAACGTCCAGGACAACGGGCGGGATCATGAGCCGAAACCGGCCTCGCCGGTGACGGTCCCGGCAGGGGTGCTGCCGAACAAGGCCGCCGAAGACGATCCCCGCCGCTGGGGCGACGAGCCCGGCGGCTATGACCACGACTCCTGGCTCCAGGAACAGAAGCCCCCGCACTGGGGCTAAGGACCTACCGAGCCCGCGCCGCAGCTGCCCGGGCTTCGGCGGAATGGGCCGGCCGGTAGCTCCGGCTGGGGCGAGTTACGCGGGGGACCGCTACGCGCGGAGCCCGCCACCGTGGCCAGCTACGCGGGGACCGCTACGTGGGGCCAGCCCGCACCAGAACGAAGAACAGCTTCCCTTGGGTGGAGGCACCGGCGAGACGGCGCGCCTGTTCGGCGTCGGCCGCCACGACCATAAGGCCGTCCGCTTCCCCGGCGGCCAGCCATTGGCCGGCATCGCCGCCGTTCCCGGAAGTCCACAGCACCGGCACCGCGGCCGCCAGCAGCCGGGACGCCGCGGGCTGATCGAAGCCGTCACCGGTTGTCATGACCACATTGACGAGCTGTCCGGGCGAGAGCACCTGGATGGAAGCGGGATCGGCCATCCGGAGCGGCACGGCCGCAGATCCCGGCGGGCTGCCCGCCAGCAAACCGGGTCCAAGGAGCTGGGCGTCGGAAAGCAACTGACCTTTGCGGAGCGCTACGGCAAGCTGACGGCCGCGAGGGGAGTCGTTGGCGCCAAAGCTGCCCGCAGTCACGAGGCCGCGCGGGATGTCCAGGACCGTCAGGTCGTCCGGGCCGAGTGTCCTCCCGGCCGGGAGGTCCCTTGCTGCGGCGAAGGCGGAGACCGTGTAGGCCGGGGCCGGCGTCAACTGTTGCACCGTGATACCGGCCGCGATGCACAGGAGCAGCGCCACGGTCAGACGCCGGTTGCGGTCCAGCCAGCGGACCGTCCGCCGGAAGTGCCGGCCGGCGGGTCTTTGGCCTCGCGGTGAAGTTCCGGAGCCCGGGCGGCCGGGGCGTCGTCCGGGGGAACGGCCGATCCTGAGGACTGACGAAGGGCGCAGCGCGCCACGGAGTAAGACACCTCGCGGTAAAAACCCTCGCGGTAAAACACCATGCAGTAAGCCAAGGGGGATGCCCGGCCGGAGGCTGCCGGGTGGCGGAACGGAATGCGCAAAGGTGGCCATGGCGCGACACTACGCACCATTACCAAACCCGTGCAGGGGCAGCCTGGGCTATGTGGAGAAAGGCCTGCTGGTTCCGCGGACCGGCGGCGGGGCGCGGCTGGGCCGGAGCCCCGCGGACGGCCTAGCTGGCGGAGGCGGCGGCGGGCGCCGGAGTCGCTGCCGGGGTGGGAGCGGGGGCGGGGGAGACGGTGCTGCCCTTGGCATCACGGGAGTCGGTCCGGTAGAAGCCGGAACCCTTAAAGACGACGCCAACGCTGTTGAACTTCTTGCGGAGGGTCCCCTGGCACTCGGGGCAGGACGTGAGGGAGCTGTCGGTGAACGACTGCACGATCTCGAAGGCGTGGCTGCAGTCCTTGCAGGCGTATGCATACGTGGGCACTGGAAATCCTCCTCTGGGACAAACGAGCAGGTCCCGTGCTGTCCGGTCGGGATCATCGCCGCAATGTTTCTCGGCGGAATCCGTCCCTTAGCAGTCGCAGGGCCTGAGTGCTAATTCTATCACCCCGCCGCGCGGCTCCCATGCGCTATGGCTGAACCCGCAGCAGGCCGCCCGGGGTCAGGGCGGCGGCCACTTTCCGGTCGAAGGACTCTGCCGGGATGCTGCCGGCGGGCAGCACCTCGGCGTCATACACGATGGCGGCCGTCGGCACGGGGGGCAACAGCCCGCCGTCGGACGCCAGGGGCCGGGACGGCAGGAGTGCGGCCAGCGCCGCCAGGAACTTGTCGTAGTACCCGCCGCCTTGACCGATCCGGTTACCGGAAAAGTCGACGGCGGTGGCCGGCAGGAAGATGCCGCTGGCGGAACGCATGACGGTTGTGTCGTGGCGTTCGCCTGCGGGCTCCTGGATCGGAGCGTAACGGCTCCGGACGGATTCGGAGGCCGGCGTCCAGTACACCCAGCTCAGTGCCAGCTCGGGTTCGCAGACCGGAAGCAGGATGCGGTGCCCGGCGGTATGCAGCGCTTTCAGCAGCGGCAGCGTCGGAGGCTCGACGCCGACGCCGAGATATGCGGCGAAGGTGCCCGGTTTGCTGCCGGACAGTTCGGCTGCCCAGGCGAGTCCGTGCCGTGCGATGGCCTCTCCGGCGCTCTCCAGCCCGGCCCGGGTCAGTGTGGCCCGGCCGGCCCGGTGCCCGGCCCGGATTTCTGCTTTCGTCAGCATGGTCTCTGGCTCCTCCGCCTCGTGTCCCTCGGCCGGGCGCGGCCCGGTTAGCAGATACTATTCCGGCGGCTCGAATGATTACCGAATGTTTGGTCCCTCCGTTAGATTAGTCGAGTGACTACACTCAACTCTCCCGTCCGCAAGGCCGTCATTCCCGCAGCCGGCCTCGGCACCAGGTTCCTTCCCGCCACCAAGGCCATGCCGAAGGAAATGCTTCCGGTCGTGGACAAGCCCGCCATCCAGTACGTCGTGGAGGAAGCCGTCAACGTCGGCCTCAACGACATCCTGATGATCACCGGACGCAACAAGCGCGCGCTGGAGGACCACTTCGACCGCGTTCCCGCGCTGGAAGCAACTCTTGAGGACAAGGGAGACACCGCCAAGCTGGAATCCATCCAGGCGGCGAGCAACCTGGGGGACATCCACTACGTGCGCCAGGGCGATCCCATGGGCCTGGGCCACGCCGTGCTTCGGGCCAAGCAGCACGTTGGCTACGAACCGTTCGCCGTCCTGCTGGGCGATGACCTGATCGATGCCCGCGACGAACTGCTCAGCACCATGATCGAGGTCCAGGCCAAGACCGGCGGTTCGGTGGTTGCCCTGATCGAGGTGGATCCCTCCCAGATCAGCGCCTACGGCTGCGCCGATATCCAGGCGGTCAACGGCGAAGAGTATGTCCGAATCAACCACCTCGTCGAGAAGCCCGACGTCGCCGATGCCCCGTCGAACCTCGCCGTCATCGGCCGCTACGTCCTCCACCCGGCAGTCTTCGAGGTCTTGGAACACACCGCACCCGGCCGCGGCGGCGAAATCCAGCTGACGGACGCCCTCCAGGAACTGGCCGCCGGCGAAGGTGAAGGCTACGGAGTGTACGGCGTTGTGTTCCGCGGCCGCCGCTACGACACCGGCGACAAGCTCAGCTACCTCAAGGCCTGCGTGCAGCTGGCCTGCGACAGCGAGGATCTGGGCCCCGGCCTGCGGGAATGGCTGCCCGAGTTCGCCGCCAGCCTCGCACCCAGCCTGACCAAGTAAATCCCGTGGGGGGCAGCTTCAACTGGCCGGCGACCCTTGAGTGCGGCGACCTCGTGCTGCGCCCCATCCGGTACCGGGATCGCAAGGAGTGGACCGAGGTCCGCTCCCGCAACAGCGAGTGGCTGGCCCCCTGGGAAGCGTCCAACCCCGCTCCCGGCGGCGGCCTCCCCGACTACCGCCAGATGGTGCGCTCCCTCAAGGCCCAGGCTGCCCAGGGAACTGCTCTGCCTTTCCTGATCACTGCCTGGACCCCCGGTTTCCGGGAGCCTGTGATCGTGGGCCAACTGACGGTGTCCTCCATCGTGTGGGGATCGGCGATGATGGCCACCCTCGGGTACTGGGTGGACAAGGAGCGGGCCGGACAGGGCATTGCCCCGACCGCTGTGGCCCTGGCGACGGACTACTGCTTCCAGACCCTCGGCCTGCACCGGATGGAAATCAACATCCGCCCGGAAAACGCGCCCAGCCTGCGGGTGGTCGAGAAACTCGGCTTCCGAGACGAGGGTTACCGGCCGCGATTCCTGCACATTAACGGCCAGTGGGCAGACCATCGGAGTTTCGCGCTGACGTCCGAAGAAGTGCCGGAGGGGCTCCTGGCGAGGTGGCTACAGAACCGGCCCGCATGAGCGGTCAGACCCTTCCTGACCAGCACAGACGTTATGAATGCAGTCAATTGACACTTGTCCCGCGACACACCGGGGACAATGCGGCCCGGCGCACTGCATTGCTCATACGGTTTTGATGTGGACTTCCCTCTTAGCAGCTCTGTGATCCTTGTCATTGCTGTTGCGCTCTGGATCGTGTGGGTTGCACCCTACATACTCCGGAACGGCCGCCACCAGCTGCAGCCCGCCGGCGAGTTCGTGGCGGACCTCATTGATCCAGAAACAGCCCCGCAAGCCGGCCACGTCATGAAGATGGCGGCCCAGCAGGAGAAACCCATGCCCCCTACCCAGTCCACCGTGTCCGGCCCGGGAACGTCCGGGTCCGACCGCGTCCGCCAGCCCGCATCCACCGGTCCGGCGTTCAAGATCCGCTATGGCCGGTTGACGCTGGCGCTGACGGGTCTGCTCTCGCTGCTGACGGGGATAGTGTCCGCAGTCCTGCGGATCTTCGGCACCGGTCCTGTTTGGCTGCCAGTCGTCGCGTTTCTCGGCGCCGCGTTCGCTGTCGTCGTGCTCCGCCGGCTCGCCGTCCGGGACCGCCGCCGCAAAATGAACGCCGCGTTTCGATCGGCCATGAGCGCCCCGGCACGCCCGGCCCGGTCCGCCCCGGAGCGCACACCGCTTCTGGAACCGGCAGGGGAACCCGGCGAACGTGCCGAGAGCCCGCTCTTTGACGCCCAGGCCGACGCGGCAGAGCGCAAACCGGCGCCCAAGCCGCTGACCGCCCAGGAACTGCGCCAGGCGGCCCTGGCGGAAGCGGTGGCTTCGGGCGACACGTCCGTCCGCCGCAGCGCGGAGTTCCAGGCCGTCGAAGGATCCAGCTGGGAGCCGGTGGAGGTCCCCAAGCCCACCTATGTTGAGGCGCCGAAGGCCGAACGGGCGGCCCCTGAGCCGCTCGACCTGCCGGAAGCCCCGAAGGCCGTGGGGAAGCCGTCGCTCAAGCAGGGTCTCCCGCAGGCATCGGCTGGCACCGCCGGCCCGGACAGCGAGCAGAAGCCCCTGGGCAAGGCCCAGAGCGCCCTCAGCAACCTGGACGACGTCCTGCAGCGACGCCGGGCCTGAATTTTCTATCGAGCCCCGGGCAGCCAGTCATGGCCGCCCGGGGCTTTGCCGTGTCCGGGCGCCGGTGTCCTTCAGATCAGGACGGGCCATTTAGTACCGGCCCTTCTGAATCCGGCTCGCCCGGGGCGTCCGGAAATCGGGCGGAGGCCGGTAGCCTCAGGGCATGACAAGAATCTGTGTTGCCGGCGGTACCGGCCAGGTGGGCCGCGAAGTGGTGCGGCGGGCTGTCGCGGGCGGGTACGGCGTGGCGGCCCTCTGCCGGCATCCGCTGCCCGCCGGTGCCCCGGCCAGGGTCGACGGCGCGGAGTACTTCCCCGCCGACGTCACCACCGGCGAGGGGCTGGCGGCGGCACTGGCGGGGGCCGACGTCGTGATCGACTGCCTGGAGGGGCGCTCCGGGAAGGATCTGAAGAACTTCGCCGACGGCGGCGCCCGGCTTCTCGCCGCGGCCCAGGACGCCGACGTGTCCCGCGCCGTGATGCTGTCCATCGTCAATTGCGACCGGAGCAGCTTCGGCTACTACGCCTCGAAGGCGGCCAAGGAACAGGTCTATGAGCGCTCCGGGCTGGACACTGTCGTGATCCGGGCGACGCAGTTCCATTCCCTGCTGGCGGCCATGTTCGGGGCCGGCTCGACGCTGCGGATCATTCCGGTGATCAAGGGTGCCCGGTTCCAGCCGATCGCGCCCGCCGACGTCGCCGCAGCCCTGCTGGAGGCGGCACTCGAACCGCCGGCGGGCGTGCGGCATAGCGTCCGTACTATCGGCGGGCCCGAGATCCAGGAGATGGAGGAGTTCGCCCGGCAGTGGAAAGCCGTCACCGGTTCCAGCGGCCGCCTGGTGCGGCTGCCGTTGCCGGGTGCCATCGGAAACTACCTGCGCGCCGGGCTGAACCTGGTACCGGAGGAACGCCACGCCGGTGAGACATTCAGCGGCTGGCTGGCAAAGAACGCGGATAGTTTGTAGCCTAGGGAAACCGGCAACGCCGTACCTTCGGGAACGGCGTTGCTTCGGGGCTATAGCTCAGTTGGTAGAGCGCTTCGTTCGCATCGAAGAGGTCAGGAGTTCGAATCTCCTTAGCTCCACAGATTGCAGGGGTTTTCGAGTCATCGGGACCCTGAATGCACTGCCCCGTGGACGCCCCCCGAAGTCTGGGCGCTGGGGATTCCGCCGCTAAGGCGCCCGAGCCGCTGAAGCCCAGCTCATGTCTCACCGTCACACCTGCCGCCGCCCGATCAAGAAGGCGCATACCGCCCTCGGGCTCGCCAAGTCAGCGCTCACCCAAGATCCCACGTGGTGCCTCCACATGTGTCCAAGGGTGCCAGGAGTCGGAGGCTTGTGGCACCCGGACGCGGTTCCATGCACTCTATGTGCGGGGCATGGCACGGAATACTTTCCGGTCAGGCCGTGGCTTCGTACTGCTCCAGCAGCCGGGTCAGGGCGGACACGGTGTCCGCAGCCATTTCCGGGGGTCATGGCATCGGGGGAGAAGCTGACAAACGGGCCGACCTTGTCGATGAGGCCGGCGCCTTTTTCGCCTTCCTGGCGGACATGATATTCCACGACCCGGGCCGTGGAGGCACCGACCGTGACCTCAAGGATGAAGTGCCGCTCGGATTCGTTCTCCGAGGAGTCGGCGTTGGCGAATCCCGTGCTGGTGCCTTGGTCGGCCCAGGCGGGACATACCGGCCAGCCCTCGCGCGTTGTGCTCGCCGGATGATGATAAGGCAATCCAGCGGCCGTCGCTGTTACCGCCAGATGTTCACGGTAGTGCCACGCGCTGGGGTGTAGCTGATGGAGCCGTTCTGGTAGTTCTGGACGGTTTCGCCGAAGGAGAGAAATTCGACGGAAGTCGGATAGCCCAGGCGACCGCGTTCTGCGCCGGTCGCTGCCCATGCGCTCCGGATAGCTCCGAGAACGGGCCAGGCCCCGCTTGCGGGGGAGTAGTAAATGGCACCGTTCTTGAACTGGTACCGCTGGTAGACACCGCCGTTCTTGAGCCCGGCGATCTCATTGGTGATCGGGTAGCCGATCTTTTCGAACACGTACGGTATTCCCCACGCGGACCGGATGGCTCCCAGGACGTAGTGGGCACCGGACACGGGGGTCCAATATATTTCGGAAACTTTGGAGCCAGACACAAACTGCTGGTAGACGCCGCCGCGTGGTTGTCCGCCGACCTCTTCGCCGGCCGGGTAGCCGAGCTTACTGCGCTCGGCACCTAGCGATGCCCACAGGGCGCCGATCGCGCCGTGCATGATCCGTGCCTGACGTACAGGGTCCCAGTAGATGGAACCGCCCTGATACTTCTGGTAAACATCGCCCCTGCGGAACTCACCGCCGTTGGCCACTGGGATTTCATCGGTGATCGGGTAGCCGAGCAGCCCGTTCTGGGAGCCCGCCGCCATCCACCTGTTGCCGATCCCTCCCCTGGCGATGCGCACACCTGTCGTGGGGGAGGAAGCGATCGTGCCGGCAACGAAACGCTGCGTCGAGCCGCCGTTCTTCAGGCCGGTCTGGGTGTCGCTGGTCGGGTAGCCGAGGAAACCCTTCTGCGCTCCCGCGGCGATCCACTTGGCACCGATGCTGCCCTCAATCACATGAGCGCCGGTCGCAGCCGTGTAGTAGATCGAACCGTGTTCATACATCTGCATGGAGCCGCCATTGGTGAGCCCAGTGACCTCGGTGCCGACTTTGCTTCCGAGCCTGCCCAGCAAAGCCCCGACGGAAGTCCACTTGGCCTCAATGGGCGAGGGGACTGGGGTCGGAGTGGGCGTCGGCGTGACAACGGGTGACGGCGCTGGGGTAACCGTGGAAGTAACTGTGGGCGTAGGCGTGGGCTCTGTGTCAGCGAACGCTGACGAGAGGGGTGATATGGCGACGAGGATGATGCCGGCAGCGGCAACACTGGCACCCCAGGCTTTAGCCGACCGGCGTTTCGTTGGATCCAAAGAAGCTTGCCCCCAGATGTAGAAGATAGTCCGCCTTGACGGTGAGGGTGCCGGTCCCGATTACCCACCCCCGGGCGACACTGAACCCGAGCCTAGGCTCCATGACCCGACTTGTCATCAGGTATTGCTGTGAAGAATTGATTGGACCAAATCCGTCACATGACCATCGAGCGCCCAGCATGGCCCCGCCGATGGTCTTCTGTTGGATACCGAAATCCCTTGAAACGCCACGGCACCGGTGCCACACTGCCCTTGTGGAGTGCGGGGGCTGGGGTCCTGCCAGATGAAAGGATCCCGATGCGCACAAAACCACTAACCCGGACCACGGCGCTCATCGTCTTTACCGCCGTCATTTTTGGCACCGCCGCGTCCTGCAACCCCGGCCAATCCGAGAGCGCCATTCAACTGACCCGCGGCGCCGCATCCAAGGTTTTCGGCTCACTTGGTCGGGAGACCGGCGAAATCAAGGCGGCCACCTCGGCGGTGCCCGATCTGGCAGCCCGCTACGGGGCGTCGGCTGACGAGGTTGCCGCTGTCGCAGCCACCGCGGACAACTACCAGGGCTGGAGATTGCCCCAACAGCGCATTGACCGGATGGTTGCCGCCGCCGAGAACGCAAAAGACAACGCAGCCGTCTCCGCCGGCGTCGACGTTGCGTGCGACTGGATGGCGGGGGACATTTCGACCCCGGACGCGTTCAATGAGTCCGTGGCAGCGGCAGCGGCAGGCATGCTACAAAGCGACGCGGATGCGTTCCGTGACGCCACCGTTGACTTGGCCGACGACTTGGCCGAGATCAAGGCGGAGGGCTCACCCGCTGACAAGGCAGCCGCTGTCTGGCTGTGCTACGCCTATGGGGTAGTACCGGCGGGCTAGCCGGGCCCGATTGCCGGTAGGATCCGGGCCATGAACGGCATCACTGAGCTGACACAAGACATGGCCGGCACGTAAGGTGTGCGGACCTCCTCCGGCACCGCGTACCTGGCCGTCCGCTCCCGCCCCGGCAGCGAAACAGCCGAGTCCGCTACTCGGCTCGGACCGTTATTGGCAGCCTGATAATGACGAATGGAACCCCTGAAACCCGGGGGGACATCCACCCGACGCCGGCCAAGCCCCGACCATCAATTCGTCCGGACTGAGATCCACGATATGCCCGCCCGCCACGGCGCGACACCCGGTGCTACCCTCCCGTACCGCCGGTAGGTTACGATTCCCGAAACCGGGCAATGCCGGCAAATTATTGGGGGAAAATTGTACGCGAAAGTTCTTGGGGCCGTACTCGGCCTCGGCATCATCAGCGGCGCTATCGTGGCAGCCGCACCGGCACAGGCTGCCACAGTCGGCGGCGTGTCCGTTCCAGCTCCCGCACAGTCGCCGCCGTTGGGCATGACGACTTCGATCAGCCGCATCGCGGTCCAGTACAACCTCGGTTCGCCGCTGGGTCTGACGGTTACCGGGTTCAAGGACGGGGGCGCATACCGGCAGTACCAGCGCGGCTTCGTCGTCTACTCGCCGGCGACGGGCGCACAGGTCTCCCGCGGCGCGATCCGGACCGCCCACGGCAAGCTCGGCTACGAAAAAGGCCGCATGGGCTACCCGACATCCGGTGAGCTGCTCAGCGCCAACAAGACCAGCACCTACCAGCGCTATCAGCACGGCACGATCGTCTGGAACGCCACGGCCGGCGCCCACGCCATCGCCGGGGCCATCGGCGCCAAATGGGTGGCCGCGGGCGGCGCCAACGGGAGCCTGGGGTACCCGACATCTGACGAAACCGGCCTCAATGGCCGCGGAGCGTCGCAGTCCTTCCAGGGCGGCACCGTCGTGTGGTCGTCCTTTACCGGCGCCCGCATCATGAAGGGAGCCATCCGTACCGCGTGGATCAAGAACGGCGCGCAGGCCGGACAGCTGGGCTACCCCGTCACCGACGAGCAGGCGCTTCCTCTCGGGGGCGTCATCCAGAGGTTCGAAGGCGGCACATCCATCACTTGGACCCCCAAAGCTGGAGCCGTAGTCAACCCCGGGGTGCCGCACTCGAACATCTGACAAACCGGGCGCAGCATCTGGCCTAACGGCCGCGGATATCCCCGCAGACATCAGGATCTGCGGGGATTTTCCGTGCCGGAGTAGACATCCGCTGGGACAATGGCACTCCCTCTCGGCCGCGTGGAATGGACGCAGTTAGGGCCGCCAGATGCCGCCGGTAAATCGCCGCGGGCAGGACTTTCGGCATCTGTATGCTGTGCTCATGACGTCACCGCAGATCTATGTCAGTTTTCCCGGCACGGCGCGTGAAGCACTCGGCTTCTACGCGGACGTGTTCGGCGGAGAGCTCTCGTTGTTCACGTACGAGGAGTTCAGCCGCAGCGACGGCCCGCCGGACGCCATTGCGCACGGAGTACTCGACGGCGTGGTTGCTTTGGCGGGATCGGATGCGGCAGCCGGCCAGACAACTGTCCGGTTCGAAGGCCTCATGCTTTCGTTGCTGGGCACCGCCGAACCGGCGGTTCTCCACGAGTGGTTCGACAAACTCGCCGATGGCGGCCGGGTGATCGACCCTCTGGCCCCGAAGCCCTGGGGCGCGTCGGACGGCCAAGTCATGGACCGGCACGGACTTCACTGGCTCATCGGATACGAACCTGCGCCCTGAGCGACAAAACAGGTGCCCGCGTTCGGGGTGAGGCTTAGGCTAAACGCATGACGCCGGCACCCTCCCCGACTCCCGTCCCCGTCGAGGTCTTCATCCACTCCGGCCCGGCCGAGTGGTGGCAGATCCTCGCCGCCCTGGGTCCGCTCGCCGTTCTGTTCGGGGCCGGCATCGCCGGGTTCATCGGCTGGAACACCCTGAAGCAGAAGTCTGTCGCGGACAACCGTGCCGAGTGGTGGAAACGCACGCAGTGGGCGCTCGATGCCGTCTATTCGGGGGACACGAAGCGGGGCACGGTGGGGCTGAAGGTCCTGCGCGTGCTGGGTGAAAGTGAGCTCGCCGGCAGCGGAGAGCTTGCAGTCCTTGAAGCCGCCTGGGAGGAGCCCCTCAACGCCGCCGAACGGCAGCTTGCCGTCGAAGGCCGGACGGCGCGTGCCCCCGGGGCCGTCGACAAGGACGAACGCGCGATGGAAGTCGCCGCCGCACGGCTGCGGCTGCTCACCGACCAACGCCTGGGCAAGCCAACCCCGGAATGGGTCACGACTCTGGCCGCGCAGTAGTCGGCGGATATCCTGTCCTATGACACGAGGAGAATCATGACCACCCTGAAAGAACGCCTGCACGCCGACGTCGTCAGCCACATGAGGGACCGCAACAAGATCGCCCTCACCACGGTGCGCAATGTCCTGGGCGAAATAGAAACGCGGGAGAAATCCGGCAAGACTCCGATCGTGCTGGACGACGCCCAGGTGACGTCGCTGCTCCAGAAGGAAGCAGCCAAGCGCCGCGACACCGCCCGCATCTACACCGAGGCGGGGGAGTCGGCGCGGGCCGCAGCCGAAATCGCCGAAGCTGAAATCATCGAAGCCTACCTCCCCAAGGCACTGACAGCCGCCGAAGTGGAAGCTATCGTCGACGAGGTCATCAAGTCCCTCACGGCAGACGGAACCGAGCTCACCATGCGTCAGCTGGGCGCGGTGATGAAGCCGGTGACCGCCAAGGTCGCCGGCCGCTTCGACGGCAAGGCCGTCAGCGAGATCGTCCGCAGCCGCATCGCGTCCTAGGGCAGAGCCGGATGCGTGGCGGGCGGGCACCAGCACCCGCCTGTATCCTGAGTAGGTACGCCAGTGGCAGCATCCGGCGTCGCGGACTCCCGCTGTAACCGTCAGTCTCCGATCAGCCTCCCTCGGACTCTGGGATTGGAACTCTCTTATCGCTACCGCCGTGCCGGGCCCCGTGGACGTCCCTGCGCCCGCCTCCACGCCCCCGCAGACCGCCGCAGCGGGTGAGCCCGCCGTCGTGACGTGGGCCGAGGCAGGCCACAGCAGGACGGCTCGCTGGCGGTCGGCGAACGGACGGCCCGCGCCCGTACGGATCGAAGTGGTCACCGACTCCCTGACGGCCGACGAGGCACACCGGATGGCGTCCCAGGGCATCGCAATGCTCTGGCAGGGTGACTTCCACAATGCCCGGCAGATCCTCAACGCCATGGACCGGCGGCTGGGCACCGGGAAGAAGAAGGTCGCGGACACCCCGGCCGATGAGTTCTACCGGCACCGCCAGGCCCGCTCGCACCGTGCGCGCATGCTCGGCCTGCTGCTGATCCCGCTCGATCCGGGCCCGGTGGTGCCCCTGCGGCGTTCCCCGGATGTCCGGCAGGCCGCCGAGGAAGCCTATGGGGACATCGGCGGACCATCGGTTGTCTCCCTCCACGAGCTTGTCGGGGCCATCGGCGCCCACCAATGGCGAAAGAACGGCGTCTACGTCGAGGCCCTGCAGGGCCGCATCCATCCGCACTACGGCACGTTCTTCCCCACCCGCAGCGAGTATGTCGACCTGGTGGCCGCCGCTCCGCTGCCTTCTGACACGCTGGCGTTCGACGTCGGGACAGGCACCGGCGTGCTCGGCGCCGTTCTGGCCCGCCGTGGCGTCAAACGTGTGGTGGCCACCGACAATGAACCCCGCGCGATTGCCTGCGCCACGGAGAACTTCCGGCATCTGGGCGTCCAGGACCGGGCGGAGGCTGTCCTGGCCGACATGTTCCCGGCCGGCCGCGCGCCGCTCATCGTGTGCAACCCACCGTGGATTCCGGCCACCCCGCACTCCTCGCTGGATAACGCCGTGTACGACCCCGGCAGCCGGATGTTGTTCCGGTTCCTGAACGAGCTCTCCGGCCACCTGGAGCCGGGCGGGGAGGGCTGGCTCGTCCTCTCGGACCTGGCCGAGCACCTGGGCCTGCGGACCCGTGAGCAACTGCTGGGCGCCATCGACGCGGCCGGGCTGAGCGTGCTGGAACGGCTCGACACCCGGCCAACCCACCCCAAGGCATCCGACCGCAACGATCCCTTGTTCGCGGCCCGGGCGGCCGAGGTCACCTCACTGTGGCGGCTCGCCGTCCGCTAGCGTCCCGCTCCGCCGCACGCATCAATACCCTTCCCCACCTAACTTGAGAGATTCAAACTCATGAGCCTGATCCGACTGCAAGACGTCAGCGTGCGCTTCGACAACACCCAGATCCTCCGGGAATCGTTCTTCCGCCTCGAAGCGGGGGACCGGGTGGGCCTGATCGGCAAAAACGGTTCCGGCAAGACCACCATCCTCAAGCTGGTCCTCGACCAGGTGGCACCGGACACGGGCACCGTCACCCTGGAACCGGGGACCAAGGTGGGCTACTTCTCGCAGTTCTCCGAACTCGACGGGGACGCCACGATTCTTGAAGTCCTCGACGCGCTGTTTTCGGAGATCAAGGCCGTCGAAGCCGAACTGGCCGCCATCGACGCGGCCATCGCAGCCGATCCCGCGGAAACCGAACTCCACCGGCTCATCGGCCGGCAGGCTGAGCTGTTCGCGGAGATGGAACGGCTCGACGGCTGGGACTACCCGCGGCGCATCGACACGGTCCTCACGACCCTGGGCTTCGATGAGGCCCACCGCACCTGCGCGATCGACGAACTGTCGGGCGGCTGGCGCAACCGTGCAGCCCTCGCCAAGATCCTCCTCGAGGTCCCTGACGTGCTGCTGCTGGACGAGCCCACCAACTTCCTGGACGTGGCCGGCGTGGAATGGCTCGAAAGCTGGTTCCGGGACTTCAAGGGCGCCGCGATCATCGTCTCGCACGACCGAAAGTTCCTCGACGCCGTCGTCACCCGGATCATCGAGGTGGAGAACTTCCACTTGCATGAATACCCGGGCAATTTCGGCGAATACGTCGTCCAGAAGCAGTTCCGTCTCAAAACCCTGGAGCAGCAGTTCGTGCACGAGTCCGAGCTCTTGGCCTTCGAAGCCGAAGGGATCGCGGATCGCCGCGAAGCTGCCAAGGCGGCCAGCCGCGGTCTGGGCAACCAGCTGGCCAAGATCAAGAAGTCCCGCACGCCCCGCCCCGTTGACCAGATCGTCACCGAGATCTACGGCGGCCTGCACGTCAAGGACGTCCTCTGCCGTGTGGAGGGACTGGGCAAGTCCTACGGCGAGAAGCTGCTGTTCGACGATCTGAGCTTCGAGATCCGCCGCGGCAACCGGATCGTGGTCCTCGGCTCCAACGGCAGCGGCAAGTCCACTCTCCTGAAGGTGCTGACGGGAGAAGAGCAAGCCGACACCGGCGACGTGGCCTGGGCCAAGGGACCCGGGTTCGTGTCCTACAACCAGATGCTGGCGGACCTCGACGACGCCGACACCGTGTCCCACGCGGTCAACGCGCTGCCTGACAGCCTGGCGTTCAGCGCCACCAGGAAGTCCGTTAACCGGTTCCTCGCGATGTTCCAGTTCTCCGAGGCGGACCTCAAGCAGAAAATTGGAAACCTCTCCGGCGGGCAGAAGGCACGTGTCGCCATGGCGCAGTGCCTCCTGTCCGGCGCCTCGGTCCTGTTGCTCGATGAGCCCACCAACCACCTGGACATGTCCAGCACGCAGGTCATGGAACGCGCGCTGGTGCACTTCCCGGGGGCCGTCGTGGTGGTCAGCCACGACCGGTTCTTCAGCGAGAAGATAGCCAACCGCCACCTCGTGTTCGGCGCTGACGGCGCGGCCCCCGGGGAAATCGACGTGCGGGCCGCCTAGGGGCGGTCGGTCCCAGACCGCCGGTGAACTCAAGTCGCCGACGGCGTCGTCCGGAGAATGTGACCGCAGCCCCTCAGAGCGCCGTACCCGCGGGATAATGGAAACATGACCGAACAGGACCAGGACCGCGACCCGTGGGATGAGTTCGACAGCCTCAAGCCCGCGGGACCGGACCGCGTGGAGGGCTACCCCGGGGGCGAGCCCCTGGGCTTTGGCTTCCGCACGGGAGTCCGCAGCGCGAAGGTGGCCATCGGCTTCGCCGTCTACGCGCTGGCCTTGGGAACCACCCTGGTGGTGATCGGAGCCGTCGTCTTTATCGGCGCAGGCCAGTGGCTGCTGCTGGGGCTTATGGTCCTGGTCGAGGCGGTCTTTGTCCTGGCCTTCAGCCGCCTGGTCGCGCAGGCCCGGCAGCGCCGCTGACCGCGCGCTCACGACGCCAGGATTCCGCCCCCGCCCTGCCGGTGGGCCCGGGCGCCGGGGCCTTTGGGCTAGAGCCAGCCCTTGTTCTTGAAGATGCCGTACATCAGGGCGGCCGTGCCGGCCATCAGCCCGATCGCCATTGGGTAGCCGAAACTCCACTGCAGTTCGGGCATCGCGTCAAAGTTCATGCCGTAGATACCGGCGACAAATGACGGTGCAAATAGGATGGCGGCCCACGACGAGATCTTCTTGACCTGCTCGTTCTGCTCGGCACTGGCCTCGTTCTGGCGGTTGGCGGTCAGCGTGCCGTCGAGCGTGAGGGCGTTCTGCAGGAGGTCCCGGAAGGAATCCGCCCGGGAAATCAGCCGCTCCACGTGGTCCTCGACGTCGCGGAGGTTGTGCTGGAGCTCGGAATTGATCTGGTACTTTTCGAAGCCGCGCCGGAGCAGCTGCATCATGGCCGGGAGCGGATGGATGGCGCGCTGGAACTGGATGACTTCACGCGCCAGTTCGTAGATCCGCCGGGACACCTTGGGGTCGCCGCTGAAGAGCTGGTCCTCGATCTCGTCGATGTCATTCTCCAGCCCCGCCACCACGGGCACATAGTCGTCCACCACCTGGTCCATCAGCGCATAAAGCACAGCCTCCGGGCCGTGGCACAGGAGGTCGGGGCGCCGCTCCAGCTTTCGCCGCACCTGGGCCACCCCGCCGGTCTCGGCGTGCCGGACGGTGACGACGAAGTTCTTGCCGGTAAACACGTGGAGTTCGCCGAATTCCACGGTTTCCGTCTCATCCAGGTACCGCGCCGGGCGCAGCACGGTGAAGAGATTGTCGTCGTAGCGTTCGAGCTTGGGGCGCTGGTGGGCCGAAATAGCGTCTTCCACGGCGAGCCGGTGCAGACCGAACTCTTCTGCGACGGCGGCCATTTCGTCCTCCGTCGGCCGGTAGAGGCCGACCCACGCCATTCCGCCGTGCCGGCTCAGGGTTTCGAAGGTCTGCTCGAGGCTCTGCGGCTCGGCGGTGCGGACGCCGTCCACATAGACGGCGTTATCGATGATAGTCACGGGCCCATTATCCCGTCTTCCGCGGTCGCGGCCGCGCGGGCACCGTTGGCCACGGCGGGCGGCGGGCCGGGGAGATCACTTTGGCCGGGCGGGGGCCAGGGAGCTGCCCTGGGCCAGCCGGCTGATCAGCGGTTCGGTGCGGTACTGGATGTGCGTGTGGAGGGCAAGGACCGTCTCGGTCCGGATGACGCCCCTGATCCGGAGGATGGAGCGCAAGGCGGCCTGCAGGTTGTGTGTGTCGGTGGCCACCACGCGGCACCACACATCCCCGCGTCCGGAGATCTCATGGACTTCCAGAACCTGTGCGATCAGGCGCAAGGCGCCCACCACGCCGTCGAGTTCCCGGTGGTTGACCTCGATCGTGACGAAGGCGACGACATCGTACCCCACCGCTTCAAGATCGATCTCGCGGCCGCCGTCGTGCAGCAAACCGGAGCGCTGCATCCGCCGCACGCGGGACTGCGCGGTGTTGCGGGCAATGCCCAGGGTGTCGCTGAGTTCACCGATCTGGATCCGCGGATCCCGGATCAACTCCAGCAGGATCTTCAGGTCCGTGGGGTCCAGACTGTTCAAATCATCACTCCGGTTCACTCTGGCAGCACTCGATTGACTGTTTTGATCAATTTTGCCATGCATTTCAGCTGTGGAGATCAGCCGTCCGTCATTCTGGACGTATCGAATTTTCACGGGCTGGCGTTCCCCCACCACAGGGAACACGCGGCCCGCTTCCACGTAAGGGCACGGACATGACGGTCTTCAGTGAACTCCGCATGCGCCCGGCCACGGCAGACCGCTGGGGCTGGGACGCTTCCACCACCGCACGGCTGGTGATGGCCGGCGTCGTGATTTTCACACTCCTGGTCGGCGCGAATCTCGCCACCCCGCTGTACCCGCTGCTGCAGGCCAAGCTCGGGATTACGGCGCTGGACGTCACCGTAGCCTTCTCCGCGTACGTCCTGGCGCTGGTGGCCACCCTGATCCTGGCCGGCCACTGGTCTGACCACATCGGCCGCCGCGCCGCCCTGGTGCTCGCCGTGCTTGTTGGCCTCGCGGGCGGTTCCGTCTTTGCCACTGCGGACAGCCTGTTCGCGCTGTGCACCGGCAGGGCCCTGCAGGGCATTGCGGTGGCCCTCGCCACCGGCGCCAGTTCGGCGGCCCTGCGGGAGCTGCTGCCCAGCCGCCCCGAATGGGCTTCGAGGTTTACCCTGCTGGCGTCCGCCGGCGGTGTGGCGGCCGGCCCTGCCATCGGGGGAGTGCTCTCGCTGCTGCCCGGTCCCACCTCCACGCCGTACTTCCTGCATTCTGTGGTTCTCACTGCGCTGCTGGTTCCGCTGTACCTTCTCAAGGCCCGGCCGGCGATCACCTCGATTGCGGGTCCGCAGCCGCTGCGCGTGCTGGCGCCCCGCCGGCCGTCGGTGTCCAGCGAAGCACGGGGCGCGTTCTGGCTGGCTGCCTCGGTGGGGTTCCTCAGCTTCACCGTCTTCGGCTTCTGCCTCTCCCTTGCGCCGGGCTATTTCGCCCAGATCGTCCACGCGGATTCGCGCCCGCTGATTGGCCTGCTGGCAGGGTTGACCCTCGGGTCCTCCGCGCTCAGCCAGCTGCTCGCCGTGCGGGGACGGTTCGTGGTGCCGATGGGACTTGCCGTTCTGGCCGCGTCGGTGCTGCTCATCGCGGCGGCTGCCGCCTGGAACAGTCCCTGGCTGCTGATTGTCGCGAGCATCACCGCCGGCATCGGCCAGGGTGTGTCCTTCCGGACCGTCTTCAACGACGTGGCCGGGAAGGTCGAGGCCTCACGTCACGCCCAGATCATCAGCACCGTCTATGTCATTACGTACCTGGGCAGCGCCATTCCCGTCATCGGGCTGGGGCTCGCGGCCGGCGTCGTCGGCCTGCAGACGGCGGTTGCCGGCTTCGTCGTGGTCTGTGCCATCGCGGCGGCGGTCCTCGCCGGCATGACGCTGCGGGCGGCGCTGCGCCGCGGCTGACGGCCCCGGGAAGGGCGTCACACCCCTCCCGCGCCAACCCGGGGCGCCGGAGCGTTGAGCTCGGGCCCGCGGCCCGTTTAGTCGGGCAGCGGGCCCTGGTTGCCCTGGATGTGGTCGAACACGAGCGTGGTTTCGGTATGGCCCACCACGGGATCGGTGGCCAGGTTGTCCAGCACCCAGTCGCGGAGGTCCTCGGTGGTGGCCACCGCGATGTGCAGCAGGTAGTCCACCGAACCCGAGGTGTGGAAGGTCGACAGCACGGCCGGGAGTTTGGGCACCCGGGACGTAAAGCGGTCGATCTGTTCGCGGTCATGGGCGCGGAGCCTGACGGCGATGAGGGCCTGCACGGAGCGGCCGATCGCGGACAGGCTCAGCTTCGCCTCGAAGCCCTGGATGATCCCGCGGTCGGACAGGGCGCGGGTGCGCATCAGGGCCGTGGACGGGGCAATCCCCACGAGTTCAGCCAGCTGCTTGTTGGAGATGCGGGCGTCGGCGACGAGTGCCGCTAGCAGGCGCTCGTCGATAGCGTCCAGCGGCTCGCCGGCACCCGCTCCCGGCCGAAGATTCTTCGCACTGCTACTCACGGATCCTCCTTGAAGTGTTGTCAGTTCATCATAAACGGCACATTCCAACACTTCCATTCATGCCCCCTACAAATCTCCGAATTATTGCCAGATACTTGCGGCATTCAATGGTGAATATTCATAAGGAGCAACGTGCTTTCTCAAGACTCGCTGGCCGTCCACGCCGGCCGGACCGGCCTCACTGAACTGGGCGTGCACGCAGTGCCGATCGATCTTTCCACCACGGCGCCGCTACCCTCCGTGCACGACGGCGGTCTCGCTTATGAGCACATGGCCACGGGCGGCACCCACATGGAGGGGCAGAGCACCGTCTACCAGCGGCTCTGGAATCCCACCGTGGCACGGTTCGAGGAGGGCGTGGCGGTCCTCGAAGAGACCGCGGAGGCGGTGGCGTTCGCCACCGGCATGGCGGCGCTCAGCGCGGTGCTGCTTGCCGTCGTCGCCACCGGAAAGAAGCACGTGGTCGCGGTGCGGCCGCTGTACGGGGGGAGCGATTACCTGCTGGCCTCGGGGGTGCTCGGCAATGAAGTGACGTTCACTGCCCCGGAGGGTGTCCATGCCGCGCTCCGGCCCGACACCGGCCTGGTGATCCTCGAGACGCCGGCCAACCCGAGCCTGGAACTCGTCGACATTGCCCGCGTGGCCGCGGCGGCCGACGGCGTCCCGCTCCTGGTCGACAACACCTTCGCCAGTCCGATCCTCCAGCGGCCCTTCCGCCACGGCGCGGCCATGGTCCTGCACAGCGCCACCAAGTTCCTCGGCGGCCACGGAGATGCCATGGGCGGCGTGGTGGCCGCGGCGCCCGAGTGGACCACGAGGCTGCGCCAGATCCGGGCCGTCACGGGCGGCATCCTCACGCCCTGGCCGGCCTACCTGCTCCACCGCGGACTGGCCACGCTCCCTGTCCGGGTGCGCGCCCAGCAGGCCGGCGCGCAGAAAGTCGCGGCGGCCCTGGCCGAACACGGGCTGGTCCGGCGGGTCTTCTACCCGGGGCTGCCCGAGTGCGACCCGCAGGGTCTGATCGGGACGCAGATGTCCGGTCCCGGCTCGCTGATCGCCTTTGACGTGGGCACTGCCGGGCACGCGGAGCGGATTCCCGGTGCGGTGAGCATGATCACGCACGCGGTCTCGCTCGGCGGCATCGACACTCTGATCCAGCACCCGGCCGGACTGACCCACCGCCCGGTCGCCGCCGAGGCCAAACCGCACGCCAGCCTGCTGCGTGTGTCGGTCGGACTGGAGGACCCGGCCGACGTCGTGGCCGACCTCGTGCAGGCCATCGAAGCTACGCGCTAACGCCGCTCGCTTTAGCCGCGGGCGTCTCAGCCACGGGCGCCGGGCGGGCGGGATGCACGACGGCGATGATCACCGCCGTCGTGCAGGCCAATCCGATGACGGTCAAGGCCAGAGCCGTCCAACCGAGCGACTGGAACACCAGCCCGCCGGCCCAGCCGATGACGCTGGATCCAAGGTAGTAGGCGAGGTTGTAGAGGGACGCCGCCTGGGCCCGGCCGGTCGTGGCGATCACGCCGGTCCAGCCGGCGCCGATGCTGTGCGCCGCGAAGAAGCCTCCGGTGAACAGCAGCAGGCCTGCCATGATGAGCGCCAGCAGCTGGGTCAGCGTTAGCGCCAGGCCCGCCACCATCAGGACCGTTCCCGCGATCAGCACCGTGCGCCGCCCGAACCGCGCCGCCAAGCCCCCGGCCCAGCGGGAGGAGACTGTTCCGGAGAGGTAGGCCAGGAAAATCAGGCTGATGATGGTGGCAGGCAGTCCGAAAGGTTCGCCGGAGAGCCGGAAGCCAAGGTAGTTGTAGACGGCCACAAAGCCGCCCATCAGCAGGAACGCCTGGACGTAGAGGGCGAGCAGGCGGGGGTTCCGGCCGTGGCCCGTCAGCGTCCGAAGTGCCCCGCGGAAGCCGCTGGCCGCCGCGGCCGTGAAGCCCCGCGCCTGCGGGACCAGAAGCAGGAACAGGGCCGCCGCGGCGCCGGCCAGGATGGAGACGGCCAGGGCCGCAGCCCGCCATCCCCACAGTTCACCGACCACACCGGCCAGCAGCCGGCCGGCGAGTCCGCCCAAGGTGGTCCCGGCGACGTACGTTCCAGCCGCCAGCGCGGCGTGGGCCTTGTTGACCTCCTCGTTGAGGTAAGCGATGGCGATGGCCGGGATGCCGCCCAGTGCCATGCCTTCGAGCATCCGCAGGCCCAGCAGCATCGGGAAGCTGGTGGCGAGCGGGACCAGCAGGCCCAGGGCGGTGGCGGCGGAGATGCCCCACATCATGGCCCGGACGCGCCCGATCCGGTCGGCCAGGAAGGACCACGGAAGAACCGTTAAGGCCAGCCCTACGGTGGCCAGCGAAATCGTGAGTGCCGCTTCAGCCGCCGTGACCTGCAGGTCGGCCGCCATCATAGGCAGCACCGCCTGGGTGGAATACAGCTGGGCAAAGGTGGCCACACCGGCGAACGCCAGCCCCGCGAGAATTTTCCTGTAGGCGGCGGATCCCTTGGGGTGTCCCGGCCAGGCGGGAATCCCGACGACATCCGAGCCGGTGGGCGCCGGGCCGGTCCCGGTCCCGGCGGCGTCCGTCGGGGCGCGTGCGGGGCCAGCGGGGTGGCGGAGGAGTGGAAGTCGTGGCATGTCCCCAGAATAGGCTTCAGCTGAACATGCTTCCAATGCATGATTCTCATAGAATTCATAGCGAATGCGCAATGATTTGGAGGGCAGGCAATGGACGTCGAGCACAAACACCTGGTGCAGCTGCTGCCGCTGTTGCCCCTGCTGGCCGAGCTCGGGCGCACTCAGCACGTCACCGCTGCCGCCGAAGTGCTGGGAGTGCCTCAGTCGACGGTGAGCCGGGGTATCGCCCGGGCCAGCAGCATCATCGGGACGGAACTGCTGATCCGTGACGGCCGCGGCGTGCGGCTGACCCCTGCCGCCAAGGCGCTCCTGCCGCACATCGAGGCCGCGCTGGACGAGTTCCAGGCCGGACTGGACCTTGTCCGGCACGAATCGGAAGTGGTGCGCGGACGGATCGCAGTGTCCTTCCAGCACACCTTCGGCGAGGCGATGCTGCCGCTGCTGATCAGTGCCTTCCGCAGCAGGCATCCACAGCCGGCCTTCGCGCTTAGCCAAGGCGCCCGGGACGGTTGCCTGGCCGAACTCGCCGCCGGCGACGCGGACCTTGCCCTGACCGCCCCGGTCGCGGCGCCGAGCCGGCTGATCTCCTCGGCAGCGCTGTACCGGGAACCGCTGCGGCTCGTCGTCCACCACCGGCATCCCCTCGCCAAGCGCCGCCGCGCCCGCCTCGAGGAGATCCGGCAGGACCCGTTCGTGGCCATGGGCCCGGGCTACGGCATGCGCTCACTGACCGACGCCCTGTTCCGGGAGGCGGGATTCCGGCCCCGGATCGCCTTCGAGAGCCAGGACTCCCACACGGCCCGCGGACTCGTCTCGGCAGGCCTCGGCGTGAGCATCCTCCCGCCCGGGGAGGTGGCCCCCGGGCGCCACACTCCGGCCCAGTCCGGGGATCTCGGCTGGGTGGAGCTCGCCCTGGATTCAGGCCTGGCCTTCCGGGAGATCGGCTTGGCCTGGCGGGAACGCCGCGGGGGAGCCGACGCAGAGCCGGACCCGGTGCGGCTCTTCCGGGAGCTGGTGCTCAGCGAGGGCCCCGCATTGCTCGCCGGCTTCGTCCGGGGACGCGCGGGCGCCTGAGTCGCGCCGTGGCGTCGGGGTGCCGGAGCTGGCCAGTGGCGCCAGATCGCCGGAACGACCCAGCGAAACGGCACGGCTCCGGCGACCTCAGCGAATTCGGCGACCTCGACGGTGCACGGCGGCCGGGGCGCGGTGCGGCGATGCGTCAGCCCAGCAAATCAGCCATGACCTCCGCCACGGAGCCGGCCCGTGCCTGCCGCCAGCCCGTTCCTGCCCAGAGGTTCAGCCGCTCCGCATCCCCTGCGGCCGCGGCAGCCGCGCGCAGGGGAGCGGTGAGGTGGTGCACGGCGGGATAGGCCTCTGGCGCGTCGGGGTGATCCAAGACAAACTCATTGACGAGTGCCCGGGCCCCCCGCCCCGTGAAGGCCCTCGTCAGCCGGGTTTCCGTGAAACGCGGGCTGGCGAGGGCGTCTTTGTGCAGCTGGCGCGCGCCGCTCTCGTCGGTGCGGAGGAATGCGGTGCCCAGTTGTGCCGCCTCGGCCCCTGCCGCGAGGACTGCTTTCAGCCCGGCCCGGTCCATCACGCCGCCGGCAGCGACCAGCGGGAGTCCGACGGCGGACCGCACCCGGGCGACCAGCTCCGCCGTCGTGCCTGGCCGGATTGCATCGCGGCCGCCGGCGTCCCGCTGGAAGGCCGCGCTGTGACCCCCGGCGCTCGCATGCTGCACCACCAGTGCATCGACGCCCTGCCCGGCGGCCTCGAGCGCCTCGGCAACAGTGGTCACTGTGGCGAGCACGGTGGAACCTGCCCGCTGCAGGGCACGCACGACGTCGGTCCCGGGCAGCCCGAACGCGAAACTGACCAGTTCCACCGGGTTCTCCCGCAGGGCGTCGATCTTGCCGTGCCAGTGGTCGTCGTCGTCGAGCCGCAACGGCGGGACCTCCACGCCGTAGCGACGTGCGTCCGGCCGCAGCCGGGCGCGGTATTCCTCTAGCTGCGCCAGCACGGCGCCGGAAGGAACCTGCTGGGCGGGATCGGGAACGAAGACGTTCATGCCGAAACGTGCCCCCGCGGCACGGGCGCTGCTGATGTCCGCCTGCATGGCTTCCACAGTCTTGTAGCCCGCGGCCAAAAAACCCAGTCCGCCGGCCTCATGCACGGCTGTGACGAAGTCCGGAGTAGAGGTCCCGCCAGCCATCGGAGCAGCAATGACCCGGGTACCAAAGATGTCGTGCGACATTGCTCACTCCTGTGCGTGATTCAGTAGGCTGTTCCGGTGACCCATTCTGACATCCCGCCCGCGGCGGACACCGTTCCCTCCGTTCCTGCCGCCGGCGCCGTGATCGGCCTCGACATCGGCGGAACCAAGACCCGCGGCGTCCGGTTCGAGGGCGGCGCCGTTGTGGCCGACGAATCGGTGGGCAGCTCCAACGTCCAGAACGTCAGCCGCGAAGTGGCGGCGCTCAATCTTGCCGAGCTCTTCGCCCGGATCGGCGGCGGGACCGTCTCCCGGGTGTATGCGGGAGCCGGCGGCATCGATACCGACGCTGACGCCGAGGCCCTCACCGCCCTGATCGCGCCGCATGTGCCGGGCGCCCGGATCACAGTGGTCCACGATTCGCGGCTCCTGCTGGCCGCCGGGGGAGCAAGTACCGGCGTGGCAGTCATTGGCGGCACCGGCTCGGCCGCCTGGGGCCGGAACAGTCTCGGCGAGGAGGCCCGCGCCGGCGGCTGGGGCTATCTGCTGGGGGACGAAGGCAGCGGGTACTGGCTGGGCCGCGAGGCCGTCCGGCACAGCCTGCGCCGGATGAACCAGGGGCTGGAACCGGACGAATTGACCGCTGCCCTGCTGGCCTCCTGCGGCGTGGATGATCCCAACAAGCTGATCGCACTCTTCCATTCACCGGACACCGGACGCCGGTACTGGGCCGAGCGGGCCAGGCTCGTGGTTGATGCCGCCGACGCCGGCCACGCCGCCAGCCGGGAACTCGTGGACCAGGCCGGCCGCGACCTCGCCGGGCTCGCGGAGCAGACGGTCCGGCAACTGCGCATCGACGGCCCGGTAATCCTCGGCAGCGGACTGGGCATGAACGTCCCGCGCCTGCAGGAATCCTTCCGCGCAGCCCTGGCCGCCGCAGGAATCACCGACGTACGCATCCTGACGCAGGATCCCGTCTTTGGTGTGCTCCAGCTGGTAGCCGAGCAGGGCTGACGCGGCCTTCGGGCTACGACACTGTCCGGCCACTACGCTGGAGGGATGAGCCTGAACTTCGATACCCGTCCCGCTGCCTACGCGGTCATCATCCGCGACTACGCCATCCTGCTGGCGTACTGGAAGCAGGGCGGCAAGGAAGGCTGGACCCTGCCGGGCGGCGGGCTGGACCTGGGCGAGCACCCGGTCGACGGCTGCCGCCGCGAAATCCATGAGGAAACCGGATACCACGCCGAGGTGGGCGCCATGCTGGGGATCGACGTCGGGCACTGGCCCGCGGAAATCCGGATCGACGGCGGAGAACGCGATTTCCAGTCCCTCCGGCTGATCTACGAGGCAAGGATCACCGGCGGGGAACTGCGGCACGAGGTGGACGGCAGCACAACGCACGCGGCCTGGATCCCGCTGGAGGACGTCGAGGGGCTCAACAAGGTCTCGCTCGTCGACGTCGCACTCCGGCTCCACCGGGAGCGGCCGTTGGACGGCAAACTTTCCTGACGGATCCCCTAGCCAGGCCGGGCGGGCGCGGCTATTCTAAAAAAGCCGCGGGGAGGCCCCTGCGGAACCGGCAGCAGACGGCACAGCGAACGACGGCGGAACGGGGAGGTGGAGACGATGACTGCAATAGTCCTGGGCGCAACGCGCACCAATATCAGCCACGTCATTATTCCTGCCCCGGCCATCAGCACCTACTAGCCGCACAACCGCTGCCAGATCCCACCCGCAGCGCGGCACGTGCACCGGGGCCCATCAAAGGGTTTTCGTTGACTACTTCTCTTGCACGTCCGGGCGCTCACGGCGCCACCAACACCACCAACAACTTTCCCGAAGGTCCGGCCGGCTACGGTTTCACCACCGCCGTCGCCGAACGCTTCACCGCCCATCCAATTCCGGGCGGCACCGGCGCGGGACGGGTCATCCGCGTGGACCGCAACCTGGTCCTCGTCGCCACGCGCGATGCGACACTCCACCTGCCCTACCCCAGCGCCGGGGAGCTCCCCGCCACAGGGGACTGGGTCTGGCTGGGATCCAACACCGCGGGGGAGCCTGCCATTACGGGGATCCTGCCGCGCCATTCGGAACTGAGCCGCAAGCGTGCCTTCGAAGCCTCGTCGGAGGCGCAGGTCCTCGGCGCGAACATGGACATCGTCGGCGTCGTGGTGCCCGTGGACCGTCCACTCACCCACAACCGGCTCGAGCGCACCCTCGTCGCGGCCTGGGACTCCGGAGCCACCCCGCTCGTCATCATCACCAAGGCGGACCTCGCGGACGTCGCGGATGACGTCGTCGGCAAGGTGATCCTCCAGGCCGCCGGCGTCGCGGTGGTGACCACCTCCGCCGAGCAAGGCGACGGCCTCGATGAACTGCTGGGGCATCTCCCGCCCGGCGGCACCCTTGTCTTGCTGGGTCCCTCAGGGGCCGGAAAATCCACCCTCATCAACGCCCTCGTCGGCGGCGATGTCCAGGAAACCGGAGCGGTCCGGGCCGGCGACGGAAAAGGTAAACACACCACCACGTCCCGGGAACTCGTGCCCCTGCCGGGCGGCGCCGTGCTGATGGACACCCCGGGGGTGCGCGGCTTCGGGTTGTTCGACGCCGACGGCGGGATGGAGGAGATGTTCGGCGATCTGGAGGAACTCTTCGGGCAGTGCCGGTTCGCCGACTGCGCGCACGGCAGCGAGCCCGGCTGCGCCGTGCAGGCCGCGATCGCAGAAGGAACGCTGGATGACCGCCGCTGGGCGAGCTACTTGAAGCTCCAGCGCGAACTAGCGGCCTTGGCCCGGCGGCACGACTCGGCCGCCCGCCGCGCCTACGCACGGGAGTGGCACCAGAAAATAGTGGCGGGGGGCAAGAGCCAGCGATCGGCCGAACGGGACAGCCACGAGGAGGCCGAAAGGCAGCGCGCCAAGCGGAGCGGCAAAGGCCGGGGCCGGGCAACCGGAGGCGGCCGGCAGAGCCGCTGACCCGGCTCGGTGGCAAAGGCAACGCGGGGTCACCTATGGTCCATCCCGAACGCTGGAATGGGCGCGAAGTGACCCCGCGTTGCCGCGGCACCCATCCACCTGCGGAGTGGCACCGAATTGCAGTGTCAGCCACCGCGCTGTTGATAAGGTCCCTGACTTTGTCGGCTGGGCTGGCTAGGCTGAGTTCTACGTGCTTTACAGCAAAAAATCGGCGAGTCTATGATCAGTTGGCTGGTCCGATGTTGGCTCCAACAGTTAGGTATGCCCGGAATGGCTGAAGCCATGATCGAGTTCCAGAGCGTCACCAAGCAGTACCAGAGCGGGCAGCCTGCCGTGGATGAGCTGACCATGTCCATAGACAAAGGCGCCATCACCGTCTTTGTCGGGCCTTCGGGCTGCGGCAAGACCACCTCGCTGCGAATGATCAACCGCATGGTGGAGCCGACGTCGGGAACCATCACCGTGGGCGGCGAGGACGTCACCTCGGTGCCCGCGGCGAAGCTGCGCCGGTCCATGGGCTACGTCATGCAGTCCTCGGGGCTGATGCCGCACCGTTCCGTGCTGGACAACATCGCCACCGTCCCCCGGCTCAACGGCGTGGGCAAGGCCGAGGCGCGGAAGCGCGCGCAGGAACTGCTCGACGTCGTCGGGCTGGCCTCCGTCCTTGGCAAGCGGTACCCCTCACAACTGTCCGGCGGCCAGCAACAGCGCGTGGGGGTGGCCCGGGCGCTGGCCGCGGACCCGCCCGTGCTGCTCATGGATGAACCCTTCAGCGCCGTGGATCCTGTGGTCCGCGATGAACTGCAGCAGGAACTCCTCCGGCTCCAGCGGGACCTGGCCAAGACCATCGTCTTCGTCACCCACGACATTGACGAGGCCACCGTCCTCGGCGACAAGGTGGCAGTCTTCGGCCTCGGCGGCAAACTCGCCCAGTACGCGACGCCGGAGGAAATCCTGCGCGCCCCGGCCAACGACTTTGTGGCGTCCTTCGTGGGCCGGGACCGCGGTTTCCGGCACCTCGCCTTCAGCACGTCCGACGGCGTCACCGTGCACCCGGTCCAGACGATCACCCCGGAAGAACTTGAGCGTGCAGGCAATGCTTCCGGCGAATGGCAACTGGTGGTCGACGAGGCCCTGCGGCCCCTGGGCTGGTCTGGCCCGGGCAAGGGGACCGCAACGGTTCCCGGCGGATCACTCTTCCGGAAGGGTGACACTCTCCGCCGCGCCCTCGACGCGGCACTCTCTTCACCCTCGGGCCTCGGCGTCGCAGTGGACGCGGACGGCCGGGTGGCCGGCGTCATCATCGCCGAAGAAGTCCTCGCCGTGATCGAGTCGGACCGCCACTTCCGCCAAGGTGCGCTCTGATGGAATGGTTCCTGGCCAACAGCGCGCAGGTCTTCAGCCTCGCGGGCCAGCACCTGGTCCTGGCCATCTTGCCGATGGTTTTCGGGGTGCTCATTGCGGTCCCTCTGGCCCAGGTCGCCCGGCAGAACCGGGGACTCCGGTCTGTGGTCCTGACGGCTTCCTCGCTGCTCTACACCATCCCGTCCCTGGCGCTGTTCATCATCCTGCCGACCGTCCTTGGAACCCGGATCCTGGACCCGGTCAACGTTGTGGTGGCCCTGACCATCTACGCCGTTGCCCTGTTGGTGCGGGCCACCCTGGACGCTTTTGACTCGGTGGACGAGGATCTCCGGCAGGCTGCCGTGGCCATGGGGTTCAAGCCGTTCGCCCGCTTCCTGCAGATCGACCTGCCGCTGTCCCTGCCGGTGCTTTTCGCCGGGTTGCGGGTGGTGTCGGTCAGCAACATCTCGCTGGTCAGCGTCGCGGCGCTGCTCGGCATCGGCAACCTTGGCATGCTCTTCACTTCGGGTCTGCAGCGTGATTTCGTCACCGAGGTGGTGGTGGGCATCATCGCCATCCTTATCCTCGCGCTGCTGATGGACGCCGTCCTGGTCCTGCTCGAGCGGCTGCTGACCCCGTGGACCCGCGCCGCGGCGTCCACCGGCGGCAGCGCCGATCCAGGTGCGGGCCAGGACAAGACCAGCCAGGGCAAGACCGGCCAGGATAAGACCGGCACAGCTGCCGCGGCGTTACGGCTTTCCGACTCACAGACCGCGGGAGGTGCCGCATGAGCAACGTCGTCACGGACACCATTGCCTGGCTCACCGATCCCGCGAACTGGTCCGGCAGCGCTGGAATCCCGACCCGGCTGGCCGAGCACCTGCTCTACACGGGTCTGGTGATGGCGATCGCCACGGCCATCGCCGTCCCGATCGGACTGTACGTGGGGCACACCGGCCGCGGGCGGGTGGCCGCAGTGGCCGTCGCCGGTGCCCTCCGGGCCCTGCCAACCCTCGGCCTGCTCACGCTCTTTGTCCTGCTGGCCGGGATCGGGCTGATGCCCCCTATCTGGGCCCTCGTCATCCTGACCGTCCCGCCCCTGCTGGCCGGCACCTACGCCGGCATCGCCAGCGTGGACCGGAATGTCGTCGACGCCGCCCGGGCTATGGGTATGACGGAACTCCAGGTGCTGTTCCGCGCAGAGTTCCCCAACGCACTGCCCGTGATGTACGGCGGGTTCCGGACCGGCGTGCTGCAGGCCATCGCCACCGTCTCCGTCGTGGCCTACATCAACCTCGGCGGCCTCGGCCGATATCTCTTCGACGGGTTGGTGCTGTCCGATTTCCCCCAGATGCTGGGAGGGTCGCTGCTCATCGCCGCCCTGGCCATCGCCGTCGACCTTGTCCTCGCCCTCATTCAGAGGCTGTTCCTGTCCCAGGGCGCCTCGTCACAGCCAGACCGGAGCCAGCAGGCTGCGGTTGATCTCACAGACCCCGTACCCGCGGGGACTGTTGTCCAAGGAGGTACGTCATGAAGGAAACCCGCCAACGAGCACTCGGCAGGCGCGCATTCGGCGGCCTGGCCGCCGGCGTCGGCCTGGCCATGGCACTGTCCGCCTGCGCAGGATCATCCGATCCGCTCTCAACCGCACCGGCGACGGGCGGGGCCACCTCCGGTTCGGGTTCGGCCCTGGTGATCGGTTCCGCCGATTTCCCGGAGAGCCAGATCATCGCTGAGGTCTATGCCGGGGCGCTCAACGGTGCCGGTGTCACCGCGAGCACCAAGCCGAACATCGGTTCCCGCGAGGTCTACTTCAAGGCCGTCCAGGACGGGTCGGTGGACATCATCCCGGACTACAGCGGAAACCTCCTGCTGCACGTCAGCCCAGACGCCACCGAGGTCTCGGCGGAGGACATCTACAAGGCCCTTCCGGGCAAGCTGCCCGAGGGACTGGCCGTGCTGGAGGCCTCCAAGGCCGAAGACAAGGACGCCATGGTGGTCACCAAGGCCACGGCAGAGAAGCACCAGCTGAAGTCGATCGAAGACATGGCGAAGGTCTGCAGCGAATTCGTGGTGGGCGCACCGGCGACCTTCGCCGAGCGCGCCTACGGCCTGCCGGGCCTGAAGAAGAACTACAACTGCGTGCCCAAGAAGCTGGAGCCGTTCAGCGACGGCGGCGGGGCCGTCACGCTCAAGGCCCTGCTCTCCGACCAGGTCCAGGTGGCCGACATCTACACCACCACCCCGTCCATCGCGGACAACGACCTGGTGGTGTTGGAGGACCCGAAGAACAACTTCATCGCCCAGCAGGTCCTGCCGCTGTACAACTCGGCCAAGATGACCGACAAGGCGAAGGAAACCCTGAACGCCGTGTCCAAGGTGCTGACCACAGAGGACCTCATTAACCTCAACCGCGCTGTGAGCGGCAGCCAGAAGCAGAATCCCAAGGATGCTGCGGCCGCCTGGCTCAAGGAAAAGGGACTGGTCCAGTAGCAGTTCCTCAACGGACCTTCTGACGTTCGACGGCGGCTGCCGGATTCCTCGGGTTACCGGGGGAGCCCCGGCAGCCGCCGTCGTGCGTTTCCCGCCTGTGACGGCGGAACCCCGCTGTGAGACACATCTCAACGGAAGTACATCCGCCATATGGCATATTTGATGGATGGCAGAATTCAAGCAGTCCACCAAGCTTCATAATGTCCTTTACGACATCCGTGGACCGATCCTTCAGGCCGCCCAGCAGATGGAGGCAGAGGGTCACCGCATCCTCAAACTGAACATCGGCAACCCCGCCCCCTTCGGGTTTGAAGCGCCAGACGCGATTCTGGTGGACATGATCCGCCACCTGCCCCATGCCCAGGGCTACAGCGATTCCCGCGGCATTTTCTCCGCCCGGACGGCCGTCTCGCAGTACTACCAGACCCGCGGCATTCAGAACATCCACGTCGATGACATCTACCTGGGCAACGGCGTCAGCGAGCTCATCACGATGTCCCTCATGGCGCTGCTCGACGACGGCGACGAGGTCCTGATCCCCACCCCCGACTATCCGCTGTGGACCGCCTCCGTGGCCCTCGCCGGTGGCCGTCCCGTGCACTACCTCTGCGATGAGGACTCGGGCTGGCAGCCGGACCTCGAGGACCTCGAAGCCAAGATCACTCCGCGCACCAAGGGCATCGTGGTGATCAACCCGAACAACCCCACCGGTGCGGTGTACCCGGAGGGAACGCTCAAGAAGATCGTCGCCCTGGCCGAGAAACACGGGCTGGTCCTCTTCGCCGACGAGATCTACGAGAAGATCCTCTACGAGGACGCCGTCCATGTGAACATGGCCGCCCTGACCGGCGACGACGTTCTGTGCCTCACGTTCAGCGGCTTGTCCAAGGCTTACCGGGTGTGCGGCTACCGGGCCGGGTGGATGGCCATTTCGGGGCCGAAAAAGGACGCCGCGGACTACCTCGAGGGCATCAGCCTGCTCGCGAACATGCGCCTTTGCGCCAACGTCCCGGCCCAGCACGCGATCCAGACGGCTCTCGGCGGGTACCAGAGCATCAACGACCTGATCCTGCCCGGCGGGCGCCTGCTCGAGCAGCGCAACAAGGCCTATGACATGCTCAACGCCATTCCCGGGGTCAGTACCCAGCAGGCCCGGGGCGCCATGTACCTCTTCCCGAAGCTCGATCCCGAGGTCTACCACATCCGCGACGACGAGAAATTCGTCCTGGACCTGCTGCGGGAACAGAAGATCCTCGTCTCGCACGGCCGCGCCTTCAACTGGGTCCGCCCGGACCACTTCCGGATGGTCACCCTGCCACTGGTCAAGGACCTCGAAGAGGCAATCAACCGCATGGCGGACTTCCTGAGCCGGTACAAGGGGAACTAGCCTAGGGGTCAGCAGCGCGGCACGGGCAGTCGTCCGGGGTCGAACGGCGGCTGCCCGAACCGGAAAGAGGCTTGTCATGGCAGACATCGTGGGATTCAAGGAGCACCCCGCCGACACCCTGATGGTGGGCAAAGGCTTCAAACTGAAGGATGCGGATCCGGACGCCACGCCGGGCTACCCGGGGGACAAATCAGACGGCGAGGCGCTGCTCGCCGATCTGGATGACAACCTCGCGCAGCTCCAGGAGCAGCTGTTCGCAGAGTCCCGTTTCGGGGGCACCAAGCGCGTGCTGCTCATCCTCCAGGCAATGGACACTGCCGGCAAAGGCGGGATCGTGACCCACGTCATGGGGGCCATGAACCCGCAGGGGGTCCAGATGAAGTCCTTCAAAGCGCCGACTCCGGAGGAGAAATCCTACGATTTCCTCTGGCGGATCGAGAAGGAAGTGCCTTCGGCCGGAATGGTGGGTGTTTTTGACCGGTCCCACTACGAGGACGTGCTGATCCACCGGGTCCACCGCTGGGCGAGCCCCGAGGAACTCGAACGCCGGTACATCGCCATCAACGAGTTCGAGGCCCGGCAGGCGGCCGCCGGAACGAAGATCGTCAAGGTCATGTTGAACATCAGCCGGGACGAGCAGAAGGACCGGCTGCTGGCCCGCCTCGACGAGCCGTCCAAGCTCTGGAAGTACAGCAGCAATGATCTCAAGGAACGCGCGTTCTGGGGCGACTACATGGACGCCTACCAGAAGGCTTTCGAGAAGACGGGCACCGAGACAGCCCCGTGGTATGTCGTCCCGGCGAACAAGAAGTGGTATGCCCGGATCGCCGTCCAGCAATTGCTGCTGGACGCGCTGGAAGGCTTCAAGCTGAAGTGGCCGGTCCCGGATCTCGACGTTGCGATGGAACGGGAACTGGTGGAGCGGTCCTGACTGGCTAACCTGGCAGCCTGCGGGGCGGCTGGGTGCGGCTAGCCGTCCTGCGCGGGCTGGTCCCGCGCCGCGGCGAGCCGCTTGCGGGCGCCTTCGAGCCACTGTTCGCAGCGTTTGGCCAGCGCCTCGCCGCGTTCCCAGAGCGCCAGCGACTCCTCCAGGCTCGCCCCGCCGGCTTCGAGCCTGCTGACAACTCCGATGAGCTGCTCGCGGGCCTCCTCGTAACTCAGTCCCTCAATGTCGGCGTTGGGCGTGGTTTCTACTGCCATGGCGTGGTGCTCCTTGCTGTGCGTCCCACAGGACGGATCGTTCGGGTGGTATTTAGTCTTCTGCCGGTGCCTGGCCGCCGGTCGACTCTGCGGTGAACCGGCCCCCGGCCACGCGGACCGTCAGCGGGGTGCCCGACGGCGCCTGGTCGGGGTGCCGCACGACGTCCCGGCGGACCCCGGGCGCCGACCCGGCGTCGGCCAGCTGGACCACAGCGTATCCGCGGTCCAGGGTCTTTTGCGGCGACAGGGCCCGGACCTGCGCCTTGAGATGGACTAACTGGTCGGCGGCCCGGACGACAGCGGCGGTGACTGCCGCCTGGGAGCGGCCCTTGAGCCGTTCGACGTCCTCGTGCCGGTGGCTGACCATAGCCTCCGGGGACGCCAGGACGGGGCGGGAGCGCAGCGACGCCAGGCGGTCAGTCTCACGCTCCACCAGCCGGGTGGCGCCGCGGCGCAGATGGTCCCGGGCCTGCCGGACGCGGACAAGCTCTTCCGCAACGTCCGGGACGATCCGCTTGGCGGCATCCGTGGGCGTGGAGGCGCGCAGGTCCGCGACATCGTCAAGGATGGGCCGGTCGGCCTCGTGGCCGATCGCACTCACCACCGGAGTGGAGGCGGCGGACACGGCACGGATGAGTTCTTCGTTGCTGAACGGCAGCAGGTCTTCCAGGGCACCGCCGCCGCGGGCGATGACAATCACGTCCACGTGGGGGTCTGCATCCAGCTCGCGCAAGGCAGCAATGACCTGCGCGACGGCGGTGTTGCCCTGGACGGCCACCTCGCGGACGTCGAATTCGACGGCGGGCCAGCGAAGGGCCGCGTTGCGCAGCACGTCCTTCTTGGCATCCGAATCGCGGCCGGTGATCAGGCCGATCCGGTGGGGGAGCAGGGGCAGGCGCTTCTTGCGGGCGTCGGAGAACAGCCCTTCCGCGGCGAGGGCGTGGCGCAGCCGCTCGATCCTGGCGAGCAGATCTCCCAGGCCCACCGGCCGGATGTCCTTAACGGACATGTTCAGCCGTCCTGTCTTCAGCCACATCTCGGCCTTGAGCAGGGCCACGACTCTGGAACCGCGCTCCAGCGGGATTTCCTGCCGGTCCAGGACATTGGTCCAGACGGAGGCCGGGAGGGAGATCTCCGCGTCGATATCCCGCAGTGTCAGGTAGGCGTTGGTGCCCCGCCGGTTCATTTCGATGACCTGGCCCTCGACCCACGCGGACGGTGCGCGGTCGATGTGCATCTTGAGTTTTTGGGACAGCAGCTGCAGCGGCCACGGGTTGTCCGGGCTGGTTTCCGCCGCCGTGGCCGGTACGGTTGTGGCTGCCACGAGGTCCTCAGACATGCCGGGACTCCAGGGCGGAGGTGGACTTGTGCATATGGGTGGTTGTCCTTTGCCGGGGCGGGGCTGTCAGCAGGTACACCCCTCAGCGATTGCGCGTCCAGGAGGGCCACCGGCAGACAGCTCGAACTTGTCAGTTTCAACTCTATCCATAGCTCTATCATCGGGCTCCGACTTTATTGATCCGCAGGCCGCCCCCGTAGGATGGCACTACCCAACAACCTCCTAGGAATTCTTGTGCGCACTTTTGTCTCGGCCGTAGCTGTACTCATCGGGCTTGTCCTGGCAGCCGTTGCCGTTCCGGCCATGTGGGTGGACAGGAATCTGGTCCAGGAGGATGGTTTTGTGGCGTTCACCGCGCCGCTGGGCAAGGACCCGGTGTTCCAGCAGCGGCTGGCCGGGGCCGCCGTCGGAAGTCTCGGTGCGGAGCAAATCCCGGACGCGCTCAGGGGACTCGTCACACCCGTCCTGGAAAGCGCTGCCCAGTCCCTGACGGCCATGCCCGGCTATCCCGATGCCTGGACCGAAACACTGCGCAAAAGTCACCGGCTGAACTTCGCCGACCCTGCGACGCTACCGGCCGAGGCCGACGGCGCCACCTCGCTGACCCTGGACCTCGCGCCCCTCGTCGGCCTCGTGGCCAAGCAGGTAGCGGATGCCACGACCCTGCCGCTGGAGGCCCCGGACCAGCTGCTGATTGCCATCGGGCAGCCCGAACACCGGCAGGTCCTCGACCGGGTGGCCGCCTTCGCGCCAATGGGCTACGCCGTGGCTGTCGGTGCGCTGATCGCGTTCGCCCTGGCCTTCGTGGCCGCCCGGCGGCGCTGGACTGTCCTGGCCGGCATCGGGCTGGGAACGATGGTGCTGGCCGGAGCCTGGAAGCTGGCTGCCGACGCCGTCGCGGCCGCGGTGACCGGAACGTCCAGCGGCAACGAAGTCGCCGAGATCTTCAAGAGTGAGTTTGTCGGCGCGGCCAGTTCGAGTTTCGGGCAATGGATCGTGGCGGCGGCCGTGGTTGGCGGTGTCCTGCTGGCAGCCGGACTCGTCCTGCGCGTCGTCGGCGTGCGCCGCCGCGCCTGAGGCCCCCACACCGGCGGCCCGCTCAACACCGGTAGCATTGGGGCATGACCTCCACTGCTGTTTCCATTCCGATGCCCACCGTTCCGCGCCGGCGGCGTACGCCGGAGGAAGTCCTGGCTGCAGCCCCCGTCGACGGCCCGAAAAGGGTCCTGCTCGCTGCCCCGCGCGGCTACTGCGCCGGCGTCGACCGGGCGGTCATTGCGGTGGAAAAAGCGCTGGAGCACTACGGTCCGCCGGTCTACGTCCGCAAGCAGATCGTCCACAACGTTCATGTGGTCAGTTCCCTTGAGGAAAAGGGCGCCATCTTCGTTGACGAGACTGACGAGGTCCCCGAGGGCGCCCTGGTGATCTTTTCCGCCCACGGTGTGTCGCCGGCCGTGGTCCAGTCCGCCGAGGACCGGGGGCTGCGGACCATCGACGCCACGTGCCCGCTCGTGACAAAGGTGCACAAAGAGGCGGTGCGCTTCGCGAAGGACGACTTCGACATCCTGCTGATCGGCCACGACGGCCACGAGGAAGTCGAAGGAACCGCGGGGGAGGCCCCCGAACACATCCAGATCATCAACGGCCCGCACGAGGTGGACAAGGTCACCGTCCGCGACCCGGAGAAGGTGATCTGGCTTTCCCAGACCACCCTCAGCGTGGACGAAACCATGGAAACGGTCCGGCTCCTCAAGGAACGTTTCCCCACCCTGCAGGACCCGCCCAGCGATGACATCTGCTACGCCACCACCAACCGCCAGGTGGCCATCAAGAAAATCTCACCGCAGGCCGACCTCGTGATCGTGGTCGGATCGGCCAACTCGTCGAACTCGGTCCGCCTCGTGGAGGTGGCGCTGGAGTACGGAGCCAAGGCCTCCTACCGTGTGGACTTCGCCAACGAGGTGGACGAGGCCTGGTTTGAGGGAGTGGCCACTGTCGGCGTGACCTCGGGTGCCTCGGTGCCGGAAGTCCTGGTCAAGGACGTCCTGCGCCTGCTCGCCGACTACGGCTACGGCTCGGTCGAGGAAGTCGTCACAGCCGAGGAGGACCTGCTGTTCTCGCTGCCGAAGGAGCTTCGCGCCACGCTGAAGCAGGCCGGCGACGTGTCCCGCGCCCTCGGCGGCCGCGGGACACGGCCCTCACAGACTTCCTAGGAGTTCTTTTCCGCGGCCGTGTCTTAGGCTGCGGACTCCCGGTCTTCGTCGTCGCGGGCATCATTCAGCGATCCCTCCGTCGCCCGGCCGCCGGACCCGGCCTCCGGCCCGCTTCCGGGCTGGAGTTCCGGGGCCGCCACGGACCGCGGCGTCGCCTCCACGGCTGCGGGCGTCGTCAGACCGGCCGCGTCCAGTGCGTTGAGCTTCCGTGCCGTCGGCAGCACCCGGGCCTCCAGCGTCCCCACCATGGAGTTGTAGCGGTCCACGGACGTTTTGAGGGAGGCGCCGAGCTTGGTGACGTTCTCGCCGAGCGTCCCCATCCGCTCATAGAGCTGGTGGGCGAGTTCGAAGAGCTCCCGCGCGCTGTCCGTCAGCACGTCCTGGCGCCAGGTGAAAGCGACGGACTTCAGGACCGCCAGCAGCGTGGAGGGGGACGCCAGCACGACATTCCTGGACAGGGAATAGTCCAGCAGCGCCGGGTCCGCAGACAGTGCGGCGGCCAGGATCGACTCGGCCGGCAGGAAGCACACCACAAGTTCGGGGGAGTTGCCCGGAATGTCCCAGTATTTCTTGCCGCTCAGCGCATCCACGTGGGCCTTCAGGGCCTTGGCGTGGGCCAGCAGATGGGTCTGCTGGCCGCCCAGGAACTGCGCGTGCTGCTGACCGCCGGCGGACGCCCCAAGTTCCTGGGCCGCGAGGTAAGACGTGAGCGGTACTTTGGCGTCAACCACCAGCTGCTTTCCGCCGGGCAGCTGCACGACGAGGTCGGGCCGGACACTCGTCTCCGCCGCTGAGCCGTGTTGCTGCCCGCTGTGAACTTGTTCGTGGAAATCGACATGGCGCAGCATCCCGGCGGCCTCGACCACGCGGCGCAACTGGACTTCCCCCCACTGGCCCCGGGCGCTGTTGGACCGAAGAGCCGATTCCAGCGCGTGCGTGGAGCGCAGGAGCTGTTCGTCGGACAGCCGGGCTTCCTGCAGCTGCTGGGCAAGCTGGCCATACTGCTCCAGCCGGTCGCGCTCCAGCAGGGACACCTGCTGCTGGACCGCAGTGAGTTTTTCCGCCACCGGCGCCAGCGCCCGCAGCACACTGCCGTCCTGGTTCCGGGATTCGCCCAGGTCGCGGTTCTGCGCGGCCAGCAGGCGCCTCTCGGCGTCGGCTGCCGCGAACTGGGCACTGACCTCGGAGAGCCGGGCGGAGACGGCGTCGAAGTCCTGCTCCACGGCAAGTGAGCGGCGCCGGAGCAACACGTAGACCACCGCGGCGCCGGCGACGGCGCCGACGAGCAGCATGAGCAGGGCAAGAATCAATGCAAAAGCTTCCATGCCTTCACTTTGGCACGCCCCTGCGACAGTTTCCGGCCGGCGCCCTGCGGACAGCGATCCCGGGCCGTCACAGGGTCCCCGGCCACAGCGGGTAGAATTAGTACTCGTGGCTCTTACTATTGGCATCGTCGGACTGCCCAACGTCGGCAAATCAACTCTTTTCAACGCACTGACCCGCAACCAGGTGCTCGCAGCGAACTACCCGTTCGCCACGATCGAGCCCAACGTCGGCGTCGTCAACCTGCCGGACCCGCGGCTCGCCAAGCTGGCCGCCGTCTTCGGCTCCCAGCGGCTGCTGCCCGCGCCGGTGTCTTTCGTGGACATCGCCGGGATCGTGAAGGGCGCGTCGGAGGGTGAAGGCCTGGGCAACAAGTTCCTCGCCAACATCCGCGAGGCCGAGGCCATCGCCCAGGTTGTCCGCGTGTTCGATGATCCCGACGTCATCCACGTCGACGGCAAAGTGGATCCCGGCTCCGACATGGAGACCATCAACACCGAACTGATCCTGGCCGACCTCCAGACGATCGAAAACGCGATTCCGCGGATCGAAAAAGAAGTCAAAATCAAGAAGCGGGAAGCCGCAGAGCTGGCTGCCATCAAGGCGGCCCAGGCCGTGCTGGAACGCGGCGACACCATCTTCTCCTCGATCAAGAGCGACAAGCTGGAGATGGAGCACCTCAAGGAGCTCGGCCTCCTGACCGCCAAGCCGTTCATCTACGTCTTCAACGCGGACGAGGGCATCCTCGGAAACCCGGAGAAGCAGGCGGAACTGCGGGCCATGGTGGCGCCGGCAGACGCGATCTTCCTCGACGCCAAGCTCGAATCCGACCTTGTCGAGCTCGACGAGGAAGAGGCCCGCGAAATGCTGGAAATGAACGGGCAGGACGAATCCGGCCTGGACCAGCTGGCCCGCGTCGGTTTCCACACCCTCGGGCTGCAGACCTACCTCACCGCAGGACCCAAGGAGACCCGGGCCTGGACCATCCACCGGGGTGACACCGCACCGCAGGCCGCCGGCGTGATCCACTCCGATTTCCAGCGCGGCTTCATCAAGGCCGAAGTTGTCTCCTTCGACGACCTCATCGAGGCCGGATCCATGGCCGAGGCGAAGTCCCGCGGCAAGGTCCGCATTGAAGGCAAGGAATATGTCATGGCCGACGGCGACGTCGTGGAGTTCCGCTTCAACGTCTGACGGCTTGATGATGTCATCAAGTAATTAAGGATTAACTCGAGAAGCCCCGATTTCTACATCGGGGCTTTTCCTGTGTCCGGGGAGATTAGCGCGGAGCCGCCGCTCCGTCAATACCCCCGGCGGAATTCTGCAGGGCAATCGCAGCCGAATGTTGCAGCTCTGTAACGAACTTTACAGTTGGTCAACTTTCGTCGCTTCGCGCTGATTTTGAGGTTTACGCTACATCCCATGTGAGACGCACCACACTGCCGCTGGGGGAGTGTGGACGTCTGCCCGGTGCCTACGGCCTCGGTCTCAACCACACCACAGAAACAAGGAGGCGGAATGCGCTTCGGTCGTATTTCCAAAGCAGTGGGCGTGGCAGCAGCAGCTGCCCTCGCCCTCAGCGCCTGCGCTGGCACCAGTGGCGGGTCATCCCCGTCGACTGCTGCGGCAGCAAGCAAATCAGGCGGATCTGCAACAGTCGTGGAGGTGAACGCGTTCAACACGTTCAACCCCAACACGGCGGACGGCAACACCGACATCAACTCGAAGATCAGCTACGCCACCCACTCGGGTTTCTTCTACATCGACAATAAGCTGAACGTTGTACGCAACGAAAAGTTCGGCAAGATGGAAAAGGTCTCGGACAACCCGTTGACGGTCAAGTACACCATCAACGACGGCGTGAAGTGGTCGGACGGTACTCCCGTTACCGCAGCCGACCTCGTGCTGCAGTGGGCCGCCTTCTCCGGCTACTACGACGATGCCAACGCAGAGGCCAAGACCGGAACGTCCTACTTCTCCTACGCCGGCGACCCCACGGGCATCGCCCTGACGGACTTCCCGGAGCTCGGCGAAGACGGCCGTTCCATGACGTTGAAGTACTCCAAGCCGTTTGCTGACTGGGAAATCGCCATTGGCGGCCCCGGCATCGACATCCCGGCCCACGTCCTGGCCAAGAAGGCCGGACTGGCGGATGCCAAGGCATTCGTCGACCTGGTCAAGGGCATGCCCCGCGGGGATGCCAAGGCACCCAAGCCCGCCAACGCGCAGCTGAAGGCCATGGCGGACATGTGGAACACCGGCTTCGATTCCAAGACCCTGCCGGCCGATCCCAACCTGTACCTCTCCAACGGTCCCTACATCGTCAAGGGTGTCAACCAGGACCAGTCCCTGACCATGGTCAAGAACAAGGACTACAACTGGGGTCCGGAAGCCATGCTGGACGAGATCACGGTCCGCTACATCGGTTCCGCTCCCGCCCAGGTTCAGGCGCTTAAGAACGGCGAAGCCGACATCATCGCACCGCAGGCATCGGCTGACACGGTGGAGCAGCTCAAGGCCCTCGAAAGCCAGGGCGTTACGGTCGAGGTCGGAAACCAGCTGTCCTACGACCACATCGACCTCAACTTCTCCGGCGTATTTGCCGAGAAGAATGTCCGCGAAGCGTTCATGAAGAGCGTCCCGCGCAAGGACATCGTTGACAAGATCGTCAAGAAGCTGGACCCGGAGGCCAAGCCGCTCGATTCCCAGCTGTTCGTGCCGGACCAGGCCCTGTACACCGAGTCCGTCAAGGACAACGGCTCCTCGGCCTTCCAGGATGTTGACATCGAGGGTGCAAAGAAGCTCCTCAACGGTGCCACGCCTGAAGTCCGCATCATGTACAACAAGGACAACCCCAACCGTGCCGACGCGTTCGCACTGATCAGCGAGTCCGCCACCAAGGCAGGCTTCAAGATCGTCGACGGCGGCCTGGGCAAGTCGGACTGGGGCAAGGCCCTCGGTGACGGCTCTTACGATGCCACCATCTTCGGCTGGATCAACTCGGGTGTCGGCGTCTCCGGCGTTCCGCAGATCTTCAAGTCGGGCAACGACTCCAACTTCAACCAGTTCAGCGATCCGGAAGCCGACAAGCTCATGGATGAACTGATTGTCACCACGGACAAGACCAAGCAGGATGAGCTCATCAAGCAGATCGACCAGAAGATCTGGGCTTCCTCTTACGGCCTTCCGCTGTTCCAGGCAGTCGGCGTGGACGCTTACAGCGACCGCATCACCGGCGTGAAGTACATGCCGAACCAGACCGGTGTCTGGTGGAACTTCTGGGAGTGGGCACAGAAGTAGCCGACGACCGCAAGTGACACTTGCTAGCTAAAGGCGTCGGGACCGGGCAATTTGGTCCCGGCGCCTTTCTAGCGAACCCCCTCATGATGGCGGCCCCCCCCGCCATCGCGGGAAACGGCCAAACTCTGCGACCGGTCCGGGCAACCCCTGGGCCCGAATACCGAGGTTCTATTCCAATGGTGACCTACATAGTCCGGCGGCTTATCACTGCCGCCCTCATACTTCTTGGTGCATCCTTTCTGGTGTATCTCCTGACAGCGGCGTCAGGCGACCCCCTCGAGGAATTCCGCGCCAGCAGCGCTCCCAACAAACAGCAACTGATGGAAGCACGCACCGAGTTGCTGCAGCTGGACACGCCGGCACCCATCCGGTATTTCCACTGGCTCGGCGGTGCGGCGCAATGCCTCATCCCGTTCGCCAACTCGTGTGACCTGGGCAAGAACATCGCCGGCCAGCCCATTACCGACGCCCTCGGGCACGCACTGGTCCAGACACTGACCCTGGTCACCGGGGCCACCGTGCTGGCGATCCTGATCGGCATCACGCTCGGCATCATCACGGCACTGCGCCAGTACAGCACGCTGGACTACGGCGTGACCTTCATGGCCTTCCTGTTCTTCTCCCTCCCGATCTTCTGGGTTGCGGTCCTCCTGAAGGAGTTCGGCGCCATCGGGTTCAACAACTTCCTCAGGAATCCTGAGATACCCATACCGGCAGCCCTCGTCATCGGCGCCGTCATCGGTGTGCTGGCGGCCGTGACGGTCGGCGGCGAGATGAAACGCAGGCTGCTCATCGGCGGCGTCGTGTTCCTGTTTGCCGCGGCCGTGCTGATGTACTTCTCCGCCACCGAGTGGTTCAAGAACCCCGGACTGGGCCCGCTGGTCATTGCGATCGCCGGCGTCGGGATTGCGTTCGCCGTGACGCTGCTCTCGGCAGGCCTCAAGAACCGCAAGGCGCTGCAGTCGGCGCTGATCGCCGTCGGCGTCGGGCTGGTCGTCTACTTCGTCATCCAGCCGTTGCTCGATCAAGCGACGTTCCTGATGATCGTGCTCCTCGCGATCGCGGCGGTCCTCGTCGGGATGGGCATTGGCTACCTGATGGGCGGCTACGACCGCGGCCAGTCCATGCGGGCTGCCGCGCTCACCTCGTTCCTGGTGGGGTTCCTGATCCTGCTGGACCGTTTTATGCAGGCGTGGCCCGAGTACTTCAACAACAGCCGGGTCCGCGGCCGCCCCATTGCCACCATCGGCGCCAGCACCCCGAACATCGAAGGCGACTTCTGGACCCTGAGCCTGGACTCCTTCACGCACCTGATCCTTCCGACCATCGCACTCATCCTGATTTCGCTGGCCGGATACACCCGGTTCACCCGCGCCTCGATGCTGGAAATCATGAACATGGACTACATCCGGACCGCCCGGGCCAAGGGCCTGTCGGAACGGACCGTGGTGATGCGCCATGCCTTCCGCAACGCGCTGATCCCGATCGCCACGATCGTTGCCTTCGACATCGGCGCGCTGATCGGCGGCGCCGTCATCACCGAAACCGTCTTCTCCGTCCGCGGCATGGGCTTCCTGTTCCTCGACGGCATCACGCACGTCGATCCCAACCCGGTGATGGGCGTCTTCCTCTGTGTGGCCATCACGGCCATGGGTTTCAACCTCATTGCGGACCTTGCGTACTCCGCACTTGATCCACGCGTAAGGGTAAAAGCATGAGCCAGCCAAGTCAGCAGGACGAGATCGTGGCAGAAGACGCGGGGCTGCCGCAGTCCGCGGCAGGCATCGAGCCGGTCCTCGAAGCCAAGGGCCTGAGCCAGGGGCAGATTGTCCGGAAACGGTTCCTGGGCCACACCGGCGCCATCATCGGACTCGTCGTTTTCGCCATCATCTTTGTTATGGCATTCACGTCCGTGGGCTACTGGGGCATCCCCGGCTGGTGGAAATACAGCCACGACGAGGTTGCCCCTCTGGTCAACGACGGCGTGCCCACGGCTTCGCTGTGGCCGCTGGCCTGGGGCGAACACCCCTTCGGCCAGGACCGCATCGGCCGTGACCTCTTCGCCATGACCATGCGCGGCGCGCAGCAGTCCATCACCGTCATGGTGGTGATCGGCCTCATCGCCGGCTTTATCGGCGTCGTGGTCGGGGCGCTGTCCGGGTACTTCCGCGGCTGGACCGAAGCGGTGCTGATGCGCCTCACCGACGTCATCATCATCATCCCGGGCCTGCTGCTCGCCGCCGTGATGGCACAGATGGCCGGCCGGCGGGACTCCGGAGGCTGGTTCTCCTCCTTCGCCAGCAACAACGGCATCCTCGCGCTGGGCATCTTCCTCGGCCTGATCACATGGGTGGGACTCGCCCGCCTGATGCGTGGGGAGTTCCTCTCGCTGCGTGAACGCGAGTTCGTGGACGCGGCACGGATCTCGGGCGCCAGCAACGCAAGGATCATCTTCAAGCACATCCTGCCCAACGCCGTCGGCGTGCTGATTGTCAACATCACGCTGACCATGTCCGCCGCGATCCTCACCGAGACGGCACTGAGCTACCTCGGCGTCGGCGTGAAGGCTCCGGACACGTCGCTGGGGTTGCTCATTTCGCAGAACCAGGAGGCTTTTGCTACCCGGCCCTGGCTGTTCTGGTACCCCGGCCTCTTCATCGTCCTGATCTGCCTGAGCATCAACTTCATCGGTGACGGCCTGCGGGACGCGTTCGATCCGCGGCAGAAGAAATTCAACGCCAAGAAGGCCAAGGACGCCGGACATCCGCTCGAGCCGACACCTGTCACCGCGTTCGATGGAACCAAGGACGACTAGGTGCCCACGCCCCGCAGTGCCTGCACGGCCGAGCTACCGGGCGGCGACCGTCCAGTAGCTGGCCGCCAGCAACAGTACGACGGCGGCAGCCGCCGCCCAGCGGTACGTCACCTTCACCGCGGTGGCGGCGGCGTCACCGGCGGCAAGCGCGCCGCTTTCCACCAGGTCCTGCCAGCGGGTCCGTACGATCCGGGCTGCCTGACCGGAATCGGTGGTCTTGAGGTCCCCGGGGCGCACGGACTGGCCGGGACCGTAGCTAGTTGCGGGCAGGCCCCTGAGGTCCTCCGGCTGGGCGTTGCGCCCGCCCCAGATTCCGGGCGCGGGCGCTGCCCAGGCCGCGTAGCTCTTGTGCGCCGTGACCAGGGTGAGGGCAAAGCGGGTGTCGACATGCACCAGCGCTTCCCAGGGCACCACCACGGAGCGGAACGGGTTCTCCAGCGTGACCCCGTGGTCGTGGACCACGACGGCGGGCATCCAGAACAGCTGCCAGCCAAGGAACGCGATCAGCAGCAGCGGCGCCGTTCCGGCCAGGGCCGCCGGCCCGGCAGTGATCACCGTGACCACGATGCCCAGCGCCGCAACCGACCAGGACAGCCAGGCGAACCAGGTGTTCGTTCGGGCCTTGAAGATTTCAACGGTACCGGCATGCGGCGTAGAGCTCATGCCCCTAATAATTCAGTATTCCGAGCCGCAGCACTAATCCCCGGTGAACCGGCGGCCCGGGTGGAAGGAAAGCCCCATCATGACTGACTTCATCACCCTCGATCCGGTTGTCGCCCCTGCTCCGGGGAAGAACGAACCCGTGCTGGAGGTCCGCGGGTTGAGCGTCGACTTCGGCGTGGACAAGAAATGGGTTCCGGCCGCAATCGGTCTGAACTACGAGGTGCGTGCCGGTGAAGTGCTGGCGATCGTGGGCGAGTCCGGATCCGGCAAGAGTGCCAGCTCGATGGCCCTGCTGGGTCTGCTGCCCATTAACAGCCGGGTGACCGGAAGCGTCAAGCTCGCCGGGCAGGAGCTGCTGGGGACGAACGAAGCGAACATCCGGGCGGTCCGCGGCAAGGAAGTGGCCGTGATCTTCCAGGAGCCGATGACGGCCCTGAACCCGGTCTACACCGTGGGCGCGCAGATCGTGGAGACCGTTCGGCTGCACAGCGAAGTGTCTCCCGACGAAGCCCGGCACCGCGCCTTGCGTATGCTCGAGCTCGTGGAGCTGCCCGACCCGGAGAAGGCCTTCCGCTCCTATCCCCACCAGCTCTCCGGCGGCCAGCGGCAGCGCGCCATGATCGCCCAGTCCCTGTCCTGCGATCCGAAGCTGCTCATCGCGGACGAGCCCACCACGGCACTCGATGTGACCGTCCAGGCGGAAATCCTGGACCTCATGCGGAACCTGCGCAACAAACTGGACAGCGCCATCGTCCTGATCACGCACGACATGGGCGTCGTGGCTGACCTTGCGGACCGGATCGCGGTGATGCGCCGCGGCGTAATCGTCGAAACCGGCACGGCCGCCGAAATCTTTCACAACCCCCAGCACGAATACACCAAGGCCCTGCTGGCAGCCGTTCCGCACCTGGGCCAGGGAGGCTCGGACGCCGCCGTGGAAGTGGACGTTACCGCAGCCCTCGCGGCCGCCACGCACGCCGAGCTCACCTCCATTCCGGAGGAGCAGCTCCTTCGGCGCGAACGCGAGAACGCCGCTGCCCTCGCCGCCGCGGAAGCTGCGAAGCCGCAGGGCCAGCCGGTGCTGGAGCTGACCGATGTGGCCATCGAATACCCCAAGCAGGGCCGGGTCCCCGCGTTCCGAGCCGTGGAGGGAGCCAACCTGGTGATCTATCCGGGGCAGGTTGTCGGACTGGTGGGGGAGTCCGGCTCAGGCAAGACTACGATCGGCCGGGCCGCCGTCGGCCTGCTGCCGGTGGCGGCCGGCACCATGAAGGTGGTCGGCCAGGACATTTCGGCCGCGAAGAAGAACGGCCGGCAGCTGCACGAGATGCGCCGCCACGTCGGCATGGTCTTCCAGGACCCGTCGTCGTCGCTGAACCCGCGGCTTCCGATCGGCGAGAGCATCGGCGAGCCGATGTTCCTGGCGGGGGTGGCGAAAGGTGTCGAGCTGCAGAAGCGGATCGAGGCGCTCCTGGATCAGGTGGAGCTCCCGCGCAACTATCGCAACCGCTACCCGCACGAGCTCTCCGGCGGGCAGAAGCAGCGTGTGGGCATCGCACGGGCCCTCTCGCTCAAGCCGAAACTGATGGTCGCGGACGAGCCCACCTCGGCCTTGGACGTGTCCGTGCAGGCCAAGGTGCTCGATCTGTTCCAGAACCTCCAGAAGGAGCTCGGCTTCGCCTGCCTCTTCGTCACCCACGACCTCGCCGTCGTCGATGTGCTGGCGGACAGGATCTGCGTGATGCAGCGCGGCCGCATCGTCGAGCAGGGCACCCGCGACCAGATCCTGCGCAACCCGCAGGAACCCTACACGCAGCGTCTCCTGGCCGCCGTGCCGCTCCCGGATCCCGAAAAACAGCGGGAACGTCGCGAGTTGCGGGCGCAGCTGATGGCGGCAGATCCGAGTTAACTGCCCCTAACCGGGATCGCCGGGCGGCGAATACTACCAGCCAGTAGCGTGTGACTTGAAATACATTGCGCTTGACGCTATCGGTCACGCTTTTGTCGGGTCACGGTTTGGCAACAGAGTTCCAACATCTGGACATTCTGGGGTTAGGCTACTCGTATATGTAGGCCACGTCACAGGGGATACCTCTGTGCCTGCCTACGGGGAAACATAAGTTTTTCCCTCACGAACTCCCCCAAACTCATAGGAGGCGGAATGCGTTTTTCGCGCACTTCCAAAGCACTGGGCATGGTGGCCATCGCCGCTCTCGCCCTGACCGGATGCGGCGCCGGAGGCGGCACCTCAAACGGTGCTGACCAGGCTGCCGGCGACCCCAACAAGGTCATCACCGCTTACAGCAACGAACCGCAGAACCCCCTGATGCCCGCCAACACCGGCGAAGTCTACGGCGGCCGCGTCGTCGAGCTCCTCTTCGAGGGCCTCACCAGCTACGACGCCAGCGGCAAGTCGGTTAACGCCCTGGCCGAGTCCATAGAATCCGCGGACGGCCAGAACTACACCATCAAGGTCAAGACGGGCACCAAGTTCACCAACGGCGAGGAAGTCACCGCCAAGAGCTTCGTTGATGCCTGGAACTTTGCCGCGTTGAGCACCAATGCGCAGGGCAACAGCAGCTTCTTCGAGTCCATCGAGGGCTACGACGCCGTCAGCGCCACCAAGACGCAGAAGGGTACGGACGGCAAAGAGGTCGACGTCCCCGCGCCTACCGCCCAGACCCTCTCCGGGCTGGTCCTGAAGGACGACTCCACCATTGAGGTCAAGCTGGCCCAGCCGGAAGCCGACTGGCCGCTGCGCCTGGGCTACTCGGCGTTCATGCCACTGCCCGCCGAGGCCATCAAGGATCCGAAGAAGTACGGCGAGAACCCGGTCGGCAACGGCCCGTACAAGATGGAGAAGGAAGGCGCCTGGCAGCACGACAGCCAGATCGCCCTCGTCAAGAACCCGGACTACAAGGGCGCCCGCGAAGCCAAGAACGGCGGCGTGACCTTCAAGTTCTACACCGATCCGGCCCCGGCCTACACGGACATCCAGGCCAACAACCTGGACGTCACGGACGTACTGCCCACGAATGCCCTGAAGACCTACACCATGGACTTCCCGGAGAACAACCTGAACAAGCCGTACGCCGGCAACGCCACCCTGAACATCCCGGGCTACCTGCCCGAGTTCAAGGGCGAAGCAGGCCAGCTGCGCCGCCAGGCACTCTCCATGGCGATCAACCGCGACGAGATCACCAAGGTCATCTTCTCCGGCACTCGCATCCCGGCCAAGGACTTCACCTCCCCGGCCATTGACGGCTACAACGAAAACGTGGCCGGTTCCGAGGTCCTGAAGTTCGATGCCGCCAAGGCGAAGGAACTCTGGACCAAGGCTGACGCCATCACCCCGTGGCCCGCAGACAAGACCCTGCAGCTCGCGTACAACACTGACGGCGGCAACAAGGAATGGATCGACGCCGTTGCCAACAACTTCAAGAACAACCTGGGAATCAAGGCCGAAGGCCAGCCGTTCGCCAAGTTCGCTGAAATCCTGGAGCTGCGCAGCGCGAAGGAACTGCCGGGTCTGACCCGCGCCGGCTGGCAGGCCGACTACCCGTCGCTGTACAACTTCCTGGGCCCGCTCCTGAAGACCGGTGCCAGCGCCAACTACGAGGGCTACTCGAACCCCGAGTTCGACAAGCTCCTCAACGAGGGCCTGGGCGCCAAGTCCACGGACGACGCCAACAAGAAGTTCACCCAGGCACAGGAGATCCTGTTCAAGGACCTCCCCAACCTGCCGCTGTGGTACAACGCACGCCAGGCCGTCTGGAGCCAGAATGTCACGAACGTTGACTCCGGCTGGAACGGTGTTCTTCAGTACTGGGCCATCACGGCCAAGTAATTTCCTGGGTTCCTGGAACTCATTCACACATCACTAAAGCTTGGGGGTCCGGCCTTTGCCGGACCCCCATATGCTTGAAACCGGCAGGAAGCTGTCCCCCATGATTCCCCTTTGTTCCACCCATTCACCGGAGGAGCTGCTGTGATCCAGTTCATCCTCCGGCGCCTGCTGCAGGTCATTCCGGTATTCCTCGGAACCACCCTGCTCGTCTACTTCATGGTCTTCGCCCTTCCGGGCGACCCCATCCGCGCGCTCTTCGGGGACCGCCCGCCGAGCGAGGCCGTCATCGCCCAGCTGCGCCAGCAGTACAACCTGGACGAGCCGTTCTGGGTCCAGTACGGACTGTTCCTGAAGAACCTCTTCACCTTCAACCTCGGCGTCGACTTCACCGGCCAGCCGATCGCCGACACCCTGGCCCGCGTCTTCCCGGTCACGGCCATGCTCGCGATCGAAGCGCTCGTCATCCAGGGCGTGTTCGGCATCGCCTTCGGCCTCGTCGCCGGCCTGCGCAAGGGCGGCATCTTCGACAGCTCGGTCCTCGTGCTGTCGCTCGTTGTGATCGCCGTCCCCACCTTCGTGCTCGGCTTCGCGCTGCAGCTGCTGATCGGCGTGCAGCTGGGGTGGGCCAAACCCACGGTCGGCTCCAACGTCACGTGGGGGAGCCTGATCCTTCCCGCGGTGGTGCTCGGCATGGTGTCCTTCGCCTATGTGCTGCGCCTGACGCGTGCCTCCGTTATCGAGAACATGAACGCCGACTACGTCCGCACCGCCACCGCCAAGGGCCTCGCCCGCCGCCAGGTGGTGACGACGCACGTCCTGCGCAACTCCCTGATCCCCGTGATCACTTACCTCGGCGCCAGCCTGGGTGCCCTGATGGGCGGCGCGATCGTGACCGAAGCCATCTTCAATGTCCCCGGCGTTGGCCAGAAGCTCTACCAGGCCATTCTCCGAAGTGAAGGCCCCACCGTCGTCGCCATCGTGAGCGTCCTGGTGCTGGTCTTCGTACTCGCCAACCTGTTGGTCGACCTGCTGTACGCCTGGCTTGACCCGAGGATCCGCTATGAAAACTAACCGCAAAGCCGAACACTTCGTTGCCCCGGTCGAGGAAACCCCGCTGCTGGCAACGGACGCTGTCAAAACCGACGACGCCCCGCTGAGCCTCTGGGCGGACGCGTGGCGCAAGCTCCGCCGTCGTCCGCTCTTTATCATTTCCGCGGTCATGATTGCGCTGATCGTCATCGTTGCGGTCTTCCCGGGCCTCTTCACCCAGGTTGATCCGGACAACGGCTGTGTGCTGGCGAACTCCAACGGCGCCCCCACCGAAGGGCACCCCCTCGGTTTCACCTTCCAGGGCTGCGACATCTATTCGCGCATCATCCACGGCACCCAGGCCTCGCTGATGGTCGGCGTGTTCTCCGTGATCTCCGTGTTGATCATCGGCGTCACGCTCGGCGCCCTGGCCGGCTTCTTCGGCGGCTGGATCGATACGGTGATCGCCCGCCTCGGCGACATCTTCTTCGCCCTGCCGATCGTCCTCGGCGCGCTCGTCCTCACCCAGCTTCCGCTCATGCGCGAAAACCGCGGAGTGGGAACAGTGGTCCTGGTCCTGGTGGTGCTCGGCTGGCCGCAGATGGCCCGCATCACCCGTGGCGCCGTCATCGAGGTGCGCAACGCCGACTTCGTCACCGCGGCCCGATCGCTGGGTGTCTCCCGGGTGGGATCCCTGGTCAGCCATGTGCTCCCCAACGCGCTGGCCCCGATCATCGTGCTCGCCACCATGGAACTCGGCGTCTTCATCGTCGCCGAGGCCACGCTCTCGTTCCTCGGAATCGGCATGCCCGGTTCCGTGATGTCCTGGGGCAATGACATTTCCGCCGCGCAGGCATCCATCCGCACCAACCCGGCTGTCCTGCTCTACCCGGCAGCAGCCTTGTCCATCACCGTGTTGAGCTTCATCATGCTGGGCGATGCCCTCCGTGATGCTCTCGATCCGAAGAGCCGTCAGCGATGAAGGAGGCAATCATGACAACTTCCGACGTCACGATCCACGAAGCCGGAACGCCGGCCGACCGGCCACTGCTGGAAATCCGCGATCTCGCGATCTCCTTCACGACCGGCAGCGGCGAGGTCCAGGCCGTGCGCAACGCACACCTGACCATCATGCCGGGCGAGACGGTGGCCATTGTGGGCGAGTCCGGCTCCGGCAAGTCCACGACCGCGCTGGCAGCAATTGGCCTGTTGCCCGGCAACGGCCGGGTTGCCGGCGGGCAGATCCTGCTCGATGGCGAAGACATCTCGCACGCTTCCGAGAAGCGCATGATCGAATTGCGCGGCAACATTATCGGCATGGTTCCGCAGGACCCCATGTCCAATTTGAACCCGGTCTGGAAGATCGGCGACCAGGTCAAGGAGACGCTGAAGGCCAACGGCCGCCCCAGCGGCCCGGACGACGTCGCCAAGGTCCTGGCCCAAGCCGGCCTGCCGGACGCCGCCCGGCGCGCGAAGCAGTACCCGCACGAGTTCTCCGGCGGCATGCGCCAGCGCGCGCTGATCGCCATCGGCCTGTCCTGCCAGCCGCGCCTGCTCATCGCCGATGAGCCGACGTCGGCCCTGGACGTGACCGTGCAGCGCCAGATCCTGGATCACCTCGAAAAGATGACCTCGGAACTGGGCACGTCCGTGCTGCTCATCACCCATGACCTCGGCCTGGCCGCCGAGCGTGCCGACAAGGTTGTGGTCATGTACCGCGGCAACGTCGTCGAGGCCGGTCCGTCCCTGGAACTGCTGCAGAACCCGCAGCACCCCTACACCCAGCGGCTGGTGGCTTCGGCGCCGTCGCTGGCGTCACGGCGGATCCAGGTGGCCAAGGAACTCGGCGTCACAACGAACGATCTGCTGGTTCCCGGTGACGGCGGTGCGGCCAAACCGGCCATGACCGAAGACGTGCTGCAGATCCAGAATCTGAGCAAGGTCTTCAAACTGCGTGCGGGATTCGGCAAGTCGACCGACTTCACCGCCGTCGACGACGTTTCTTTCAACGTCAAGCGCGGAACGACGACGGCGATCGTGGGCGAGTCGGGTTCCGGCAAGTCCACCGTGGCGCAGATGGTCCTGAACCTCCTGGAGCCGACCTCCGGCAAGATCATCTTCGACGGCGTCGACACTTCCGTGCTGAAGCCCAAGGAGATCTTCGCTTTCCGCAGGCGGGTGCAGCCGATCTTCCAGGACCCCTACGGATCCCTCGACCCGATGTACAACATCTACCGCACCATCGAGGAACCGCTGCGGGTCCACAAGATCGGGGACAAGGCCAGCCGGGAGAAGAAGGTCCGCGAACTGCTGGACCAGGTGTCGCTGCCGCAGTCCACCATGCAGCGGTACCCGAATGAGCTCTCGGGCGGGCAGCGCCAGCGCGTCGCGATCGCACGTGCCCTGGCACTGGATCCCGAGGTGATCATCTGTGACGAGGCCGTGTCCGCCCTGGACGTCCTGGTGCAGGCGCAGGTGCTGAACCTGCTCGCCGAACTGCAGTCCAGGTTGGGCCTGACCTACCTGTTCATCACCCATGACCTCGCGGTGGTGCGGCAGATCGCCGACCACGTGTGTGTCATGGAAAAGGGCAAGCTGGTGGAAACCGGTTCCACGGATGAGGTCTTCGAAGCTCCGCAGCGGGACTACACCAAGGCGCTGCTCAACGCGATCCCGGGTGCACGCCTGATGCTGCCGCCGGAAGTTGCCTGAGCCTAGGCGCCCGGCTGCTCCCAAGACCAAGCCGCGTCAATAAGCGAGCCGGCGCCCACCTGAGGTGGGCGCCGGCTCGCTTGTTTTCTGCTGCTGTCTGTTGGGCCAGGTTCTACACGAGACCGAGTGCCTCAAGACGCTTGCTCAGCAGGATGGCCGCGGCCTCGTGTCCCTCAGCGTTCAGGTGGCGGTCGTCGGCCAGGTACCGGGAGAGCCCGTAGCGGGTCAACCAGTCACCCACGCTGACGAAGGAAAGTCCGTACTCCTTGGCAACCGCTCCCAGCAGGGAATCAACCTGCGTCCGGCGTCCGCCGCCGGCTTGCGAGCCCCTCGCGAGCGTGCCCACTAGCACTACTTCGGCAGCGGGGTAGCGGTCTTCAACGGCCTCGATCAGGCGCTCGGCGTGCTCCTCGATATCGAAATCCGATGCTCCCTTCGAAGCATCGTTTCCACCGCCTTCGATGACGACCAGCGGAGGCGCCCCGTAAGGCAGGTGCCAGTCACCGTTCTCCAAGGCATCGATGTAGTTGCCGCGCGTGAGGCTGCCGGCCACAAATCCGGTGCCACCTCCGCCGCAGAACACGACGTCGTAGCCGAGGCTTCCAAGGGCAAGCCTGGGCCAACTCTCCGAGGGCTCGGACTGGGAATCGCCAATCAGTACCGCGGTGTTCTCAATGTCTCTGACGATGATTTCGTTCCTGCCGTTCGCAGGATTCAGGAAAAGCGAGCCCGCGGGCAGGTTGTCTGGTGCTGCGGCCGCTTTCCTGCCTGCGGAGCCTGCAGCCACCGGTTGTCCGGGGCCAGCCGCTGCGGCTACGGGAAGTCCCTTCACGCGCTCCGAGACCTTGGCTGGTGCCTCTGATTCCAGAGCAGGGGTGCAACCGCCGAGGAACAGGCCGGCAGCGAGTATGGGTGGGAGGATCCGGGCCATCGTCGGGGCACTGCGCAAGTCGGCCCCCCAAGTTCGTAGTTACTCCAAGCAATCATGGGGCATAGGGATCTGAAAATCCAGTGACTTTACTCACATGTTATGCGCCGATCTGCCGCCCTTGCCGCCCTGCCGCTCCGCCGGGCGCGACGGATTTTAGGCCAACAAAAGCCCTAGCGTTTAGAATGGATGAAGGTGCCCTGTGCCAAAGGGGCGTATCCGTCGTGCGTTCCGGTTGGAAATGTCGCGATACCACAGCTGACTTCACCACTGAATCGAGCAATAACGCATGTCTGAAACCACCACCAACACCGCGGTAGCCACTGCATCGCGCAGTGACCTGCGCAACGTCGCGATCGTGGCCCACGTTGACCACGGCAAGACCACCTTGGTCGACGCCATGCTCAAGCAGACCAATTCCTTTGCCGAGCACAACCACCTCGAAGACCGGGTCATGGACTCCGGCGACCTCGAGCGTGAAAAGGGCATCACAATCCTGGCCAAGAACACCACCGTGGCCTACAACGGACCGTCCTCCAAGGGCGAGACCATCACCATCAACGTCATCGACACCCCCGGCCACGCCGACTTCGGTGGCGAGGTGGAGCGCGGACTTTCCATGGTCGACGGCGTTGTCCTCCTCGTTGACGCCTCTGAGGGCCCGCTGCCCCAGACCCGCTTCGTCCTCCGCAAGGCCCTCGCGGCCCACCTGCCGGTGATCCTCCTGGTCAACAAGACCGACCGCCCCGACGCGCGGATCGAAGAGGTTGTCCACGAATCCATGGACCTGCTCCTGGGCCTGGCCTCCGATCTCGCCGACGAAGTTCCGGACCTCGACCTGGACAAGATCCTCAACGTCCCCGTCGTCTACGCCGCCGCCAAGGTCGGCCGCGCCTCCCTCGAGCAGCCCGCAGACGGCTCCGCCCCGGAGAATGAGGACCTGGAGCCGCTCTTCCAGGCCATCATCGAGCACATCCCGGCCCCCACCTACAACCCGAACGGCGTCCTCCAGGCGCACGTCACCAACCTGGACGCCTCCCCGTTCCTCGGCCGCCTGGCGCTGCTGCGTATCTACAACGGCACCCTCCGCAAGGGCCAGACCGTTGCGTGGGCCCGCGCCAACGGTGAACTGAAGAACGTCAAGATCACCGAACTGCTGGCCACCAAGGCGCTGGACCGCGTCCCGACCGATTCCGCCGGCCCCGGCGAGATCGTCGCCGTCGCCGGTATCGAGGAAATCACCATTGGTGAGACCCTGACCGACGCCGAAAACCCGCAGCCGCTGCCGCTGATCACCGTTGACGATCCGGCCATCTCCATGACCATCGGTATCAACACCTCGCCGCTCGCCGGCAAGGTCAAGGGCGCCAAGGTCACGGCCCGCCAGGTCAAGGACCGTCTGGACAAGGAACTGATCGGTAACGTCTCCATCAAGGTGCTCCCCACCGAGCGCCCCGACGCCTGGGAAGTCCAGGGCCGTGGCGAGCTCGCCCTGGCCATCCTGGTCGAGCAGATGCGGCGCGAAGGCTTCGAACTGACCGTCGGCAAGCCCCAGGTTGTTACCCGGACCGTTGACGGCAAGATCCACGAGCCCATGGAACACATGACCATCGACGTGCCGGAAGAGTACCTCGGCGCCGTCACGCAGCTCATGGCCGCCCGCAAGGGCCGCATGACCAACATGGCCAACCACGGCACCGGCTGGTGCCGCATGGAGTTCATCGTTCCGGCCCGTGGCCTGATCGGTTTCCGCACCAAGTTCCTCACGGACACCCGCGGTGCCGGCATCGCAGCCTCGATCTCCGAGGGCTACGAGCCGTGGGCCGGCCCGATCGAATACCGCACCAACGGTTCGATGATCGCCGACCGCGCCGGTGTTGTGACGCCGTTCGCCATGATCAACCTGCAGGAACGCGGCTCCTTCTTCGTGAAGCCGACCTCCGAGGTGTACGAGGGCATGATCGTCGGCGAGAACTCCCGCGCCGATGACATGGACGTGAACATCACCAAGGAAAAGAAGCTCACCAACATGCGTGCCGCTTCCTCCGACACCTTCGAGAACCTGACGCCGCCGCGCGACCTGACCCTCGAAGAGTCGCTCGAATTCGCCCGCGAGGACGAGTGCGTCGAGGTCACGCCGGACTCCATCCGTATCCGCAAGGTCATCCTGGACACCAATGAGCGTGCCAAGGCCAACCGCGCCCGCGCGAAGGTCTAGTCTCGGCGTTCCGCGCTGAAGCAACGGATCCTTTGTGAAGAGAAGAGCTGCCGGTACGGCAGGCGGTATTGCCGCCGCCGTGCCGGCAGCTCTTTTTGCTGCCCTCGCAGGCACGATGCTGCACGGGCAGGACATCCTGGTTGCCGGCGTCGAGGTGCCGTGGGGCGCCGCCGCCGCGCTGGTGCTGCTGGGCGCCGTCGAGCTGTGGCTCGGTGCCGCGTTCCGGTCCGTGCTCCCGACGGCGGCGTGCGGCGCCCTCTGTTACGCCCTGGCGGGCTGGTGGTCCACCCTCGGGGAGGGCAAGCGCCTGATTATCGGTGACCTGGCCGGGAACCTCTGGATCTACGGCATCGCGGTGGTCACGCTGGTGATGCTGGCCTGGTGCGGGCGCTACCGGCCGGCCCGCGCCTAGCTGCCCGGACCGCCAACCCCGCCCGCGGGACATGCCCATTCTTCGCCCTCCGCCCGGCGGGACATGCCCAGTTCTTGAGGCCACGGGTGGACATATCGGCCCTATGTCCATCCGCTTCGGCCTCCGCTGGACATGCCCAGCCGTCTCGCCACCGCCGCCCCGGGACATGCCCAGTTTCCGCGTCACGCCGGGGGCCAGGTCCATTGGTGGGCGTGTACCGGTGCTCGCCAGAGCTCGGAACATGTTCCACCGCGGCAGAGCACGCCGGGCATGCGTTTTTGCACATAGCGAGGCCCCGGCCCTGTTCCGGTCGTTGGCCCCGGCGTCACGATGTCCGCATGGTCAATATCAACTCAGTGCTTTCAACCTACGACGGCGTCGCCCGCGCCAAACACCTTGCTGCCGCCGGCGTCTCAGACTTCCAACTCAAATCCGCGCTGGCTCGCGGTGCAGTCTCCCGCGTGGCACGCGGCGTTTACGCAGTGCCCGACGCCGACCCCGGGCTCATCGCGATCCGCTCGCTGCCGGCGGAACCTGCCTGCGCCACAGCGGCGCAGTTCCAAGGTCTCTGGGTGCTCGAGCCGCCCCCGCAACCTCATATTGCGGTTACCCACAGCCGGCGCTATCCGGGATTCGTTTGCCATCGTTCCGCGGCGCCGCCGACCCTTCTGGACACCGTGGTGCAAAGCCTGCGATGCCTTCCCGACCTCGATGGCCTCGTCATTGCCGAATCCGCAGTGGTGCTGAAAGGCATGCCGCTCGCGGCTCTGCGTCAGAGGCTGGCAGGTCGCAATGATGCGAGGGAGCGCCGGATGGTGGACAGCATAGTCACGCAATCGCAGTCCATTATTGAGTGCATAGCCCGGTACTGGCTGCGGAGGGCTGGGTTCCATGTGGAATCCCAGGTCAACATCCCCGGGATGGGCCATCTTGATCTCATGGTCGACGGCCGGCTGGGCATTGAGACCGACGGGGCGAGCTTCCATATGGACCGGACAAGCTTCGAGGAGGACCGGCGTCGGTGGAACGTCACAACCCGGCTCGGCATCCCGACGCTGGTGGTCAGCTACGCGCTACTCCTGAACCGGCCCGAAGAGTTCATCGCCATGGTCCGCGACGCACTGAACAGCCTTCCCGCCGCTGCCTAGCATTGGACATGCCCTCCGGAATTGAAGGTTTGTCGAGGGCGATGTCCAGTCTTCCCCGCCCCTGCTGGACATGCCCACCCGTCCGCCGTCGCGAACACTGGACATGCCCACCCGTCCGCCGTCGCGAACACTGGACATGCCCACCCGTCCGCCGTCGCGAACACTGGGCATGTCCCGCGCTTTGCGCAGCAAATGGACATGAAGCCAATATGTCCATTGGTCAAGGTAGGGGAGGGCATGCCCCATTGAGGGGGCGGGACGGGCTGCTCAGGGGAGGGCATGTCCATAGTTCGCCGTTGCGACCACTGGGCATGTCCCGTGGTTGCGGCGGCGGATGGACTTGTAGCCGATATGACCATTGGTCACGCTCAGGGGAGGGCATGTCCGCCGCCGGGCTGCGCCCGCGGAGCCCGGCGCGGCGGGGGCGGCGGCACAGCCTTGGCGGCCACCACCAGCGCCAGGGGAATGACCACCTCGGACGTCCTGGTCCGCACGGTGCACGCACTGTCGGTGCGGGCCGCCAGCTCGCCGAGTGCGTCGGTCAGCCCGCCCTCGATTCGGTACCGGACCACCACCCGGGTCCCGAGGTCGGCGGCAGCCAGGAACGCTTGGGGCGGCGGCATCGAGGAACTCACCCGTTCATACTAGGCGGGCCGGATTCAATAGTGCGGACCCGTGTGACGCCCGGCTAGGTTCGCGGGAACCGGCTGGGAGATAATAGGCTCAGAAGTCAGCAGCCGGCGCTCAGGCCGGGAGCAGTTTCCGGCCGTCGCCGGAACCAACGTGGAGAGGCCAGGGACGTGACGTACGTAATCGCGCAGCCGTGTGTAGATGTCAAGGACAAGGCATGTATTGAAGAGTGCCCCGTCGATTGCATCTATGAGGGTGAGCGTTCCCTGTACATCCACCCGGACGAGTGCGTGGACTGCGGTGCCTGTGAGCCGGTCTGCCCCGTCGAAGCCATCTACTACGAGGATGACACCCCCGAGGAGTGGGCTGACTACTACAAGGCCAACGTTGAATTCTTCGATGTCCTGGGCTCCCCGGGCGGGGCGGCGAAGGTGGGCAACACCCACACGGACCACCCGATGATCGCGGCCCTCCCGCCGCAGAACCAAGAGAGCTAAGGCGGGTCGCCCGTGACATCTGCGCTGCGCAGCTTCGGCCTCAGCCTGCCCGATTACCCGTGGGAAGCCCTGGCGCCGTACCTCGCCAGGGCGGCCGAACACCCCGGGGGAGTAGCAAACCTGTCCATCGGAACGCCGGTGGACGGCACCCCCGAAGTGGTGCAGGCGGCCCTGCGCGCAGCAGCCAATGCCCCCGGGTACCCCACAGTCCACGGCACGGCCGGGCTGCGGGAGGCCATCGCGGCGTGGTTTGAGCGCCGCCGCGGCGTTCCCGGGCTGGATCCGCAGGACATCATGCCCACGGTGGGCTCCAAGGAACTGGTGGCCTGGCTCCCGTTCCTGCTGGGCCTCAAAGCCGGCGACGTCGTTGTCCGCCCCACGGTCGCATACCCCACCTACGACATCGGCGCCACGTTCGCCGGTGCGGAACACATCGCCGCTGACGACCTCGACGAGCTCGACGCCGCCACCCGCGCCCGGGTGCGCCTGGTCTGGGTCAACTCGCCGGCCAACCCGACCGGCAGCGTCCGCGACGCCGAATCCCTTCGCAGGATCGTCCGGCAGGCCCGGGAACTCGGTGCCGTAGTGGCCTCGGACGAGTGCTACGCCGAACTGGGCTGGGGCGAATGGGACGTCCAGCGTGGCGGCAGTCCGGTGCCCAGCATCCTGGACCCCCTGGTTGCCGAGGGCTCCCATGAGGGCCTCCTGGCTGTGTACTCGCTGAGCAAGCAGTCCAATCTGGCCGGCTACCGCGCCGCCTTCGTGGCCGGCGACCCGGCCATCATGGCGAACCTCGTCAACAGCCGCAAACATGCGGGCATGATTGTCCCCTACCCGGTCCAGGAAGCGATGCGGGTTGCCCTCGGCGACGACGCCCACGTCCAAGCGCAGAAGGACCTCTACCGCGGCCGCCGGGAACGGATTGTGCCGGCGCTGGAGCGTTTTGGCCTGACCATCCACGAATCCCGGGCCGGACTCTACCTCTGGGCCACTGCGGGTGAAGCCACCTGGGACACGGTGGGCCGGCTCGCGGACCGCGGGATCGTCGTCGGTCCGGGGGTGTTCTACGGCGACGCCGGCAATGGATTCATCCGGGTCGCGCTGACGGCCAGTGACGAGCGGATAGACGCCGCCGCCGCCCGCCTGGCCACAGGGCCGTAACAATGCTGTGACGCGTGCCACAACGGGCGCGTTTTGGGTGGTTCCGGAGCGCCTCGGATTAGTACCACCCGGAATCTGACGGTAGTTTTTAACTGACTATCAATGGTGGCTTTCCACAAGAAGGCAGCGCGGCCGTTGGAATCCGTGTCTAAACAGGTTCCGTGGGCGGCTTCACCAGAAGTTGGACCAGCTTTCTACAGAGGCCCCGACGCCTCAGAGGAGACTCCATGACTGAGACCACCAGCGCAACCCTGCGCCATGCCGGCGGCGAGCTCGAACTCCCGCGCATCCAGGTTGTAGAAGGAAACGAAGGCTACGACGTTTCCAAGCTGCTGAAGCAGACCGGTGCCGTCGCCTTTGACCCCGGTTTTATGAACACGGCGGCGACCACTTCCGCCATCACGTACATCGACGGCGACGCCGGTGTCCTGCGGTACCGCGGCTACCCGATCGAGCAGCTCGCCCAGCACTCGAGCTTCCTGGAAGTTTCCTACCTGCTGATCTACGGCAACCTGCCGACCCCCACCGAGCTGGAAGCCTTTGACCAGCGGATCCGCCACCACACACTGCTGCACGAAGAGCTCAAGGGCTTCTTCAGCGGCTTCCCGCGTGACGCCCACCCGATGCCTGTCCTGTCCTCGGCAGTATCCGCGCTCTCCACGTTCTACCAGGACTCGCTGGATCCCTTCAACGCCGAGCAGGTTGAGGTCTCGACCTACCGGCTGCTGGCCAAGATGCCCGTCATTGCCGCCTACGCCCTGAAGAAGAGCATCGGCCAGCCCATGCTCTACCCGGACAACTCCCACAACCTCGTGGAGAACTTCCTGCGCCTGAGCTTCGGCCTTCCGGCCGAGCAGTACGAGGTGGACCCGGTGGTTGCCAAGGCGCTTGATCTGCTGCTCATCCTGCACGCCGACCACGAGCAGAACTGCTCGACCTCCACGGTCCGGCTGGTCGGTTCCTCCAACGCCAACCTCTTCGCCTCCGTGTCCGCCGGCATCAACGCACTCTTCGGCCCCGCCCACGGCGGCGCCAACGAGGCCGTGCTGAAGATGCTGCGCCAGATCCAGGCCGACGGCACCAAGCCCGAGGACTACATGGAGAAGGTCAAGAACAAGGAGGACGGCGTCCGCCTCATGGGCTTCGGGCACCGCGTCTACAAGAACTACGACCCGCGCGCCAAGATCGTCAAGGCCACGGCTCACGAGATCCTCACCAAGCTCGGCGGCAACGACGAACTCCTGGACATCGCCCTGCGCCTCGAAGAGAAGGCCCTGAATGATGACTACTTCATCCAGCGCAAGCTCTACCCGAACGTGGACTTTTACACCGGCCTGATCTACAAGGCCATGGGCTTCCCGGAGAAGATGTTCACCGTGCTCTTCGCGATCGGCCGGCTTCCGGGCTGGATCGCACAGTGGCGTGAAATGATCAGCGACCCCAATACCAAGATCGGCCGCCCGCGGCAGCTCTACATCGGCGAGCCGGAGCGCAACTACCCCTCCGTGTAGCCCGGTAGTCCGCAAAAGACCCCAGCACTACGACGCCGGCCGCTCACCTTTCCAAGGGTGCGCGGCCGGCGTCGTTGTGTCCGGGACCGTTTCAGGACGGACGATTGTGACTATCGCCGCAGGTGGGAGCCCTGCCAGCCGGTGTGGCCCCACGTCGTTCGGGCACATCCGTGCTAAAAAAGACTAATGCCCAAATTTGTCGACGCCGCATTGCGGCGCCAGGAAGTGGTCGAAGCGGTCTTCCGGATCGTCGCAGCGGACGGACTCGAAAGGGCTTCGCTCCGCGAGGTCGCGGACGAGGCGGAACTGGCCGTTGGATCGGTCCGCCACTACTTCGCCAGCAGCGACGAACTCCTGGCCCATTCCTTCGGGGTGGTCGTGGACCGGATCGTGGACCGGCTGGCAGCAGCGGATGACCGCCTTGCGGAGGCGCAGCCCGGCACCCCGGAACACCGCCAAGGCGTATTAACCCTGCTGGGCGAGTTTCTTCCCCTGGACGAGGAACGCGCGGTGGACGCCTGCGTCTGGATGGCGTTCAAGAATGCCGCAAGGACCAAGCCGTTCCTGGCCGCGGAAGCCGACCGGAGCCACCGCGCCGTAGCCGCAATCGTCGGGCGGCTGGTGATGGAGCTGTCGTCAGCCCGCGGCACCGACGTGACCATGGACCAGCAGCGGCTGGTCACCGAGGCCGAGCGCCTGCTGGCCACCCTGGACGGGCTCACCATGCACGCCCTGCTGCAGCCCGAATGGATGACCGCGCAGATGTGCAACGATGTGTTGGAGTCCCATCTCGCGGGCCTGGGCAGCTACGCTGGCAGCCATTAACGTGCGTTAACTTCAGGAATAGACTGGGAACGTACGTCTTGCCAAGGGAGGCAATTGGATGCACCACACAGGCGGGCCGGGCTGGCGGATCACCATGGACACTTCGGGTCCCATGCTCATTGCACTGTACGTTCGTGACGCTGCCGGACTGGACAGCGCTGGGCACCCGGCACTCTGCCAGGCGGCACCGAAGATCCGGCCTGCGGACCACACGCACCTCGTTGCCGAGGTAGGCGGACTCGGTGCCCTCAAAACCGAATGGGAAGCCTGGTGGGAGCAGCTCCTGAAGGCGCATCCCGAGATGTCCCCGGAACTGGGTCCGCCCGGCTTCCGCAGCTTCAGCAATTCCCCCGCGCTCCGGCGCGTGCTGCAGGCGCATTTTGGGGCTGCCCTGTCGTGGGCCCGGGAGCGCCGCGGCGAGTACCTGTCCCTGGAAGCCGAACGCGAAGCCGCGGGCGGCGTTCAACTGCTGCAGGACATGGTGGATGACCGGCTGCTTGAGGTGGGCCGGGCCGCCAATGACTTCACGTTGACCATCATCGAACTGCCCCTGGCCGAGCCGAGGGCCTGGTACCTGGAGCCCGACAAAATCATCATGAGCTCCGACCTGATGTCCCAGCCGGAGTTGTTCCGCAGCTATGTGCAGCCCGTGGTGGACCTGCTGGTCTGAGTCCGGCCGCGGGCGCTGAGTCCGGCGCAGGCGCCCCTCGGAGCACGTCAGGCTCCTGTGTCCCGCCGGGGGCAGGGAAAAGCGTCTATGGGGTCGGTGCCTCGGCGACGGTGACCCGGACCTGTCCGGCCGGCACGTCGGAGGGCTGCCAGCCGTCGCGGTCCTGCCGGGACCAGCCGCGGCCTTCGGCCTGTACTTCCGTGATGGACAGTGCCTTGGCGTTGGCAACGGCCCACTGAGCCAAGGCCCAGGCCCGCGTTCCCTCGGCGTCCAGGACGAGTGTGCTGCCATCCGTGGAGGCCGGAACGTCGCCGAAGGCGGCTGTCAGCCGCTCCTGCACGGCAGCCGGGTCGCCGGCCTCGTCGGGGGCGCGCAGCGAGCAGTCCAGGCCCGCGGCGGTCTGCCCGCTCAACGACGAGGCGAAGGCGCGGGCCATGACCTCGTGTTGGGCGTAGGCGTCCGGGTACGCGGAGCGCTGGACCCGCTGCGCGGCGTCGGTTATGTTCAGCGCCTGGTAGTCGGGGACCTTCGCGAGGGCGTCGTAGAAGGCGTTGCTTGCGTGATACGGGTCCATCACCTGTTCCGCAGTGCCCCAGCCCTGCGAGGGCCGCTGCTGGAAGAGGCCGCGGGAGTCCGGGCCTGCCTGGTCGCCATGGCTGATGTTCCGGATTTTGGACTCCTGCATGGCCGTGGCGAGTGCGATGCTGGCGGCCCGTGCGGGGAGCCCCCGGCGGACGGCGACGGCGGTAATGAGGCCGGCGTTGGCGGCCTGGTCCGTTGCGAGTTCGGCGCTGCCGCCGCCGACGGCCGTGCAGCGTTCGGTGATGAGGACTTCCGACCGCTGCACGAACGAAACCGCCGTGTAAACCCCGCCCGCGACCATTGCCAGGGTCAGCAGCAGCACAATTCGACGGCGCAAGCTGCCTTTGCGTGCCACGTGACTACTCCCTCAGGCCCGTCCGGGCCGGTCCATGCTGATGACGGTTGATTTCCCGCACCCAACCTTAGTTGGCGTGCAGGGCCTCGTTGAGTTCGACGGTCTGGCCCTTGCGCGGGAGGACCTCGACTTCACCGGTGGAGGAGTTGCGGCGGAACAGCAGGTTCGGGACACCGGAGAGCTCCACGGCCTTGACGATCTGGCTGGTGTCCTCGCCGTCGGCGTCCTTGGCGCCGACCACGCGGACGCGCGTGCCGGCCGTGACGTAGAGGCCGGCTTCGACGACGGAATCGTCGCCGATGCTGATGCCCACGCCGGAGTTGGCGCCCAGCAGCACCCGCTCGCCGAGGGAAATCTTTTCCTTGCCGCCGCCGGACAGGGTCCCCATGATGGAGGCGCCGCCGCCGACGTCGGACCCGTCACCGGCGACGACGCCGGCGGAGATGCGGCCTTCCACCATGGACGTGCCCAGGGTGCCCGCGTTGAAGTTGACGAAGCCTTCGTGCATAACCGTGGTGCCCTCGGCGAGGTGCGCGCCGAGGCGGACCCGGTCGGCGTCGGCAATGCGGACGCCGGAGGGGATGACGTAGTCGACCATGCGGGGGAACTTGTCCACACCGTAGACGGTGACGGCGCCGCGCTTGCGCAGCAGGGCGCGGGTCAGTTCAAAGCCCTCGACGGCGGCGGGACCGAAGTTGGTCCACACGACGTTGGGGAGTTTGCCGAAGATGCCGTCCAGGTTGATGCTGTTGGGCTGCACCAGGCGGTGCGAGAGCAGGTGCAGGCGCAGGTAGGCGTCGGCAGTGTCGGCGGGGGCTTCGTCGAGGTGGATCTGGGCGAACACGACCTTCTGCTCGGTGCCCCGGTCGGCGTCGGCTCCGGTTGCGGCGATGTCCAGCAGGGCCGGGTCCGCGTTTGCCACGTCGCGGAGGTTCTCCGCCGCTGTTCCGAGGGCCGGTGCCGGGAACCAGACGTCCAGCACCGTGGCGTCACCGTTGCCGGTGGCGATGGTTGCGACGCCGTAGCCGTAGGCGGAGCGGGGGTCTGCGGGCACTGCGGAAGTAGCGGTTTCAGTCATGCCACAAGTCTATCGACGGCGCACGCGCTCCCCGAAACCGGTGACGGCCCAACCGGCCGGCAGCGGGGGCCGCTGTGCCGTCGCAAATGGCCGCAGCCGTCGGTCCGCTGGGGCAAGCCGGCAGGCATATACAGTGGAACGGTGACTGAGCATACTGCCCCCGCCCGCCTGGACCTGCACCAGGACGTTGCCCTGCTGACCGCGGACATCATCGACATTTTCAGTGTGTCGGGGGAGGAGCGCCGGTTGGCCGACGCCGTGGAGCATGCCCTCCGCTCCGTTCCGCAGCTGGAAGTGGTCCGCGACGGCGACTCGATCATTGCCCGCACCAACCTTGGCCGCGCCGAGCGTGTCATCCTCGCCGGGCACCTGGACACGGTGCCGCTGCCCACCACCGAGGGCTCCCTGGGGACCGTCCCGTCCTACTGGCCGTCGGGGGCCCCCGGCGAGGGGATACTGTACGGCCGCGGTGCCACCGACATGAAGGGCGGCGTCGCGGTCCAGCTGGCCCTGGCCGCGGGCCTGTTCGACGGCGGCGCGGAACCGGACAAGGACATCACCTTCGTCTTTTACGACCACGAGGAAGTCGAGGCCGTCAAGAGCGGACTCGGCCGGCTCGTCCGGAACCACGGCGGCCTCCTGGGCGGGGACTTTGCGATTCTGCTTGAACCTACAAACGGGACGGTGGAGGGCGGCTGCAACGGCACGATCCGCTTCGAAGCGACAACGACCGGCGAAGCCGCGCACTCCGCCCGCGCCTGGATGGGCAGCAACGCGATTCATGCCGCCGCCCCGATCCTGGCCAGGCTTGCCGCGTATGAGCCCCGGACCATTAGCGTGGACGGCCTGGACTACCGGGAAAGCCTCAACGCCGTGAAGGTCAACGGCGGGACCGCCGGCAACGTCATCCCGGACCGGTGCGTCGTGGAAATCAACTACCGGTTCGCCCCGGACAAGACCCCGGATGAGGCGGAGCGTCACGTGCGGGAACTGCTGGAAGGCTTCGACGTCGTGCGGACCGACAGCGCCGCCGGCGCCCGGCCCGGACTGACCCACCCCGCTGCGGCGTCCTTCGTCGCTGCGGTCGGTGCCGCGCCGAAGCCGAAATACGGCTGGACCGACGTCGCGCGGTTCAGCGAGCTGGGCATCCCGGCCGTGAACTTCGGGCCCGGCGACGCCCTGCTGGCGCACAAGGACAACGAACACGTCGACGCCGATGCGATCCGCGATTGCCTGCGGGCGCTGCGGAGCTGGCTCACGGAGTAACCACGGAGCACGTAAAAAGGTCCGGAAGCCCTTGCGGGATTCCGGACCTTTTTGTGTGCGGGGCGGTCTGCGCCGGGACTGCTTCGCGCGAAACTACTTGGCGGGGATCCCCGCGACCGGGACGTGCACCACGCCGCCGGCGGCCTTCTTGGATCCGCGCTTCTCAATCCAGATCGCGAGCCGGGAGACGGAGAAGTTGATGGCGATGTAGATCGCCGCCGCCACGAAGAACACCGGGAACAGGTAGTCCGGGCCCAGGAAGTCGGCCATGATCTGCACTTTGCGGAGCAGTTCCTCGTAGGACACGATGTAGCCCAGCGAGGTGTCCTTCAGGAGGACCACAAGCTGCGCCACGAGGGAGGGCAGCATGCGCCGGATCGCCTGCGGCAGTTCGATGCTGCGCCGGGACGCGAAGCTGGTGAGGCCGATCGCGAGGCCTGCTTCACGCTGGCCCTTGGGCAGGGACTGGATGCCGGCGCGGATGATCTCGGCGAAGATCGCCGAGTTGTACAGCACCAGGCCGGCGACGACGGCGACGAAGGATCCGGTCGCGAACACCAGCAGCACGAAGAACATCATCAGGACCACGGGCATGCCGCGCAGGAATTCCAGCACGATCCGGGTGGGGATGCGGATCCAGGCGACGTCGGAGATGCGCATGAGGCACAGCACCAGGCCCAGCGGGAAGGCGATGACCGCGGCGACCGCGGCGGCGGTGAGGGTCGCGCCGATGCCGTTGCCGATCAGCACCCAGACGTCTGGAATCTGGAAGACAGCCCAGCGTTGTGGTTCGAAAATGCCCTGCTGGGCGAGGATGGAAATGGACCACCAGAGCAGTCCGGCGATGGCGATGACGCCGATGATGGAGCCGATCAGGGAGACTCGGCGGGCCTTAGGGCCGGGGACGTCGTAAAGGACCGAGCTCATCGGGCGATCGCCACCTTTCGTTCAACCAGGTTGGCGATGTAGCCAAGCGGGACGGTTATCAGCAGGTAGAAGAAGGCGACGCCGACGAGGACCCACAGCACGGCGTCTCCGTTGGCGTTGGCGAGCTGGCGGCCGTAGCCGAAGAGCTCCATCACGTAGAAGGCGCCGGCCACCGAGGAGTTCTTGACGAGGGCGATCAGGATGTTGATCATGGGCGGAATCACCGTGCGCAGCGCCTGCGGAAGGATGATGAGGGTCAGGACCTGGCTGAACTTCATGCCGATGCTGCGGGCGGCCTCGGCCTGGCCGACCGGGACGCTGTTGACGCCGGAGCGCACCGCTTCGGCGATGAACGCCGAGGTGTAGGCGCTCAGGGCGATGATGGCGGCGACCTCGAACTGTTGGAACGTCACCCCAAGCCGGGGCAGGACCACGGCGGCGAAGAAGAATGCGATAGTCAGCGGGGTATTCCGGACGATCTCCACGTAAGTCATGCTGAAGCCGCGCAGGGCGGCGACGGGCGAGACGCGGGCTGCCGCGAGCAGGGTGCCGAAAATTAGTGCGAAGATCCCCGAGACCACGGACAGGAAGAGGGTTCTGAGAAAACCATCCACATACGCGGGAAGGTTATCAATGATGACGTCCATAGGTTCCTTAGGCTGCCTTGAGGGGAGTGGTGCGGGGGATGGGAATGGCGGTTGCCGGGGCCGCGTCGGGCGCGTGCCCCGGCAACCGCCACACCTGCCTAGTAGCGGTCGATCGTGGGAAGTGCGGGAGTGGTCTTGATGACCGTTCCGGCAGTGGTTTCCCAGGCCTTCTTGTAGGAACCGTCCTTGTCGGAGGCTTCCAGCTGGTCGTTGATCCACATGCGGAACGCGGTGTCGTCCTTCTTCAGGCCGATGCCGTAGGGCTCCTTGGTGAAGGTCTGATCCGAGGCCAGCTTGAAGGCGTCCGGTTCCTTGGACACGAATCCGGCCAGGATGACGTTGTCCGTGGTGATCGCTTCGACCTGCTTGTTGCGCAGCGGCTCAAGGCAAGCGGAGTAAGTGGCGGCCGGGACGAGGACTGCTCCGTACTTCTCGACGATCGTGGCGGCCGGGGTGGAACCGGTCACGGAGCAGACGTTTTTGCCCTTGACGTCTTCGGGCTTGGTGATGGTTGTGTTGTCCTTGTTGACCATCAGCGCCTGGCCGGCCTCGTAGTACGGTCCGGCAAAGTCGACTTCGGTCTTGCGCTTGTCGTTGATCGTGTAGGTGGCGACGATCATGTCCACCTTGCCCTGCTTGATGAACTGCTCGCGGTTGGCGGAGACGGTCTCCACCCACTCGATCTTGTCAGCGGGGATGCCCAGCTTCGCGGCGATCAGCTTGCCGATTTCCACGTCGAAACCGACGGGCTTGCCGTCGAGGCCCTTCTGGCCGAACAGCGGCTGATCGAACTTGGTGCCGATGACGATCTTGCCGGCAGATGAAAGCTTGGCCATGGTGGTGTCGGCCGCGAAGCTCGGCTTCTCTGCCACAGGCGGGTTGGACGTGGTGCTGCTGCCGCCGCAGGCGCTCAGGCTGAGCGCCAGCGCCGCGGACGCGGCAACCAGAAGGGATTTCCTTCGGAAAAATGCCTTCATGACATTCCTTTCATTGGACGGCCGCCTTGCGGCGGCCGGGGTGCGAACTCGGAGGGAACTCGTCAGGGATCAGTGGGTCAGCAGCTTGGAGAGGAAGTCTTTGGCGCGGCTGCTCTTGGGGTTGTTGAAGAACTCTTCGGGGGTGTCATCCTCGACGATCTGGCCGGCGTCCATGAAGATCACGCGGTCAGCGGCCTTGCGGGCGAAGCCCATCTCGTGGGTGACCACGATCATGGTCATGCCTTCCTTCGCCAGCTGGATCATGACGTCGAGGACTTCGTTGATCATTTCCGGGTCCAGGGCAGAGGTGGGCTCATCGAAGAGCATGACTTTCGGCTTCATGGCCAGGGCACGGGCAATCGCCACGCGCTGCTGCTGCCCGCCGGAGAGCTGCGCCGGCAGCTTGGGCGCCTGGTGCCCGACGCCGACGCGTTCCAGCAGCGCCATGGCGTCCTTGTCGGCTTCGGTCTTCGAGAGACCCTTGACCTTGATGGGGCCGAGGGTGACGTTCTCTAGGATCGTCTTGTGGGCGAAGAGGTTGAATGACTGGAAGACCATCCCGACGTCGGCCCGCAGTTTGGCGAGTTCCTTGCCCTCTTCGGGCAGTTCCTTGCCGTCGATCTTGATGACGCCGTCGTCGATCGTTTCCAGGCGGTTGATGGCCCGGCAAAGTGTCGACTTGCCGGAACCCGACGGTCCGATGACGACAACAACCTCGCCCTTGCGGACATTCAGGTTGATGTCCTTCAGGACGTGCAACTGGCCGTAATGCTTATTGACGGCGTTCAGGGAGACGAGCGCGTCGCCGGGCACTTGAGTAGTCATAAGAAGAATCTAGCGAACATTGCGGCTTTATGACCGCAATCACTCCGACTTCCTAGAGATCGTGATTCAAGAGATACCTGCAGGTCAGAGTGTCTGATGTGGCGTCGGGTACCCTGCGGTGCCCACCGGAGGTTCTGGCCGCGGCACCCGGGCGCCCGGGCCGCGCCGGACGGGCGCCGCCCGATTTCCGCGCTAACCTGTGGGCATGAGTACCGACCCGCAGTCCGCGCCAACCGGAAAGCCGGCCTCGGCGGCAGCCGGAAAACCAGCCGGAAAACCAGCCGGAAAACCAGCCGCCACCACAGCCGGGCAACCCGCTGGCAAGGCCTCCGGCGAACCCCACGACACGCCGCCCCCGGCCGGCATCCGGCACAAGGGGCCCCTTGAGCTGCGGCGCAAGGCGGCCAGAGTCACGATGTCTGACCGGACGCTGCTGGACACCAAGGGGCCGGGCCAGTTTGTCCACACGGATCCGTGGCGGGTCCTGAGGATCCAGAGCGAGTTCGTTGAAGGGTTTGGCGCGCTGGCCGACCTGGGCCCGGCGGTGAGCGTCTTCGGCTCGGCACGGACCGTGCCCGGCAGCCTGAACTATGAACTCGCCGTCGAGGTGGGGCGGCAGCTCGCCGAAGCCGGCCTCGCCGTCATCACGGGCGGGGGCCCGGGCTCGATGGAGGCCGCCAACAAGGGCGCAGTCCAGGGCAACGGGGTGTCAGTGGGCCTCGGCATCGAACTGCCCTTCGAGCAGGGGATGAACCAGTGGGTGGACCTCGGGATCAACTTCAGGTACTTCTTCGCCCGCAAGACGATGTTCGTGAAGTACGCCCAGGGGTTCATCGTGCTGCCGGGCGGCCTCGGAACCCTGGATGAGCTCTTCGAAGCGATGGTCCTCGTCCAGACCCGGAAGGTGACCTCCTTCCCGATCGTCCTGCTCGGGACGGCGTTCTGGAGCCCGATGGTGGAATGGATCCAGAACACGCTTGTCTCCGAGGGCATGATGTCCGAGGAGGATCTGGACCTGCTGCAGGTGGTGGACGATCCCGCGCTCGCCGTGGAGCTGGTGGTGGAAGGCGCCGCCCGGCACCGGAACCCCAACGGCAGCAGCACCGGCAACGGGTCCACCAATGGGACCGCCAACGGAAACCCCGGCACGCGGGGCTGACACGCCACCGGCCGGACCCGCCGTCGTCTGGCACGATGGGGGAGTGAGCTTCTTCCTGGTTTTCCTTGCGATTGCGCTGGTTGGCGCCGCCTTTTTCCTCGGTGCCGGCCGGCCCTCGAAAGTCTTCCGTGGCCGCCGCGGGGCGGACGACGGCGGACTCCGCGCCTTCGATGACGGCTTCGACCAGCCGGTCGCGAACCTCCCGCCTGTGCTGCTGCCGGCCGAGGCAGAACCGTCCGACGTCGACCGCCTCCGTTTCGCCGTGGGCCTGCGGGGCTACCGGATGGACCAGGTGGACCAGGTGCTGGACGAGTTGCGGGACCAGCTCGCGGCCAAGGACCGGCAGATCGCGGAGCTGGGTACCGCCACTGGACGCCCCCGGCACAAGCCCGAGCAGGCTCCGTGAGTGGTGACCACGCCCGTCCGGAGGCGCCTGAGGCGGAGCCGCGGCCACACCGTGGTCCGGTGGCACGCCCTGCCCGCGGGCGCGGCGGGCCGGACCCGACCGCGGCAGCATGGAGCGTCATCGCAGCAGCCGGCGCCCGGGTGGCACGCTGGCCCTGGTGGGTCCAGGTGGGCGGACTCTATGTCGCCGCGCGGTTCGTCAGCGCCTGCATCTTCATGGCCGCCGCCCTGCACCAGGGCGTCAACCCCTGGTTCCCCGCCAAACCGGACTATTGGTCCTTCGTCAATATCTGGGACGCACGCTGGTACGGGGAAGCCCTGCAGAACGGCTACCCGGAGGTCCTCCCCACCGACGACGCGGGCAACGTGCAGGAGAACGCCTGGGCCTTCTACGCGCTCTTCCCCATGCTGGGCCGGGTGGTCGCGGGGCTGACCGGGATGCCGCCGGCGGCCGCGCTGACGCTCATCGCCCTGGTGGCGGGGCTGGGAGCGGCCCTGGCCATCTACAGCCTGTTCCGGCGCAAGGCATCGCACCGCACAGCGCTCTGGGCAACGGTGTTCGTCGCCACCTTTCCGGTCTCTCCCGTGCTGCAGGTACCGTACGCCGAGTCGCTGAACCTGCTCCTGCTGGCAGCCGCCCTGCTCCTGGTGGTGGATCGGCGGTACCTGCTGGCCATGCCCGTCGTGGTGCTGATGTGCCTGTCCCGGCCCACGGGCGTGCCTTTCGCGGCGATGGTGGGGCTGCTGTTCCTCCACCGGGCGTGGCAGTACTACTCGGCGGCCCGCGGACCGTCAGTCGCGGAGGGCTTCGGCGTCCGGGGCGCCAGGCCGTCCGGGACCGGGACGTCCAGCACCGTGCCGCACAGCGGCCCCCAGCTCTGGTCCTTGGCCGGGTTGACCGCGGTCAGCGGTATCGGCGCCCTCATGTGGCCGGCCATCGCCTGGGCCGTAACCGGTGATATCCAGGCCTACACCAAAACGGAAACCGTCTGGCGCGGCCACGACCTGGTGCCGTTCAAACCCTGGTTCGACACCGGCGTCCTGCTCTTCGGCCCGGTGCTGGGACTGCTGGCGCCCTTTGTCTTCGTGTCACTGTTCACCTTGTTCATGACGTGCCGCCCGGTGCGGGCGCTGGGCACGGAGTTGCGGCTCTGGTGCGCCTGCTACATGGGCTACCTGCTGCTCTTCCTCCACCCGCAGACAAGCACCTTCCGGATGCTGCTCCCGCTCTTCCCGCTGGCCCTCAGCGCGGCACTCGTCTCCCGGTCCCGCGCGTACCGCAGCACGGTGGTGGTGATGTTCCTGCTGCTTCAGATCGTCTGGATCGTCTGGTTGTGGGCCTGGGCTCCGCTGCCCGGCGGAGGGGACTATCCGCCGTGACGCGCGGCACCTTTCGCGGCTGCCGAAGCAGCATCGGTGGGATCAGGACGCGGCGCGTCGGAAAGTCCAACGATTAGCTACAGTCGCGTTGTTACGCGATAATAGATGGTAAGCAAGGACAAGAAGCAAACTGAGTTTATGGCCCTGATGGCTTTCATCACGGCCTCCGGGCAGCTTGATTGACTAAGCGGACGCAGCCCGGCCGGGCTGGTATGTCACTGGACTAATGGAGGGGATATTCCTTATGGCGGCTATGAAACCACGCACCGGCGACGGCCCGATGGAAGTTACCAAAGAAGGGCGCAGCTTGATCATGCGCGTCCCGCTCGAGGGCGGCGGGCGGCTTGTGGTCGAGCTGAACACTGCGGAAGCCACCAACTTGAAGGAATGCCTCGTCGGCGTTACCGAGTAACTGCACGGCACTCTTGGACAGAAGGGCGGGGTCCGCGACCGAATGGTTGCGGACCCCGCCCTTCTTTGGTCTTTCGGGCCCCGCTTGCCCTCCCGTGAAGGCGGTGCGCTGCCGGGGCCGGGACCTCATGAAGGTTACTTTTTAACGGCTACCAGCAGGCCGTCGCCGGTGGGCAGCATGGCCGATGCGAGGCGGTCGTCTTCGCGGATGGACCTGCCCACTTGGCGCAGGACGACGGTGGTGGCCTCGCGTGCGGCCGGGTTGGCGACGCGGTCCTGGTCCAGGGCATCGTTGACGATCAGCAGGCCGCCGGACTTGAGCAGGCGGACAGCTTGTTCCACGTAGCCCGGGTAATTCGGTTTGTCCGCGTCAATGAACACCAGGTCATAGGCGCCGTCCGTCAGCCGTGGGAGGACGTCGCGGGCACGGCCGGAAATGGTCCGCGTGCGGTTAGCCGGGCTGCCGGCCTCCTGGAACGCCTCGCGTGCGGCTTTCAGGTGCTCGACGTCGACATCGATGGTGGTCAGTACGGCGTGAGGACCCAGGCCGCGCAGGATGCAGACGCCGGAGACGCCCGCGCCCGTGCCGATTTCAACCGCGGTCTGGGCTTTGGACGACGCAGCCAAGACGGTCAGGACGGCCCCGACGCCCGGGCCGACCGGGGTGACGCCCAGTTCGAAGGACCGTTCGCGCGCGTGCAACAGAACCTCATCCTCGGCAGGCAGATCTTCTGCGTAGGACCAGCTCGTGGACTTATCGGCGCTCATGGAATTCGCTTTCTGGGCGGCAGGGGATTGTTTAGTCCAGCGTACTGTGTCAGGTGCTGACCGGCCGGGAGGCGCCCCCGCTGCGGGCCGGGATGGCGGGCACGGCGGCACAGCGCCGGACCGGCTTCCGGTTCCGCCGTGGGCGGAAGGAGGCCCGGCGTCAGGAAATTCCCAGCTTATGTTGAAATGATGGAGATCCGCTCATCCGCGTGGTGATCGGCGTCGAATCTAGGGTGAAGGAGCTTGCGCCCGCAAGCACCGTCCACGGCGTAAGCACCATCCACGAGGGGAGCGGACAATGTCGGTAGTGGCAGCTGTCCCTGCAACTGAAGAGTCCCTGCCTGCGGCGGAAGGGGAATGGGTCCGGCCCACCTGGGAGGAAGTGGTGACCAACCACTCCGCGAAGGTGTACCGCCTCGCGTACCGGCTCACCGGCAACAAGTACGACGCCGAGGACCTCACCCAGGAAGTGTTCGTCCGCGTGTTCCGCTCGCTCGAGAACTTCAAGCCCGGCACCCTGGACGGCTGGCTGCACCGGATCACCACCAACCTTTTCCTGGACCAGGCCCGGCGTAAGAGCCGGATCCGCTTTGACGCGCTGGCAGAAGACGCCGAATCCCGCCTGCCCGGACGCGAACCCGGGCCGGAACAGAGTTTTGAATTCAACAACCTTGACGTCGATGTCCAGGCCGCCCTGGAAGAGCTGCCCCCGGACTTCCGCGCCGCCGTCGTGCTCTGCGACCTCGAGGGGCTGTCCTACGACGAGGTGGCCGTCGCCCTGGGCATCAAGCTCGGGACTGTCCGCTCCAGGATCCACCGCGGACGGACCATGCTGCGGGAGAAGCTGGCGCACCGCGACCCGCGGCCGCAGCAGTCCGCCAAGACCTCGCTGAAGCCGCGGCTCAAGATGCCGCGCATCGCCGGTCTCCTCTGAACCAGGCGATGCGTCTGCTGAAACGACTGTTGCGCCGCGGCCATGACGGGCGGCGCCAGCACGTGGAATCGTGTGCGGAATGCCGGCTGCGGCTGCGCCGGGAGCGTGAGTACCTGGAGCGGCTGCGGGGAGCTGAAGTCCCCAAGGCCAGCGATGACCTGACAGCGCGACTGCTGGCTCGCACCGAGGAACTGGCCCGAAACGGAAAGCCTGCGACATACCGGCTGTCCGCCGACGTACCTGCTGCCCGCGGCTTTCGTCCGGCAATCCGGGCTGCCGTGCTGGTCGCCGGCAGCGCCGCGGCCGCAGCGGCCCTGCTCGGAGGATCGGCCTACCTGATGGGCGGCGAGCCCGCCCCGCTGGCCGGCGGAACGCCGGCCTCAGTTTTCCTGCAGCGGGACCTCTCAGCCTCCGCGCCGGCCGCCGCCGACGCCGCGGCGGGGCCGCCCGCCGGCTGGAGCCTCACCGGCGAACCGGATTTCACCCCGGCCGGAGCCCTCACTGCGGCGCAGCTCTCCACGCTGCGCTCCGAGGGCTGGACGTGCCCCGAGCTCCGTGAACTCGGCTATCACCTGGTCTGGGCCAGGGGCGGGGTGCTGGCCGGCGTCAACATTGTGGAACTGCGCCTCACCGACGGCCGGAATTTCGCGATCATCCTCGAACAGCACGGCAGCCGGCCCGCACGGTCCGCTACGCCGGGCGATGTGTCGCATTCTTCCCCCCAGGCGCCGGTCAATGTGCTCACGGGCCGGTCCGCGGCGTCGGATGGCTTTACCACCGAGACGGTTCCGGCCGGCGGTGTCCTGTGGGTCAACCATGCTTCCCCCTTCGCGGCCATCTACGAGTCCGGCGATGCCACGTTCACCTACGTCTCGGACCAGGCAGCGGAGCAGGCCGACGACGGCCTGGCCGCATTGGTGCGCGCCGGCACCCTGTCGCCGGGTGCGGCCGGCGGAGACGGGGCGGGGACCGGCGCCGGGCACAACGTCACCGCCCGGCTGGAGCGCGGCCTGGGCAGGATTCTGGAGCTGCTGGCCCCGTGACCGGCGGTTCTGCCGGGGCCATGCACCGTGTGTCAGGGCCGAATCGTCCCAGCTCCAATTGAGAGGGTAATCTTCCTACAGTGCTTGGAATCAATGGACCGGAGTTCTTACTTCTGCTGATCATCGGACTTCTGGTGATTGGTCCCAGCAGGCTGCCCGAATACACCCAGAAACTTGCCAACATCGTCAAGGAAGTCCGCCGGATGGCGTCCGGGGCGCGGGAGCAGATCAAGGATGAAGTCGGCATCGATATCGATGATGTCGACTGGAAGAAATACGATCCCCGGCAGTACGATCCGCGCAGGATCATCAAGGAAGCGCTGCTGGACGATGACACCAAGCCGGTCAGCACCGGCGCCCCGGCCGCCGCAGCCACCGTGGCTGCAGCCTCCGCGGCCACGGACCGCCGTCCGGCCCGCGTGATGGAGCGCCTCGGGGACGGCGAGCCCGCACCCTTCGACTCGGAAGCTACCTAGCGCGGCTGCAGGCCCAGGGACAGTCCGCTCAGCCCGCGCGGGGCCGCGGAGAGCTTCCCAGCGATGTCCAGTAGCGCCACAGCGGACGGCGTCTCGGGACGGCCCAGCACCAGGGGAACCCCGGCGTCGCCACCCTCCCGCAGCAGGATGTCCAGCGGGATCTGTCCCAGCAGCGGAACGTCGGTTCCCACCGTGGCGGACAGCCGTTCGGCCAGCACAGCGCCGCCGCCGCTGCCGAACAGCTCCATCCGGCCGCCGTCGGGCATTTCCAGGTAGGACATGTTTTCCACGACCCCGGCGACGCTCTGGCCGGTCTGGGTCGCGATGGCTCCCGCCCGCTCGGCCACGTCCGCGGCAGCAGCCTGCGGCGTGGTCACCACCAGGATCTGCGCTTTCGGCAGGAGCTGCGCCACGGAGATGGCGATGTCTCCGGTTCCGGGCGGAAGGTCCAGGAAGAGCGCGTCGAGGTCGCCGAAGTAGACGTCCGTGAGGAACTGCTCCAGGGCCCTGTGCAACATGGGCCCGCGCCAGGCGACCGGCTGGTTGCCGGTGACGAACATACCGATGGAGATGACTTTGACGCCGTAGGCCACCGGCGGCAGGATCATGTCGTCCACCCGGGTGGGGGCCTGGGTGATGCCCATCAGCGCCGGGACGGAGAAGCCGTAGACGTCCGCGTCCACGATTCCCACGCGCAGCCCCTGGGCGGCCAGCGCGCAGGCGAGGTTCACCGTCACGGAGGACTTGCCCACCCCGCCCTTGCCGCTCGCGACCGCATACACCTTGGTCAGCGAGCCGGGTTCGTTGAACGGGATCCCGCGCTGCCCGCCCGGGCCGCGGAGCTGTTCCTTGAGGGCGTCGCGCTGCTCCTGTGTCATGACCTTCAGTTCGACGTCGACGCCGGTTACGCCGGGTACGGCGGCCAGCGCGGCCTCGCAGTCAGCGGTGATGGTGCCACGCAGGGGGCAGCCGGCAATGGTCAGGAGCACCGCCAGCCGCACCCGGCCGCCGCCGGAGACCTCCACCGTGTCCACCATGCCCAGCTCGGTGATGGGACGGCGGAGTTCGGGGTCGATCACGGTGGCCAGTGCGGCGTGGACTGCCTGCTCCACGGAAGTGGCCGGGGAGGTGCCCTGGAGGCTGTTGTCCTGGGTGGGGTTCATGCGTGAATGCTCAGCTCTCGGGGGAAGCAGGGTGTGCCGGGGCTCCGGCGGTGTCCGGCGAGCCGCCTCGAAGCGTGTCCGGCGTCGTGGTGGCCCGCTTGCTGGTTCTGGGCTCGTTCCTGCCGTCGGCCTTGACCCGGGGGATCTGCTGGGTGCGGGGGCTGCGCTGCTTGTCGCGCCGTTCCTTCAGCTTTTCCTTGACCTTGTCCCGCGGCGACTCGTGCGCGCCGGCCGAGGGGTCATGGGTGCGCAGTTCCTCCTGCGCCTCCAGCATGTCCTCCAGCAGGCTGCGGAGTTCGGCCCGGACGTAATCGCGGGTGGCGACTTCCCGCAGGGCGATCCGCAGCGACGCGAGTTCCCGGGTGAGGTACTCGGTGTCGGAGAGGTTCCGCTCGGCGCGCTGGCGGTCCTGCTCCAGGGAGACGCGGTCACGGTCGTCCTGCCGGTTCTGGGCCAGGAGCAACAGAGGAGCCGCGTACGAGGCCTGAAGCGAGAGCATCAGGGTCAGCAGGGTGAAACCGAGGGCCCGGGAATCGAACTGCCAGTCCTCCGGGGCAAACGTGTTCCACGCCAGCCAGATCACGACGAACACCGTCATGTAGACCAGGAACTGCGGCGTGCCCATAAAACGGGCAAAGCCTTCCGTGGTCTGGCCGAACGCGTCCGGGTTGGGGGAGAACTTCGGCAGGATCCGCTGCCGGCCGCTCAGGGGGGTATCGAGGCTTCCCTTGGACGATTTGCTGCCCGTCCGGACGTGGGGGTTCCGTGGTGCGCTGTTATCAGCCAATGCGGCCTCCAAGCTTCCTTATCGGGACATCGTCCTCGTGGGCGCGCCAGTCATCGGGCAGCAGATGATCCAGCACATCGTCAACAGTCACCGCCCCCACAAGCCGACCGTCGCTGTTGACGACGGGGAGCGAGTTGAGGTTGTAGGTGGCCAGCGTGCGGGCCACCTCGCTGATGTGGGCCTGGTCGGACACCGGTTCCAGGGTCTTGTCCACGAGGTTGCCCAGCGGTTCGGGCGGCGGGAAGCGCAGAAGTTGCTGGATGTGGACGACGCCGAGGAAACGGCCCGTGGGGGTCTCCAGCGGCGGCCGGGCAATGAAGATCGACGAGGCCAGGGCGGGGGAGAGCTCCTCGCGGCGGACGTGCGCGAGGGCTTCGGCCACGGTGGCCTCCGGGGGCAGGATGACCGGAACCGGCGTCATCAGGCCGCCGGCGGTGTCCTCGTCGTATTCGAGCAGCCGGCGGACGTCCTCGGCACCTTCGGGTTCCATCAGCTGGAGCAGCTCTTCGGCCTGGGCGCTGGGGAGTTCGGCGAGAAGGTCGGCGGCGTCGTCCGGGTCCATCTCCTCGAGCACGTCCGCGGCGCGGTTCACGTCGAGGGCGGAGAGGATCTCCACCTGGTCGCCTTCGGGCATCTCCTGCAGGACGTCGGCCAGCCGTTCGTCCTGGAGTTCGCTGGCCACCTCGAAGCGGCGCTTGTCGCTCATCTCCTGCAGGGCCTCGGCGAAGTCGGCAGGCTTCAGGTCCTCGTGGGTCGCGACGAACGCGGTGGCGGCCTGGGGCTCGGTGCGGGCGCCCTGCTGCGCGTCGGCCCAGTCAATGATCAGGGTCTCGTTGCGGCGCAGCCTGCTCAGCGGTGAGAGGGAGTGTCCGCGGCGGACGAAGAGCTTGCTGACAAACCAGTCGCCGGAGCGATGCTTGTCCATCGCGATGTCCTCGATCGTGGCGTCTCCGCTGCCGTCGGCGAGGGTGACGCGGCGGTCGAACATTTCGGCCACCACCAGAGTTTCGGCGCCGCGCTGTTCGAAGCGCCGCAGGTTCACCAGCCCGGTGCAGATGACCTGCGTCTGGTCGATCGAGGTGATCCGGGTCATCGGCACGAAGACCCGCTTCTTCCCGGGAACCTCGACGACGATGCCCACCACGTGCGGGGCGCCCCGGGTGCCGCGGGAGAGCACAACGACATCGCGCAGCCGGCCCAGACGGTCGCCCAGTGGGTCGAAGACGTCGAGTCCGAGGAGGCGCGCGACAAACACCCGCGAAAGATTTGTGCTCACCTGTACAGGCTACCGAGTCCGCTCTCTTTTAGCTGAATTTGCAGCCAGTGCCCAGCCGGATAGGTAAGAATAGGCATATGTCAAACATTTTTGGAGCTCCCAGGGCTGGCGCCCCCAACGGCCCGGACGAGGCGCGCAGTGTTCCCAAGGGCGACACTGTTGGCTCCTACAACTCCTACCTGGATGCCCAGAAGGCGGTGGACTACCTCGCGGACCAGCAGTTCCCGGTGCAGATGGTCTCGATCGTCGGTAACGACCTGAAGATGGTTGAGCGGGTCACAGGCAGGCTCTCGTATCCCCGGGTGGCACTCTCCGGGGCGCTGAGCGGCATGTGGTTCGGCCTGTTCGTTGGCGTGATGCTGTCCTTCTTCTCCGAGACGGGCGGGTACTTCTCGATTGTGACCTCGGTGCTGATGGGTGCGGCGTTCTTTATGCTGTTCGGCATCGTCACCTACGCCATGCAGCGGGGGAAGCGGGACTTCACCTCCACGAGCCAGGTGGTGGCGACCAACTACGACGTCGTGGTTTCCTTCGAAGCGGCCAACGAGGCGCGCCGGCTGCTCCACCAGCTGCCAATGACGCAGCATGACGCGTCGGCGTCCGCGGGTACTCCCGGCTATTCCCAGCGCGACTACCAGCATCAGCCGTACCAGCCCGGTCCCGAGCAGGGTCCCCGGCAGCCCGGCCCGGAAGGCCATGCCCCGCAGCGCCCCGCGGGCTGGAATGACCCCTACGGCCAGCGGGGTCCCGAGTCCGGCGGACAGCCTGCCGGCGGATGGCAGCCTCCTAACCAGCAGCCCGGTAACCAGCCGGCGGTAAACCAGCAGCCTGCGGAGCCTTCCCGCCAGCCGGACGGATCAACCGACGCAGAGCAGGCCGCTGAAGAGCCAGCCAAGCCCAGCGGGTTCGCCTACCCGGACCTGCCCGATGGCCGCCCGCAGTACGGCGTCCGCGTCAGCGATGCACCCAAGCAGGAGCCCGGCCAGGACGGCTCGCGGCACTAGCTTGTAACGCAGAAGGCCTCCGCCCGGTGTGATCCGGGCGGAGGCCTTCTTTGTGTCAGCAACTTTGTGGCAGCGGCTGCGGGTGGGGCGCGGCGCTACGGCGTCTGGCCGTCTGCTTCCTGGTAGATTCCCGCCATCCAGGACTCGACGTCGTCGGCCTTGCGGGGCAGTGCCGCGCTGAGGTTGACGGGGCCGTCGGCGGTCATCAGGATGTCGTCCTCGATGCGCACGCCGATGCCGCGGTATTCCGCGGGAATGGCGAGGTCCTCGTCCTTGAAGTACAGTCCGGGTTCGATCGTGAAGACCATGCCGGGGGTAAGGATGCCGTCGAGGTACAGCTCGCGCTTGGCCTGGGCGCAGTCATGCACGTCCAGGCCCAGGTGGTGGCTGGTGCCGTGCGGCATCCAGCGGCGGTGCTGCTGGCCCTCGGCACTGATGGCCTCCTCCACGGAAACCGGCAGCAGGCCCCAATCGGCCAGCCGTTCCGCCAGTACGGTGGTCGCGGCCGTGTGGATGTCGCGGAACCGGGTGCCCGGCTGCGCGGCGGCAAAACCGGCGTCGGCGGCGTCAAGCACGGCCTCGTAGACCTTGCGCTGGATGTCGGAGAACGTGCCGGTGGCCGGCAGGGTGCGGGTGATGTCCGCGGTGTAGAGGGAATCCGCCTCGACCCCGGCGTCGAGGAGCAGCAGTTCGCCAGCGTTGACCTTGCCGGTGTTCCGGGTCCAGTGCAGCACCGTGGCGTTGTTGCCGGAGGCCGCGATGGTGTCGTAGCCGAGCTCGTTGCCTTCCTCCCGGGCGCGGGCGAAGAACGCGCCTTCGACGACGCGCTCGCCGCGCTGGTGGGTGAGCGCCCGCGGCAGGACCTTGACGACTTCGGTGAACCCCTGCACGGTGGCGGCGACGGCGGTCTTCATCTGCTCGATTTCCCACTCATCCTTGAGCAGGCGCAGTTCGGACAGTGCCTCGGAGAGCTTCTCGTCGAGGGCGTCCAGGATGCCCAGGTCCAGGTTCTCCGGGTCCTTGGCGGTGTTGTAGCGGGCAGTATCCACGAGGGCGTCGATGTTCTCGTCCACCTTCCGCACCAGCCGGATGGAGATCCCGCCGATTTCGGGGGCGCCGACGTTCTTGGTGATTCCGAGCTCCAGCTCGCTGATGTGCGCGGTGTCCAGGCCGAGGCGGGCCTTGAACTCGGCCAGGGTGGGACGGGCGCCGATCCAGAATTCGCCGGAGCGGGAGTCGGCGTAGAACTGTTCGGTATCGCGGCCGGCCAGCGGACGGAAGTACAGCGTGGCGCGGTGGTGGCCGCCGTCGTCGCCCTTGCCTTCCTCCACGGGCTCCAGGATGAGCACGGCGTCGGGCTCGTGGTCCAGGCCCAGGCCGGTGAGGTGCGCGAAGCCGGAGTGCGGGCGGAAGCGGTAATCGCAGTCGTTCGAGCGGACCTTCAGCGGACCGGCGGGAATGACCAGGCGTTCGCCTTTGAACTGCTCTGAAATGGCGCGACGGCGGGTGGCGGCGTGCCCGGCGACGGCGTCGCGTTCCGGCAGCTGCTCGCTGGTCGGGGCCCAGTTGCTGGCCATAAACGCCTTGAAGGCGTCGGAACTGGGCCGCTGGGAGCGGTTGTTGACGCGCTCATCGAGGGGCTGGGAAGCGGAGACTTGGGTGTTATCTGCATCGTTCACCGTCCCATAGTCTCACCAGCGGAGCGGCTTAGGCCAACAGGCCGGGGCGTTGAACCGGGGGCGCCGCCGCGTCGATCTACTAGGCTGATGAGGTGAGGATCGACCTGCATGCCCACTCGAACGTTTCCGACGGCACCCAAGCACCCGGCGCCGTGATGGCTTCGGCTGCGGAGGCGGGCCTCGACGTCGTGGCCCTGACCGACCATGACTCCACCGACGGCTGGGCCGAGGCCGCGGTGGGTGCCCGCGAATACGGTGTGGCGCTGGTGCCCGGGATGGAGATTTCCTGCCGGACGACGGAGGGGATCAGCGTGCACCTCCTCTGCTACCTGCACGACCCCGCGCACCCCGGGCTGCTGGAGGAAATCACCAAGGCCAAGGACGCCCGCTTCACCCGGGCCGAGCGGATGGTCAGCCTGCTCGCGGAGGACTACCCGCTGAGCTGGGACGATGTGATCCACCATGTGGCGCCGGGCGCCACCCTGGGCCGGCCGCACATCGCCGACGCGCTGGTCGCCGCGGGCGTGGTGGCGGACCGCACCGAGGCATTCGATTCCATCCTGACCTCGCACTCACGCTATTACGTGCAGCATTACGCGCCGGACCCGGCGTTCGCCGTCGAACTGGTCCGCGCGGCCGGCGGCGTGCCGGTGTTCGCCCATCCCGTGGCGTCCGCCCGCGGACGGATCGTGGGGGAGCGGACGTACCAGGAAATGATCGACGCCGGGCTGGCGGGGCTGGAAATCGACCACCGGGACAACCCTGAGGAGGGCCGGGCGTTCCTGCGCAAACTCGCGGCCCGGCACGGCCTGCTGGTTACGGGGTCCTCCGACTACCACGGGGCGGGGAAACCGAACCTGCTGGGCGAGAACCTCACCTCGCCCGAGGTGTTTGCCCGGATCGAGGAACAGGGAACCGGAACCCCCGTGGTCCGCTGACACGCCCCCGCCCCGCCCGTTGAGCTATCAGTTTTGGTCCCCATCGGGCCGGAATAGCCCCGATAAGTGATAGGGCAACGGGCTAATGTGGGAAAACGGTGAAGGTGGCGTGCGGGGCGAGGCGCTTGGCCATGACGTCGATCGCGGGCTGGTTCTGGTCCACGCAGACGAACTTCCGGTCCAGTTTCGCGGCGACGGCGCCGAGCGTTCCCGAGCCGGCGAAGAAGTCCAGGCACCAGTCGCCGGGCCGGCTGGAGGCGGCCACGACGCGGCGGATCAGTCCCTCGGGCTTCTGCGTGGGGTAGCCGGTCTTTTCCTTGCCGGTGGGGGAGACGATCGTGTGCCACCAGACGTCGGTGGGCAGCTTGCCGAGTTCGCGTTTGGCCGGGGTGACGAGGCCGGGCGCCATGTACGGTTCACGGTCCACCTCGGCGCTGTCGAAATGGTACTTCGCGGGGTTCTTGACGTAGACGAGGATGTTGTCGTGTTTGGTGGGCCAGCGGAATTTGGCGCGCGCACCGTAGTCGTAGGCCCAGATGATCTCGTTGAGGAAGCACTCGCGGCCGAAAATAGCGTCGAGCATGACCTTGGCGTAGTGCACCTCGCGGTAGTCCAGGTGCAGGTACAGGGTGCCGTCGTCCGCGAGCAGCCGCCACGCCTCGACGAGCCGTGGCTCCAGGAAGGTCCAGTAGTCGCTGAACGCGTCATCGTACTTGTGCAGGGCGCCCTTGATCGTGTCGTAGGAGCGGCCCTTGAACCCGACCCGGTCGCCCTCGCCGCCGGCGTTGAGCACCATTTTGGTTTCCTGGCGCTTCTGGACCCGGCCCGTGTTGAAGGGCGGGTCCACATAAATCAGTGTGAAGGCGCCGTCCGGCAGCGTCGGGAGGTACTCCGCGTTGTCCGCGTGTACCACCAGACTGCTGCCGTCCGGCGCCCAGACGGTGTTAGTCATAAAGGGGTTTAGGCCTCGGTGCTGCGGGCCGGAGCCCCGGCCTGCGGCTCGCCTGCGACCACTTCGCCGTTGCGGCGGCGCGTCCGGGTGCGGCGGCGTGCACGGGTGGCGCGGTCAACCTCGGTCGGCGCGCTTGCGGTAGCCGTGGCCGGAGCCTCGGCAGCGGGCCCGGTGCTGGCGTCGGCCTCTGCGGGACGACGACGGCGGTCGCCGGAGCGGCCGCTGTCTTTTCCGCCGCCGGCGCCACCGCTGCGGCGGGTGTCGCGGCCGCTGTCGCGTGAGCCGCCGCGGCTTCCGTCGCGGCCGCCCGTGCTGCCGCCGCTACGGGCACTGTCGCGCCCGCCGCTGCGGGCGCTGTCACGGCCGCCTGTGTTCTTCTTGCCGGTCTCGCCCAGGTCCTCCAGGACTTCGGCGTCGACGCCGGCCAGCACGCGCTTGTCGCGGGGAAGACGGCCCTTGGTGCCCTCGGGGATGTCGAGTTCCTCGTAAAGGTGCGGCGAGGAGGAGTACGTTTCCACCGGCTCCGGGACGCTCAGGCCCAGGGCCTTGTTGATCAGGCCCCAGCGGGGCATGTCGTCCCAGTCGACGAAGGTCACGGCCGTGCCCTTGTTGCCGGCGCGGCCGGTGCGGCCCACACGGTGCAGGTAGATCTTTTCGTCTTCGACGCACTGGTAGTTGATGACGTGCGTGACGTCGTCGACGTCGATGCCGCGGGCGGCGACGTCGGTGGCGACGAGGACGTCCACCTTGTTATTGCGGAAGGCGCGGAGCGCCTGCTCGCGGGCGCCCTGGCCGAGGTCGCCGTGAATGGCGGCTGCGGCGAACCCGCGATCCACGAGTTCCTCGGCAACCTTGGCGGCGGTCCGCTTGGTCTTGGTGAAGATGATGGTGCGGCCGCGGCCGCGCGCCTGCAGGATGCGGGCCACCACCTCGATCTTGTCCATGCTGTGGGCACGGTAGATCAGCTGGCGGATGTCGCGCTTGGTGAGGCCTTCGTCGTCCGGGTCGGCGGCGCGGATGTGGGTCGGCTGCGTCATGTAGCGGCGGGCCATGGCGATGACCGGGCCCGGCATGGTGGCGGAGAACAGCAGCGTCTGGCGGACGGCCGGCGTGCCGGCGATGAGGGTCTCGACGTCGGGCAGGAAGCCGAGGTCCAGCATTTCGTCGGCCTCGTCCAGGATGACCATTTTGACGTTCTTCAGGACGAGGTGCTTCTGCTTGTACAGGTCGATGAGGCGGCCGGGCGTGCCGACAACAACTTCGACGCCTTTCTGCAGGGCCTCGACCTGCGGCTCATAGGCGCGGCCGCCGTAGATCGTGGTGATACGGGCGTTGCGCTTGCGGGCGGCGTTCTGCAGGTCGCTGGCAACCTGGACGGCCAGCTCGCGGGTCGGGACGATCACGAGGGCCTGCGGGGCGCCGGGGGCCGGGAGCAAGTCGAAGCCCGCGTCGTCCGGGCCGACGACGCGCTGCAGCGCCGGGATGCCGAAGCCGAGGGTCTTGCCGGTGCCGGTCTTGGCCTGGCCAATGATGTCATGGCCGCTCAGCGCGACCGGCAGGGTCATGGCCTGGATCGGGAAGGGGTGGGTAATGCCGGCGTCGGCAAGGGACTCCACGATATCGGCGCGGACGTTGTAGTCGGCGAAGGACTTTTCGGCGATCTCGTGCGGCTTTTCGTCCGAGATGATGGTCTCTTCCGGCTCGATCGTTTCCGTTCCGGAATCGTCGGTCAGAAGCTGGTGCGTGTGCAATTCACTCACTAGGGGAGTTTCCTTATTCATTTTGGGCTGCGCTGCTTGCTCAACGGGGCCGGCCGGGTGGCCGTTCCGGAGCACGCTCAGGCGCGCAAGCAAATCCAGTGGAAGCCGATCGCGGGCTATCTAAATGCTGGCACTGGGGACCAGCGGGTCTGTCTCAAGATCGCGTAGGGGCGGGCTTGTTGAATTCGAAAATCAAGGAAATCAACGACCGGGCATCCATATCTACCCTTCCAGTCTAGCTGTACCCGGCCCTGATTCTCGACGGACCGCGCTGACTCGCAAAAGATGGGCGCGCGGGAACGCGGCCTCTTTGCCTAGCCGACCAGCTCCAGCCGGACCTCGCGGGTGGCAATGTCGGAGGACAAAATCCGCACCCGCACCTGGGTCCCGGGTTCCAGTTCGCCGGGGCAGCGGGCTGTGACCGCGGGCTCGGCGATCTGCACGATCCCGGAGGGCCCGTTGCCGTTGCCCGGCTTGGTGCCGCCGTTCCCGTTCTTGCCGTTCCCGTTCTTGCCGTTGCGGGCGGGTTTGGATCCGGAGATCACCACCGCGTCGAACTCCTGGCCGACATGGTTGACCAGCAGGGCGGCCTCGACCGTGTCGAGCGAGAGGCGCTCCAGTTTCGCGGCCAGCTGGTCCGAGGCCCCCATGATCGAGGGCAGGGACGGCAGGGCCTCGCGGGCCCACGAAGGGACCTCGGTGCCGTTGCTGAGTGCCTCGCAGATCACCAGGACGAAGCGGTCGATCAGCCGGCGCAGCGGGGCCGTGGAGTGGGCGTAGGCGGCGCCGATCGCGGCCTGGATGGCGGCCTCGGGAACCGTTCCGTCGAACGGTGTGTAACCGGCGCCGCGAAACAGCATCCCGGCCGAGTGCACGATCGCCAGCTGCTGCGGGTCCGTGGGATCGAGGGTGCGCAGGTATTCTCCGTAGCTCATTTCGCCGTCCCAGGGCTTTCCCAGCGCGCGGGTCTGGCGGTGGAAATGCGCCAGTGAGGCCGCATCCGGGGCCGGCATGGTGCGCAGGATGCCCACCTTGCCCTGCAGCATGATCCCGGCGGCGGCCATTCCCGTCATCAAGGAAATCTGCGCGTTCCAGTCCTCCACCGGCAGCGGCGGGGCAGCGACAATCCGGTAGCCGCCGTCGGGCAGCTGTTCGATTTCCTGTTCCGGCATGTTCAGGCTGGCGCCGCCGCGAAGCCGTTCCAGCTCCACCCGCTTGTTCCCGACTTCCTTGAGCAGCTGCAGCACGGGCTCGGCGGTGCCGGCGTCGAGATCGGCCTGCACCCCCGGGTAACTGAGTTTGGCGCGGCTGCGGACGGCAGCGCGCCGGACCCGCACATCGGATACGTCGGCGGCGGAGTCCAGCTCGAATTCCCACACGAACGCGGCACAGGTCTGGCCGGCCAGCAGGCTTCCGGCTTCCTCGCTGATGACTTCCGGGTGCAGCGGGATCCGGCCGTCAGGGGTATAGAAGGTCTGGCCGCGGCGGCGCGTCTCGGCGTCGAGGGCCCCGCCCGGTGCCACGAAGGAGGGGACGTCGGCGATGGCGTAGTAGACCTTGTAGCCCTCACCGGAACGGTCGATGAACAGGGCCTGGTCCAGGTCGGTGGAAGACTCCGGATCGATGGTCACGAACTCGATGTGCGTGAAATCCAGCTCCGGCAGCTCGTGGCCGGCCACCGCCTCCTTGGCCTCCCGGAGCGCGTCCTCGGGGAAGGGGCCCGGCAGTTCAAGCGTTGTGCGCAGCGCGCTGAGCGCCTCGGCAAGCTGGTTCTCCTGCCGGTGGACGCTCGGGGTCAGGCGATGATGGGACACGAAAATCAGATTAGCTTCATTTGCGCCATTAGTCTTGGATCATGAGTACATCCCCGGCCGATCCCGCCCGTTACAACAGCTTCCTCAAGGATCTGCTCGGTGTGATGGCCTACGGCGAGTTGTCTGCCTTCGAGCGGCTTTCCTCCGATGCGAGGTATTCACCGTCCCTGCACGACCGCGCGGTCCTGGGCCGGATCGCCGTGATCGAGTTCCAGCACTACGAACTGGTGCGCGCCAGGCTCGAGGGGATGGGCCTGGACGTGGAGGCTGCCATGCTGCCGTTCCAGCCGTCCGTGGACCACTTCCACGAACGCACCCGCCCGGCGGACTGGTACGAATCCCTCATGAAGGCGTATGTGATCGACACCGTCTCCGCCGATTTCTACCGCGCCGTTTCGCGCTACGTCGACGCCGGGACGCGGGCCCTGGTGGAGCAGATCCAGGCCGATGAGGAGGCCACAGCGGTGCTGCGGGAGCGGCTCAAGTCCGCCCTCGCCGATGACCCGCGGCTGGCGTCCCGGTTGGCACTGTGGGCCCGGCGGCTGCTGGGGGAAGCCCTGACCCAGGCGCAGCGGGTAAGTTTTGAGCACGCGTTCCTCGGCGGACTGGCCGGCGCGGATGAGGACGCGTCCAAGGAACTGGTCCGCGGGCTGATGGCGGAGCTCGCGGCCAACCACGCGCGCCGGATGACGCAGCTTGGCCTCACCGGCTGAGCCTTCCCGGACCGGCCCTGCCCGGACCGGCCCTGCCCGGACCGGCCCTGACCCGGACCGGTTCCCGTTGCCCTCAGTCCTCCGCGGCGTCGAGCGCGTCGAGCAGGGCGCGGGCGGCGCCGGCGGGATCGTCGGCCTCGGTGATGGCGCGGACCACCACGATCCTGCGTGCGCCCGCCTCCACCACCTGCTCCACATTTCCGAGGTCAATGCCGCCGATCGCGAACCACGGCACCGTGCCTGCCGCTGTGCCTTCGGCGCTCTTCCCCTCCTCACTCTTTCCCGCAGGGGCCTGAGCGCGGCGGATCGCGTCCGCCGCGTAGCGCACCAGCTCGAGTCCGACTGCGGCGCGCCCCGGCTTCGTGGGGGTGGCCCACACCGGCCCGACGCAGAAGTAGTCCAGGCCGCCGCGGACGGCTGCGGCGGCAATGGCCGCGTCCACCTGCTCAGGGGTATGGGTGGACAGCCCGATAATGGCGTCCTGGCCCAGGAACGTCCTGGCGGCCCCGAGGGGTATGTCCTTCTGCCCAATATGGAACACCGGAGCTTCGGAGAGCGAGGCGAGGTCCGCCCGGTCGTTGACGGCCCAGAGCCGGCCATGACGGTGGGCCGCCCGGTGCAGGACCTCGAGGAGCTCCAGCTCCTCCGCCGCCTCCAGTGACTTGTCGCGCAGCTGGATGATGTCGACGCCGCCGGCAAATGCCGCGTCGACGAAGTCCGCAAAGTCGCCGCGGTCCTGTCTGGCATCGGTGCAAAGGTACAGGCGGGCAGCGGTGGGGACGGCATCCTGGCTCATGCCTCCAGCCTAGTTCCTCTAAACTGGGCCAATACCGCGGGAGCCCGCCGCCGATCACGCCACCAGCGTCCGGCACCGGCAGGCTGAGAGGGCGTCAGAGCCGACCGCTTGACCTGATCCGGTTAGTACCGGCGTAGGGAAGGACTCCTCCATGGGCACCACATCCGCCCCGGGCACGGCCGCGGGCCGTGAAGCCACGACGGCTGCCGCCGTCGCTGATGACGCGGAAACCCGAAAATGTTACGACGTTGCCGTGATCGGCGGCGGCGTGGTCGGCCACGGGATCGCTTGGGCAGCACGACGCTCGGGCCGTTCTGTTGCCCTGATCGATGACGCCCCCGGAAGCGGAGCCAGCTGGGCTGCCGCCGGCATGCTCGCCCCCGTGAGCGAACTGCACTACCAGGAAGAAGCCCTCCTGGAGCTGATGCTCGAGTCCTCCCGCCTCTGGCCGGCTTTTGCCGCCGGACTTGAGGGCGGAGCGGGGGACACCGGGACGGTCACCGGCGCCGCCACCAGCACCGGATACCTCACGACGCCGACGCTCGCCGTGGGGGCCGACGCCGCCGACCGCCGGGCGCTCGCGGACCTGCGCACAGTCCAGCAGGCGTCCGGCCTGGTCGTGGAGCCGCTGACCGTCCGGGAAGCGCGCGTGCGCGAACCGCTCCTGAGCCCGGGCATCTCCTGCGCTTTCGACATTCCCGCCGACCACCAGGTGGACCCGCGCCGCCTGCTCGCCCGCATCCGGGAACTGCTCGCTGCGGACAGTGGCTGCCAAGCCATCGGCCGGCGTGCTGAGGGACTGGTCTGGCGGGACGGGCGGGTGGCCGGCGCCACCCTCACCGGCGGCGGCTCCGTCCGGGCCACCGAAACCATTGTCGCCAACGGCCTGGGGGCGAACGCGCTCGCGGGCCTTCCGGCCGGACTCCGGTTGCCGCTGCGGCCGGTCCACGGCGATATCCTCCGGCTCCGGGTGCCGGAGAAACTGCGCCCGCTGCTGACCTCCACCGTGCGGGGACTGGTCCGCGGGGTACCGGTCTACATCGTGCCCCGGCAGGACGGCACGGTGGTCATCGGTGCCACGCAGCGGGAGGACGCCCCCGGCGAAAGCAGGCGGGCGGGTGTTCCGTCCGGCGGAGTCCCGGCCTGTGCCGCAGTGTCTGCCGGCGGTGTGTACCAGCTGCTGCGCGACGCCATGCAGCTGCTCCCCGCCGTCGCCGAACTCGAACTGCTCGAGGCCACCGCCCGGGCACGCCCCGGGACCCCGGACAACGCGCCGCTGCTGGGCCGGGTGGCCGGTCCGGGAGGGCAGGGGGACACCGCGGGGCTGATCATCGCGACCGGGTTCTTCCGCCATGGAATCCTGCTCACGCCCGCAGCTGCGGAAATCTGCCGGCAGCTGCTGGACGGCACCCAAGACCCCCGCTGGTCCCGTTTCCGGCCGGACAGGTTCGCCGCCGGACCGCGGGACACAGCACCCACCAGCACCCACCACACCCCTGAGCACAGCAAGGAAACGGTATGAATATCACACTGAACGGAAGCGGGCACACGCTGCCCGACGGCGCGTCGGTGAGCACCCTCGTCAGCGGTGTCACCGGCCGGACGCTGGCCCCGAACGGCCAGGCCGCGGACGGCCGGAAACTCGGGGTTGCTGTGGCCCGCAACGCCGAGGTGGTGCCCCGCAGCCAGTGGCACGGGACCGCGCTCGCCGACGGCGACGACATCGAACTGGTCACGGCGGTACAGGGAGGATGAAAAACATGGAGGAAACCGGGGAAACCACCCTCGCGGCGGCGCCTGGAGTCTCGCTTGCCGCCGCGGATCCGTTCACGGTCGACGGCGTGCAGCTGGGGTCGCGGCTCATCATGGGCACCGGCGGAGCGCCGAGCCTGGACGGCCTGGGGGCCGCGCTGCTGGCCTCGGGTACCGAACTGACCACCGTCGCGATGCGCCGCTACTCGCCCGCGGAGGCGGGATCGCTGTTTCAGCTGCTGCTGGACCACAACATCCGGGTGCTGCCCAACACGGCGGGCTGTTTCACGGCCCGGGACGCGGTACTGACCGCCGAGCTGGCCCGCGAAGCCCTCGAAACGGACTGGGTGAAGCTGGAAGTCATCGCGGACGAGCACACCCTGCTGCCGGACGCCGTCGAACTTGTGGAGGCCACCGAGCAGCTCGTGGGCCGCGGGTTCAAGGTTTTTGCATACACCAACGACGACCCCGTACTTGCCCTGCGGCTGGAGAACCTCGGCGCCGCCGTGGTGATGCCGCTGGGCGCGCCGATCGGCACCGGCCTGGGCATCCTGAATCCGCACAACATCGAATTGATCGTCTCGCGGGCCTCGGTGCCCGTGGTCCTCGACGCCGGAATCGGCACCGCCTCCGACGCCGCACTGGCCATGGAGCTTGGCTGCGACGCCGTGCTGCTGGCGACGGCCGTGACCCGGGCGCAGAACCCCGTTTTGATGGGGGAAGCCTTCAAGCACGCGGTGATCGCCGGTAGGCTGGCAAAAAGGGCCGGGAGGATCCCGCGCCGGGAGCACGCGCTGGCTTCCTCGGCCATGGAGGGCCGGGCCGAATTCCTGTAGGCCGGTCCGGCGCAGCACCTGTCCTACTGAGCAAAGGGAGCCTGCCATGACGGCAACCGAGGACGTCCTCACCGAGAGTCAGATCGACGCCGCCCTGGCGGAGCTGCCGGACTGGAGACACCGGCTCGGGGGCCTCGTCACGGTCTACAAAGCGCCGACGGCCGCCGCGGCGCTCGAGCTGATCGCCGCCGTCGGGAGCCTGGCCGAAGCACAAAACCACCACCCGGATCTGGACTGGCGCTTCAGAAGGGTGTTCCTTCGCTACAGCTCCCACGACGCCGGAGACAAAGTCACACGGCGGGACGTCGCCGCGGCAACTGCCGCCGGCGCGGCAGCAGCCGGGCTCGGCGCCACCGCCGAGCCCGGCCTAGTCGCCGGCTAGTAGCGCAGGATGGCGGTGAGCCGGGCAGTGTCGCGCGCGGTGCGCGTCTTGCCCAGGTACAGCACGGCCGCCACGGCGGCAACTGCGCCCAGCACCATGGGCAGCACCCACGGAATCCAGGTCAGCCCGGGCTGGTAGCCCAGGCCGGCGGCGACGAAGACGATCCAGCTCACCATCCCGGCGGTGAGCGATACCCCTGCGGGGACCGCAATGCCGTACTTGGCGTGCCTCTTGTCGTTGGCCCAGACCACAAAGCCCGCGGCCACGGTCACCAGGGCAACCACAATCAGGGAAAGCATGTTCGGACTCCTTGCGGATCTGGGGACGGGGCCAGCAGCGAAGCTGCCCCGCGGGCGGGCGCGGTGGTTCTTAGAGGGCGCCGAAACCGACGCGACGTACCTCTTCGGCGCCGATTTCAACATAACCCAGGACGTTCGCGGGAACGATGATCTGGCGACCCTTTTCGTCCGTCAGGCGCAGCTCAGTGCCCTTGGTGATGGCTTCGCCGACCACCTTGGCCACGGCGTCGGCGTCCTGGGCCGACTCCAGCACAATTTCGCGGCCGATGTTCTGAATGCCGATCTTTACTTCCACAGCGAGGCCTCCCAGCCAATCAAAGTCCAACAAATATCAAAGCGTCAACTCTATTTGTAGTCTAGGTTTCCTTGGGGAAGCGTGAGATTCCGCGCCAAGCTAAACGGTAGATCAGATCGCTGGCCACATCGAGGTCAAGATTGCCGTCGGTTTCCAGCCAGTAGCGGGCGCTGACATGCGCCAGTCCGGCGAGCCCGCGGCCCAGCAGTTGGGCCTCCAGCTCGGGCAGCTTCGTGTCCTCGGCGATGACCCGGGCAACGGCGTCGGCGAAGGTTTTGTTGAACGTTTCCAGCCGGGCGCTGACATGGGGGTCGTTGACCAGGTCCGACTCAAACACCAGGCGGTGGGCCTGGTCGTCGCTGGCGATGAAGCGGAAGTAGGCCCGCATGACCGCCTGGACGCGCTCGTCGTTGTCCGTGGTGGAGTTGAGCGCCCCCAGCAGCAGCCCGGTCAGCTTGCTCAGCTGGCTGTCCAGCAGGGCCAGGTACAGGTCGCGTTTGGACGGGAAGTGCTGGTAGAGCACGGGCTTGCTGACGTGGGCGGTTTCGGCGATTTCGTCCATCGCGGCACCGTGGTAGCCGTTGGCGACGAAGACTTCCTGGGCGGCCGCGAGCAGCTGCGCCCGGCGTTCATCACGGGGCAACCGCGCCGATCGCTGTCCGCTTCGTGCCGGCGCGTCCGGCGACTTTCCTGCGTGACTCCGCTCAACCGGTGCCTCATGAACCACTGTCGGCCTTCTTTCCCTTGCTGTTACGTCCACTTTACGTGGCGGTAATATGACCTGGCGGTATCTTCGGGCATAGATTGAAGTATGGCTTCCAAGTTCACCCCCACCGCAACCCCCGCAACCCCGGAAACCGCGCCCGGACCGCTGGTGGAGCCCGCGGACGGCTTGAGTCCGGAAGAAGTCGAACGCTACTCCCGGCACCTCATCATCCCGGAAATCGGGGCAATCGGGCAGCGCCGCCTGAAAAACGCCAAGGTCCTCGTCATCGGCGCCGGCGGCCTCGGCTCTCCCGCACTGTTGTACCTGGCCGCCGCCGGAGTCGGCACCCTGGGAATCGTCGACGACGACACCGTGGACCTGAGCAATCTCCAGCGCCAGGTGATCCACGGCATCACGGATGTGGGCCGGCCCAAGATTGAGTCCGCCCGTGACGCCATTGCCGCCCTGAACCCCTTGGTGGAGGTCCGGCTGCACAACGTCCGCCTCGACGCCGGCAACGCCCTGGAACTGTTCGCCGGCTACGACCTTATCCTCGACGGCGCCGACAACTTCGCGACGCGGTATCTGGTGAACGACGCCGCCGCGATCCTCGGCAAGCCCTACGTCTGGGGCTCGATCTTCCGGTTCGACGGGCAGGTCAGCGTCTTCTGGGAACAGCACGGCCCCACGTACCGTGATCTGTACCCGGAAGCGCCGCCCGCGGGTTCCGTTCCGTCCTGCGGTGAAGGCGGCGTGTTCGGGATGCTCTGCGCTGCCGTGGGCTCGCTGATGGTGACGGAGGCCGTCAAGCTGATCACCGGCGTCGGGCGTTCCCTGCTGGGCCGGGTGGCACTGTTCGACGCACTCGGCGGGAGCTGGCGCGAAATCAAGGTCTCCCGGGACCCCGAGGCGGAGCGGATCACGGAATTGACGGACTATGAGGCCTTCTGCGGCATCACCCCGGCCGCGGACGCAGGCACGGAGCATACCGTGACGGCAACGCAGCTGGCCACGATGCTGGCCTCCCGCACGGCCGGTCTCAAGGACTTCCAGCTGGTCGATGTGCGGGAAACAGGGGAGTACGAGATCGTCCGGATCGACGGGGCCGTCCTGATCCCGCAGGGCCGGATCCTCGCCGGCGAGGCGTGGCACGAGCTGCCGCAGGACACGGACATCGTCTTCCACTGCAAGGCCGGGACCCGGTCCGCGGCCGTCCTCGCCGCCGCCCGGGCTGCGGGCTATGAGCGCGTCAGCCACCTTGACGGGGGAATCCTGGCCTGGGTGCGGGATGTGGAGCCGGACAAGCCGGTCTACTGACCGTTAGCCTGACCTTAAGCCGGGCGGGGGAGCGGCGAGCAGCTCAGGCAGAGTGCCGGCGGGTGTCATGCCCGGCATCGGGAACACCGGCACCCTGGACACCAGCATCGTGGACTACGGGGCACTCGGCGCCGGTGGCACGCTCCGCGGCCGGTTCGACCGTAATGCCGTACAGCGCTTCCAGGGCGGCGACGTAGTCTTCCTGCTGGCCGTTGGCGGCGAGCTCACGGGCCCGGACCGTGGGGACGTGCAAGAGCTGCTTGACCATCCGGCGGAGCGCGAACTCAACTTCCTCGGCCGCGGCGGTGCAGCCGTGGCGGGCCCGGACCTTTTCCATTTCCGTGTCCAGCACGTTCATGGTGTGCCGGCGGAGGGCGACGATGGCCGAGTCCACCGAGCGGGCCTCGCGGTCCTGCTCGAAGGCGCTGGCCGCACCGGCCACGATGCTGTTGGCCTGGGCCAGCGATTCGGCCTGTTCCTGCGGGGCGGCCAGGCGGACGGATTCCAGCGTGAGCAGTTCGACGCCGTCGAGTCCGCCGACGGCAGGATCAAAGTCGTGGGTGAGGGCGAGGTCGATGGCGATCAGGGGCTGGGGCGAGCCCGCCCGGACCTTGGCCAGTTCCGCGGCCTCGACGCGGGTGTCCGCACCGCTGCAGCCGATCATGACATCGGCGGCGGCGACCGCGGCCGGAAGCGTTTCGCCGTCCAGCGCGGTCCCGCCGCGGGTGGCGACGAAGCCGGCGGCGCGGCCGGAGGAGGAGTAGACGGAGACGTCCGTGCAGCCGCGTTCGCGCAGCAGCGACATGGTGGCGCCCGCGTAGGCTCCGGTGCCGAAGACCACGACTTTCTTGGCGGACCAGTCGGGGTCCTCGGAGAGCTCGGTGGCGAGGTCCAGGGCCACAGACACGACGGACAGGCCGCGCGCGCCCAAAGCGGTCTGGGCGCCGACGTCCTTGGCAGTCTTGGACGCCGCCTGGAACAGCCGGACGAGGCCGGAACTGGCCGTGCCCTCGTGCTGGGCCGTAATAAGGGCCCGGCGCACCTGGCCGGCGATCTCGCGTTCTCCGACGACGGCGGAGTCAAGCCCCGAGCTGACCGAGAACAGGTGCCGGGTGACGTCCGCACCCGTGCGCGTATTGAAGGACCGCGCGACGACTTGTTCGTTGAGTCCGGTGGAACCGCTCAGCTGGGCGATGAGGGCCGCCCGGGCGTTGTCTACATCTTCGGTGCGGTGTGCTTCCCCGTAGATTTCGAAGCGGTTGCACGTGGCAAGGACAATGGCACCCGCCACGGCCGGCGATCCGGCGAGGGCGGATGTGGCGAGCTCTGAAGCGCCGGTGCTCAGTTGAGCAACGGTCTCGAGGTCGATGTCGGCGTGGGTCGCCACCAATGAAAAAAGAACCACAGCAGGACAATCATAGCTTTTTCGTACCCGCGTAGAACAACTGCCCGGCGTGTAACCGCACACGCCGGGGTGTGATTCCCGCCACCGCCCCGGCGTCGCCCCGCCGCGGCCGGGCCGGTGCCCGGGCCGGTGACAGGCTGTCGTTATCTTTTGGGCCTGATTTTCGGCACAATCGAAGGCATGACTCCTAGCACTGCGGCAACCCCCGAAATCTCCGGCCTTGACGCCGGGCACCCGCTGATGGACGGCCGCACCGCGGATTCCCCGCTGATCACCGCCTACCGCGGCGGCAAGCCGTCCCGCCGTCCCGTATGGTTCATGCGCCAGGCCGGGCGTTCGTTGCCCGAATACCTCAAGGTGCGCGAGGGGGTCGCGATGCTGGATTCCTGCCTGCGTCCCGAGCTTGCCTCCGAGATCACCCTGCAGCCGGTGCGCCGACACGACGTCGACGCCGCCATCTTCTTTTCCGACATCGTCATCCCGCTCAAGCTGGCCGGAGTCGGCGTGGACATCGTCCCCGGCGTCGGCCCCGTGCTGGAGAAGCCGGTCCGCACCGCGGCTGATGTCGCCGCCCTGCCCCAGCTGACATGGGAAGCCCTCGAGCCCATCCGCGAAGCCGTCCGGCGCACTGTGGCCCAGCTCGGCAACACTCCGCTGATCGGCTTCGCCGGCGCGCCGTTCACACTCGCGGCGTACATGGTGGAAGGTAAGCCGTCCCGCGACCACCTCGGCCCGCGCACCATGATGCACGCCGACCCCGAGACCTGGACGGCGCTGGCAAACTGGGCCGCCGACGCCTCCGGCATGTTCCTCCGCGCCCAGCTGGAAGCCGGCGCCTCCGCCGGCCAGCTCTTCGACTCCTGGGCGGGCTCCCTCGGCCTCGCCGACTACCAGCGTTTCGTCGCTCCGGCCTCAACCCGCGCCCTGGACCACGTCCGGGACCTCGGCGCCCCGCTGATCCACTTCGGCACCGGCACCTCGGAATTGCTCGTCGCAATGCGCGACGTCGGCGTCGACGTCGTCGGGGTGGACTACCGGCTGCCGCTGGACGAAGCCAACCGCCGGCTGGGCGGCACGGTCCCGCTGCAGGGCAACATCGACCCGGCCCTGCTGTCCGCGCCGTGGGAGGTCCTCGAAGCGCACGTCCGGGACGTGATTGCCGCCGGCGCCGCGGCTCCGGGACACGTGCTGAACCTCGGCCACGGGGTCCCGCCGGACACCGACCCCGACGTGCTGACGCGCGTTGTGGAGCTTATCCACTCGATCTCCCCGGAGTAGGGGCATGGAGGCAGCCGGGAGCGCCGCAGCCGGGACGCCGGTCGAAACAGTGCAGACCGCCGTGGTGGTGGGCGGCGGTATCTCCGGCCTGCTCGCGGCGCGGACGCTGGCCCGCGCCGGCGTACGGACCACGGTCCTGGAGGCCTCCGATGTGTGGGGTGGCTGCGTCGGGAGCCATGTGGTGGCGGGTTTGACCCTGGACAGCGGCGCGGAATCCTTCGCCACCCGGTCCTCCGCCGTGGCGGACCTCGCCGCCGAACTGGGCCTCGCGGAGAGCATCGTCGCGCCGAACCCCGGCGGCGCCTGGGTCCAATTGCCCGACGGCCCGCGTGAACTGCCCCGCACCGGGGTTCTCGGCATTCCGGCCAATCCCTGGGACCCGGAAGTCCGCCGCTCCCTCGGCCTGGCGGGGTCGCTCCGGGCCTCGTTCGACAAGCTGCTGCCCGCCTCGCTGGGCACCAAAGCGGAGGCCACCAGCGTCTCGGCGCTGGTGCGCGCCCGCATGGGTCGGCGCGTGCTGGAACGGCTCGTGGCACCCGTCGTCGGCGGCGTCCACTCCGCGGACCCGGACGTGCTCGACATCGACATGGTGGCACCGGGCCTCCGCGCCGGGATCAAGGCCCGCGGGTCCCTCGCCGCCGCCGTCGCCGCCCAACGCAACGGCACCCAGCGCAGCGGAGGGGCCATTGCCCCAACGCCGTCCGCCGGACTGCAGAAGGCGGGGTCCGCCGTCGCAGGACTGCGCGGCGGGATGCACACCCTCATCTCCGCGCTGCTCGCCGAGTTGCGCAGCGAAGACGTGACACTGCTCGGCGGGACGCGGGCAGACGCCGTGATGCGCACCGCGGACGGCTGGCGGATCTCCGCCGGCGGCACGGCCCACGACGTCGGGCTGCTGGTCGTCGCCGTGGAAGGCCCGGCCGCCGTCGAGCTGCTCACGGACGCCCTGCCGGACCTTGCCAGCCGGCGTCCCGAGCCAGGGCCCGATGTCAGCCTGGTCACCCTGGTGGTGGACCTGCCTCAGCTCGACGCCAGACCGCGGGGCACCGGGGTCCTGGTGGCGCCGCAGAGCCCGGGAATCCAGGCCAAGGCCCTCACGCACGCCACCGCCAAATGGGGCTGGCTCGCCGATCAGGCCGGCCCCGGCACCCACGTTGTCCGGCTGTCCTACGGGCGCGGAGACGCCCGGCATGGCGTCCAGGCACACCCGGAGCCGCGCACCGACGCGGGGCTGTTCGAAGCTGCCCTGAAGGACGCTTCCACCCTGCTGTCCGTTCCGGTCACGGCCCGCGACATCGTGGACTGGGACGTCGTACGCTGGGGCGGGGCCCTGCCCTTCGCCTCCCTCGGCCACAGGGGCCGTGTCGCGGAGGTCCGGAGCATCTGCGCGGCGGACGGCACCCTGGCCCTGGTGGGCGGCTGGCTGTCCGGCAACGGCCTCGCGGCGATCGTCGCCGACACCCCGAAACAGGTCCGGCAGCTGCTGTCCTGACGGGCGCGGGGAGCCCGGACCGGGCGCCAATCAGGGCTCTGGATACCCGGAAAGCGGGGGAACAGCAAATTTTTCCCCGCGTCTTCCGGCGGCTAGGCTCGATGACCATGGTTACGCACAGGTCCCACGTCTCCCACGTCCAAAAATCGCCGGCCGATCGTCCTGCAGGACTCCGCCGCGGGACGGCAGCTGCAGCCCTGGGAGTGGTACTGGCCCTGTCCGCGGGCGCGCCCGCCGCACAGGCCGCCACGGGCGTCTCTGCCTCGGTTACGGCCGGTTCGGACCTGCTGTCCATCGACCTCGACGGTGTCTTGGATGGCCTGCTCGACCACTCAGAGGACCCCACGCCCTCGCCGTCCTCCCCGCAGCCCTCGCCCTCGGAGGACCCTGACGAGCCGGAGCCGAGCCGCCCGCCGAGGCAATCTCCTGCTCCCACTCCGACTCTCACTCCGCAGCCCAGCACGCCTGCGGCACCCCAGCCCACCACTCCCGCGGCACCCCAGCCAGCGGTGCCCGCCCCCGGCCAGCCGCCAGCGCAGTCCGCTCCGGCGGACCCCGTCGCTGAAGTGCCCGTCAACGAAGCGCCGGCCGCAGAAGTCCCGGCCGCCGAAGACCCGGCCGGATCCCCGGCCGGGTCGGCGCCGTCGAACACAGCCCCCGCAACGCCGTCTACCGCCGCCGCGTCGCCGACGGCCACGGGTGGCTCCGCCACGGCGTCGGCTGACCCGCGCTCGGGCAGCACGTCGATGGAGGCCACCTCAACGCGTCAGTCCGGCGGACCGTCCCCCTTGCTGGGCCTGGGTATCGGACTCGTGGCACTGTCCGTCGTCGCCGGTGCCGTGGTCCTGCGGATGCGCCGCGTCTGAGCGCCGGAAAAGTCCCTGCCTGACGGGCTGGATCCTGAGCCCAACATCACATGAACGTGAATTGATGCGAACCAATGTGAAATGAAGCACTTCTACACGCTGTAGAAGTGCTTTATTTCGACTTAGCCAAGGCGAAGGGGCAGACTGGTAACCATGAGCCACACTTCTGCCGAAACTGTCACTAAAACTGAATCAGCAAGCGAAGAATCAGCCGAGCAGTTCTTCACGCTCTGGACCGTTTTCAAGCGCTCCGCCGACGTCCTTCGCAGCGGCGATGCCGCCGAAGAGTTCGACGCTCTTATTGCGCGGCTGGCCGAGGCTGGCGTGGTCCACCGCGGCAGCTACGACGTATCGGCGATGCGCGCAGATGCGGACATCATGATCTGGCTGCACGGCCCGCAGCCCGAGGCCCTTCAGCGGGCCGTCCGGGACATCCGCCGCAGCAAGCTGTTCACCGGCACAGAGCTCGCCTGGTCCGCCATGGGCGTGCACCGGGAGGCCGAGTTCGCCAAGAACCACACCCCCGCTTTCTCCCGAGGCGTCGAACCGGCAGAGTGGCTCTGCGTGTACCCCTTCGTGCGCTCCTACGAGTGGTACTTGCTGCCCGACGCCGAGCGCGGGGCGATGCTCCGCGACCACGGACTCCTGGGCCGGGATTTCCCCCAGGTCATCTCCAACACGGTGTCCTCGTTCGCCCTCGGCGACTGGGAATGGATCCTCGGCCTGGAGGCCCCCGACCTTGTGGACCTCGTGGACCTGATGCGCCACCTGCGCGCCACCGAAGCCCGCCACCACGTCCGCGAGGAAATCCCCTTCTACACCGGCCGCCGGGTGAGCGCCGCCGAGATTGCCGAGGTCCTGTCATGAGCCCGCTCGATCCCCAGGGAAGTGCCACAGCCGTCACGGCTGTCAACGAGGTGACCGAAGCCGGCCGGATGGCCGCCAAGGACTATGACGCCGTGCTCCTCGCCTCCTTCGGCGGGCCCGAAGGCCAGGACGACGTCATTCCGTTCCTGCGCAACGTCACCCGGGGCCGCGGCATCCCGGATGAGCGGCTCGAAGAGGTTTCGCACCACTACCGCGCCAACGGCGGCATCAGCCCGATCAACCAGCAGAACCGGGAGCTGAAGGCCGGCATCGAGGCAGAGCTGGCCGCCCGCGGGATCGCGCTGCCGGTGTTCTGGGGAAACCGCAACTGGGCCCCGTACATCCCGCAGACCCTTCAGGACATCTACGACGCCGGGCACCGCAAGGTCCTGATGATCACTACCAGCGCCTACTCCTGCTACTCCAGCTGCCGCCAGTACCGCGAGGACATCGGCATCGCGCTGACCGAGACCGGCCTGGACGGAAAACTCGAGGTCGACAAGGTCCGCCAGTACTTCGACCACCCCGGCTTCGTGGAGCCGTTCATCGAAGGCACCGCCGCCGGCCTCGCCGACGTCCGCGCCAAGCTGGCCGCGGACGGCACCCCGAAGGCGCCGGTGCACATCCTGTTCGCGACGCACTCCATCCCGACCCGCGACGCCGAAGCCGCCGGCCGCTCCGAGGGCGAGCCCCGCCAGTTCGCGGAAGACTCCGCCTACGTCGCCCAGCACCTCGCCACCGGCACCGAGGTCATCCGGCGGGTGGAGGCCGAGACCGGCGACACCGCCCCCTGGTCCCTCGTGTACCAGTCCCGCTCCGGCGCCCCGCACGTGCCGTGGCTGGAACCGGACATCAACGACGCCATCGAGGAACTCGCGGGCCAGGGCGTCAAGGGCATCGTGATCGTGCCGCTCGGTTTCGTCAGCGACCACATGGAAGTTGTCTGGGACCTCGACACCGAGGCCCTGGAAACCTGCGCCAACCTGGGCCTTGCCGCGAGCCGGGTCCCCACCCCCGGGACGCACCGGAAGTTCGTCGGCGGCATCGTGGACCTGATCTGCGAGCGGACCGCCGCCAACAACATCGCTGACCGTCCGCACCTGACCGGACTCGGTCCTTGGTACGACGTCTGCCGCCCGGGATGTTGCGCCAACTTCCGCGGCGAAAAGCCCACCATCGCCGGAGCCGACACCACCGTCGGGACGGGCCACGATCCCTACCCGGCGGCCGCCACCGCTGCCGGCACGTCCGCTCCGGCGGCAGGTCAGGACGCACTGTGACCGTCCGGATCGGAACCCGCGCCAGCAAACTGGCACTGACCCAGACCCAGCAGACCGCCGACCAGCTGGCCGCCGTCGGCGGCTTCCCGGTCGAGCTGGTCCACATCCGCACCGACGGCGACGTCCTCACCGGTTCGCTGTCCCAGATGGGCGGCACCGGCGTTTTTGTCGCTGCCTTGCGCGATGCCCTGCTGCAGGACGTGTGCGACGTGGCCGTCCACTCGCTCAAGGACCTGCCCACCGGTCCGGCGCTTGGACTGACGCTGGCAGCGACGCCCAAGCGCGTCGACGTGCGGGACGTGCTCTGCGCCCGCGACGGACTCAAGCTTGCCGACCTGCCCGACGGCGCCACGGTGGGCACGGGTTCCCCGCGGCGCGCAGCCCAGCTGCGGGCCGCCCGCCCGGACCTGGACATCCGTGACATCCGCGGCAACGTGGACACCCGGCTCGGCCGCGTCCCCGGGCTGCCGGGCAACACCACCGACGCCGTGGTGGAGGGCAAGAGCTGCGATCTCGACGCCGTGGTGCTCGCCGCTGCCGGACTGCACCGGATCGGCCGGCTCGACGCGGTCAGCGAGTACCTGGAAACCGACGTTATGCTGCCCGCCGCCGGGCAGGGTTCGCTCGCGATCGAGTGCCGTTCCGCCGATGCGCCCCGCAAGGCGGGATCCACCGAAGGCTCACAGGGTGTGCTGGCGCAGGCCCTCGCCGCCCTCGATGATCCCGACACCCGGCTCGCCGTCACCGCGGAGCGGGCGCTCCTGGCCCGGCTGGAGGCCGGCTGCGCCGCCCCGGTGGGCGCCTACGCCTACCGCCGCGGCAGCCTGCTGCACCTCGAGGCCGTGGTCTGTGCCGTCGACGGAACAGCCACTGTCCGGGACAAAAAGGCCACGGACGGACTCACCGAAGTGGGGGCAACCCTGCTGGGGATAGAGCTCGCCGAAGTCCTGCTGGCCCGGGGCGCCGCCGACATCGCGGACCTGGCCGCTTCCTGAACCGCGGAATACATCAGTTCATGGGACGGCACAGTGCCCGAAACTCCGAGGCCCGAGACGACCGTGCCCGGAACGTGACGGCTCCGGCCGGCGCCCGGGTCCTTGTGGCCCGCAGCCCGGACCGTGCGGCGGAGCTGGTCACAGCCCTGCGCGACGTCGGCGCCGAACCCCTGCTGCTGCCGCTCATCGATTTCGAGCTCGCCAGCGACCAGCACTCCCTGGATGTGGCCTTCGACGCCCTCGGCGCCGGTGCCTATACCTGGCTGGTGGTCAGCAGCGTGACCACCGTGCAGGCGCTGGAGGCCAAGGCCGCCGAGCGGGGCACCACCCTCAGCGGCTGGCTTCCCGGCAGCCTCCTCGTCGCCACGATCGGACCCGCGACCCGCCGTTTCCTGGAATCCCGCGGAGTCGCCGTCGACCTCGCCCCGACCGGGCAGCAGTCCGGCGCGGGGCTCATCGACATCTGGCCCGAGCACCAGGGCAGCGTGCTGCTGCCCCAGGCGGACATCGCCGACCCCCGGCTCCGCCGCGGGCTGGAGGCCCGGGGTGCCTTCGTCCAGGCCGTGACTGCGTACCGCACTGTGGATTATCCGGCCGACCCGGGCCGCAGCCTGGCCGCGTGCCACCCGGCAGCGCCGCAGGAGTCCCCAGCGCAAGGGGACAACACGGCCGCCGTTCTCACGCCGGGCCAGGCCAAAGCCGAAATCGGCGCCGGCCGGCTGGACGCCGTCGTCGCCGCTTCCCCGAGTGCAGCCCGGCGCATCCACGAGGACCTCGCCCCGCTGGGCGGCTGCCGCTTCGTCGCAATCGGACGTTCCACCGCCGCCGAGGCGCAGTCACTCGGCCTCAGCGTCGCCTCCACGGCCGAAGAACCTACCGCCTCCGGCCTGGTGGCCGCCGTCATCCGGGCGCTGGCCAGCCAGCCGTCCCCACCCCGTCAGCCAGTCGCCGAGCCCCCAGCAAAGGACACCATATGAGCTTCCCGACCCACCGCCCCCGCCGGCTCCGCACCACCCCCGCCATGCGGCGGCTGACGGCCGAACACCGCCTGTCGGCCTCGGAACTCATCCTGCCCGCGTTCATCCGCGAAGGCCTGACCGAGCCGCATCCCATCGCCTCGATGCCCGGCGTGCAGCAGCACACCACGGACACGCTGAAGCGCGCCGCGGCCGACGCCGTGCAGCTCGGCGTCGGCGGCATCATGCTCTTTGGCATCCCCGCCGTCCGGGATGCGCGCGGCACCGCCTCCCTGGACCCTGACGGTGTGCTGAACAAAGCCATCCGGGACGTCCGCGCCGAAGTTGGCGACGAGCTCGTGATCATGAGCGATGTGTGCCTCGACGAATTCACCGACCACGGCCACTGCGGCGTCCTCGACGCCAACGGCTACGTGGACAACGACGCTACGCTGGAGATCTACGGCCAGATGGCCGTCGCGCAGGCCGACGCCGGCGCCCACGTCCTGGGCCCGTCCGGCATGATGGACGGCCAGGTTGCCGTCATCCGGCAGGCCCTCGAGGAAGCCGGGCACGCCACCACCGCCGTGGTCGCCTACGCCGCGAAGTATGCCTCGGCGTTCTACGGCCCGTTCCGCGAGGCCGTCGACTCGCAGCTGACCGGCGACCGCCGCACTTACCAGATGGACGCCGCCAACCGCCGGGAAGCCATCCTCGAGGTGGACCTGGACCTGGCCGAAGGCGCCGACATGGTCATGGTGAAACCCGCCATGAGCTACCTCGATATCCTGGCCGACGTCGCCGCCATGAGCCCCGTCCCGGTCGCCGCGTATCAGATCTCCGGTGAGTACTCGATGATCGAGGCCGCCGCCGCCAACGGCTGGATCGACCGGCGGGCCGCAATCACCGAATCCGTGCTGGGCATCAAACGGGCCGGGGCCAACATGGTCCTGACCTACTGGGCCAGCGAACTCGCCGGCTGGCTGAAGGAGTCCTGATGAGCGCTGCAACAGCCCCTGACCCGGCATCCGGCGCGAACCCCACAGCCCCCGTGGGCCCGGGACGCATCCTCCTGGGACTGAACACCTTCGGTGACGTCGGCGTCTTCCCCGACGGGCACCCCGTCCCGCACGCCCAGGTCCTGCGGCAGCTCCTGGAACAGGCCGAGCTCGCGGACGAGGTCGGCCTGCACGCCTTCGCCGTGGGGGAGCACCACCGCCGTGACTTCGCCGTCTCGGCCCCGGAAGTCTTCCTCGCCGCGGCGGCTGCCCGCACCAAACACATCCGGCTCGGCTCGGCCGTCACGGTCCTGAGCTCTGATGACCCCATCCGGGTTTTCCAGCGGTTCTCCACCGTCGATGCCATCTCCAACGGCCGCGCCGAGGTCATGCTGGGCCGCGGTTCCTTCATCGAGTCCTTCCCGCTGTTCGGCCTCGACCTGGCGGACTACGAGGTCCTGTTCGAGGAGAAACTGGAACTCTTTGACAAGGCCCGCGCCCAGCAGCCCATCCACTGGGAAGGGCGCACCCGCCCGGCCATCAACGGCCTCAGCGTCTATCCGCCTCTGGAACACCACCTGCTGCCCACCTGGATCGGCGTCGGCGGCACCCCCGAATCCGTGCTGCGCTGCGCAGAATACGGCTATCCGATCATCTTCGCCATCATTGGCGGCCAGCCGCGGTCGTTCGCGCCGCTGGCGAACCTCTACCGCGAGGCCATGGTCAAATACGGGCAACCGATGCAGCAGATGGCCACGCATTCGCCCGGCCACATCGCCGCTACCGACGAGGAAGCACGGGAGGAGTTCTTCCCGCACTGGATCGCGATGCGTAACCGAATTGGCGCGGAGCGGGGCTGGGGCCCAGGCAACCGGGCCGAGTTTGATGCCATGTGCACCCCCGAAGGAGCCCTCTATGTCGGATCGCCGGAGACCGTGGCCGCAAAAATTGCACTGCTGAAGAAGAACCTGGGCGTGGATCGCTTTGACCTCAAATACAGCAACGGCACCCTGCCGCACCCGGCCATGATGCGCTCGATCGAACTGTTTGGCACCGAAGTGGCGCCCCGCGTGGCCAGCCTGCTGGCCGCGGCGCCCACCACCGAACTGAACTGAACCGGCCTGGACTGAACTGGCCTGAACTGAACCTGAAAGAATAGGAACCATGACTTCCAGCCATCCTCGCAACGAGGAACTCTTCGACCGCGCCCGCCAGCTGATGCCGGGCGGCGTCAACTCCCCGGTCCGCGCGTTCGGCTCCGTCGGCGGGACACCGCGTTTTATGGTCTCCGCCAAGGGTCCGTACCTGACCGACGCCGACGGCGCCGAGTACGTCGACCTGGTCTGCTCCTGGGGCCCGGCGCTGCTGGGACATGCCCACCCCGCGGTCCTCGCCGCCGTCCATGCCGCCGTCGACCGCGGACTGTCCTTCGGGGCATCCACCCCGGATGAGGCCAACCTCGCGGCAATCGTCCAGGAGCGCGTCCCCGCAGCCGAACGCGTCCGGATGGTCTCCACCGGCACCGAGGCCACCATGACCGCCGTCCGGCTGGCCCGCGGCTTCACCGGCCGGAACCTCATCATCAAGTTTGCAGGCTGCTACCACGGCCACCTGGACGGGCTCCTCGCCGCAGCGGGATCCGGATTGGCCACCCTGGCGCTGCCGGGCTCGGCCGGCGTCACGGCCGCCACCGCCGCCGAAACCCTCGTTCTGCCCTACAACGACCTCGCCGCCGTCGAGGCCGCCTTCGCCAAGCACGGCGACAACATCGCCGCCGTCATCACCGAGGCGGCCCCGGCCAACATGGGTGTCGTCACCCCGGGCGAGGGCTTCAACGCGGGCCTGTCCCGCATTACCCGGGAGCACGGTGCCCTGCTGATCCTTGACGAGGTCCTCACGGGTTTCCGGACGGGCTATTCCGGCTACTGGGGCCTCACCGGCGGGGCGGCCGGCGCGGCCGACCCGTGGGCGCCGGACCTGCTGACCTTCGGCAAGGTGATTGGCGGCGGCATGCCGACGGCGGCCCTCGCCGGCCGCGCGGAGGTCATGGACTACCTCGCTCCGCTGGGCCCGGTGTACCAGGCCGGCACGCTGTCCGGCAACCCGGTGGCGATGGCCGCCGGCGTCGCGACCCTGACCCACGCCACCCCCGAGGTGTATTCGTTCGTGGATGCCCGCTCGCTGGAGCTCTCCGCGGCCCTGTCTACGGCACTGGAGGCGGCCGGGGTGGACCACTCCATCCAGCGGGCGGGGAACCTGTTCTCCGTGGCGTTCGGCACCTCGGCCCGCGGCGTGCACAACTACGACGACGCCCAGGGCCAGGAAGTCTTCCGCTACGCGCCGTTCTTCCACTCCATGCTGGACTCCGGGGTGTACCTGCCACCGTCGGTCTTCGAAGCCTGGTTCCTGTCCGCCGCCCACGACGACGCGGCGATGAACCGGATCTTCGACGCGTTGCCCGCCGCCGCCAAAGCCGCGGCCTCCGCGACGGCCTAGCTGCCGAGGCGGCAGAAGCTACGCGCCCGTTCCGGCGTCGTCGTTAACTACTCAGGGCACCCGCCGCGGCGGGTGCCCTGAGTAGTTAAGCGGTCAATCCACCGGGGCTAGAAAGCCACGGTCACATCACCGTTGGGCCATTCCTTCTCGATGAAGGCCTTGACCTCGGGGGAGTGCAGGAGCTCGTCCAGCTTCTTGATGCGCACATCGTCCTTGGAGTCCTCGCGCCAGGCCAGGAAGTTCGCGTAGGGGTTGTTCTCCACGGACTCCACCGCGAGGGCGTCCTTGGTGCTCAGGCCGGCCTTGAGGATGAAGTTGCCGTTGATCAGGGCGAGGTCAACGGACGGGTCCTTGAGGTCGTTGATCAGCAGTTCCGGCTGGTTCTCCGAGAACTTGAGCTTCTTCGGGTTCTGCTCGTCGCTCAGCGTGATCACGGAGGTGTCATCCTTGATGTCCTTGACCAAACCGGCGACCTGGAGGACCTTGAGGGCGCGGACCTGGTTGGACGGGTCATTCGTGATGGCCACCTTGGCGCCGTCCTGGATGTCCTGGATGTCCTTGACCTTCTCGGAGAACGCGGCGTAGGGCTCGATGTGAACGCCTTCGCCGTGCCCGAACTTGTAGCCCTTGGTCTTGACCTGATCTTCGTACCAGGGAAGGTGCTGGTAGTAGTTGGCGTCCAGGGAGCCGTCGCTCAGTGCGGTGTTGGGCGTCTGGTAATCCTCGATTTCCTTGATGTCCAGCTTCAGGCCGGCCTTGGGGGCAAGGTCCTGGTTGATGAACTCGAGGATCTTCGCCTGCGGCACGGGGCTGGCGCCGACCGAGAGCGTGGAAGGCTTGGCCGGATCCAGGGCAGTGACCTGGGCGCTGGGGGTGGACGAACCACCGCAAGCCGTCAGCGCCAGGGCAGTGACAATGCCGGTGGCCAGGAGGGTGAGTGACTTACGCATTGGATGCGTTCCTTTCGAAATAGCTGGATTCACGACGTCGGCGCCGTGGTCCGCGCAGATGCAGAGGGCGGCTACCCGCTGCAGGAGTGGTGGTGCTGGGAGCGGCAGGCCGGTTGGGGTAGGGCCGGGCTGCCGGTGTCAGTGGCCGCTGGAACCAGGAGGCGTCAGCGGTGGTCGAGGCGGCGGGAGATCCGCTCGCCCACCAGCTGGATGACCTGGACCAGGACGATGATCAGCACGATGGTGACGAGCATGACCGTGACGTCGAAGCGCTGGAAGCCGTAGTTGTAGGCGAGCTTGCCGAGGCCGCCGCCGCCGACCAGACCTGCCATCGCGGAGAACCCCACGAGGGTGACCACCGTGGTGGTGGCCGCCGCGACGAGGGCGGGAAGTGATTCGCGCAGCATCACCTTGTTGATGACCTGCATCTTCGTGGACCCCATCACCTGGGCGGCGTCGATCTTGCCGTGGTGCACATCGCGCAGGCAGTTTTCCACCAGCCGGGCGAAGAACGGGATGGTGCCGATCGAGAGAGACACGGAGGCGGCGACCGGGCCGAGGCTGGTGCCGGTCAAGGCGCGGGCCAACGGAATGAGCGCCACCATCAGGATGGCGAAGGGGATGGAACGGGTGATGTTGACGATCACATCGCTGAGGATCCGGTTGGTGACCGGCATCGGGCGCAGCCCGCCCGGGGCGGAGACGTGCAGGAACACGCCCAGCGGCAGGCCGATCAGCACGGTGAAGAAAGACGAAATCCCCACCATCTGAAGTGTTTCGATTATGGCTTCGGGCAGGGCTTTGGCCAGCACGGGATTACTGAAGATGTCGTTCATGAGATACCTCCCTGGTCCCCGGTGGCGAGGACAGAAGCCGGAAGGGCGGAGCCGGCGTTGTCGGGGTCCTGGGCTGCGGCGGAGGCCGCACGCTTTGCGCCGATGCCACGCTCGTGCAGGTAGGCCAGCACGGCGTCCGCGTCCGCGGTTTCCGCCAGCTGAACACGCAGGTGGCCGAACTGCTGGCCGCCGAGGGTCTCGACGCTGCCGGCCAGGACGTTGATGTCAATGTCGAAATGCCGGGCGACCCCGGTGAGGACGGGTTCCTTGGCGCTGTCGCCGGAGAAGAGAATCTCCAGCACCGGCCCGCGCTGCAGGGCACCCGGCAGGGACTCGGACGGCGGCAGCGGCAGCAGCGCCTTGGCCAGCTTGCTGTCCAGATCGGCCGCGACGTCCCGCAGGGCGCCGTGTTCGATGATGCGGCCGCCGGAGAGCAATGACACGGATTCGCAGACCCGCTTCACGACGTTCATTTCGTGCGTGATGATCAGCACGGTGAGTTGCAGGCGCTTGGTGAGGTCCTGGATCAGGTCCAGGATTTCGTCCGTGGTGGCCGGGTCCAGGGCAGAGGTGGGCTCGTCACACAGGAGCACGTCCGGATCCGAGGCCAGGGCCCGGGCGATGCCGACACGCTGGCGCTGGCCGCCGGAAAGCTGCGACGGGTAGGCGTTCTCAAACCCTTCGAGTCCCACGAGCTTCAGGAGCTCCGCGACCCGGTTCCGGATTTGGTCCTTCGGTGTTTTCACAAGTTCCAGCGGATGCGCGACGTTGCCGGCCGCGGTCCGGGAGTCCATCAGGTTCGCGTGCTGGAAGACCATGCCGATACGCCGCCGCGCCGCACGGATCTCCGAGTCCTTGACGGAGCTGAGCTCGGTTCCGTCAATGCTGACGGAACCGGAGGTGGGACGGTCCAGCAGGGTCAGGCAGCGCACAAGGGTCGACTTACCGGCACCCGAATGGCCGATGATGCCGTGAATGGACCCTTTTGGTACCGAAAGAGTGACGCCGTCGAGGGCCACCACTTCTTTCTTGCCCTGCTGGTAGACCTTGCGAAGGTCGGTAACTGTGATCATCTATCCCTTGGCGGTTGGGGTTGGGCGCGGCATAACACACGCCAGGTTCTGAACTAAATTATGTCAGGGGTGCCATTTGGCATCCACCTGCGCATTTAGTTCGTCACAAAGGGACGATCGATGCTGAAAATTCGAGATATCCTCCGGCCGCCCGGGCGGCGCGGCCATGGTTCTCCGGTCCGCGGAATCCCCGCCGGGAGTTTCAGGTCAGGGCGGTGCCGGGGCGGACTGTGATCTCCATCCCAACCCCTTGTGCGGCGGCAGTCCCCGTTAGAAGTCTCCGCGGCTCGCGTCCTCGGGCGGCAGCACGGGCCAGTCGCCTTCAATGACGGCGGCGGGTTTGGTCTTGCGCAGGTAGCTCTGGAAATCGGAGGCCTGGGCGGAGGCCCATTCGATCTGGAGCTGGTGCAGATGGCTGGCCGGCATCCGCAGCTTGGGGAACTTCCCGGCCATGGCGTCCAGCATACGCAGGGTGGCCAGGGCGTCGGCGGCCGAGGTGTGGGCATTGTCCAGGTCCACCCCGTATTCCTCGCACAGTGCCGTGAGAGTGCGCTTGCCCTTGCGGTAGCGGTCCACCTGCTTGTTCATGATGTACGGATCCAGCACGGGGAAGCGGGTCAGCTGCGGCACGCCGTAGCGGGCCGATTCGGCGGCGAGCACGGTGAAGTCGTAGCTGGCATTGAAGGCGATGACCGGCACACCGGTGTCGAAAAGCTCCTGGAGAACCGCGGCGACCTCCCTGGTCACGTCCGCGGCGGGGCGGCCTTCGCTGCGGGCCCGCTCGGTGGTGACGCCATGGATGTCACTGGCCTCCGTCGGGATTTCGACCCCCGGATCGGCGAGCCATTCGTGCTCCTTGACGATCCCGCCGTCGGAGTCCACGACGGTGATGGACGCCGTGACGATCCGGGCGGCGCGGGAGTTCCGGCCGGTGGTTTCAAGGTCGAAGGCTGCGCGGGGGAGGGTGTTCCAGGTGCTCATGCTTCAACGCTACCTGCTGCCACCGACGCTAATGCGCCGCCACCCCGCCCGCATCCGCAGCGGCCGAACCGGGCGGCGGCGGGGCCGCAGCCGGCCGCCCAGCGTCCTCCGGACGCTAGGCTTGTGTCATGCGGATGGAGTATGTGGAGGCGGTCCTGGACGTGGTGGCCCTGATCCCCGCAGGCTCGGCGGTGGCGTACGGAGACGTCGCCGAACTCCTCGGCTCCGGCGGTCCCCGGCAGGTCGGTTCCGTCATGAGCCACCACGGCAGCTCCGTGCCCTGGTGGCGGGTCCTGAAGGCCAGCGGAGACGCGCCCCCGGGACACGAGCGCGAGGCCCTTGCCCAGTACCTTGTGGAAGAAACTCCGCTGCTGGGGAGCTACACCGAATACCTCCGCACGGGCGAGGGGCGCTGGCGGGTGGACCTGATGGCCGCCCGCTGGGCACCGAGCGACGGTGAGTTCGACCGGATCGACGCGGTTGCCGAGCGGCTGGAGCGCTCCTTACATAAACTGTCGGCCCCCGATGATGAAATGACTGTGTGAGCATCCCCAGCCAGAACCCTGACTCCGTCCCGGCCGTACCAGAAAAGCCCGCACCAGCTCAGCCCGCACCGTCTCAGTCCACGCCCAGCTCGCCTGCACAGGGCGGACCGCGGGCTGCCCGTCCTGGCACCTCCGGCACCTCCGGTTCCGCGCTGCGGCTGCTGCCGCCCCGGAAGCTGCACAGCGCCGTTCCCGCACTGTCGGCGGACCAGCTCGCCGCCGTCGACGTCCCGCACGGCTCCGGTCCCGTCCTCATCCCTGGAGCGCCGGGGACCGGGAAATCGACAGTGCTCGTGGAAGCCGCCGTCCGCCGCGCGCAGCGCGACGGACTCGATCCGGAGCGGATGCTCATCCTCGCCCCCGGACGACTCGCCGCCGACTCGCTCCGGGACCGCTTCACCGCGCGGTTGGACCGCAGCCTGAGCACGACGCCGGCCCGCACCTGGGCGTCGTACGCCTTCGACCTGATCCGGCGCGCCAAAGCCGAAGGCATCCTGCCGCTGCCGCGCCCGCCCAAACTCCTGTCCGGCCCCGAGCAGGACCTGATCATCAAGGAACTGCTCGAAGGGCACACACAGCCCGGACTTGAACTGCCGTGGCCGGAGGACCTCGGCGCGGCCCTGCAGACCCGCGGTTTCCGGCAGGAAGTCCGCCAGCTCTTTGACCGGATCATCGAATCCGGGCGGACCGCCGGGGACCTCGTGGTCCTCGCCCGCCGCTGCAACCGGCCGGACTGGGTCGCTGCCGCGGCACTGTATGCCGAGTACCGCGACGTGCTGGACCTGCGCATGCCCGAATCCTTTGACCCGGCCGGCATCATCACCGCGGCCCGGCAGATCTTCCAGGACGAACCGGACTTCCTGGCCGCCGAACGCGACAGGCTCCAACTGGTCCTGGTGGACGACATGCAGGAAGCCAACCCCGCCGTGTTCGAGCTGCTCGCGGATATCGCCGCGGGCAAGGATGTCCTCATCACCTCATCGCCGGACACCGTGGTCCAGGGCTTCCGCGGCGCCCGCCCGGACCTCGTCGCCGAACTTCCCCGGCTGCTCGCCCCCGCCGGCGGCGGCGTCCTCGAACGGCCGCTCTGGACCGCGCACCGCCACACCCCGGCAGTCGCGGACGCCTGGCTCTCCGTGGCCGGACGGATCTCCCGCCGCGCCGGCGGGCAGTCGGCGCGGCGGCTCGAACAGCCGGCTGCACTGCAGCCTGCGCAACTGCCTGAAGCGCAACCTGCACCGCAGCCTGCGCAGCCTGGTGTCGCGGGCCGTGCCAACAGCACCGCCAACGGCGCAGCGGGCGGCACGGTGGAGGCGCACCTGCTGCCGTCTCCCGTGCACGAACTGCGCTATGTGGCACAGCGGATCCTGGAGGCCCAGCTCAACGACGGCCGCGATCTCGGGGACATCGCCGTGATCGTGCGCAACGGCAGCCAGCTCAGCCAGCTGCAGCGTTACCTCGCCGGCCAGGGCATCCCCGTCCGGATCCCCGTGGCTGAATCCGCCGTCCGGGACGAGGTCGCCGTCCGGCCCCTGCTGGATGCCTATGCCGTGGCCCTGGACCCTGACGTGTTGAGTCCCGAGGCCGCCGTGACGCTGCTGACCTCGCGGATCGGCGGAGCCACCGCGATCGAGCTGCGGCGCCTGCGCCAGTCCCTGCGCCGCGAGGAGCTTTTGGGCGGCGGAGGCCGGACCAGCGACGTACTCCTCGTCGAGGCGCTGCTGGAACCGGGCGCGCTGGCAAGCCTGGGCATCGAGGGGCACTCCGCGCGCCGGATTGCCCGGATGATCCACGCCGGCCGGGACGCGGCCCAGGCTCCCGGCGGCAACGCCGAAACGGTACTGTGGGCGCTTTGGAACTCCACCGGCCTCGCCGCACGCTGGACCGAGGCCGCGCTCGCCGGGGGAGCGGCCGGGGCCCGGGCGGACCGGGACCTCGATGCCATGATGGCGCTCTTCCACACCGCCGAGCGCTTCGTGGACCAGCTGCCCGGTTCCGGGCCGGAACAGTTCCTCGAGTACCTGCTCAGCCAGGAACTCCCGATGGACACCCTGGCTGCACGCGCCCAGCTGGAGGACGCCGTGGAGCTCATGACACCGGCCAGCGCCGCCGGCCGGGAGTGGCCCGTGGTCATCGTCCCGGGCCTGCAGGAAGGCGTGTGGCCCAACACCAGGCTCCGCGGCGAACTGCTCGGCAGCACGCTGTACGCCGACGCCGTCGAGCACGGCGTGGACTACGCCCTGCAGCTGGATCCCCTCAGCCGGCTGCGCGAAATCCGCTATGACGAACTGCGCAGCTTCTCCACCGCCGTATCACGGGCACAGCAGGTGCTGATCTGCACCGCCGTGTCCTCGGAGGACGAACAGCCCTCCTCATTCCTGGACTACGTGTCGCCGCTGGGCCCTGGCCGGGACCGGCGCGGGTTCACGCCGGTGGAGCGTCCGCTCACCCTGCGCGCACTTGTCGCCGAGCTCCGCCAGTACGCCCAGCTCGACGCCGGAACCCCCGAGGCCGTGGAAGCCAGCACCGTGCTCGGAGCCTTGGCCGCCGCCGAACCGCCCGTGCCCGGCGCGCACCCCGCGAGTTGGTGGGGCCTTGCGCCGCTGTCCACCGAGGATCCCGTCGTCCCTCCGGGCGGCACCGTCTACGTCTCGCCGTCGAAAGTGGAAACCGTGCAGAAATCGCCGCTGGACTGGTTTGTCCAGGCTGCAGGCGGAGAGGCAGCCACCGACTTCGCCCGCAGCCTGGGCACGCTGGTCCACGCCATCGCGCAGGACCTGCCGGATGCCTCCGGATCCGAATACGTGGCCGAGCTGGTCCGCCGCTGGCCCGCTCTCGGGATGAAGGACAACTGGGAAGGCAAGCTGGACTTCCAGCGCGCCGAAACCATGGTCCGGAAGCTCGCCCAGTACGTGCTGGTGATGCGCAGCGAGGGCCGGTCCCTGGTGGGCGTCGAACAGGACTTCGAAGTGAAACTTCCCGACGTTGTCCCGGCCGGAAACAGCGGCGCTGACACCGGAGCTGACTCCGACAACGGGTCCTGGCCGCCCCGTCCGGCGGTGCTGCGGGGCCAGGTCGACCGGCTGGAGATCGACGCCGAGGGCCGGCTGGTGGTCGTGGACCTCAAGACCGGTAAGCGGCAGCCGGGTAAAGCCGATCTCGACCGGCACCCGCAGCTGGGCGCCTACCAGGCGGCCGTGCTGGCCGGCGGCTTTGCCGGGCCCGATGACGGACCGCCACCGCTGCCCGGCGGTGCTGTCCTGGCCCAGCTCGGCACCACCACCAAGAGCCCGGGCATCCAGGCCCAGCCGCCGCTGGACCCGGCGGAGAACTGGGCCCTGGACATGGTCGGCGACGCCGCCCGGGTCATGTCCGGGAACACGTTCGAGGCCCGCCACGATCCGTCCAAGGGCGGCCACGGGGGCCACGGCTGCCGCCTTCCCGAAGTCTGTCCGCTGTGCGTGCGGGGAAAGCAGGTCACCGAATGAGCGCCGAACCGACTCTTCCCGGCGGTGTGTCCGCCGCTGTGCCCGCAGCCCTTCCGGCTGCGCGGTTCACCCCCGAGGAGCTCTCCGCCATGCTGGGGGAGAAGAACAGCCCCACAGCCGAACAATCGCACATTATTTCCTCGCCCCTGTCGCCCCGGCTGGTCATTGCCGGCGCCGGCTCAGGCAAGACGGCCACCATGGCTGACCGCGTGGTGTGGCTCGTCGCCAACGGCTGGGTCCGGCCGGAGGAAGTGCTTGGTGTGACCTTCACCCGGAAAGCCGCCGGGGAACTGGCCACCCGTATCCGCGCCAAGCTGGCCGCGCTGCAGCGCATTGCCGCGGCCGACACCCAGAACCAGGTGTTCCCCGCCGGGCTGCTCAGCACCGACGCACTCGAACCCAAGGTCTCCACGTACCACTCCTACGCCAGCGGGATCGTGTCCGACTATGGCCTCCGGCTCGGCGTGGAACGGGACGTCGTGCTGCTCGGCGGCGCGCAGTCCTTCCAGCTCGCGAGCGAGGTTGTGGAAGCGTTCGACGGCGAATACGAACACTTCCGCTCCGCCAAGTCCACCCTGGTCAAGGCCGTCATCCAGCTCGCCGGCGAGTGCGCTGAACATCTCCAGGACCCGTCCGGGGTCCGCGGCTGGCTGCTGGACCGGGTGGCCGAGTTCGAGTCGCTGCCCTACGTCGCCACGGCCAAGAAGAACCCCAGCCAGGCCGCGGCCGAGCTCAGCGGAATGTTGCGCACCCGGGCCAGCGTCGCGGACATGGTGGGGCGCTACACGGACGCCAAACGCGCCCGCGGCGCCCTGGACTTCGGCGACCTCGTGGCCCTCGCCGCCCGCGTCGCCAACGAGATCCCGGTGGCCTCGGAAACCGAACGCCAGAAGTACAAGGTGGTGCTGCTGGACGAGTTCCAGGACACCTCGCACGCCCAGCTGGTCCTCTTCTCCCGGCTGTTCGGCGACGGTCACGCCGTCACTGCCGTCGGGGATCCGAACCAGTCCATCTACGGGTTCCGCGGCGCCTCCGCCGGCCAGCTCTTCCATTTCGTCCGCGAGTTCCCGGTCCGGCTGCCCGATCTGGGCACCGCCGGAGACGGCGATGCCGACGCCGGCAACACTGCCCGCTTCGCCGTGGCGCCGACGTCGTACCTCACCACGGCGTGGCGCAACGGCCGGAACATCCTTGCCGCCGCCAACGCCATCTCCGCACCCCTCAGCCAGGCCGCAGCCCAAACGGGACCGGCCGGCGAGCGGGACACGGCCGGGAGCGTCGAGGTTCCGCCGCTGCAACCCAGCCCGGCCGCGGTCCAGGGCCGTGTGGTGATGGGGCGCTTTGGCACCGACGAGGACGAAGCCGCTGCGATAGCGGGCGACGTGTTGAAGTTCCGGGTGACTGACTTTGACGGGTCGGCGGCGGAGCCTGAGCCTCCCGCCATGGCGGTGCTGTGCCGCCGGCGCGCCCAGATGGAATGCATCCGGCGGGAATTCGAGGTGCGCGGGATTCCGTATGAGATCGTCGGCCTCGGCGGGCTCCTGGACACCCCGGAGATAGTCGACCTCGTCGCGACCCTCCGGGTGCTGGCCGATCCGGGCCGCTCGGATTCGCTGATGCGCCTGCTCGCCGGGGCGCGCTGGCGGCTTGGCGCCGCGGACCTGATGGCCCTGCGGGACTGGTCCAGCTTCCTCGCCCGGCGCCGCGGCCGGCCGGGAACCATGGATGACGATGCCGACGACGGCGGGGCCGAGGCTCCCGTGATCGAGGGCGACCTCACGGACGCCGCCAGCCTCGTCGAGGCCCTCGACTGGCTCCCGCGCGAGGGCTGGACGTCCGCGCACGGCCGCCAGCTCAGCCCCGAGGCGCTGGAACGGCTCCACCGGCTCTCGGCGGAGCTCCGGCAGCTGCGCGGCTACATGGGAGACGACCTTACAACGCTCCTGGGCGAGGTGGAGCGGGCCATGCTCCTTGACATCGAAGTGGCCGCACGGCCCGGGATCAGCATCCACCAGGCCCGCCGCAACCTGGACGCCTTCCAGGACGCCGCCGCCGGGTTCCTGTACACGTCCCAGCGCGTCGATGTGCTCGCCTTCCTGGCCTGGCTGGAGGCCGCGGCCGCCGAAGAGAACGGCCTCGACGCCGCCGCGCCGGAAGTCAACCACGAAGCGGTGCAGCTGCTGACCGTCCACGCCTCCAAGGGCCTGGAATGGGATGTTGTTTTTGTGCCCGGGCTCAACGCCGGGGCCTTCCCCAGCAGCCGGGATTCGCGCTGGAGCAGCGGCAGCGCCGCGTTGCCCTGGCCGCTGCGCGGGGACCGCGCGGACCTGCCGCAGTGGGACGTTGAACACCCGGACCAGAAAGGCTGGCTTGACGCCGAGAAGGAATTCAAGTCCGCCGTGCAGGTCCACGGCGAGGCCGAGGAACGGCGGCTGGCGTACGTGGCCTACACCCGGGCCAAACACGTGCTCTGGGTTTCCAGCGCCGCCTGGGTGGGTTCCCGGGCCGGAATGGCGGGCATGTCGCCTTTCCTGGCCGAACTCGAAGTGCTCGCCGCCGACGCCACCGCTTCGATCCACCCGCTGTCCGTCAGCGAGGAATCGCTGCCGGCGGAGAGCCCGCTGACATCGGAACTGGAGGTTGCGGGGTGGCCGTATGACCCGCTCGAAGGGCCCACCGATCCGCGCACGGGCGCGCGGATGCGGCTGGTTCCGGGCCGGCGGGCAGCGATGCAGTCCGCGGCGGACCGGGTGCTGGACTCCTTGGACTCCGGGGTGCTGCTGGACGCCGTTGCCAGTGCGGGCGGCACGGAGCCTGGACGGCGCCACCCGCTGCGCGGGCCGGCCGGCGGCTGGGCGCTCGAAGCCGCGACCCTTCTGGAACGCCGCTCGCGCCGGACCCTGGTACAGGATGTGCACCTGCCGGGCCACATTTCCGCGTCCACCCTGGTGGACCTCGAGGACGACGCCGGCTCCGTTGTTGCCCGGCTGCGGCGTCCGGTGCCGCGGGAACCGGGGATGTCCGCCCGGAAGGGGACGGCCTTCCACGCCTGGGTGGAGGAGTACTTCGGCGCCGCCGGCATGCTGGACCTCGGCGACGCGGCGGGCTCCGACGACTACATTGACGAAACCTACGGCCTGGACACCATGGTGGAGACCTTCCGGCAGTCCGAGTGGGCCAACCGTGCGCCGGCCCACGTCGAGGTGCCGGTGGAGACCCGGATCGGTGACGTGGTGGTCCGCGGCCGGATCGACGCCGTCTTCCGCGATGCCGACGGCGGCTGGGACCTGGTGGACTGGAAGACCGGCCGCCGTCCGTCGGCGGCCCAGCTGAAGACCAAGGCGGTCCAGCTGGCCGTCTACCGGCTGGCCTGGGCCCGGTTGAAGGACGTCCCCATCGATCAGGTCCGGGCGGCGTTCTACTACGTGGCTGACAACCAGGTGGTCCGGCCGCACGACTTGGGCTCAGCGGAGCGGCTCGAGCAGATCGTGGCCGCGGCCCTGGGAAAGGGCTAGCGGGACTTCGCCTCGACCACCGTGAGAGCGGTGGTCGAGGTGTCCTCAGCGTCCGTCGGGGCCGTGCCGTCCGCCGAGGACGCTGCCTCGGCATGGACTGCGCCGTCTGCTTGGAGTGCGCTGTCTGCTTGGACTGGGCCGTCTGCTGGGGCAGGGCTGTCTTCCTGAACTGCACTGTTTTCCGGAACAGCGCTGCTCGCCTGGACTGCACTGTTTTCCTGGACAACGGCGATGGATTGGGTCGAGGTCTCCTCGGCACTGTCCCTGGAAGGACCGTCGTTGGAGGCGCCGTCGTTGGAGGCGCCGTCGGCGGCTGCCGGTTCGATGACGGGGATCGGCGTCACCTGCACGGCAGGCATCGCGCTGCTGGTGGGAACTGCGGCAAGTCCGGAGACCGCATCCGGGGCCAGCAGAGTGACCTTGCTGACGGCCGGGACCGGCGTACTGTCCGGTGCCTTATCCGGCGCACTGTGTGGTTCGTTGTCCCGGGACGGGGTCCCGCCAAGATCCGGGGCAGGCGCAGGCTGGGGGAGAGGTTCCACGCTGATTGGCTGCCCGCCGTGTTCCGCGACGTCCTCGGCGAGCACGGTGAGCATGGATTCGGCTTCGTCGATCATCTCCTGGTTCCCGGCGGCGAGGCCCTTGACGAGGTACTGCGCCAGGGCGAATTCGGCCGAGAGCGCCGCACGCCGCAGTAGGTGGGCGTCGGGCACGTCGCGCCGGGAGGAGGTGTAGTGCCCCAGCACGGCATCCACAAAGTCCTGGTCGTTGGACGCAACGAGCCAGGCCATGTCGTCGGCAGGGTCGCCGATACGCAGATCGGTCCAGCCGGTCACGGCCGTGACACGGTCGCCGTCGACCAGCAGGTTGTCCTCGTGGAGATCCCCATGGACCACACAGGGGTTGAAACGCCACAGGGAGACGTCCTCAAGCGCGTGTTCCCAGCGGCGGAGCAGCAACGGCGGAATCTTGCCGGTGGTCGCGGCCTGATCCAGTTCGTTGAGGCGGCGCTGGCGGAACTCGTTGGGCGTGTAGCTGGGCAGATCGGCGTTGCTCACCAGCGAGTGGGGCAAGTCGTGGATGGCGGCGAGGGCCGCGCCGATCTCGCGGGCAACGGCGGGGGATGCGGCGCCGAGGTCCTCGACGGACCGGGTGGAGCCGGCCAGGTGGGAGTACACAAACGTGCTCAGCGGTCCCTGCCGTACGGTGCCCGCAACGGTGGGCATGAGGAACGGGAGCTCGGCCCGGATACCGGGGACGAACGCCCGCAGCACCAGGAATTCCGTTTCCAGCCGGGCGCTGGCCTCGGCGTGGCGCGGCGAGCGGACTCGCCAGCGCTTGCCCTCGGAGTCCAGGAGGAGGGCCGAGTCGAAGTCTGCCGGATCGTCGGGCGCAGAGCTAACGGCGGTCGGGGTCAGTCCGGGGACTGCCGCGGTTGCCACAGCTGCCAGTTCGATTGGTTTTCTTCTCACTCTTCCACGGTAGATTGAGCGGCGCCCAAGACTGCGATGCACCACGGCGAGTCTGAAAGATCGGGAATAAATTGCGCCCCGGGCGGTGCCCGCCGCAGGGGCCCGGGACGAGGGTGCCCGCGCGCGTGCGGATGCCCACATACGCCGGGGAAAAATGTCATTTGTCAGCGCGAGTCAGTACGGTGGGTACATGAGTCTTGCGGAGTCACCGGCACCCAACAGTCAGGCCCCGTCGGGCACGTCAGTCTCCCCGGCCGCAGGCCCGGCCGCCAACCATCTCCTGGACACGGTCCTTCCGGTGCGCCCGGCGCTGATTGACCGCGGCTCCTCCGCCCGTCTCAGGCCCGGGATGCTCGAGGAGCTCCTGCACTCGGGCGCCGCGCGGGCCATGGTGCTGTCCGGCCGCCAGGCCCTGATCAACGGCAGCAGCCTGGTCCTGCTGGACGCCGCCGAACTGGCCCGGCACCTGCAGGACACTCCCTATGCACCGGAACAGCTGATCTACCTGGGCTCAGCCATGCCCGGCTCGGACCTGGCGGCGGGCACCGAACTGGTCCTGTTCCTTCTGCCGCAGCAGTTCGAGGTCCAAGCCGAGGAATTCGAAGCCCACATCGCCGGCATCCCCGATGGCGCGCAGTGGGCGGGCTTCCGTGATGTCGCTGCCACGCTGAACCCCACGGATACCGCCATCTTTGTTGAAGCCAGCGCCATCGCCAACTGGCACGCCACCCACACCCACTGTCCGCGCTGCGGGACAGCCACCGTGCCGGAGGCCGGAGGATGGGTCCGCCGCTGCCCCTCGGACGGCTCCGAGCATTACCCCCGCACCGATCCCGCCATCATTGTCACGGTCGTCGGTGCCGACGGCCGGCTGTTGCTCGGCGGCGGCGGCCCGCTCGACGCCCGGAATTATTCCACCCTCGCCGGCTTCGTCGAACCGGGGGAGTCGCTGGAACAAGCCGTGGTCCGGGAAATCGGCGAGGAAGTCGGCGTGCGCGTCACCGCCTGCCAGTACCTCGGTTCCCAGTCGTGGCCCTTTCCGGCCTCCCTGATGCTCGGCTTCACGGCCACCACCGCGGACACCGATGCCACGCCCGACGGCGTCGAAGTCACCCGGGCACGCTGGTTCAGCCGGAGCGAACTGCAGGAGGCGGTGCTCAGCGGCGAAATCGTCATCTCCAGCAGACTGTCTATTGCGCGGTCCCTGATTGAGCACTGGTACGGCGGCGTCATCCACGACCGCCCGGACAACCCGTGAAGCGATCGTGACACCAGACAACGGCACCTCCGGCCCCCGGGTCCACCACCGCGGCGCCTCCACCGGAAACCCTCGAACGGCTGAGCAGCAACAGTGAACACAGATATCTTCCAGTCCAGCGATTTCCCGCCCGGCACCTCCGGCGGGGGTGTGCCGGACACGGAGCCCTTGGCTCCGGACAACCGCTCCCTCGAAGAGCGCATCCTCGGCGGCCTCGACGCCGAACAGCGCGAAGTTGCCAGCACCCTGCAGGGACCCATGTGCGTCCTTGCCGGCGCCGGCACTGGCAAGACACGGGCCATCACGCACCGGATCGCCTACGGGGTGCACTCCGGTGTCTACAGCCCGCAACGGCTCCTGGCCGTCACGTTCACCGCACGGGCCGCGGCCGAAATGCGCAGCCGGCTCCGCGACCTCGGCGTCGGCAATGTCCAGGCGCGCACGTTCCACGCCGCCGCACTGCGTCAGCTCCAGTTCTTCTGGCCCCAGGCCGTCGGGGGAGTCCTGCCCAACCTCCTGGACCACAAGGCACAGATGATCGCCGAAGCTGCCCGGCGCCTGCGCCTGAGCACGGACCGCGCCTCGATCCGGGATCTGGCGTCCGAAATCGAATGGGCCAAGGTTTCCATGCTGACGCCCGCCAACTACCTGGAAAAGGCCCAGGGCCGCGGCACCCCGGGCGGCTTCGACCTGACCGCCGTCGCCCGGGTGTTCCAGTCCTACGAGGACGTCAAGACCGACCGGAACGTCATCGACTTCGAGGACGTGCTGCTGATCACCGTGGGTATCCTGCAGGAGGACCCGAAGGTCGCCGCCACCGTCCGCGAGCAGTACCGCCACTTCGTCGTCGATGAGTACCAGGACGTTTCGCCGCTCCAGCAGCGGCTGCTGGAACTGTGGCTCGGCGGCCGCGACGAGCTCTGCGTCGTCGGCGACGCCAGCCAGACCATTTACTCCTTCACCGGTGCCTCGCCGAAGCACCTGCTCGGCTTCAAAGCCCAGTACCCCGAAGCCACCGTGGTGAAGCTGATCCGCGACTACCGCTCCACGCCGCAGGTGGTGAGGCTGGCCAACGAGCTGCTGGCCGGCCGGCGCAGCGGGGGCCCGGTCGCCGACGCCGCCTGGGCCACACCCCTGCAGCTCGTGGCGCAGCGCCCGACCGGCCCGGTGCCGCAGTTCACCGAATGCTCCGACGACGAGGCCGAAGCCGCCACCGTGGCGGTCAAGGTGCGTGAGCTCCTCGACGCCGGCACCCCGGCCAGCCAGATCGCCGTGCTGTTCCGCACCAACGGCCAGTCCGAAGCCTACGAACAAGCGCTGGCCTCTGCGGGGATCGGGTACCAGCTGCGCGGCGGGGAACGGTTCTTTGCCCGAAAGGAAGTCCGCGACGCCATCCTGCAGCTGCGGGCCGCCACCCGGGCCGTCGCCGAAACCTCCAGCCCCGAGCCGCTGGGCCAGCTGGTCCGCGACATCGTCGCCTCGCTCGGCTACACGGACGCCGCCCCGCACAGCGGCGGAGCCCTCCGGGAACGCTGGGAATCCCTCGCGGCCCTCGTCGCGCTGGCCGACGAACTCGTGATTAGCCGCGGCGGGCAGTTCAGCCTCTCGGACTTCGTCAACGAGCTCCAGGAACGCTCCCTCGCGCAGCACGCCCCGACCGTCCAGGGCGTCACCCTCGCATCGCTGCACGCCGCCAAGGGCCTCGAATGGGATGCCGTGTTCCTCGTGGGGCTCAGCGAGGGCCTCATGCCGATCTCCTTTGCAGACAGCCCGGAGTCAGTCGATGAGGAACGCCGCCTGTTGTACGTCGGGATTACCCGGGCCAGGGAGCACCTTTTCCTGTCCTGGTCCACCGCGCGCACCCCGGGCGGGCGCGCCAACAGGAAGCCCTCGCGTTTCCTGGACGGGCTGCGCCCAGATTCGGTGGCCAGCTCCTCGGCCCGCGGCAAGGGACCGGCGCCTCGCCGCAAGGCCGCGGTACCGGCAACCTGCCGGGTCTGCGGCACCATGCTCTCCTCCGGCGCCGAACGCAAGGTGGGCCGCTGCAACCAGTGCCCGCCCAGCTACGAGGAGCAGACCTTCGACGCGCTCCGGCAATGGCGCAAGGACGCAGCGCTCGACGCCGACGTCCCCGCCTTTGTGGTCTTCACCGACGCCACGCTGACCGCCATTGCCGAAGCCCGGCCCGACTCCCTCGAACAACTCGCCAAACTGCCGGGTGTGGGACCGTCCAAGCTGGAGAAATACGGCGAAGCAGTCCTGGCAGTCCTGGCCGAAAGCACCACGCTCTGATGGCCGGCGGCAGCACCACCCGTTCCGCCACCACCGCGGACACGCCGCTGACCACCGCCGACGGCGCCCCCGTGGAAGTCCGCCGCTCCGCCCGCCGCCGGCGGACGGTGGCTGCGTTCTGGGAGAACGGCACGGCCGTGGTCGCCATTCCGGCGTCCTTCAGCCGCGCCCAGGAACGGGAATGGGTGCACCGGATGCTTGAGAAGCTTCGGCTCCAGGGGGAGCGGGGGACCCGCGGCGCGGGACGGCGCCGGCCGCGCAACGACGCCGATCTGGCGGCACACGCCGCCGAGCTCTCCGCCAAGTACTTCGGCGGCCGCGCCGTGCCGTCCTCGGTCCGCTGGGTGGGCAACCAGAACTCTCGCTGGGGGTCCGCGACGCCGTCGGACGGCACCATCAGGCTGTCCGACAAGCTTCAGCCCATGCCGCAATGGGTCATCGACTATGTGCTCCTCCACGAGCTGGCACACCTGCTGGTGGCCGGGCACAACGCCGCGTTCTGGCGGCTGCTCGAGGCCTACCCGGACACGGCCCGGGCCAAGGCCTTCCTCGAAGGGGTTTCCTTCGCCACGTCCCGCGGCCTCACGCCGGCGGGCGACGACGACGTCGACGTGGACAGCGAAAGCCCCGGCTGGAACTGACGTTCCGGCCGGGGCTTTTCCTGCTCAACAGCTAGGGCTTCGGGCCTTCGCCCTCGCCGGAAGCGTCATCCGTTCCCGGTTCGCCGTCTTGTTCGTCGTGTTCCGCTTGTTCAGCCTGGTGTTTTTCGCCAGGCTCCGCGGTGTCGTCCCCGGCAGTCTCCGCATCCTCCGGCATGTCGAATCCGCCACTCAGCAGCTTCTGCAGCGCATCGTCAACTTCGGAGTCGCTGGCCTCGGCCAGTTTCCGGCGTTCGCTGAACCCCTTCGGGTCTTCCAGATCTTCGGCGGTCGGCAGCAGATCAGGGTGCTGCCAGATAGCGTCGCGGCCATCAACTCCGCGTTCGTCCTTGAGTGAGGCCCACAGGGCGGCGGCCTCCCGCAGCCGCCGCGGCCGCAGCTCCAGTCCCACAAGGGAGGAGAAGGCGTGTTCGGCCGGTCCGCCGGTGGCGCGGCGGCGGCGCACCGTCTCGCGCAGGGCCGCAGCCGAGGGCAGCATCTTTTCGGTGGCGGCCCAGCTCAGTTCATCGACCCAGCCCTCCACAAGTGCCAGAGCGGTTTCAAGCTTCTCAAGCGCCTGATCCTGGGCGGGCGTGCGCTGCGGCATGAAGACACCCTGCGACAAGGCCTCCTGGATGCCCTCAGGGTTGCTCGGATCCAGTTCGCGGGCGAGCTCCTCGATCTTCGACGTGTCGATATGGATGCCGCGGGCATACGCTTCGATCGCGCCGAGGAGGTGCCCCCGCAGCCAGGGAACCTGGACGAACAGCCGGGCGTGCGCTGCTTCCCGGACGGCCAGGAACAGCCGGATGTCGTTCTCCGGCAGGCTGAGGCCTTCGCCGAACTTGGCCACGTTGGAGGGCAGCAGCGCCATTTCGAGGTCGGCGAGCGGGACGCCGATATCGGTGGAACTGACCACCTCTGCCGACAACGCGCCGATGGCCTGGCCCAGCTGCATGCCGAAGATCGCGCCTCCCATGTTCTGCAGCATCGACGAGGCTCCGCCCATCATGGACTTCATCTCTTCGGGCATCTGCTCGGTCATGGCGGCGGACAGCGCATTGGCGATGCTGTTGGCCACGGGCTCGGTCAGGCGCTTCCAGGTGCCGAGCGTTTCTTCAACCCACTCGGCCCGGGACCAGGCCCGGCCGATCAGACCGGTGGCCGGCAGGCCAGTGACCTGGTCAAGCCACAGTTCGGCGAGCCTGAGGGCCTCATCCACTTCGCGGGACTGCTGCGCCGTGACGGACGGGTCCGAGCCGCTCGCGGCCACGCGCCGGGCGTTCTCGTGCGCCAGCTGCCAGTTGACGGGACCCTCTGAAGGGGCGCTCATCATGGCCTGCACCTGGGAGAACATCTGGGCGAGGAGGTTCGGGTCATCCGGAAGCCCCGCGGCCTTCGCCAGTTCCGCAGGGTCAATGTTTCCCATACCCTGGCCGCCCATCAGGTTCTTCAATATTTCCGCCAGCGGATCCTTGGGTTCCTCGTCGCCATTGGACGGATTAAGTGGGTTGGAGGTCATGATCCCGCCGATCGTCGGTGTGGCTGCTTCTCACGTTCACGGTACCCCGCTGCCAGCGGGCTGTCTGCTGAAACCCGGCCACGTTCGCTGTCGGCAAAGAGCCCGGCGGGGAGGGGAGCGCGTAGTGTTAGAGATTGGAATATTTGCAGGCGGCAGCCGCGGCGAAAGCGGCGGAGGCGGTGCGCTGACCAGTGGGTCCGCAGGGTCCCCGGGCGCCGGCACGGAGAGGTCCTTCATTGACGATTACGCAGGGCGAACAGCCCGCCAGCGACCCCGCAGCCGGCCGGTCGCCGGGCCGACGGGCCCGCCTCGCCGGACCACGTTCCGGTGGGAAGCGGGACAAGCGCTCATCCGCCATGTTTGTGTCGGGGCTGCTCGCACTGGTGCTTGGTGTCACCGCGTTGACCCTGCCTGTCCCGTACGTCGTGGAATCACCCGGCCCGACCTTTAATACCCTGGGCACGGATAACGGCAAGCCGGTGATCAGTGTCACCGGCCATGAGTCGTTTCCGGCGGAGGGCAACCTGGACCTCACCACCGTCTATGTCGACGGCGGCCCCAACGGTCCGGTGACGGTCTTTGAGGCGTTCACGGCCTGGCTCAACGGCGCCAAGGCCGTTTATCCGGAGGAACTCGTTTTCCCCACGGGTGTGACGAAGGAACAGTCCCAGCAGGAAAGCGCCGTCGCGATGACCACCTCGCAGGAGAACGCCGTGGCGTCTGCCCTCAAGGAACTGGGCATCGCGTTTGAGCAGAAAATGCAGGTCGCGGGTATCCCGGAGGGTTCCGCCTCTGCCGGGAAACTTCAGGAAGACGACGTGTTGGTGTCCGTCAACGGCAAGCCGGCGTCAGCGCTGAGCGTCGTCCAGGCTGAGCTGGCGGCCGGAAACGGCGCCCCGGTGGATGTCGTCGTCGAGCGTGCCGGCAAAAATGTGACGGCGAGCATCACGCCGTCGAAGAATCCGGCCGGACGGTTCATCCTCGGAGTCCTCCTGCAGTACAAGTTCAAGTTCCCCTTCGACGTCAAGATCTCTCTCGAAAAAGTCGGCGGGCCCAGCGCGGGAATGATGTTCGCCCTGGGCATCGTGGACACCGTGACATCCGGCGATCTGACCGGCGGCGAGCATATCGCGGGAACCGGAACCATCACCCCCGACGGAGCCGTGGGCCCGATCGGCGGCATCAGCCAGAAGATGCACGGAGCGCGGTCCGGAGGAGCCACCCTGTTCCTTGCCCCGGCCGCAAACTGCGACGAAGTGGTCGGGAATATCCCGGACGGACTGCAGGTGGTTCGGGTCGAGAACCTTGCCGAAGCTCGGAAAGCAGTAGAACTGGCCGCGTCAGGGGCCGACACATCGGGACTTCCGGTTTGCTCCAGCAACTAGACTGGCCGCGGAACTAAGATCCGCTGCCATACGTGGCACATATGACGGCTTCGCCGCCCTGGCGGCAGGTGCCGGCGGCTGCTTCGATGCGGGGTCCTTGGGCTACGGCATCGAAGCACCGCATATACAACTAAAAACCAGTAACTGACGACCAGCTATGAGGTACCGAGTTTGTCCCGTCCCGCCAGCACTGTCCCGCCCGGAAGACCCCCGCAACGACGAAGCGCACTGACGCCGACGTTGATTGTCGTGGCCTTGATTGTGGTCGGCTTCATCTTCTTCGCCAATGTCTGGACGGACGTCCTCTGGTACCAGCAGCTGGGCTTCTTCGAAGTCTTCCTGACCGAGAACCTGGCACGGATCGTCATTTTCCTGGCCGGGTTCGCCCTGATGTTCGCGGCGGTCTTCTTCGCCATCCGGATCGCTTACCACGCACGCCCTGTGTACGCGCCGGACTCGGACATCCGCGACAACCTGAACCGCTACCAGGTCCAGCTTGAACCGGTCCGCCGCGTCGTCATGATCGGCCTGCCCATCCTCTTCGGCCTGTTCGCCGGAAGCGCCGCGGCCAGCCAATGGCAGAAGGTGCTCCTGTTCTTCAACCAGGAACCCTTCGGTCAGAACGATCCGCTGTTCGGGCTCGACATCAGCTTCTACCTGATGACCCTGCCGTTCCTGGGCTTCGTCACCGGCTTCCTGATCAGCGTCACGATCATCGCCGGCATCGCGGGCATCCTGACGCACTACCTTTACGGCAGTATCAGGATCATGGAACGCGGCATCTTCACCAGCCGTGCGGCGCAGATCCATCTTGCCGTGTGCGGTGCGGCTTTCCTGCTCCTGCTGGGCGCCAACTTCTGGCTGGACCGCTACGCCTCGGTGCAGAACAGCGGCGGCCGCTGGGCCGGCGCCCTGTACACGGACGTCAACGCGGTCATCCCCACCAAATCCATCCTGGCCGTCGCCGCAGTCCTCGTCGCCGTGCTGTTCATCGTCGCTGCCGTGATCGGCAAGTGGCGGCTGCCCGTCATCGGCACCGCCATGCTCGTTATCACCTCGATCCTGGCCGGCGGCGTTTACCCCTGGGTTATCCAGCAGTTCCAGGTCCGGCCCTCGGAGCAGACGCTCGAGAAGCAGTTCATCGAGCGCAATATCAACATGACCCGGTCGGCCTACGGCCTGGATAAGATCCAGGAGACGGTGTACAACGCCACCACCAACGCCACCACGGGCGCCCTGGCCCCCGACGCGCAGACGACGGCCAACATCCGGCTGCTGGACCCCAACCTGATCTCGGACGCGTTCTCCCAGCTGGAGCAGTACCGCCCCTACTACCAGTTCCCCAGCGCCCTGAACGTGGACCGCTACGAGATTGACGGGAAGATCCAGGACACCGTCATTGCGGTGCGCGAGCTCAACCCGGACGGGCTCAGCGCCAACCAGCAGTCCTGGCTGAACCGCCACGTTGTCTACACGCACGGTTATGGCGTCGTCGCGGCCAAGGGCAACAAGTTCACCGTCGACGGCAAGCCCGAGTTCCTGCAGGCCGGAATCCCGTCCACCGGTGTGCTGGGTGATGACTCGAGCTACCAGCCCCGGGTCTACTTCGGTGAAAACTCGCCGGACTACTCGATTGTCGGCGCCCCCGACGGCGCCCCGAACCGCGAGCAGGACCGGCCGGCTGCCAAGGAAGGCGGCGGCGAAACGCAGTACACCTTCACCGGCGACGGCGGCCCTAACGTCGGCAACTTCTTCAACAAGGTCCTTTACGCCATCAAGTTCCAGTCCTCGGACATGCTGCTCTCTGACGGCGTGAACGCCGAATCCCAGATCCTCTACGACCGCAATCCCCGCGAACGCGTCGAAAAGGTCGCCCCCTACCTGACCGTGGACGGCAACGCCTACCCGGCCGTCGTTGACGGCCGCGTGAAGTGGATCGTGGACGGCTACACCACCAGCTCGTACTACCCGTACTCCCAGCAGGAGCAGCTTTCCGAAGCCACCGCTGACTCGCAGACAACCGCGGGCCGCACGGCTTCGCTGCCGAACACCTCCGTCAACTACATCCGCAACTCGGTCAAAGCCACTGTGGACGCCTACGACGGAAAAGTCACACTCTATGCCTGGGACGACCAGGACCCGGTGCTGAAGGCGTGGCAGAACATCTTCCCGTCCTCCCTGAAGCCGTTCTCGGAAATGTCCGGAGCGCTCATGAGCCACGTCCGCTACCCGGAGGACCTGTTCAAGGTCCAGCGGGAACTCTTGGGCCGCTACCACGTCACCCAGCCGGACAACTTCTACACCAACAATGATGCCTGGAGCGTCCCGAACGATCCGACCGTCCAGGGCGACGTCAAGCAGCCCCCGTACTACATGTCCCTGAAGATGCCTGACCAGGACAAGCCGGCTTTCCAGCTGACATCGTCCTTCATTCCGCAGGTGGTCAACGGCAACGCCCGCAACGTGCTCTACGGCTTCCTGGCCGCGGACTCCGATGCAGGCAAAGAGAAGGGCGTCAAGGCGGAGAGCTACGGGCAGCTTAGGCTCCTGCAGATCCCGCCGGAGACCAATGTCCCCGGCCCCGGCCAGGCGCAGAACAAATTCAACTCCGACCCCACCGTTTCCCAGGCGCTGAACCTGCTGCGCCAGGGTGCATCGGCGGTGCTCAACGGCAACCTGCTGACCCTGCCGGTCGGTGGCGGCATGGCGTACGTCCAGCCTGTCTACCTGCGCTCAACAGGCGAAACGTCCTACCCGACGCTGCAGCGAGTCTTGGTGGCGTTTGGTGACAAGATCGGGTTCGCCCCGACCCTGGATGAGGCCCTGAACCAGCTGTTCGGCGGTGAGTCGGGGGCCAGTGCCGGCGACTCGGCCAACAACGGCAAGACGCCCGCTTCGCCCACGACGCCGGGCGGTACCCCGTCCGCTCCGGGCAGCACCGACGCCAAGGCGGAGCTGAAAGCGGCCCTGGCGGACGCCAACGCCGCCATCCGGGCCGGCCAGGAAGCCCTCGCGAAGGGCGACTTCGCCGCCTACGGTGAGGAGCAGAAGAAGCTCTCCGCGGCACTGCAGCGGGCCATCGACGCCGAAGCCAAGATCGCGGCGACGCCGGCTCCGGCTCCGGCGGCCACTCCCGCGCCCACCCCGTCGCCGACGCCGAGCAGCTGATGCACGGCTTAGGCTGCACGGCTAGCTGAGTCACGGTCGAAGGCCGGGTTCCCGCTCCAGTGGAGCGGGAACCCGGCCTTCACCTTTGCCATCCCACTTACCAATCCGCGAAGGACCAGGGACCCCGGCGCCGGGAGACGCACATCACGCCACCTCGATTTGGCCCTAAGTTCACCGGCAGGTAGAGTTGATCTTGCGACGCGGGGTGGAGCAGTTCGGTAGCTCGCTGGGCTCATAACCCAGAGGTCACAGGTTCAAATCCTGTCCCCGCAACTGGAGAAGAAAAAGAAAGGCCCGGATCTGTTGATCCGGGCCTTTCTTGCTGCCACCGGCAGACGCCGTCCCCTAACCCGGGTTCGGTGCCTTGCCCGGCCATTGTCCGGCGGGCGCAGCCCGTTAGCCGTCTTTGAGCCGCTGGTAGGTCTCCAGCGCCCGGGCCCGTGACTCGGGCAGCCCGACCACCGGATCCGGATAGCCGGATGCCGCGCCGTCCGCCTTCCACGGTTCGTGGATCGCCTTGTCGTCCAGGCCGGACAGCTCCGGGAGGTATGCGCGCAGGTAGCGGCCCGCGGCGTCGAACTTCTTGCTCTGGGTGACCGGGTTGAAGATCCGGAAGTACGGCGAGGCGTCGGCGCCGGATCCGGCCACCCACTGCCAGTTCGCCGGGTTGCTCGCGGCGTCGGCGTCCACAAGCGTGTCCCAGAACCAGGCCTCGCCAAGCCTCCAGTCGGCCAGCAGGTTCTTGACCAGGAAGCTCGCGGCGGCCATGCGGACCCTGTTGTGCATCCAACCGGTCTGCCAGAGCTGGCGCATACCTGCGTCCACGAGGGGATAGCCGGTCCGGCCCTGCTGCCAGGCTGTCAGTTCGGCCTCGGAAGGCGGCTGCCAGGCGAAGCGGTCAAACTCGGGACGGTAGTTGCGGGTGGCCAGTTCCGGATTCTCGTAGAGCAGCTGCCAGCAGAACTCCCGCCAGCCGAGTTCGGAGCGGAAGATCCCGACGTCGGCCGGTGCCGCGTGCCCGTAGCGTTCACGCAGCGCATGCCAGATCCGGAAGGGGCTGATCTCGCCGAACCGCAGATGCGCGGAGAGCCGGCTGGTGCCCTCGACCCCCGGGGTGTCCCGGCCGGTGCCGTATTTTTCTGCCGGGCCGTCGAGGAAGTCCTCCAACCGCTCCCGGGCGCCGGCTTCCCCGGGCTGCCAGGTTTCGGCAAGGCCGGCGCTCCAGTCCGGCCGGCGGGGGAGCAGGCCCCAGCCCTCAAGGGCATCGCCGGCCGGGAGCCCGCCATCCGCGCCCACAGCCGGGGCCGGGAGGCCGTCCGGGGCGTCCAAGGGGACCCGGGGCTCCGGAGCATCCATGCAGGCCCGCCAGAAGGGCGTGAAGACCTTGTAGGGCCCGCCTGCGCCGGTGCGCACGGTCCACGGCTCAAACATCAGGTTCGCCTGGAAGCTGGCAGCCGTGAGGCCCTCTTCCGCGGCCCAGGACTTGATGCCGGCGTCCACCTCGCGTTCCGGACCTCCGTAGCGGCGGTTCCAGAGCAGCGTTGAGGCTCCCGTTTCCCGGGCAAGGTCCCGGATAATGCCCGCAGCCGGTCCACGGCGCAGGAGCAGGCGTGAGCCCGCCGCCTCCAGCCCGGCGGCGAGGTCCGTCAGCGAATGGTGCAGCCACCATTTTGTGGCGCCGCCAAGTGGCCGCACGCCGGGGGAGGACTCGTCGAGGACATAAACCACGGTCAGCGGCCGTCCCAGCGAGGCCGCTTCGCTCAGGGCCGGGTTGTCATCCAGCCGAAGATCGTCGCGAAGCCAGACAAGGGTCGAAGATTGGGTTCCCGAAGACATGGATCCACGGTACACGTGGCAGGCACGGCAGAGGCCGGGCCCCGTCACCGCCTGTCGACGGTTCCGGGCCCGGCCTCTTCAGATCCGGCACCTCACGTCCGGCGGAAACGCGCCGGGGGATGGCCTAAAGCTTGTCGAAGTCGGCTTCGTCGACGGTTGATCCGGCTGGCCGGCCCTCGCCGGCGCCAATGGCCGCGGGGGAGCCGCCGGACTTCAGCGCGGCGAGCCGTGCCTCGATCTCGGTCTGTTCGCCGAGGTCCTCCAGCGAGTTGAACTGTGCGTCCAGGCTGGACGCGGCAAGTTCCTGCTGGCCGCGGACCTTCGCTTCTTCGCGGCGGATCTTCTCTTCGAAGCGGCCCACCTCGGACGTGGGATCCATGAAGTCGATGCTCTTGAGGGCATCGTGGACCTGGGACTGGGCCGCGGCGGTCTTGGACCGTGCCACCAGCTCGTTGCGCTTGCTGGTGAGCTCGTTGAGCTTGCCCTTCATCTGGTCCAGGCCGTGCTTGAGCTTGTCGACCACCTCGGTTTGCGAGGCGATGCTCGGCTCGGCGGCCTTGGCCTCGTTCTCCGCGGACATCTGGCGCTGCAGGGCCACTTTGGCAAGGTTGTCGAACTTCTCCGCGTCGGTAACGTCACCCTTGGACCGGTACTCGTCGGCCTTGCGGGACGCGGCGAGGGCTTTGCGGCCCCAATCCTGGGCGTTCTTGACGTCTTCGTTGTAGTCGTCCTGAAGCATGCGCAGGTTGCCGATGGTCTGCGCCACTGCGGACTCGGCCTCGGCGATGTTGTTGGTGTAGTCCCGGACCATCTGGTCCAGCATCTTCTGCGGGTCCTCCGCCTGGTCCAGCAGCGAGTTGATGTTGGCCTTCGCCAGCTGCGCCATGCGGCCGAAAATGGACTGCTTCATGGTGATACCTTTCGTCCTGCTCAGTGGTTCCCACTGAATTCGGTGAACAGTGAAAATGTACTTCTTCCATCCGCCCGCGGGAGCGTCCCCGCCGGCGCCTAGTCTGAATGGGCTTGGCCCGCGTGCCAGGCAGGGGCTTTGCTAGAAGTCGCCGCCGCCGCCGAAGTCCCCGCCCCAGCCGCCGTGCAGGATGGAGTTGATGAGGATGCCGCCAAGGATGGCACCGCCCAGGCCGCCGCCTCCGCCGCCGCCGAACATCCCGCCGCGCCCGTAGCCCTGGTTGGCATATCCGCCGAAGTGGTCTACGTCAGACTGGGCCAGCTGCGCGGCCTGCGCCGCCAGCGCGTGGGCCTGCTGGGCGTACTGCAGGGCGGTGACCGGATCGGTGCGGGAGATGGACAGCGCGTAGTCCAGGTTCCGCTGGGCTTCAGCCAGCCGGGTCCGGGCCTCGGTGCCCACGCCGCCGCGGCGGGCCGTGATGTAGTCCGAAGTGGCGCTGATCTGCGCCTGTGCGGACATGATGCTCTGCTGCAGCGAAGCCTGCGCACGCCGGGCCTGATCCTGCTGGTCCCGGATGCCGGAGAGGGCCGCATCCAGCGACTGGTGCGCCGTCTCGACGCGCTCCAAGGTGGCGATCGGATCGATCTTCCCGCCCTGGATTTCAGCTTTGACCCGCGCCAGTGAGGCTTCCACGGCGGCCACCGGTCCGGTCAGCTCAGGGTGCGCCCCGGACTGGACCAGTGCCTTGGCCTGGGCCAGGTCCTGGGCGGTGTCGACGACGGCGGACTCAAGGCTGCTGCGAGCCTCGTCAAGGGTTCCGGCGACCTTCGCGATGGCGCCGATCAGCACGTTGGTCTGGTGCAGGCTCTCTTCCGCAGCCCGGACAGCGACGGCGGCGAGGCTGCCTTCGCCGGCGCTGAGCTTCTCCTGGGCCGTGACGGAGGCGTTCTGCACGAAGGCGAGCCGTTCCTTGGCCTGGTTGATGTTGTCGCCCACCTGCACCAGCGCACTTTCCGCGTACTTGGCCCGCAAGTCGTCGAGCGACTGCTCGGCGCTGGCGATTTTGGCTTCCGCTTCGCTCGCGCCGGCACTGACCGCGGCAAGCGCCTTCGGAGCATTCTTCTCAAGCTCGCGGAGCGAATCGAAGTCGGCCTTCTGCTCCTGAAGGGAGGCGAGCGCGGCCTCGGAACGGCGGATGATCTCGCCGAGCCAGGTCCGCTGCTGCTCTTCGGTGTCAGGTATGTGGTCATCGAGCTGCTGCTGCAGCTTGAAAGACTCGGACATGTGGCCCTTGGCGTCCTCCAAGGCCTTCGTGAAGTTCCCGACGGCGGCGTCGCCGTACTGCGCCTGCGCGAAGCCCAGCTCCTGCTCGCTGGACTTGATGGCGTCGTCGGCCTCGATCAGCAGGGAGCCGCTCTTGCGGCGCAACTCCTCGACCGTGAGCCCTGCGAGCGGATCCAGCTCGGCGCCCTGCGGGCCGTGGCCAGCGCCCGCGGCGGCCTTCTTCCGGCGGTTGCGGAGGTAGAGGTAAGCTCCCGCGCCGCCGGCGGCGACCACTCCGACTCCGACGAGCACGGCGTTGCCAGCGCCACCTTCAGACGGGACAGTGCCCTTGCCGCCCCCGGCGGCGTCACCGATCGCTGCGGCGCTATCGATGGCGGCCCCGGCGTAGTCCCCGTCGCGCAGGTTCGGGTCGACCGCGCTTTTCACGATGGTGTCGCGCTGGGCGTCCGTGATTTTGCTGTTGGCGGGCTTGCTCAGCAGGTACTGCCGCGTGTCCGTGGCGACGGTTAGGAGCATGGCGTTGGCACCGAGGCTTGCCTTGTCCGCCACTTCAGCAGCCCAGGCATAACGGTCGGTGGGGTTTTCGAATTTCTTCACGTAGACCACGTGGTAGGTCATCGCGTGGTCGGCGCCGAGTTGCTTGATGGCCTGCTCGACCTCGCCCGTCCGGTCGCCGAGGACGCCGGCGGAGTCAACAATCTTGGTGACGGGGTCAAGAGTCACCGGATCCTCGGCGAGGGCCGGAGCGGCGGGAAGCGCCAGCAGTCCGACGACGCCGAGGACGGCGAGGAGACGTTTATAGGTAGACCGCATGTGCAACCCTTCAGCACTTCTGCGACCGGTTCGGGCCGAACCGGTCGTCACAGAATGCAGCAGCGCCCCCACGCAGATGTAAAGCCGCAGGTCGCTGTGGCAATTCCATTTGATTCTATGGTGCACCCAATTGACCGTCCACCAACGGGAATATGCCACCAGCGAAAAGCGCTCAACCAGTGACAGTACGGTCGGGACAGGCCGGAACTTCGCTGTGTCCTAACGTTCAGCAACCTCTCAGCAAACGTGCGCTCTAGTATCAGTGAGATCGTCCATAGTTAATGAAGACACGGATGAAAGGAAGTCTTATGACTGAGAACCCAGCGCAGGGCGCGTCACCAGAGAACCGGGAGCCGGCCACGCCGAACGAGGGCGCATCCGGACGCCCGCAGGCTGCCCCCGCGCCGGACTCACCCCAGGACAACTCGTTCCAGGACAATCCTTCCCAGGACAGCCTCCCGGAAAATCCGACCCTCCGGCTGGACCGGGCCGCGGGCAACCCGCCCCAGCCGGTCTACCCGCAGCACCAGCCGTCGTACGGCCGCCCCTCGACGCCGGAGACGCAGCAGTTCGGTGCCCCGCCGCAGGAGTACGCCCACCAGGGCAGCACGCCGGGCCAGCCGCACCCGCAGCACACCCCGGGATACGGCCAGGCAACAAACAACTCCGCTTTTGGACAGCCCCACCCGGGCGGCACCCAGCAGGGGACCTTCCAGCACGGCCAGCCCCCTTTCAACCAGGTACAGCACGGCAGTTTTGGCGGTCCGTCCGGTTCCCCGTACGCCTCCGACCCGGCCCACGCCCCGAAGCGCAAGGCCGCCTTCGGTGTCCCGACGCTCGTGGCCAGCATTCTTGCCGCTGGCCTCGTCGGCGGCGGCGTGGTCGCAGGAACCACGCAGCTGATGGGCGACCGGCCCTTCACGTCCACCGGATCCAGCAACAGCAGCCACGCCGGACCCGTCATCGTGAACAACCAGGAGGAAGTAAACGCCATCACCGCGGCGGCGGTGAAGGCGACACCCAGCGTCGTGACCATCAAGGCCTCAAACGGCAGCGAGGGCGGCACGGGCTCCGGCATCATTCTCGACGGTGAAGGCCATGTCCTCACCAACACCCACGTCGTCACACTGGACGGCACGGCCGCGAACGCCACCATCGAAGTTCGCATGAGTGATGGCAAGGTCTACAGCGCCACGATTGTGGGCACTGATCCGCTCTCCGACCTCGCGGTAGTGAAAATCAAGGACGGCTCCGGACTGGTGCCGGCGGTCCTGGGAGATTCCGGCAAGCTGAACGTCGGCGATACCGCCGTCGCGATCGGCTCGCCCCTCGGCCTCACGGGGACCGTCACCGACGGCATCGTGTCCACCCTGAACCGCACCATCAGCGTTGCCTCCTCGGCCGCGCCCAAGGAAGGGGCGGACAACTCACAGGGCGATGACCAAGGCTTCCAGTTCGCACCGCCGGACGGCGGGCAGGGCCAAACCACCGCTGACCAGGGAAGCATCTCGATCAACGTGATCCAGACGGACGCCGCGATCAACCCCGGCAACTCCGGCGGTGCCCTGGTCAACACCAAGGGTGAGATCATCGGCGTGAATGTCGCCATCGCCTCGGCCGGCGGCGAAACGTCGAGCAGCGGCAACATCGGTGTCGGTTTCAGCATCCCGATCAACCACGCCAAGCGGGTCGCCCAGGAGATCATCACCACCGGCAAGGCCACGCACGGCCAGTTCGGCGTGAGTGTGAAGCAGAAGACCGCCAGCACTTCGGCGTCCGGCTTCAGCGTCGGGGCCGAGGTCGCCACCGTTGAGCCCGGCTCCGCCGCGGACAAGGCCGGCGTCAAGGTCGGCGACGTCGTGACGAAGTTCCAGGACCTCACCATCAGCGATCCGAACCAGCTGACGGCCGCCGTGCGCGAGCAGCCTGCCGGAGCCTCCGTCAAGGTCACCGTCCTCCGCGGCGGCGAGGAGAAGCAGCTCGACGTGACCCTTGGCACGGCCGCCGAGCAGTAAAGCAAAACCGGCAGTAAAGCAGGACCGGCAGTAAAGCAGGGCTGGCAGTAACAGCAGAGCTGGCGGCAGCAACACACAGCGATCCCGCCCGGGGCCGGGCAGCACCATCAGGTGTTGCCCGGCCTTCGCCGTGCTGGCGGGCCTTTGCTGTGCCGTACAGCGCCATGCCGTGCACTGCCCGGCGGTGACACAGGCCTTAACCCAAGCCGCGCCGGGGACCGCCGATATGGTTAGCTAAGAGCACCCCGGCACGCCGGGCGTTCCGTGGCCACGACCCCACCCGGCTGGCTGTCCACCCGCATGGAAGGCTGCTGCAAACACAGTGGAAGAGACATTGAAGATCATCGTGCTGGTCAAGCACGTCCCTGACGCTCAGTTCGACCGACACCTCACGGGCGAGGGCAACACGACGGACCGTTCCGAGAGCATCCTGTCCGAACTTGACGAGTACGCCCTGGAAGCCGCACTCCAGCTGATTGAGGCCCGCGGCGGGGAGGCTGCCGGCAACAAGGTCATCGCCCTGAGCATGGGTCCCGCCGGTGCTGTCAACGCGGTGAAGAAGTCCCTCCAGATCGGCGCCAGCGAAGGCGTCCACCTCAGCGACGACGCACTGGCCGGATCCGATGCCGCCGCCACCTCGCTGGCCCTGGCCGCGGCCATCCGCCACCTTGGTGCGGACACCCCCGCCGACCTCATCCTCACCGGCATGGCCTCCACCGACGGCGAGACCTCCCTGGTCCCCGCCCAGCTTGCTGAGCGCCTGGACCTGCCCCAGGTCACCTTCGCGGCCTCCCTGGAGCTCGACGGCGCCAAACTCACCGCCCGCCGCGACGGCGACCTCCACGCCGACACCATCGAGGCGACGCTGCCGGCCCTCGTCTCGGTCACGGACCAGATCAATGACCCCCGGTACCCGAACTTCAAGGGCATCATGGCGGCCAAGAAGAAGTCCATCACCACGCTGACCCTTGCCGACATCGGCGTCGACCCCGCGCACGTGGGACGCTCCGGTTCCTGGACCGCCGTCTATTCCGCCGAGCCACGCCCGGCGCGCACCGCCGGCACCATCATCACCGACGAGGGCGACGCCGGCATCAAGCTGGTTGACTTCCTGGCCGCCCAGAAGCTGCTCTAAGGGGATCCGCAGACATGGCAAAAGTACTGGTATTCATTGACAACCCGGGCCAGGCGCTGAAAAAGGCCAGCCTGGAGCTGCTCACCATTGCCCGGTCCCTGGGCGAGCCTGCGGTCGCGTTCAACGGCGAACTGCACGACGACGTCGCGGCCACCCTGGCGGCCTACGGCGTTCAAACGCTGTACCGGCCCTCCGCGGCGGACCTCGACGATTACCTCGTGGGCCCCAAAGCGTCCTATCTTGCCGCCGCGGTGCAGACCGCGGAGGCCACGGTGGTCCTGACCGAGAACTCGGCGGAGGCCAAGGAAACCGCGGCGAGACTGGGCATCAAGCTCGGTGCCGGCGTCATCACCGACGTCGTTGCCGTGGATCCGGACGGCACCGCGCACAAGTCCGTGCTGGCCGGTTCCTACCTCACCACGGCGAGGGCCACCACTCCCGTCGCGGTCCTGACCGTCAAGTCCAACAGCGTCACTCCGGAACCGGCCGTCACCGGCACGGCGCCGGCGACGGTCACGGTGGCAGTGCCGGAGACCGCCACCGCGGCGTCGGCACGGATCACCGCCCGCAGCGACAAGGCCGCCAGCGGCCGCCCGGACCTCGCCGAGGCGCGGATCGTTGTGGCAGGCGGGCGAGGAGTCGACGGCAACTTCGGCCCGGTGGAAGACCTTGCCGATGCCCTCGGAGCAGCCATCGGCGCTTCCCGCGCCGCGACGGACGCCGGCTGGATCGGGCATGACGCCCAGATCGGCCAGACCGGCAAGACCGTTTCGCCCCAGCTGTACATCTCGGCGGGCATCTCCGGGGCCATCCAGCAGAAGTCCGGCATGCAGACCGCCAAGGTGATCGTGGCCGTGAACAAGGATGCCGAGTCTCCCGTTTTCGAAATCGCCGACTTCGGTATCGTGGGGGATCTTTTCCAGGTCCTGCCGCAGGCCACCGAGGAAATCAAGAAGCGCCGGGGCTGAGTCCTTGAACACCTTCGCCACGCAGGCGCAAAGCCCGTTCGATCCGGAACACCACCGGGTCGAGCGGGTGCTTTGTTTCACTGCCCACCCGGACGACGTCGACTTCGGTGCCGCCGGCACGATCGCCGCCTGGACCGCCGCCGGCGTTCACGTCAGCTACTGCATCATGACGGACGGAGACGCCGGCGGCTTCGACCCCGCGCAACGGGATGAGATCGTCCGGCTGCGGAACGAGGAACAGCGCCGTGCGGCCGCCGTCGTCGGGGTCACCGACGTCCACTACCTGCATGAACGCGACGGCTACCTCGAACCCTCGCACGGGGTGATCCGCGAAGTCGTGCGGCTGATCCGGCAACTCCGGCCCGACGTCGTGCTCTCCATGCACCCCGAACGGAACTGGAACCGGATCCAGAAGAGCCACCCCGACCATCTGGCGGTGGGGGAGGCCGTGACCCGGGCGGTGTATCCGGCGCTGGAGAACCCGTTCGCGTACCCGGAGCTGGCCGAGGCAGGGCTGGAGGCCTACAAGCTGCCCTGGCTGTGGCTCTTCGCCGGGCCGGAGGAACGCGAGAACCACTTCGTCGACGTCACGGACCACGTCGAGGGCAAACTCGCTGCCATCCATATCCATGTCAGCCAACACCCCGACATCGAGGCCATGGACCGTACGGTCCGCGGGCTGATGGTCCGGACCGCGGAGCGCGGCGGACTGCCGGCGGGCCGCAGTGCCGAGGCCTTCCACGTCGTGGAAGTCAACGGCGCGGGGACCATCGCCGGCTTTTAGTGTTGCCCCTGCCGGTCCTCTCCCATAAGCTGGACTCTGTTTAAATCATATTTAATTGAGGAAGGCGGCTTCAGTGACGAAGACTGCACAGCGCCCCGTGCTCGTGATCATGGGAGTCTCGGGATCCGGGAAGTCAACCGTGGCGGGCCTGCTGGCCGGCCGGCTGGGCTGGGATTTCGCGGAGGGCGATGATTTGCACCCGGCATCCAACGTGGCGAAGATGCAGGCTGGCCGGCCCCTGACCGACGAGGACCGCTGGCCCTGGCTGGAAAGCATCGCCGGATGGATCCGCCAGCACACCGAAGCCGGCACTCCCGGCGTCGTCACCTGCTCCGCGCTGAAGAAGCGCTACCGGGATGTCCTGCGCGGCGAGGGGGTGGTGTTCGTCTTCCTCGACGGCAGCAGGGACCGGATCTCAGACCGGCTGGCATCCCGTCACGGGCACTTCATGCCCCCGGCCCTGCTCGAATCCCAGTTCGAGGCGCTCGAAGCCCCCACTCCTGAAGAGAACGCCATTACCCTAAGCGTCAGCTCCGCACCGGCGGACGAAGCGCAGGAGATCATTGACCGGCTCCACCTCGACGCCGTCCGTCACTAACCGCGGGGACCCAGGCCGCAACGAGACAAAAACCGCGTGCCCCGCACCTTCAGAAGGTGCGGGGCCCGCGGTTTCGCTGGTTCCGGTTTTAGGCGCCCAAGGGGGCGGCAGCCACGGTGGGCATGGTCGGCGACGTCGAGCCGCCGGTCGGTTCCACCGTAATGCCGAGCGCTGCTGCGGTGCTGATGCCCTTGACAACAGCCGGCTTGGACAGCGCTTCCGCGTCCATCAGGCCTTGGGAGACCGGCGCTGAGCCGTCCTTCGGAATAAGCCACATCTGGTACACCTTGCCGGGCGGAGGCGCCGGGACGTCGTTCATCTTGACGACGATTGCGTCCTTCGAAGGCGAGACGGACACGGTGGCCGTGCCGCCGCCGGTGACATCGACTGTCGCCTGGCGCACATCGCCGGCCTGCAGCACCTGGGTCAGCGGATCGTTCTGGTTGGCCACGTAGGCCCCGACGCCGACTCCGCCCACGGCGATGAGGGCGGCGGCAGCGACGCCGACGAGCCAGTTGCGCATGCCCTGCGGCCGGCGCCGTTCCTCCCGGCGCTTGCGGGCGGCGCCGAGTTCGTCGGTGACGGAGAGCTCTGGTGCTTCCCGGACGGGCCGGGCCACGACTGGAGGTACCGCCGTCGGGTTCTGTTCCGGGAGCGTGCCGGCCACAGCGGCCGGGGCCTGGGCGGGAAGGGATGCCATGATCCGGTCCAGTAGTCCGGCCGGGGGTTCCTCCTCGGCGGTGAAGCTCGTGGCCAGCGTCTCCCGGGCCTGCCGTACGCGCTCGTCAAAGGCGGCGCGTTCGGTCTGCGGAGCCGAGGCGAGGTGTCCCTCGATGGCGGCACGCTCGGCGTCGTCCACGGCGTTCAGGGCGTACAGCTCGGCAAGGTCGGCCGCGCGGCCGGCGGCAAGGTCGGTGGCGATATCGGCGGCAAAGCCGGAGGGGACACGGCCGTTGTTATGTGCGTTCATGTCGGTCATCTCAACTCACCCCCAGACAGGTCTTCAGCCGGATTAGTCCGTCGCGGATGCGGGACTTGATGGTGGGCACCGCAGCATTGAGTTTCTCTGCGACTTCCCGATAGGTGAGGCCGCCGTAGTAGGCGAGCCGCACGGACTCCTGTTGTGTATCGGTCAGCGTCTCCAGACAGCGGACCACAGCCTCGGCTTCCAGTCGGCTGCCGACCTCGTCGGAGACTGAATCATGGTCTATGTCCTGGCTGCTGGCGCCGTACTTCGCTTCCCGGTCGGTGGACGACTGGGAGGAGCGGACCTTGTCCACGGCCCTGCGGTGGGAGATGGTCATCAGCCACGCGAGCGGGCTCCCGGCCTCGGGATTGAACTTGGCGGCGTTCTGCCAGACCTGGAGGAAGACCTCCTGGGTGGTGTCCTCGCTGAGTTCGACGTCGATCAGCACCCGCCGCGCCATGCCGAAGACACGCCGGGACGTGAGTTCGTAGAACTCTGCGAAGGCTGCCTGGTCGCCGCGGGCAATCTGTTCCAGCAATCCGCCGAGCCTGCGGTTCACATCGACTGACGTGCCCGGGGGAGCGGCGGCCTCGGGGTTCGGGGCGTTGGGAGTGTCCATCACCTTCAAGCATAAGGTGCCCGCCGCCGATCGCGGGTCATGAAGGGCGTCACCCGCGGTGTGGCCGCCCGCAACCCGCCGGACGGGGCGCCTGTACGCCTGCAATGCTGTCACCTGCCGCTCCTCGCTCCCTTCCCCGCTCCCGGGGCCCATCAGTGTGATTGGGCTTCACAAGTGATTCGGAACAGCGGTGGAACCGGATGGGCGGGGCCCGGGAAAAGTTGCGGCAGCTACAGCTTGGCGCCGGTGAATCCGTTCTGGCGCCAGGCCTCGTAGACCGCGATCGAGGCTGCGTTCGCAAGATTCAGCGACCGCAGGGAAGGCAGCATCGGCAGCCGGACGCGGGAGGTGACATGGGGGTCATGCTTGAGTTCCTCGGACAGGCCCACGGATTCCCGGCCGAACATCAGAACGTCGCCGGGCCGGTAGCTGATGTCCGTGTAGGAAGCCTCGCCGTCGGAGGTGAAGGCGAAGACACGATCCGGGGCGAGGGCAGCCCAGGCGGCGTCGATGTCCTGATGGACGGTCACGACGGCGAGGTCGTGGTAGTCGAGGCCGGCCCGGCGCAGCTTCGCGTCGGAGAAATCGAAGCCCAAAGGCTCGACCAGATGCAGCTCCGCGCCCGTGATGGCGGCCAGCCGTATCGCGTTGCCCGTATTGCCGGGGATTTCTGGGGAGTGGAAGAGGATGCGGAACACCGTCCCATCCTAGCGAGCCTGTTAGTGCATCCCGCGCAGCAGCCGGGCGAGCACGGGGACGATGACAGTGTTGGGGGCCGGGCCGGAACTCAGGAACTGCTTGAGTCCGCGGGCCAGCCCGGCGGCGTTGACCACCTGGACGGTTTCGTGGCCGTCGTCCCGGCCCGGGGGGCGGCGGTGCCGGTCGATCACCGGTTCGTGCAGGTTGCCATCGGTGCTGTGGACCACGGTCCAGCCGGTGACGTTGAGCTCCGGAAAGATGTCCTGCATCCGGCGCACCACGTGGGCCAGCTGGGGAGGGGCGATGGACCGTCCGCCGTGGGTCAGGGCACTGCCGTTCCAGGCGTAGGCGCCGGGCGGCAGCAGCATGGAGCCGATGACCGCCATGCGGTAGCCGGAGAGCACCACGTGGTCGATGTGGCTGTTGTCCGCCGGGGACTGCAGCCCGTTGATGAGCCGGGCGGCCGGGATGGCGGGGAGCACCTGGCGGCTGATGAGCTGCACGGTGCGCATTTCCCGCTGGATCCTTGCCTCCGCGCCGAAGATGCCCCGCTTGCGGGGCAGCCCGTGGACCTGCAGGCCCGCCAGGTCCCGTGGGATCAGCGGCACTCCGCCGCCGGCAGCCACCTCCTCGAAGGACGGGACGTAGACCGGGGCGTCCGCGGCGGTGTTGCGCGGTGTGTTGGGCCGGCGGACATGCGCGGAGGCCCGGCTGCCGGCGGCCGGTGCGTCGAAGTGGGCACCTTCCTCGGCCGGGGCGGTGCGGCTGGAAAAGTCAGTGCCGCTGCCGTAGGAACGGTCGTAGTCGGCCCGGCTCTTGGCGTCGATCAGCGTCTCGTAGGCGAGGGTGACGCGCCGGAAAGCGGCCGGGTCCCCGCCGTGGTCAGGGTGCGCGGTGCGGGCGGCCTTGCGGTAGGCCACTTTGATTTCCTTGTCCGTCGCCGTCACGGGGATCCGAAGGACCTGGTAATGCGAGCTGTTGCCCTGCGTCAAGCAAGAATCCTTTGCGTCGATGGTGCCAGCCCATCCTGGACGTCCGGCCTGGCCAGTTTAACCGGCTAGGGGGAGAACGAGCGTACCGGCACGGAAGGTTCCCGACGGCTGGCATAATTCAGCGCATGAACATCGCCGTTGCCGTCAACCCGCGGGCATCCTTTGGCCGCGGGTTGCATGCCGGCAACGAAGTAGCCGCGTACTTCCGGGCCGCCGGGGCCGACGTCCTGCTCCTGTGTGAGGACAGCTACGATGCGCTGGCGGCGTCCGTGGAAAAGGCGCTGGCCTCCGGCGTGGATGCCCTCGTGATGGTGGGCGGTGACGGCATGGTCCACCTCGGCGTCAATGCGCTGGCCGGATCGGGCATGCCCTTCGGTGCGGTCCCGCTGGGGATCGTCCCCACAGGCACCGGAAACGACACGGCGCGCGCACTGGAGGTGCCGGCCCACGACATCCCCGGCGCCTGTGCGGCCGTGCTCGCCGCCCTGGCCACCGGCGGGCGAATGATCGACGCGGGACGGGCGTCCTCCGACCGGACGTCCCGCTGGTTCGCCGGTGTGGTGTCCGCCGGGTTCGACGCGGCCGTCAATGAACGGGCCAACGCCTGGCGGTGGCCCCGCGGCAAAGCGCGCTACCACCTGGCCATGCTCCGCGAACTCGCCTCGTTCCGGGCCATCAACTACACCGTCACGGCCGACGGCGGGACCTGGCGGCAGGGCGCCATGCTGATCTCCGTCGCCAACGGGCAATCGATTGGCGGCGGAATGAAGGTCACGCCCGACGCGGTGCTCGACGACGGCTACCTGGACCTATTCATCGTCGGCCCGCTCTCCCGGACAGGCCTGCTGAAGGTCTTTCCGAGGGTCTTTTCCGGCGGCCACCTCGGGCATCCGGCCGTACATATCCGGCGGGTCCGCAAAGTGGAGCTGTCCGCCGACAACGTGGTGGCCTACGCCGACGGGGAGCGGATCGGCCCGCTGCCCCTCACCATCGAAGTGGTTCCCGGGGCGATCCGCGTTCTGGCGTAGCCGCGGGCAGGACTCCGGACGGGCCTTCCGCGGCGCGGATCCGGGGGAGTCTAGAATCGTGCGGAGGCTCGGGCGGGAAAACGAACCGGCGTAGCGGAATCGGGGCAAGGCATGGGAAGCAGGCGGGAAGCAGAGATGACGGCGACGGCGGCCGCAGGGGCCGGTTCGCACCGCGCGCGGTCTGTGCGCCGGGGGAGCCGCGCATTCCTGGCGCTCACAGTGGCGACGGCGCTGGCCGGCTGCAGCGTCGGCATTCCGGACCCCGCAGCGCCCAAGGCGGTACCAGCGACTCCGACCCTCGCCACCCCCACCGTCACACCCGGATATGACGCCGCTGCCGTCGCCGCGAAGGACATGCCCTTCACTGCCGGAGAAACGCTGGCGGCCGGCGTGCCCATCCAGCTGTCCGACGGGTTGCGGGAGGTGCGGGGATGGAAGCCCGGCGGGGAGAACGTGGCCGGCGCGAACCGGTACGTCAAAGAGGACGGCTGTGTGGCATCGGCAAAGGTACGGACGAACCAGTCAGCCCTCGCCGTCACCGGGAACGACAGGGCGTCCACCGAGGCGCTCTTCCAGTACCTGGATGCCAGCATCCTTCCCGGGTATCTGAAGCCGGCGACACTGCGCTGGGGTGGCGAGCCCGGCGAGCCCGCTCCGCGCGTCGAGGTGCTGGTGTTAACGGGCGGGGAGCGGGCCGGCGCCAGGGCCACCGCTATCTACGCCCGGTTGTTCAGCAAAGCGGGCTCCTCTGTGTACCTGTCCGTTTCGTGCCCCGACGCCCGGACGCTGGCTGCGGCACGGGCCGACGCCGAAGCGCGGATCGCCGTCGTTCCGCCGTCGGCCTGAGTCCTCCGTCGGGAAGTGCTGCCGGTTGCGACCCGGCCCGGGGCCGGGGGCGGAACCCTTCAGTCCCGACGCGTGGTCGAGAGCTTTGGCGAAAGCCGGTTCAGCGCCAGCGCCCCGACCAGCAGTCCGAAGTCCCGCAGGGCGACGTCGTAGAAGTCGCCCAGGACGATCAGGTTGACGATGATTCCGAGGAGCCACACCGCCACGAGCAGCGAGCCGAAGCGCGGTTTCAGCGCAACCGCCAGGCCGGCGGCGATCTCCACGACGCCAACGATGTACATGATGGTCTGGGCAGGCACCGGCACAACATCGGTGACCACGGGAGCCAGATACATGGTCCAGTCGGTGAGCAGGTTCGTGAACTTGTCGAGGCCGAAGACTACCGGCGCAACGGTGAACACCGTCCGGAGCAGCAGGAAGGCCTGCCGCTCGGGAGCCGCGGCCAGTGGGCGGGCGGGCGCGGCGATGGATGCAGAGGATTTCATCACGACTCCTTCTAAAAGTGGATGACTTGATTTTAGAATGGAACCAGCGATTAAGCAATGAATCTTGTTTTTAGAGCTAGGCTGATTTCATGATCCGATCCCCTTGGAACCGCAGGATTGCGGCCGTCGCGTCCCTGCGGGACGAAAGCCGCCGGAAGCTGTTCGATTTCGTCGCCTCGGCCGGGCGTGCCGTCAGTCGCGACGACGCCGCCGGAGCCCTCGGCCTGCCCCGGAGCACGGCGTCCTTCCAGCTGGACCGGCTGGTGCAGGACGGGCTCCTGGCCGTGGAATTCCGGAAGCTTGGGGGCAGGGGCGGGCCCGGGTCGGGCCGGCCGGCAAAGCTGTATCTGGCCGCCGTCCGGGAAGTTGCTGCGTCGGTGCCGGACCGTAACTACGACCTGGCCGCCGAACTGATGGTCGCGGCCATCGAGGAGTCGGCGGCCGACGGCGGTTCCGCCCGCGAAGCGCTGGTGCGGACCGCCTACGCCAGGGGGGTGGCGGCAGCCCATGCCAGGGCCGACTTGACGGAACAGGACGATGCCCGGGCGGCAGCGGCGGGCACCGACTTTGCCGGGTTCCTCGCGGCGGAGGGCTACCGTCCGGAGGACGACGGCGAGGGCGGCCTGGTGCTGCTCAACTGTCCTTTCCACCGGATCGCCGAGGGCCACACCGATGTGGTCTGTGCCATGAACGGCGCGTTTCTGGGAGGGGCCGCGGCGGGGTGCGGAGTCGATCCGGACCGGGTGCAGGCTCTCGCCATCGACGAGCTTCGCGCCCAGGGCGCCGCGCAGCCGGCGCAGTGCTGCGCCCGGATCCGGCCTTAGGGTGTGTGGCGGCCCGTCGGGGCGGGGTCGGAGGCCGGCGTCGGGACGGCGGGCGCCGGGGACTTTGACCGCCCCTTCGTCCCGGTCAGCAGCACCCCTGCGATTACCAACAGGCCGCCCATGATCTGAACGATGGTGAGCGGCGTCCCCAGCACCACTGTGATCACCGCCGTGAAGACCACAATCAGGTTGAGGTAGTTCCCGGCGGTACCCGGCGCTGTGGTCTTCAGGGCAAGGTTCCACAGGAGGTAGGCGCCCAGGGACGGGAAGACCACGATGTAGGCCAGAGACCACGCCTCGGCCGGCGTCTCGGGAAGCTGCACGTTCGCGGCGACGGCCAAGGGCGCCAGCGTCACGCCGGCGATCACCACCTGCGTCGCGGTGGCCGTTATGGCCGGCACGTCCAGCCTGCGGGCGATGATCGTGTAGCAGCCCCAGACGAGGATCGCCCCGATCATCATGACTTCACCGATATTCAGGGACAGGCTGACTACCCGCTGCAGCTCGCCCCGGGTCAACACCAGCAGGACGCCAAGAAGGCCGAGGGTGATGCCGAACCAGCCGCGCCGCGTGGTCTTCTCGCCGGTCAGGACCATCGCCAGCACAACGATCAGAGCCGGGTTGGCCGCCGTGATCAGCGACGCGTTCATTGCCGAGGTGTGGCCGAGGGCGCCGTACAGCAAAAGCGTGTAGCCGCTCATGCCCAGCACGCTGAGAAGGAGGAGCACCGGCCAGCGGCGCAGCACCGCGCGCCAGTCCGGCTTCTCCACGAAGTGGGCCAGCAGCACCAGCGGTACGGCGGCCAGCGTCCAGCGCCAGAACGTCAGGTCCAGGGGCGTCATTGAGGCGACGGCGGCCTGGGCGACAATGAAATTCCCGGACCAGAAGAGTGTGGCCAGGACGAGGTACACGGACGCTTTCACCGCTCGAATGTACACCAGGGCCGTGCCGGGACCGCGGGTAGAATTGGCCTGTGCCCGTATACCTTGACCATGCCGCCACCACCACCCTGGCCCCGGAGGCCTTGGCGGCGCTGACCCGTGAGCTGGCCCGCACCGGCAACCCGTCCTCACTCCACGGATCGGGCCGCCGCGCCCGCCGCGCCGTCGAGGATGCCCGCGAGGTGCTGGCTGCCGCGGCCGGGGCGCACCCCTCCGAAGTCATCTTTACCTCGGGCGGAACCGAAGCCGACAACCTGGCCGTGAAAGGCCTGTACTGGGCCCGGCACGCCGGGAACCCGCAGCGCACGCGGATCCTGTGCTCCGCCGTCGAGCACCACGCCGTGCTGGACACCGTCGAATGGCTCGAGCGGCACGAGGGCGCCGAGGTGACTTGGCTGCCGGTGGATGCGGACGGCGTCGTGGACCTGGCCGTGCTGGCGGCCGAGCTGTCCCGGGACCCCGCCTCGATCGCCCTGGTCACGGTGATGTGGGCCAACAACGAAGTCGGCAGCATCCAGCCCGTGGCGGAGATCGTCGAGCTGGCGCACCGGGCCGGCGTTCCGGTCCACTCGGACGCCGTCCAGGCCTTCGGCTCCGTGCCTGTGGATTTCCGCGCCTCCGGGCTGGACGCCATGTCCATCTCGGGGCACAAGATCGGCGGCCCGGTCGGCGTCGGGGCGCTGATGTTGGGCCGGGCAGTGAAGCTGACCCCGGTGCAGCACGGCGGGGGACAGGAACGGGACGTCCGCTCCGGGACCCTGGACACCGCCTCCATTGCAGCCTTTGCCGCGGCGGCGGAAGCCGTGGCCGCCAACCTTCCGAAGGAAGCGGCACGCATTGCGGCCCTCCGGGACCGGCTGATCGACGGCGTCCTGGCAGCGGTGCCCGACGCTGTGCTGCGCGGGACCCCAGGCCACGGGCGGCTGCCGGGCAACGCCCACTTCACCTTCCCCGGATGCGAAGGCGACTCACTGTTGTTCCTGCTCGATCTGGCCGGGATCGAATCCTCCACCGGGTCGGCCTGCACGGCCGGGGTCCCCCGGCCGTCCCACGTGCTGCTGGCCATGGGACTGGATGAGGACACGGCCCGCGGCGCCCAGCGGTTCAGCCTGGGTCATTCCTCCACCGAGGCCGACGTCGACGCGCTGCTGGCGGCACTGCCCGGGGCCTACGCCCGCGCGCGGCAGGCCGGCATGGCCGGCCACGAGTCCAGCATCCAGACCGCGGGCACCGTCGCCCGACAGGCCGCCGCCACGGACTAGGCGTGCGGCAGGAGCCCGTCGAGCGGGATGTCCGGATCGGCCAGGGCGGCAGGGCTCACGGCGGTTTTCGCCGAGATGAGCTGCTTGATCAGCTTTTGCGGCTTGCCGGAGCGAGGCCAGTTCACGCTCATGCCAGCCACCACCCGGCCATCGCGCTGCCAGAAGGCGAGGAACTCCTTGCCCTCGAGCGAACCCCGGATGGTGGGCGGCCCCGAGACGAGTGCCGGGAAGCCGGAGTACTCCATGCTGACGTCGAACTGGTCGGTGTAGAAGTAGGGGACCGTGTCCAGGGAGGCGTCCCGCCCGAGCATCGCCCTGGCCGCCACTTTGCCGCCGTTGAGGGCATTGGACCAGTGTTCGCTGCGGTGGTGCTGGCCGGTGAAGGGGTGCAGGGCGTTCGCGACGTCCCCGGCGGCAAAGATTCCGGGCACTGAGGTCCGCAGCGAGGCATCAGCGAGGATGCCGTTCTCCAGCGCGATCCCCGCCGCCTCGGCGAGCGACACCTCGGGAACCACCCCCACGGCAATGATCACCAGGTCCGCGGGCAGGACGTCCCCGGCATCCGTGACCACGCCGGTGACCCGGCCCGACTGGCCGCTGATCCCGGCGGCCGAGGCGGGAAGCCGGAAGCGGACGCCGTTCGCTTCGTGCAGCGAACGGAAGAAGCCGCCCAGTTCCGGCCCGATCGCCGCACTGAGCGGCACCTCCTCCAGCCCCAGCAGCGTGACGGAATTCCCGTAGGCGCTCGCCGCCGCGGCCAACTCCATCCCGATCCAGCCCGAACCGATCATCACGACGTTGAGGCCGCCGTCGGCCAGGGCAGCGCGCAGCCGGCGGCTGTCCTCCACGGTGCGGAACGTGCTGACCCCCTCCAGGTCGCTGCCGGGCAGCGGAATGTGCCGGGGACGTGCCCCGGTGGCCAGCAGCAGCGAGGAGTAGCCCAGCGTGCGGCCGTCCGGAAGAATCACGCAGCGGGCTGCCGGATCAATCCGCGTGACGGCGGCGCCCAGCCGCAGGTCCACCCCGTTCTCCGCGTACCAGTCCGCCGGCACGACGGGCAGGGCGTCGTCGTCGACTTTGGCTAGGAGGTAGTCCTTGGACAGCGGCGGTCGCAGGTAAGGGTGGTGCCGCTCCTCCGCCAGCAGGATCACCGGCCCGCCGTGACCTTCCGCGCGGAGGGTCTTGGCCGCGGTGGCGCCGGCGAGGCCGCCGCCCACGATCACGATGTTTTCGGAGGAGGCCACAGTGTGCTCGATTCCTGCGGCCGCCGGCACGCCCGGGGCCGCCTGTCGCGGGAATGGTATCTAAAACTGTCACTTTTGACTTTAGAATCACGCCGGAGGGCCGTCAAGGCCTTTTGGGTGAGGATTCGGCGTGGCGATAGAATGGGTCGGCCGGCATTGTGCTATTTCTGCGTCCAGCAGCCGCCCGGGCCGGCAACAACCCCCTGAACCCCAGAGAAAGTCAGTATGCGAGTTCTTGCAGCCATGAGTGGCGGCGTCGATTCCGCCGTTGCCGCAGCCCGCGCCGTCGAGGCGGGACACGACGTCGTCGGGGTCCACCTGGCGCTGTCCAGGATGCCCGGAACCCTGCGCACCGGCAGCCGAGGCTGCTGCACCATCGAGGATTCCCGCGACGCCTGGCGGGCCTGCGACGTGCTCGGGATTCCCTACTACGTGTGGGACTTCTCGGAGCGCTTCAAGGAGGACGTGGTCCAGGACTTCATCGATGAATACGCCGCGGGGCGCACGCCGAACCCGTGCATGCGCTGCAACGAACGGATCAAGTTCGCCGCGCTGCTGGAGAAGGCGATCGCCCTGGGGTTCGACGCCGTCTGCACCGGCCACTATGCCAAGGTCATCAACGATGCCGAGGGCAACCCCGAGCTGCACCGCGCCGCGGACTGGGCCAAGGACCAGAGCTATGTCCTGGGTGTCCTCACGCACGAACAGCTCAAGCACTCGATGTTCCCGCTCGCGGATACGCCGTCCAAGGCCGAGGTCCGCGCCGAAGCGGAGCGCCGCGGCCTGTCCGTGGCCAACAAGCCGGACAGCCATGACATCTGCTTCATCCCCGACGGCGACACCGCCGGATGGCTGGCCGAGAAGATCGAGATGACCACCGGCGACATTGTGGACGAGTCCGGTGCCAAGGTGGGCGAGCACCCCGGGGCCAATGCGTTCACGGTCGGCCAGCGCCGCGGTTTGAAGCTCGGCACCCCGGCCGCCGACGGCAAGCCGCGCTTTGTGCTGGAAATCCGCCCCAAGGAAAACAAGGTGGTGGTGGGGCCCGAGGCGCTCCTGGCCATCGACGAGATCCGCGGCATCAAGGTCTCCTGGGCGGGGCTGCCCATCGCCGAGGTACACACCGGCGAGGAATTCGACTGCTATGCCCAGGTCCGGGCACACGGTGACCCCGTACCCGCCACGGCGCATATGGAGTCCGGCAGCCTTGTCGTCACCCTGACGGAGCCCCTGCGCGGGGTGGCCCCCGGCCAGACCGTGGTGCTGTACCAGGGCAGCCGGGTGCTGGGCCAGGCCACCATCGACGCGGCGCGTTCGCTGCAGCGGGCGGCCCTCTAGGCCACCCGTTATCGGATGACACCGCCGCAGGCCATCCCATGGCCCATCGAAAGAGGCCGCGCACCGCTGGTGCGCGGCCTCTTTTCGTCGGTTCGCAGCGCCTGGGCCGCGCAGTGCCTGAGCCGCGCGGCAGCCCCCGGCACTCTGCCGAAATTCACGCGGGATTCCAGAAGATAATGATGAGTTCCGCCCGTTCGTGTAAATTTTGTGTCTCATCTCACAAGATGTAACGATTCACCTGTTGGTCGTCTGGTTGAATCGAGGGATCAGGACAGCGTGCCGCCCTCCGAGTCGTCTCAAGTACGTCAGGGCGAGCACCAGTACTCATCGAACAGAAAGTTCACAGATGGCAATGAACAAAAAGGCCCTGCAGAGCGCCATCGCGCTCGCCGGGGTATCCGCCTTCGCACTGACCGCCTGCACCGGACCTTCCGGCGGCGGAACGGCGTCCGGCAGCGCGGCCGGCGGAGGCACCATTACGTACGGCACAACCGACAAGGTTGTTACCCTCGACCCGGCCGGCTCGTACGACGCCGGTTCTTTTATGGTGATGAACCAGATCTATCCGTTCCTGCTCAACTCCAAGCCAGGCACTGCTGACTCCACTCCGGACATTGCCGAGTCGGCTTCCTTCACGAGCCCCACCGAATACACCGTCAAGCTCAAGCCCGGCCTCAAGTTCGCCAATGGCCACGCACTGACGTCCTCCGACGTGAAGTTCTCGATCGACCGCGTGGTCAGCATCGCGGATGACAACGGCCCGGCCTCGCTACTGGGCAACCTCGACTCGGTCACCGTCAAGGACGACACCACGGTGGTCTTCAAGCTCAAGGCCGGCAATGACCAGGTCTTCCCGGGCGTCCTCGCAGCCAACGCCGGGCCGATCATCGACGAAGAGGTCTTCCCGGCGGACAAGCTGATGACCGACGACGAAATCGTCAAGGGCAAGCCCTTCGCAGGCCCCTACACGATCGAGAGCTACAAGAAGAACGAGCTCGTCGGCCTCAAAGTCAACCCGGACTACCAGGGCCTGCTGGGCAAGCCGGCCAACGGCGGCGCCACGATCAAGTACTACGCCGATTCGAACAACCTCAAGCTGGACGTCCAGCAGGGCAACATCGACGTCGCGGGCCGCAGCCTGACGGCCACCGACGCCGCGGACCTCGAAAAGGACTCCAAGGTCAAGGTCCACAAGGGTCCGGGCGGCGAGTTGCGCTACATCGTGTTCAACTTCGACACCATGCCGTTCGGCGCCAAGAGCGCCGACGCCGATCCCGCGAAGGCTCTTGCCGTCCGGCAGGCCATGGCACACGTCGTCGACCGCGACGCGATCGCCAGCCAGGTCTACAAGGACACGTACGTGCCGGCCTACTCCGTCGTTCCTGACGGCTTCGTCGGTGCCATCCAGCCGCTCAAGGAAATGTACGGCGACGGAAGCGGCAAGCCCAGCCTCGACAAGGCCAAGCAGGTCTTCGCTGACGCCGGAGTCACCGCGCCGGTCACCATCAAGCTCCAGTACAACCCGGACCACTACGGCAAGTCTTCGGGCGACGAGTACGCCATGGTCAAGGAACAGCTGGAGAAGTCGGGCCTGTTCAAGGTTGAGCTGCAGTCCACCGAGTGGGTCACGTACAACAAGGACCGCACCAAGGACGTCTACCCGGTCTACCAGCTCGGCTGGTTCCCGGATTACTCCGACGCCGACAACTACCTCACGCCGTTCTTCGTCCCCGGCAACTTCCTGAAGAACCACTACGAAAACCCGGCTGTCACGGACCTGATCAACAAGCAGCTGACCACCGTCGACAAGGCCGAGCGTGAAAAGGTCCTGGGCGAGGCCCAGACCGCCGTCGCCAAGGACCTGTCCACGCTGCCGCTGCTGCAGGGCGCCCAGCTGATGGTCGCCGGCAAGGACGTCAAGGGCGTTGACCAGACTCTGGATGCTTCCTTCAAGACCCGCCTTGGTGTTATCTCCAAGTAGGTCAATCCCCATCCGGTTCTGACCAGCCAACGAGGCGGGGCGCCCTCACGGCGTCCCGCCTCTGGTGCTGATACAGGACAACCGATTCCGTGGCCCACAAGGTTCGCGGAACACACATTTAGGTACCAATGACAACACTTATCGAGGCGCCGCCAACCGACGGCGAAGGCCTCCTGCCGATGAAGAAGAAATCGACCGGCGGGGGACTGGGCCGATACATCTTCATCCGGTTCTTCCTGATTTTCCCGACCATCCTCATCCTGGTCACCATGGTGTTCTTCCTGATGCGCACCACCGGCGATCCGATTACCGCCGCCCTGGGCGGCAGGCTCCCGCCAGAACAGCTCGCGGAGAGAATCACCGCGGCCGGCTACGACCGGCCCATATTCGTGCAGTACTTCGAGTACCTGTCCCAGCTCCTTACGGGCAACTTCGGTACCACCCTTTCTGACAACCGCCCGGTCGCGGAGATGCTCGTCACATATGGCGCAGCCACCCTGGAACTGACCATCAACGCCCTGCTGGTCGCCCTGGTTGTGGGCATCCCGCTGGGACTGATCGCCGCACACCGGCGCGACAAGGGCCCGGACGCCGGCCTGCGCGTCTTCGCGATCCTCTGCTACGCCACGCCGGTCTTCTTCTCGGGCCTGCTGTTCAAGCTGACCTTTTCGGTCTGGCTGGGCTGGCTGCCGGTCGCCGGACGCGCGACGCCCGCCACCGAGCTCGCCCTGACCTCGCTTGAGGCCCCCACGGGTATTTACTGGCTGGACGCCATCCGCAGCGGCAACATGGCAGCCCTGGCCGACGTCATGGCACATGCCATCCTGCCTGCCCTCGCCCTCGGCCTGCTGACCGCCGGCATCTTCCTGCGCCTGGTCCGGACCAACGTGATCGGCACGCTCGGCAAGGACTACGTCGAGGCCGGCCGCTCCCGCGGTGTCAGCGAATACCGTCTCCTCACCAAGCACGCCTACAAACCGGCCCTCATTCCCATCATCACCGTGATGGGGCTCCAGATCGCCGTGCTGCTGGGCGGCGCGGTGCTGACCGAGACAACGTTCGAATGGAAAGGCCTGGGCTTCCAGCTCGCGACCTACCTGACAGCCCGCGACTTCGTGGCTGTCCAAGGCATCGTGGTCCTCCTTGCCGTGATCGTGGCCGTGACCAACTTCTTCGTGGACATTGTCGCCGCGCTGATCGACCCCCGCGTGAGGTACTGATATGAGCACCACTGCTGTCAATGAACCCGTCAAGGACCCCCGAGGACCTTGGTTCCGGCGCCTGCCGATCATCTCGCAGTTCAACAAGAGCGTCGGACTGCAGCGGGGCATGCTCGTGGGAGGGCTCGTCCTGACCGCGCTCTTCCTGCTGACCGCGATCTTCGCGCCCTTGATCGCGCCCTTCGGCTTCTCCCAGATTTCTGACGCGGAAGGCAACTTCCCGTCGCAGCAGCCACCGGGCGGGAAACATCTCTGGGGCACCACCGTCGGCAGCTATGACGTCTTCTCCCGGGTCGTGTGGGGGGCCCAGACGGCTGTCCTCGTGATTGTTGTGGCCGTGGTCATGTCGATCTTCATCGGTGTGATCCTGGGCCTGGTCAGCGGCTATATCGGCGGCGGGCTGGACCGGACCCTCGTGGTGATTGCGGACGCCATCTACGCCTTCCCGCCCCTGCTCGTGGCCATCGTCATGGCGATTGCCATCAGCGGTGGCCGGTCCAGCCTCTGGGGCGGCATCCTCGCGGCGGCGATTTCCATCACGGTCGTCTTCATCCCGCAGTACTTCCGTGTCATCCGGGCCGAGACCATCCGGCTCAAGGCCGAACCGTTCGTGGAATCGGCGAAGGTTGTGGGCGCCTCCAACATCCGGATCATGCGCCTCCATGTCTTCAAGAACGCCACCCGCACCCTGCCCCTGATCTTCACCCTCAACGCCTCCGAGGCCATCCTCACCCTCGCCGGCCTGGGCTTCCTGGGCTTCGGCATTGAGCCGACGTCGGCCGCGGAGTGGGGCTTCGACCTCAACAAGGCCCTCGCGGACACCACATCCGGTATCTGGTGGACCGGCGTGTACCCCGGCCTTGCCATTGTGCTGACCGTCCTCGGGCTGACCCTGGTCGGCGAGAGCATCAACGACCTCAACGACCCCCGCCTGCGGGGCCGCAAGAAGGCTGTCTCCGGCAAGGGCGGCCCGGATTCCACCACCGGCGCCCAGGCTGCACTCGACGCAGAAGTGAGAAGTTCATGACCATCAACATCGACAAGCCCGGCACAGGCGCCGGCCCGGTCCTCGACATCGACCACCTCAAGGTCACCTTCGCCACCGACGCCGGTGACGTGTACGCCGTCAAGGACGTCAGCCTGCAGGTCAACCCCGGCGAGGTCGTGGCGATCGTGGGCGAATCAGGCTCCGGGAAGACCGTCACCGCCAAGACCATCCTTGGCCTGCTGCCGGAAACCGCTATCAGCTCCGGCGCGGTGCTGATCAACGGCAGCAACGTCATCAGCGTCAGCCCGGCGAAGCTCCGGGAGATCCGGGGCCGGGACGTGGCCATGGTCTTCCAGGAACCGTCCACCGCCCTGAACCCGGTCTTCACGGTCGGCTGGCAGATCGCCGAAGGCATCCGCTCCCATGCCGGCCACGGGGGAGGTGCGCGGGTCAGCGCCAAGGAAGCCAAGACCCGCGCCATCGAAGCGCTCCGCAAGGTGGGCATCCCAGACCCGGAAACCCGCGTCAACTACTATCCGCACCAGTTCTCCGGCGGGCAGAAACAGCGCGTCGTCATCGCCGCGGCACTGGCTCTTAACCCGGGGCTCATCGTGGCCGACGAGCCGACCACTGCCCTGGACGTCACGGTGCAGGCCGAAATCCTCGAACTCCTGCGGGATCTCCGGGACCAGTACGGCACCTCGATCGTGCTCATCACGCACAACATGGGTGTCGTGGCGGACCTCGCCGACCGTGTCGTCGTGATGTACCGGGGCGACGTCGTCGAAGAGGCGTCCTCGCGGGTGCTGTTCGCCGAGCCGAAGCAGGATTACACCAAGAAGCTTTTGGCCGCGGTCCCGCACCTGGGCCGGAACTCCGCCTCGGCCGGCATGACCGAGCGCGCCCACCAGGGCGGCAAGGTGCTGGTCGAGGCCAAGAACCTGACCATCGAATACCCCGGCCGGCTGGGAAGCCCCGCTTTCAAAGCCGTGGACGGGGTCAACTTCACCCTGTCCGAGGGGGAGGTCTTCGGCCTCGTGGGGGAGTCCGGCTCCGGCAAGACGACGATCGGGCGGGCCATCGCCGGACTCAACCGGACCACCGGCGGCAGCCTGAAAGTCCTGGGCTACGAGATGCTCAACCTGAAGGAGCGCACGTTCAAGCCGCTGCGCAAGGAGATCGGGTTCGTGTTCCAGGACCCGGCCGCGTCCTTCAACCCGCAGCTGACCATCGGGGACTGCATTGCCGAACCCCTGATCATCCACACCAACCCGACCCCGGCCCAGGCCCGGCAACGTACCCGGGAACTGCTGGAAGCCGTCCAGCTGCCGGCAGCTTACGCCGACCGGTTCCCGCATGAGCTCTCCGGCGGTCAGCGGCAGCGCGCCTCGCTCGCACGGGCGCTCATCCTGAACCCGAAGCTGCTGATCGCCGACGAGCCGACGTCGGCCCTGGACGTGTCGGTGCAGGCCGTGGTGCTGGAGCTGTTCAAGGACATCCAGGCCGAATTCGGCTTCGCCGCACTGTTCATCAGCCACGACCTCGCTGTCGTGGATATCCTGTCCCACTGGGTCGGGGTGCTCTACAAGGGCAAAATGGTGGAACAGGGCCTCGGTAACCAAGTGATGGGCAACCCGCAGCACGAGTACACGAAGAAGCTCATTGCCTCCCTGCCGGTACCGGATCCGGACGAGCAGGCCCGGCGCCGCGAGGAATTCCGCGCCGTCCTTCACGGCTAGGCCGCTCCGGCAACTGCCTGAAGGGACATGCCCGCCGTTCGCTGCGAACGGTGGGCATGTCCCTTTGTGCAGGTAGGGAAAGGGCACAGGAAGGTTCCCCGGGCAGCCGCCCAGGCGGCGCTTAACAGCAGAAGTGATTAGCGCAGGTGCCCCTAGACTGGGTCAATGACCGAGCAGAACCAGACTCATCCTGAAGCCGATTCCTATGACCCCGAGGCCAGTTCGCTGGCCGGTCAGGTGGACCCCGCGGTGATGGCGGAGCTGTTGTCGATCCGCTCCAGCATCGACAACATCGATGCCACCCTTGTCTACCTGCTGGCCGAGCGCTTCAAGGCGACCCAGAAGGTCGGATTCCTGAAAGCCACCCACAAGCTTCCCGCTGGAGACCCGGGCAGGGAGACGGCGCAGATCGCACGGCTGCGGCGCCTCGCTGCCGAGGCCCACCTGGACCCGGCCTTTGCTGAGAAGTTCCTCAATTTCATCATCGGCGAGGTCATCCGGCACCACGAAGCCATCGCCGAAGGCCACGAGGCGGCACTGGCCGCCGATCACCCGGCCACGCAGTCCTTGCGCCCCCGGCCCGCCGGTGAAGCAACCGGCCCCGCCGGCCCGACCATCTCCGCCACCGCCTAGCCGTGGCCGCACCTCAGACAGCGCAGCCGGAGCAGGTTACCGCCACCGCACTGGGCCCCTGGCCCGGCGAGGACCCGGTTGAGGCCGCGCGCATCATCCGTGGTGAGCTTGGCAGCCCGCACCTGCCCTTCCTTGCGGAACTGCCGGACCGGGGCGTCGGTTCCGATGCGCTGGGCCGGACCGCTTCCCTGCTGGTGGACCTCTCCGTGGACGTGCAGCCCTACGGCTGGCGGATCGTGGACCGGCCCGGCAAGGACTTCAGGCGGGCACGCTCGGCACTGTCCACCGACATCAACATCCTCGCAGACGTGATCGGCGCCGAGGACACCCCGGCGCTGGACATCAAAGTCCAGCTCCGGGGCCCGCTCAGTCTCGCCGCGGGCCTGCATCTGCACAACGGCGAGCGTGCCCTGATCGACCACGGTGCCCGGCGCGACCTCGCGGCCTCCCTGGCGGCGGGTGCCGGCGGCTACCTCAGCCGCGTCGCTGCCGCGGCCCCCGGGGCCCGCATCGTGGTCCAGATCGACGAGCCGGAGATCGCCTCGGTGCTGGCCGGCACCATTCCCACGTCCAGCGGCTACCGGACCCTGCGCTCCGTGCCGGGCAGGGAAGCCACCGATGCGTGGCAGCTGGTCATCGATGCCCTGCGGGCGGCCGGCGCCGTCGAGGTGGTGGTCGCCGTCCCGGAAGTCGAGGCGCCCTTCGACCGGATCCTGGCGGCCGGGGCGGACGGGATCGCCGTGCCCCTGCGCGCGCTGACCTCGCGCCAGTGGGAAACCCTCGCCGGCGCGGTGGAGGCGGGCAAACGGCTGTGGGCCGGTGCTGTCGATGTCTCCGACGTCACTGCTGCGCCGCCCCGCGTCGCCGACGTCGTGGAGACCGTCTGGCGGCCCTGGCGCCAACTGGGCCTGCCGGCCTCGACCCTCAGTGCCCTGCGGGTCACGCCCTCGGGCGGGCTGGCCGGCCATTCGCCGTCGTCCGCGACGGCTGTGCTGACGCGGCTGACCCAGGTCGCCGACGGCCTCAACCAGCTCGCGCTTGGCTAGGGCAGGGGCGGCACCGCCTTAGCTGCGCCCTTCCCAGCGGTCCGGCCTGGCGCGGTCCGGAAGGTACCCCGGGGCCGACAGGCCGCCGGGGTACGGTTCCAGCCGATAGTCGAAGTGCCCGGCATAGACCAGGACCAGCCCCAGCTGCGGCTGGATCACCTTCACCTGGATCCTGTGCTTTCCTGCCGCGCCCTCGTCCGGCGACCACCACTGTTCGGCGTAGGCCTTGGCGTCCAGGGCGGCCGGCAGGGGAATCCGCAGCGGTCCCAGGAAGAGACGCGAGGCCTCTGACACTCCCCGGAGCCTGCCCCCGGCGGTGACGCTGAGGTTGAGGTCCGTGACAAGCCGCCGGTAACGCCCGACGTAGTCCACCAGGCCGTGGCGGGTGCTGGATTCATCGAAGCTGGTGGTGTCGTGGAACAACCGGGTAATGTCCGGGAAAAAGATCTCGCGCCGGGCGGTGAGGCTGGAGCGGCCGAACGGGTCCACGTGGGCGTGGTTCTCGATCCGGAACCGGACGCCCTCGCCGTACTCCGGGAAAAAGGACTCCTCGCCGCTGGCCAGGCGCAGCAGCGGGCGGAGCCACTTCTGCCGGCAGCCAACCACCTCGAACACTCCTTCGCCGACGCCGTAGCGGCCGGAACCCGGAGCCAGCGCGAAGTACTCCTGCAGCTGCGGCTGCAACCGGGCAAAGTCAGCGCCGAGCGCACGCTCGTAGATTGGGGTGCTCACAGAATCCTCCTGGGTTGCTGGCCGGTTGGCGGGCTCCTGCCAGCATGCGGTACTGGCGGCAGTTTGTCACAGCGCCCCCGCGGGCGGCACCGGGAGTGCTCCGGACACGGTCGGCGCCATGCCCGGGCACCGGTGAATACGACAAAGCCATTTCAATAGGGGAATATATACATATGAAGGCACGCATTCTGGTAGTGGACGATGACGAGGCGCTGGCCGAGATGATCGGTATTGTGTTGCGCAATGACGGGTTCGAGCCCGTCTTCTGCGCTGACGGCGCGCAGGCGATGGACGTGTTCCGCTCCGCCAAGCCGGATCTCGTGCTGCTGGATCTGATGCTCCCGGGCATGGACGGCATTGAAGTCTGCCGACAGATCCGTGCCGACTCCGATGTGCCGATCGTGATGCTCACCGCCAAGGCAGACACCTCCGATGTGGTCCGCGGCCTCGAGTCCGGGGCCGATGACTACGTGCCGAAGCCGTTTAAACCGGCCGAGCTCGTCGCCCGGGTCCGGGCCCGGCTCCGGCCCGGCGACCAGAAGGCGCCGGAGACGCTGCGTATCGCCGATGTCACCATCGACGTTGCCGGACACCTCGTCAGCCGGGGCACCGAGCGCATTTCGCTGACACCGCTGGAATTCGACCTGCTGGTGGCCCTGGCCCGTAAACCCTGGCAGGTCTTCACCCGGGAACTCCTCCTGGAGCAGGTCTGGGGCTACCGGCACGCTGCCGACACGCGGCTGGTCAACGTCCACGTCCAGCGGCTGAGGTCGAAGATCGAACGCGACCCGGAAGCCCCCGAAGTTGTATTGACGGTCCGTGGTGTCGGCTATAAAGCAGGGTCCTGAACCGTCGGACGGCCCCCTTGGAAGAGGTCCGGGGCCGGTGAGGGCCCCCGTGGACGGGGCCGCTGCCGAGAACGCCGCCCGCACTTCGGTTGATCTCCGCGAGCCGGGCAAGGCGGCGCCCGCTGCCGTCGAACCCGACGCCGTCGAACCCGACGCCGTCGCGCCCGACGCCGTCGAACCCGGCACGGTCGCGCCCGACGCCGTCGAACCCGGCACGGTCGCGCCCGACGCCGTGGAACCCGGCACGGTCGAACCCGGCACGGTCGCGCCCGACGCCGTGGAACCCGCCGCCGTCGAACCCGGCACGGTCGAACCCGGCACGGCGGCACCCGGCCCCCGCCGGAACGGTCCGGCCGCCCGCTGGCATGCCACCCGCTTCCGCACCCGGCTCTGGGTGAAGCGCGCCCGGATTGTAGGCGTGCGAGTGGCGAGGCTGGTCCGGATCGGAGCCGCCGGCCTGCTCCCGGGCCTGCGCTACCTGCTCCGCTCATTGCACCGCAAATGGCGGCGGTCATTGCAGTTCCGAACGGTGCTGACCACGCTTCTGCTGGCGATCACGTCCTTCGCCGTGGTCGGCGCGTACCTGTCGAACCAGATCGCCCACAACCTCTTCCAGGAACGGCTCGTCCAGGCCGAGTCGGAGACGCGCTACAACGTCAAGCAGGTCCAGGACACCTTTGACGGCGCCCAGGTCACCGATCAGTCCAGCGTCATCACGCTCGTTTACGACACACTGAACGCGGTCGAAGGCCGCGGCTCCGTCATCCAGCGACGCTACGTCTTTGAGGCGATGCCGGAGCAGACCAAACCCCGCAACCGCTGGGTCGAGTCGCGGGCCTCGGACCAGCTCACCATCAGCGTTATCCCGCCGGAACTGCGCAAGTCCGTGCAGGATTCCGGCAAGGAGCAGTTCTGGGCCTCCACGGAGTTCCCCGTGGGCACCGAAGACCGGCCCGGGATAGCCGTCGGCAACAAGGTCACCTTCAACGGCACGGTCTATGAGCTGTACTTAATTTACGACCTGAATACGGCACAAAAGACGCTCGACGAGATCCAGAACGTGCTGCTGGCCGGCGGCGCCGTACTGGCGCTGCTGATTGGTGCCGTGGCCTGGTATGTGACCCGGAACGTCGTCAGCCCGGTCAGCCATGCGGCAGTTGTGTCCGAGAAACTCGCGGCGGGGCAACTGCAGGAACGCATGGTGGTCAAGGGCGAGGACGAGGTGGCCCGGCTCGGGGCCTCCTTCAATCACATGGCCGCCAGCCTGCAGGAACAGATCACCCAGCTGGCCACCCTGTCCCAAATGCAGCAGCGGTTCGTCTCGGACGTCTCCCATGAGCTGCGGACCCCGCTCACCACCGTGCGGATGGCTGCAGAAGTGCTCTACGACGCACGCGAGGATTTCGATCCCATCAACAAGCGTTCCGCGGAACTGCTCTACAACCAGGTGGAGCGTTTCCAGTCCCTCCTGGCCGATCTGCTGGAGATCTCCCGCTTCGACGCCGGCGTGGCAACGCTCGACGCCGAACCGGGCGATATCGGGCAGCTCGTGTCGCATGTGATGGAGGGCGTTGCCCCGGTGGCTGCCGAGTACGGTTCAGTGGTGAGCCTCAACGCGCCGCCGGACAGCATCATCGTGGACATGGATGACCGCCGGATCGACCGGATCCTGCGCAACCTCATCCTGAACGCCCTGGAGCACGGTGAAGGCCGCCCGGTGAACATCTCCGTGGCCGCCAATGACAACGCCGTTGCGGTGGCCGTCCGGGACCATGGCATCGGCATGACCCCCGCGGAAGCGGCACGGGTATTCGACCGGTTCTGGCGCGCCGATCCGGCGCGTGCGCGCACCACCGGAGGCAGCGGCCTCGGACTGTCCATCGCCGCCGAGGACACAAAACTCCATAATGGCTGGCTCCAGGCGTGGGGCAGCAAGGGCAGCGGTGCCAACTTCCGCCTCACCCTCCCGTTGCGCCAGGGTGAGTCCATCACGAAATCCCCCCTCCAGCTGGAGCCGGTCGACGTCGGACTTCACAGCGGGGGGAGCGCGCGGACCATGCTGCTGCTGGACCACTCGCCGGCCCCCCGCGCCGACAGCGCGTTCCAGGGCCCCGGCGACGGGTCCGGCCCCGGCGCGACGGACCCCGGCACGGCGGGAACCGGAACGAAGGAGGGCTCATGAGCGGTCCCACAGGGAAGGCCAGGCGCGCCGCGGCAGCGCTGCTGGCGGTGCTGCTGTTCCTGCTGACCTCGTGCGCGCAGATCCCGCGTTCGGGCCCGGTGGGGAAAAGCACGGACGAGAGCGCGGGGAACCCCAAAAACGCTCCTGTGTTCTTTCCGACCGCGCCGCGTGCGGGGGCCAGCCCGGAAGCGGTAATCGAGGACTTCTATCTCGCCGGCAGCGGCTACGAGGACGACTACGCGGTGGCACGCCAGTACCTGACGCAGGCGTCGTCGGTCACCTGGAAACCGGACCAGCGGGTGCTCGTCTTCCGCTCCGCGCGCGTGGTGCCGACCGGCGTCGAAAACGTCTTCAACTACGAACTGGACGTGTCCTACTCCGTCGACGCGGATGGGGTTGCCACCCAGCTGCCGGAAGGAACCAAGGAGAACATTCCCGCGACGCTGACCCAAGTGGACGGGGAGTGGCGGATTGCGGAGCTCCCGGACGGAACGGCGATCCCGGAAGAAACCTTCAAGGTCATCTACGGCGCGTACCCGATCTATTTTTACGACCCCACCTTCACCTACGCGGTGCCCGATGTCCGGTGGTTCATCAAGAAGAAAACTGTCAAGGCCATGACCAGCGCGCTGCTCGGCGGTCCGGCCCCTTATCTCAAGGGCGCCGTCGTGAGCGCCTTCCCCTCCGGCATCAAGCTGGCCCGCGAGTCGGTCCCTGTGGTTTCCGGGGCCGCCCAGGTTGACCTCACGGCCAAGGACCTCGTGGAGGCCTCCAACGAGGACAGGCTGCGGATGCAGACCCAGCTTGCCCTCACCTTCCGCAGCCAGCCCGATGTCATCAACGTCGAGCTCCGGGCCAACCAGGACCTCGTGCGCGTGGAGGACAACGGTTCGGTGCTCCCGCCGGTCCGGGACAAGAACGTGCCGGACCGCCAGATCGCGGTGAACAACAACGGCCTTGTCCGGTATGAGAACAACAGGATCTCGCCGCTTCCGGACATCCGGTCCGTCGTGGCACTGGCGCCCCGGTCACCGGCGGAGTCCCCGGTCTCACAATCAGCGGCCTTCCTCAACGCCGGCGGCGGCACGCTGTACTCCATCGTGCCCGGCCAGCCCGCCAGGGCGCTGACCAGCCGCGCCACCCTCACGCGGCCCTCCTTCGACCGGTACGACTGGGTCTGGACAGCCGGGCCGGGAGCCAAGGGCGAGACGGAGCTGATCGCCTTCCGGCCCGTCGGCGTGGCCATAGGAGCGGGCGTGCCCAACGTGACCGTGTCGCCGGCGTGGCTTGCCGGGCGGTCAGTCAAGGAGTTCAAAGTCTCACGCGAGGGCACCCGCGCCCTCATCATCACGGAACAGGGCGGCAAGAGCCGGGTCCAGGTTGCGGGCATTGTCCGGGCTGCAGACGGCACGCCCAAAGACCTGACCGAGCCGATGACACTTCTGGCGACGAGCAACCCGGATCAGGGCGTGTGGGTGGACGACACCACAGTGGCCGTGATGAAGGGCTCCTCCAACGCAACAGTGACTCCCGAGCTACTGTTCCTCACCTCGTCCCAGCCCCAGCAGCTGGCACCCTGGCCCGGCCTGACAGCCCTCAGCGCGGGCAACGGCGCGGACGAAATCTACGCCCAGTCAACGGAAGGCATCTTCCAGCGGCTCGGCAACGGCTGGTCCCCGCAAATCAAGGGACCGATCGATCCGTCCTATCCGGGATAGCGGAATGTCGAGGCCCGGTCGGGACTGACGGGTTGCGGTGTCCGGGCGGAGCCTGTCCGGGCGTGGCCTGTCCGGACGGGGCCTGCGGTTCTCCACATGGCGTTCCCGGGCCTCCCGCCGCGGGCCGCGCCGGGAGAACCTTGTCATGTGGTGATTTCCAGACAACTGCGCGACGTTGTGCACGGCGGGACCGATGCCGGTCCTGGTCCTGGTCCTGGTTCCGGTCCGGCCCAGGCGGATTCAACGGCCGGGCGGGACACCGGACGGCCCCTGCCACAGCGGGCTGCGGACCCTGATCTGACTCCGGCGGCCACGGCTGCAGCAAGACACCGTGGTGCCTACCGGCGGCCGCTGGCACGCGTGGCCGACCTGACCGCCGCAGCCGCGGCCGAAGTTTTGGCGCTCGCCGCGCCGGTGGACTGCGTGTGCTGCGGGGCTGAGGACCTCGCGCTCTGCGGCGGTTGCGAACGGCAGCTCCGGCTGCTGATGCGCACACCGTTCCGGGCAGAAGCGCAGGCCCCCGCCCTGGTGGCCGTGGACGGCTCGGTGCTCCTGCCGGTCGTGGCTGCCGGCGCCTACCGCGCGGAGCTGGCGCAGGCGTTGCTCTCCTTCAAAAAACACGGCCAGAGGCAGCTCGCCGGAGTGTTGTCGAAGGGCCTGGCGGAGGCCATCCGGGCCGCCGCGGGGGAGTCTCCGGGACTGCTGATCGTACCGGTTCCAACCAGCGGCAGCGCCTACCGGAGGAGGGGGTTCAGTCCAGTCCATGTGCTGCTCGGCAGGGCCGGGCTGCACCGGGTGCCGGGAGCGGGCCGGCCATCAGGTCTGTCCACTGCCCACGCTCTCCGGACGACCCGCCTGGGGTCCGCCTCCGCACGGGCCGGGCAGGCGGCTGTACCGGTGACTGCAGTGCCGCAGCTGACGGTGCCCGTGCTTACAGCCGGTGCCCGCTGCCGTCTGCCCGGACCGCTCGGAGGTGCCGGGGGACAGAAGGCACTGGGCCGCGGGGAGCGTGCGCAGCGGGTGCGAGGATCCATGCGGGTCCGCCGCGGAGTCCTGGCGCCAGTGGTGCACGGACAGCCCTGCATCATCGTTGACGATGTCCTCACCACCGGCGCCACGCTGGCCGAGGCGGCCCGGGCGCTGCGTGCGGCCGGGGCGCTGGTGAGGGGCGCCGTCGTCCTTGCTGCGACACGCCCGCCGGTCGCGCTGGACTTCGGCCCGGCTGACCCCGAGATGGCAGGGAACGGGCCCGTCAAGGAAAAAAATAAACCAAAAAAGGATGAATAAGAGGTGTCTATGAACTAACGTCGAAGATGGGTACCAAGAACAGATGTACCTGTCGATAGCGGCTCGGAAAGGGGCTCGACTGTCAGTCAGACCAGCCCCAGGAAGTGCCGCCGTCGTGTCACCGAAGTCATTTGGAGGGCACCATGGAGTTCATGATCAGCGGACGCAATTTGACGGTCTCAGACCGGTTCCGCGAGTACGCCGACGAGAAGGTCTCGAAGATCGCGTCGCTGGGGGACAAAGTCCAGAGGGTGGACGCGAAGGTTTCCAAGGAGACCAAGGCCCGGCAGACCGACGAGATGCTCACGGTTGAGCTGACTGTCCTGGGCCGTGGCCCCGTGATTCGTGCCGAAGCCAGCGCCGCAGACAAATTCGCCGCGTTCGATCTTGCTTACAACAAGCTTCTTGAGCGCCTGCGCCGGGCGAAGGACCGCAAGAAGGTCCACCACGGCAGGCACACCCCCAAGTCCGTCACCGAGGCGACGGCAACACTTGAGCCCGCGAGCACCAGCGAGCCCATATACAAAGAGGCGAACCACTGGCTGGAGCCCAAAGAGGCTCCCGCCGAAAAATCGCCCTACGAGGTCGAGAACGATATCCCGGCCGGAGACTCACCCGTGCTCATCCGCCGGAAGGTCTTCCCCGCGTCGTCCCTCACGCTCGACGACGCCGTCGACAACATGGAACTCGTGGGCCACGACTTCTACCTCTTCGTAGACAAGGAGACCAAGGCGCCGTCTGTCGTGTACCGCCGCGACGGGTGGACCTATGGAGTGATCTCCCTGGACCAGACCTGCGAGCCCGGGGAGTCTGCCCTGGAAGAGAAGATCCTCGCCTACCGCTCCGAGGATGTGCCGGCCACCGCCTAAGCTGGTGCTGACCATTCAACGAAAGGACTGACGTGCAGGAAGTGCTGAGCCTCCCGCAGGCCCGGCGGATCGCACTGGCAGCCCAGGGACTAGACAAAGTACGGCCCGCCGGACCCGTCACCGCACGGGCGGTGGGCCGTACCTTTGCCCGCCTGCAGCTGGTGCAGATCGACTCCGTCAATGTGTTGTCACGGAGCCACTACCTGCCGTTCTTTTCCCGCCTCGGGAACTACGACCGCTCCATCCTCCAGCGAATGGCCGGCACCCACCCGCGCCGCATGATGGAGTACTGGGCCCACGAGGCCAGTTTCATCCGCCCGGACCACTTCCAGGACCTGGTCCTGTGGCAGAGCCGGAAATGGGTGGGGGCACACGCCATGGACCCCGAGCTGCGCAGCGGTGTCGCCGCCAGGGTGCTCGAGGCGCTTGCCGCCGGCCGCCCGATGACCGCCGCCGAACTCACCGTCCGCCTGGGCCATGTGGAGGACATGCAGCAGGACAACTGGGGGTGGAACTGGAACGTCGTCAAGCGGGTCCTGGAACACCTCTTCGAGGCGGGCCTCATCTCGGCCTCGTCCCGCACGGAATCCTTCGAACGGCGCTACACCCTCACCGCAAGGGTCCTGCCCGAACGGCCGGACGATGATTCCGGCGCTGCAGCCAATGCGGACACCGGGCAGGACCAGGCGGCCGCACTGGTTCGCCTCATTGATGCCGCTGCCCGCGCCCACGGAATCGGTACGCTGCGGTGCTTTGCGGACTACTTCCGGACGCCCATGCGCGCGTCGGCCGTTGCCGTGGAACACCTCGTCAACGCCGGCCGGCTGCGACCCGTCACCGTTCGGGGCTGGAACAAACCCGTCTACCGGCACGCTGAGGCCAAACTCCCGCGCGCGGCCACGGGCCGGGCACTGCTGAGCCCCTTCGACTCGCTGGTCTTCGAGCGGCGGCGTCTTGAGGACTTGTTCGGCTTTCACTACCGCATAGAGATCTACACCCCGGAGCCGAAGCGCCGTTTCGGCTACTACGTGCTGCCGTTCCTGCTGCGCGACGGGATTGTGGCCCGCGTCGACCTCAAGGCCGACCGGGCCAACGGCCTCCTGCTGGCCAGGGCAGCCCACGCGGAGCCCGGCGCTCCGGACGACACCGCCGTCGAACTCGCCGCGGAACTGCAGCTCATGGCAGAGTGGCTGCAACTGGACGGGGTTATTGTGTCCCCGAAAGGGGACCTGGCGCCGGCGCTCGCGGACGCTGTGTCCAAGGCAGGAAGCGGTGTATCCGCTCTGAGGGAACAGGCGTAACCGGCCCTGCGTCTCTCCCGTAGACTAAACACGCCAGAATTCGGCAGCTTGAGACTGGGAGCAACTTCACGTGGCATCACTTATCGAAAAACTTCTCCGCACGGGTGACAAAAAAACCCTGAGGCAACTGCGGAACTATGCCGATTCCATCAATGCCCTTGAAAGCTCCTTCCAGACCTTCACCGACGCTGAACTGCGCGAGGAGACCGACCGTCTCCGCGCACGCCACGTTGACGGCGAGACGCTGGACGACCTCCTGCCCGAGGCGTTCGCCGCCGTCCGCGAAGCCTCCTCCCGCACCCTGGGCATGCGCCACTTCGACGTCCAGCTGATGGGCGGGGCCGCCCTGCACCTGGGCAACATCGCCGAAATGAAGACCGGTGAAGGTAAAACGCTCGTAGCCACCGCCCCGGCCTACCTGAACGCCCTCGCCGGCAACGGTGTGCATGTCATCACCGTCAACGACTACCTGGCGGAATACCAGTCGGACCTCATGGGCCGCGTCTACCGGTTCCTGGGACTGACCAGCGGCTGCATCCTCTCCAACCAGGACCCCGCCCTGCGCCGCGAGCAGTACGCCGCCGACATCACCTACGGCACCAACAACGAATTCGGCTTCGATTACCTGCGCGACAACATGGCATGGGACAAGTCGGAACTCGTCCAGCGCGGCCACAACTTCGCCATCGTCGATGAAGTCGACTCCATCCTCATCGACGAGGCGCGAACCCCGCTCATCATCTCCGGCCCCGCCCAGGGCGACACCAACCGCTGGTACAGCGAATTCGCCAAGGTGGTCACCCGGCTCAAGCCCGAGGAAGACTACGAAGTCGACGAAAAGAAACGCACCGTCGGCGTGCTCGAGGCAGGCATTGAAAAGGTTGAGGACTACCTGGGGATCCACAATCTCTACGAGTCCGCCAACACCCCGTTGATCGGGTTCCTTAACAACGCCATCAAGGCCAAGGAACTCTTCAAGCGGGACAAGGACTACGTCATCCTCGACGGCGAGGTGCTCATCGTCGACGAGCACACCGGCCGCATCCTTGCGGGCCGGCGCTACAACGAGGGCATGCACCAGGCGATCGAGGCCAAGGAAGGCGTTGAGATCAAGGCCGAGAACCAGACGCTGGCCACGGTCACGCTGCAGAACTACTTCCGCATGTACGACAAGCTGGCCGGCATGACGGGTACCGCCGAGACCGAAGCCGCCGAGTTCATGAGCACCTACAAGCTCGGCGTCGTTGCCATCCCCACCAACCGCGACATGCAGCGGATCGACCAGCCGGACCTGGTGTACAAGAACGAGGCCGTCAAGTTCGACGCGGTGGTCAAGGATATTGCCGAGCGGCACGCGGAGGGCCAGCCGATTCTGGTGGGCACCACCAGCGTCGAGAAGAGCGAATACCTCTCCCGGCTGCTCGCCAAGGAGGGCGTCCGGCACGAGGTCCTCAACGCGAAGAACCACGCCCGTGAAGCCGCCATCGTGGCGCAGGCCGGGCGAAAGGGCGCCGTGACCGTGGCGACCAACATGGCCGGCCGCGGTACCGACATCATGCTCGGCGGCAACGCCGAGTTCACCGCCGTCGCGGAACTGGCCAAGCGCGGACTGGACCCGGAAGAGAACTCCGAAGAATACGAGGCCGCGTGGCCCGAGGCCTTCGAAGCCGCGAAGCAGTCCGTCAAGGACGAGCATGAGGAAGTCCTGGGCCTCGGCGGCCTGTACGTGCTGGGCACCGAACGGCACGAATCACGCCGGATCGACAACCAGCTTCGCGGCCGTTCCGGCCGCCAAGGCGACCCCGGCGAGTCCCGGTTCTACCTGTCCCTGACCGACGACCTGATGCGCCTGTTCAACTCCGGCGCGGCAGAACGGCTGATGAACAGCTCCGTGCCGGACGATGTGGCGCTAGAATCCAAGCTCGTCTCGCGCGCCATCGCCTCGGCCCAGGGCCAGGTGGAGGGCCGCAACGCCGAACAGCGCAAGAACGTCCTCAAGTACGACGACGTCCTGAACCGCCAGCGCGAAGCCATCTACGGCGACCGCCGCCGCATCCTCGAAGGCGACGACCTCCACGAGAAGGTCCAGTACTTCCTGGAAGACACGATCACTGCGTTTATCGACGAGGCCACGGCCGAGGGCACCGGAGACGACTGGGACTTCAACCTGCTCTGGTCCAACCTCAAGACCCTCTACCCCGTGAGCGTCACGCCACGGGACCTCATCGACGAGGCCGGTGGAAAGTCGCGGATCACCGTGGACTTCCTCAAGGAAGAGATCCTCTCCGATGCGCGCCTGGTCTACAAGGAGCGCGAAGATGCCATTGGGCAGGAGAGCATGCGCGAGCTCGAGCGGCGCGTGGTCCTTTCGGTCATTGGCCGCAAGTGGCAGGAACACCTCTATGAGATGGACTACCTGAAGGAAGGTATCGGCCTGCGGGCGATGGCGCAGCGCGATCCGCTGGTGGAGTACCAGCGCGAGGGCTTCATCATGTTCCAGGCCATGATGGAGGCAATCCGGGAGGAAAGCGTCGGCTTCCTGTTCAACCTTGAGGTTGAAGTGACCCCCGCCGAGGACGTTGTGGTGGCAGACGAATCGGGCCAGCACACCGAACATCACGAACCGCAGATCCGGGCGGCGGGACTGGAAGCACCCGAAAAGCCGGCCCAGCTGCAGTACACGGCCCCCGGCGAGGACGGTTCCGCACAAACCCGTGTCGAGGCGAAGGCCTCCGGACGCTCCGGCAACCCCGCCAAGGCCGCGGCGCAGGACGCCCCCCGCCGCGCGAACAAGAAGAAGCGGCGCTAGCCGGCCGCCTGCGGGCTGTTTCGCTGACGCGAGGCCAGACGGCCGCCGCAGTGAGAGTCACCGTGAAAGAGGACCGGAACATGTTCCGGTCCTCTTTCATTGCTGCTGTCTCCTCCTTCCGTCGCTTCGGTCAGTCAGCCCCCAGCGTGCTTCCGGTGACGCGTGCGTTTGCGGTCACCCGATTTCCAGCACAGTGACCCGCCAGGCAAGCCTGCTGCGCTCCAGCCTCAAAGCGACCGCCCGGACCCGCAAGTCCTCAGCCACAACGGCGCTGGCTTCATAGACATCCGCGGATACCTGGCAGGCCCGGACCGAGCGGACGGAAGGATTGCGGTGCAGCCGTCCTGCGGTGGGCGACGCCCCGCACGGGACCCTGCGGGTCAGTGCTGCCCGGTGCTGCAGGGCCGCGAGACAGCGCTCGTCAAGCCTGCGGGCAAGCTGCTGCGCCGGCCGGATGCCCGCCAGCACCTCGATGGCGGCCTGAACCGTGCTACGGGAAATGGCACAGATCTCCCGTTCTTCGACGGCCGCGTGCAGAAGTGGCGGCGCAACGGGCCGAGTGTCCGGGCGGTCCGCCGGAGCTTCGCTGCCAGGGACCAGGCGCACGGGGGATGACGCGGAGAGTAGGGGTTCCGCGGCGGCGCGGGGGCGGGGCATGGCGCTCATGGGGCTTCCTTTGCTGTTGTGGGTGGCTGGTGCGGATCACGGTGGTTCATGGTGGCGCTGGCAGCTATCGGGTTTAGGGCGCCGGCGGAACCCGGAGTACCTGGCCGGGCCGCAGGAGATGGGGGTTGTCGCCGATGACGTCCCTGTTGGCCCGGTAGATCCGGGGCCAGTCCAAGGCGATGTCGACGTCGGAGGCGTAGGGTCCCAGCCGGGCCGCGGACAGGCCCCACAGCGAATCCCCTGAGCGTACTGTCACCTCAACCCCCCGGCCGGCGGGCTGCTGGAGGCGCCGCGGCCCGCCCGCCAACGGGCCGGGTTCAATGACCGGGGGGAGCGGGCGCCACTGCGGATGGGCAACGGCGGGCGCGCCGGGCGGAGCGCCAGTCGCGGCCGGGTCCGGCGTCCGGGTCCACGCGGCAGACGCCGAGGGGGCGGGGGAGGCTGCAACAGGGAGCGACGACGCTGTCGACATGGACGGCGCGGGTGATGCCGTGGCCAGCGGTGCGGTGAGCAGCTGGAGTCCGACGGCGGCCAAGGCGAGGCGGCGCATGAATCCGGGGGCGAACTTCCCGGTAGCCGAGGCGGCACGTACCTTCCCGGACCGTTCCAGGAGCGCCGCGGTAACAGCAATGACCAGGGACATGGCCCACCAGACCGTCACGATCAGGCCGGCCGTGTTCGCCACGAGGCCCAGCTGGTCTTCGAACCCGAGGGACTCGTGGCGTGCCGAGGAGATCCGCCAGCGTTGCACCATGCTGCTGCCCGTACCGGCGAGGAACAATCCCAGCAACAACACGACGATGGCCATGGCCGCGTCTGCTCGAAGCACCTGCCGGGGCGTGGATCCCGGGGTTACCGCTGCTCTCATGTTGTGCCTGCCTCACATCGACGTGACTGCACTTGGTTAGTGTTTGGTGCTGTTTGGTGCTGTTGTAAGTAGTTTGATCCCCTTTGGCTTATTTTGTCTACAGTTGATCCGAGCGGATGCGGTTGACCCGCTAAGACCGGCTCGCCTACGCTGACGCCATGCGCTGGGATGCCCTCTTTGACGATCTGGAGACTCAACTGGCCGCCGGAGAGCGGCTGGATCTCGACGCGGAAATCACGGAGCGCACCCGGACGGAGGAGGCGGCGGTGGAGCTCGCGGACAGGCTTCGCGGCTCGCTCGGTCTGCCTATTACGGTCCGGCTGGCGTCCGGGTCGACGTTCGAGGGGACTCTGAGTCACGCGGGGAGCCAGGCACTGGTGCTGGATGAACCGCGGCATCAGGTGCTGGTTCCGTACGCGTCGGCAGTCCGTTACCTCGGACTTTCCCGGCTGGCCGTTCCCGAGCCGTCCAGAGTCCGGCAACGGCTCGGCCTGGCCAGCGCCCTGCGCGGCCTGGCCCGGGACCGCGCGGCCCTGGCGGTGCTGATTTCGGGTGGCCCGGCAGGGGAGACGACGCTCCACGGCGTGATTGACCGGGTCGGGCGCGACTACCTCGATTTGGCGGTCACCGGGGATGGCGAGGAGCGAAGGGCGGCCAACGTCCGGCAGCTGGCGACCATTCCCCTAGCCGCGCTGGCGGGAATCAGGTCGGCCCGGACTCCGGGCTCCTTGGCAGCCGGCTGTTAGGCAGCCGGGCAATGGCGGGACCGCCGCCTGCGGCGCGTCCGGCTCAGCGGGTCTTGGACTTGGCCTCTTCGATCATCCGGCTTGCTTCCGCATACCGCTCCTCAATGTACTGCTCGAGCATCTTCTCCTCGACACGCCACTGGCCCCGTCCGCCCACCTGGATGGCCTTCAGCTCGCCGCTGCGTACCAGTGCGTAAGCTGCCGGGGCATTGATCTGGAGCTGCTCTGCGACGTCGGCAAGGGTCAGGAATCGGGGCATGACACCATTTTGCCACCGATGGCTCCATCTGAGGCCTTTATCCACAGTTTGCACTTCTTTGTTCCCGAGGCTTCCCGTCAGGGCACGAAGGCGTAACAATGATCATGCCCGGCCAGTGTCGGGCGGCGACTACGGGGGGAGCGGGCGCATGAGTGCGAGCACGGTGGCTGGCGGGGCGCGGCTGAAGAAACCATCGTGGAAAGATCCCAAGCTCCTTGTTGGCATTTTGCTCGTCCTCGCCTCCGTTGTGGGGGTCATTTCCCTGGTCGGAGCCGCGGACCAGACCGCCGAGGCGTACACCGCACGGGAAGCGATCGCAGTGGGGGAAACGTTGACCGTGGACAAACTGAACCGCGTCCGGGTCCGCCTGGGCGACGTCGAACAGCACTATCTGACGCCGGCGACCGGTGTGGCTGAAGGACTCGTTGCCGCCCAGAGAATCGGCAAGGACCAGCTGGTGCCCCGCGAGAGCTTCGGGCAGCCGGACGGCCTGGACCGGAAGCCGGTCGCGGTCACCATCGATGAGGCACTGCCGGCCCAGGCGGTGGCGGGCTCCCGCGTGGACGTCTGGGTGGCACTGCCCGACACCCGGAACGGGTTCAGCCAGCCCACCCTGCTGTTGCCCAGCGCAGAAATTGCCCAGATTACGCCGGGCAGCAGCGCCCTGGGGTCCGCCCGGTCCACCGTCGTCATGGTGCTGGTTGCGGACGAGCAGATGCCGAAGCTGCTGGGAGCGCAGGCCAACAAGGCAAAGATCTCCGTGGTCTGGAACCCGGGAGGGGCGGGCCGGTGAGCATCCCGGTCGTCACCGTCGGAGACTCGCGCGAAGACCTCGTCGGCCGGCTCGAGCGGCTCCACGGGCCGGTATCCGTGGTGCGGCGGTGCAGCGAACTGGCGGAACTCTTGGCGGCCTGCCAAGGCGGGCTGGCCCGTGCCGCCGTTGTGGCTGAGGGCAGCGAGGAACTGACGGCGTCGCTGGTCGACCGGCTGTCCGCCGTCGGCGTCGTCGTCGTTGCGTTGACCGACAGACCGGAGGAAACGGCCCGGCTCCGGGGCATCGGTGTGGCCGCCGAACTGACCGGAGTGGACGCCGCGGCGCTGGCCAACCGGATCGAAGCGGCTGTCGCATTGCTGGCGGCAGACCCGCGGCTCCGCCAGGGGGACAACGCCGTACAGGCCGTCGGCAGCACTGCCGCCGGAAGGTCAGGCGGGACAGCAGGGGAAGCGGCGGAGCGGTCCGCCGAGGGGCGGATCATTGCCGTGTGGGGCCCTGCCGGTTCGCCCGGCCGGACCATGCTCGCGGCCAACATGGCGGCAGAACTGGCAGCCGAGGGAAAATCGGTGCTGTTGGTGGATGCCGACAGCTACGGTGCCAGCATTGCTGCCATGCTTGGTCTGCTGGATGAGGCGGCCGGGCTCGCGCAGGCCTGCCGCCTGGCGGACCAGGGTCTTCTCGACGGGGAGGCCCTGCTCAGGGTGGCGGTGCCGGTGGTCACCAAAACAGGAATTTTCCACGTGCTGACCGGAATCACCCGTGCGGACCGCTGGACTGAGCTCCGCGCCGCGGCGCTTTCGCTTGTGCTGGCCAGGGCCCGGCAGGTAGCTGAGGTTATTGTCATCGATACGGGCTTCTGCCTTGAATCCGACGAAGAGCTGAGCTTCGACACCATGGCGCCGCGCCGGAACGCCGCGACGCTGAGGAGTCTTGAGCTGGCGGACACGGTGTTCGCCGTCGGGGCGGCGGACTCGATTGGCGTTCCGAGGCTGGTCCGTGGCCTCGCCGAGCTGGAAGTGGCCGTTCCGCACGTGTGTCCGCAGGTGGTGCTGAACAAGGTCCGCCAGTCCGCGGTAGGTCGCTCCCCGGAGCGGCAACTCCGCGATGCGTGGGAGAGGTACGGCCCTGCCGTCCCGGTTTCGGGGTTCCTCCCGGCGGATCCGGTCTCGACCGATGCGGCACTGCTGTCAGGGTCCCTCTTACTGGAGACTGCGCCGGATTCGCCCCTCCGACGGGGTATCGCTGCCTTGGTTTGTGCACCCGCCCAGCGAAACCGCGGATCCTCTGTATTTTCTTCCACAGCGAAGCGCCGCCCAAAGGACTAGGCTCGCCATGAGGGCCGCAACGAAGCGGCCGTGAATTTTCTTTATGGAGGCGTTTGTCGATGTCGTCTGGGTCCAGCGTGGAGGATCAACCCGTTTCGATCGGTGCCGGAGCAGGCTACCTGAAGGACTACTACGAGCACCTTGCTGAAGAGGATGCCCGCGCCTACCCGGCGGAGCTGCTCGCCGCACGGGCGCAGACGCACCGCGACACGGCGGCGCAGCGGTTCCCGGGTATCGCCAACATCACCATCGCCGACGAGGCAGACCGCAGTGTCGTCTATATCGTCACCGACGATATGCCCTTCCTCGTGGACTCGGTCAACGCCGAACTGGTCCGGCAGAAGTCCCCCATCCACCTCGTGATGCACCCGCTGTTCGTCGTGACCCGCAACCGCGAGAGCGGGGAACTCGTCAAGGTCGCACGGGTTCCCTCACATCTGGGCATCTCCAGTGGCGACACGGCGGCCATGCCGAATCTCTCGCACCTGATCGCCCAGGGCGACAACGCCTCGCACATGGAATCCTGGATCGCTGTCGAAATCGACCGCGTCGACGACGCGAAGCGCGCGGCGCTGGTGGAGGGCATCGGCCGGGTGCTCGACGGAGTGCGGGCCGCCGTCGAAGACTGGCCGAAAATGCGGCACAAGGCACTCCAGATCGCGGAGGACCTCGACAAGCTGGCCAACCCTGCGCAGATCGCCGAACTCCGCCAGGCCCAGGAGCTGCTCCGCTGGCTGGATGACGGGAACTTCACGTTCCTCGGCTACCGCGAGTATGACCTCAAGAACGAATCCGGCGAGGACGTCCTGGAACCCCGGGAAGAGAGCGGCCTCGGCCTGCTGCGCGGCGGAGCCGACACCCCGCACCAGATCCAGCACCTCACCGAGGCCGGACGGAGGAAGGCCCGCGAAAAGCGCGCCCTCGTCATCACCAAGGCCAACTCCCGCTCCACCGTTCACCGCTCCGCGTACCTGGACTACATCGGCGTCAAAAGCTTCGACGCCGCCGGCAACGTCAACGGCGAACGCCGCTTCATCGGGCTCTTCGCCACCACCGCGTACGCCGGATCCGTCCGCGACATTCCGGTGGTCCGCGAAAAGGTCGCCGCCGTCCTGAGTGACGCGGGCTTCCCGCCGGACTCGCACTCCGGCAAGGATCTGCTGGGCATCCTCGAAACCTACCCGCGTGACGAGCTGTTCCAGATCGAAATCCCTGATCTGGCCGCGATCGCGACGGGTATCCAGCGGCTGCAGGAACGGCGCCGGACCCGACTGTTCCTCCGCCCGGACATCTATGGACGTTTTATGTCAGCCCTCGTCTATCTTCCGCGTGACCGGTACACCACGAATGTGCGCCTGCGCATCGAGGAAGAGCTGCGCGAGACCTTCGACGCCGTGTCCATCGACTACGAGGCGCGGATGACGGAGTCCGCCCTGGCCCGGCTCTTCTTCCGGATCCGGCTTCCCAAGAATGCCGATGTCAGCAACGTCAACAGCGACGACCTTGAAAAGCGCCTGGTCCGGGCGGCCCGCTCGTGGAGCGAGGGCATCGCCGAGGTCCTGCATGCCCGTGCCGAGGGCGTTCAGGACGACGGCGCCCAGGAGCTTGCCGCCGTGTGGGCCGAGGCCTTCCCCGCGACCTACCGGGTGGACTATGAGGTGGAGGATGCCCTGGAGGACATCGCCCGCTTCGAGAAGTACGGAGCCGCCGCAGAGCGGGCCGGGGAGACTGTTGAGGAACAGCCCGGCGTCCACGTCTATCTGCCCCAGGGCGCCGGTGCGACGCTCGAAGAGGACGCGCGGGTCAAGCTCTACATGCTGGACCCCAAGAGTCTGAGCCAGATCCTGCCTTTCTTCCACAACCTGGGCCTGGAGGTCCTGGACGAGCGCCCGTTCGAGATCGAGACGTCGGACCACCGCGACTTCTTCCTCTACGACCTGGGCCTGAAGTACCCGGCAGGGGTGGACCCGATCAAAACGGGGCAGCTGCTGGCGGATTCCTTTGGTGCCGCGGTGTCCGGCGCCGTGGAATCGGACAGCTTCGACCGGCTGGTTCTGCGCGAGGGGATGCACTGGCGCCAGGTGGTTGTGTTGCGCGCCTACGCCAAGTACATGCGGCAGATGGGCAACACCAACTCCTACGGGTTCCTGGCTGACACGCTGCTGGCCAACCCTGATGTCAACCGCGGGCTCAGCGCCCTGTTCGAGGCCCGCTTCGATCCTTCGCTGGGCGAGGACGAGCGCCGGCTCCGGCAGAAGGAGGTCCTCGCCGGACTGGACGCGGCGATCGAACAGGTCGCAACCCTCGACGCCGACCGTGTGCTGCGCACCTTCAAGAACCTGATCCTGGCGACGCTGCGGACCAACTACTACCAGAACAAGCCGCACCTCAGTTTCAAGCTGGACCCGGCCGCCATCGATGGCCTCCCGTTCCCCACTCCGATGTTCGAGATCTGGGTCTACTCGCCCCGCGTCGAGGGTGTGCACCTGCGATTCGGCAAGGTGGCCCGCGGCGGCCTGCGCTGGTCTGACCGCCGCGAGGATTTCCGCACGGAAATCCTTGGCCTGGTCAAGGCCCAGACGGTCAAAAACGCCGTGATCGTGCCCACCGGGGCCAAGGGCGGGTTCTACGCCAAGCAGCTACCGGATCCCGCCGCGGACCGCAGCGCCTGGATGGCCGAGGGCGTCGAAAGCTACAAAACGTTCATCCGCGGCCTCCTGGATGTCACCGACAACCTCGTCACGTCGCCGGAAGGCGAGCGGCTGGTGCCGCCCGCCGACGTCGTACGGCATGACGACGACGATTCCTACCTCGTGGTCGCGGCCGACAAGGGGACGGCGTCATTCTCGGACATCGCCAACGGCCTGGCCGCGGAGTACGGTTTCTGGCTGGGAGACGCCTTCGCCTCCGGCGGCTCGGTCGGCTACGACCACAAGGCCATGGGCATCACCGCCCGCGGTGCCTGGGAGTCGGTCAAGCGCCACTTCAGCGAGCTGGACCTGGACACGCAGTCCGAGCCCTTCACGGTGGTCGGCGTCGGCGACATGTCAGGCGACGTGTTCGGCAACGGCATGCTGCTCTCGAAGCACATCCGCCTGCTCGCGGCCTTCGACCACCGGCACATCTTCCTGGACCCCACCCCGGACGAGGCCGTCTCCTTCGCCGAGCGCCAACGCCTTTTCGAGCTGCCCCGTTCCTCCTGGGACGACTACAACAAGGAACTGATCAGCGAAGGCGGGGGTGTGTTTGCCCGCCAGGCGAAGTCCATCCCGGTTTCGGCCCAGGTCCGGTCCGCGCTCGGGCTGCCCGACGGAACCACCCGGCTCAGCCCGCCCGAACTGTTGCGCGCGATCCTGCTTGCCCCCGCCGACCTGCTGTACAACGGCGGCATTGGCACGTACGTCAAGGCCAGCACGGAAACGAATGCCGTGGTCGGCGACAAGGCCAATGACTCGATCCGCGTCGACGGGCGGGAACTGCGTGTGAAGGTGGTCGGTGAAGGCGGCAACCTGGGCATGACGCAGCGGGGCCGCATTGAGGCCGCCCTCCAGGGCGTCATCCTGAACACCGACGCGATCGACAACTCCGCCGGCGTCGACTGCTCCGACCATGAGGTCAACATCAAGATCTTCGTGGACCGGATGGTCGCCGCAGGCAAGCTGGATCCTGCGGAGCGCTCGGAGTTCCTGGCCTCGATGACCGACGAAGTCGGCCGCCTGGTGCTCGAGGACAACATTGACCAGAACATCCTGCTGCTCAACGACCGGATGCGGGTTTCCGAATGGAGCCCCAGCTACGAACGGTTGATGGACTGGCTGGAGACCCACGCCGGGCTGAAGCGGGACCTTGAAGCCCTGCCGACCACGGACACGCTGCGGGAGCGGCTTGAACAGGGCCAGGGCCTGACCTCGCCCGAATTGTCCGTGCTGGCCGCCTACGCCAAGATCGAACTCGCCTCGGCGCTGCGGGACAGCGACCTGGCCGAAGATCCGTGGTTCCGGGATACCCTGCGGGCCTACTTCCCGCAGCAGCTGCGGGACAGGTTCGACGCCGAACTAGACACCCACCCGCTGCGGCGCGAGATCATCGCGACCGTCGTGGCGAACGACATGATCAACATGGGCGGGATCACCTTTGCGTTCCGCGCCATGGAGGAGACCTCGGCCACCGAGGCCGCCGTCGCCAAGGCGTTCGTGGCGCTCCGTGAAGTCTACGAACTGGACATCATGGTCGGGGAACTCAACGAGCTGCCCGCGTCCTTCCCGACGGAACACTGGAGCACCGTCCACCTGGACATCCGCCGGCTCCTGGACCGGGCCGTGCGCTGGGTCCTGAGCCAGGGCAACGCGGCCCGGCCCATTGCCGAGATCGTGGGCGAGTTCAAGCCGCTGATGGATCCGATGCGGGCACGCCTGCTGGATTACCTGCGCGGCGACGACCGTGCCCGGGTGACCGAATGGCTCGAAAAGGCGCGCGGCTGGGAACTCCCCGAGGACCTGGCCCACCGCTGGGCGGAACTGTTCGAGAGCTTCGTGCTGCTGGACATCGCCAAGATTGTGCACGTCAGCCCGGAACCCGTCGAGAACATCGCACACGTCTACTACACGGTGTTCAACCGGTTCCATGCCGACTCCCTGCTTGAGCGCATCACAAAGCTGCCCAGGGAGGACCGCTGGCAGGCCCTGGCCCGCGCCGCCCTCCGTGACGATCTCTACTCAACCGTCTCGGATATGACGACGGCGGTGCTGGAGGCGACCACTCCGGGAATGCCCGCGGAGGAACGGCTCGCGGCCTGGGAGAGCCAGAATGTTGAGCAGCTGGGCAGGGCGAAGAGCATGTTTGACGAAGTGAACGCCCTCGAGGCCGATGACATGGCCTCGCTGTCGGTAGCATTGAGGCTCTTGAGGTCAATCGTCCGACGCTAGCCAACTGCCGGCGTCGCAACTGGAGGTGTAGTGGCAATCTTTACGGACCCCATCAGGGAGCACGCTGATTTCGGGCCGGGGGATGCCGAGTGGCTGCACCTCCTCGTCGGCGACTGGCAGATGGTCGCGGACCTGGCGTTCGCGGACCTGGCGCTGTGGTTTCCGCACCCGGAGTTCGGCTACGTGGCGCTGGCCCACGTCCGCCCCTCCACCACGCACACGGTGTTTCATGCCGACTTCGTGGGGGAGGGGATCCGCTCGGACCTGAAGCCCCTGGTCGACAAGGCATGGGAGAGCCGCACGATCGAGCGCTCCAACGAGACCAACTGGAGCAGCGACATGGCCCTCCGGGTCGAGGCTGTGCCGATGGTCCGCAACGGCCGGACGCTGGCGATCGTGACGACCCACATGGACCTTTCCAGCTCCCGGATGCCGTCACGGCTTGAGCTGACCTACCGGCAGTGCGCCTACGATCTGCTGCGGATGGGGACGCTCGGGCTGTGGCCGGACTTCGCCTCGCCCACGGGTTCCCGGCGCGGCGCGCCCCGCGTCGGTGACGGTCTCATCAGGCTCGACGCCGAGGGCATCGTCCAATACGCCAGCCCCAACGGAGTCTCAGCGTTCCGCCGGCTGGGCGACGGCGAGTCGCTTGAGGGCAGGAGCCTGGCCGAAGTGACCGCAGGACTGCTCAAGGACCGCCGCATGGTGGATGAGACCCTGCCGCTCGTTGTTACGGGGCGCATGCCGTGGCGCAGCGAAATCGAGTCCCGCGGCGTCAGCCTGTCGCTGCGGGCGATTCCCCTGCGTGACGAACAGCAGCGCTTCGGTGCCCTGGTGCTGTGCCGTGATGTCTCCGAGCTGCGGCGGCGGGAGATGGAACTCGTCACCAAGGACGCCACGATCCGCGAGATCCACCACCGGGTGAAGAACAATCTGCAGACCGTGGCTGCGCTGCTGCGGATGCAGTCACGGCGCATGGTCAGCGATGAGGCCAAGCAGGGACTTGAGCAGGCGATGCGACGGGTGGCCACCATTGCCCTTGTGCACGAGACGCTGTCGCAGGGCCTCACCCAGAGCGTCGACTTCGATGAGCTCATTGGCCGCCAGTTCCGGCTCTCGGCCGAGGTCGCCTCCCCGTCGCAGCAGGTGAAGACGGCGCGTTCGGGACTCTTCGGCGAGCTGCCCAGCGATTTTGCCACCCCGCTGGCACTGGTGATCAACGAGCTGGTGACGAACGCCGTCGAGCACGGTCTCGAGGGCCGGACCGGAACTGTCTGGCTGATCGCGGACCGCTCCGAAAGCGAGGACAGCGAAGAGCTGCTCACCGTGACCGTCGCGGATGACGGCGTTGGCATCCCGGCCACACCGTATGTGGAGGGCCTCGGCCTGCAGATCGTGCGCACCCTCGTGATGAGCGAACTGGGCGGGACTATTCAGTGGAAGGCCAGGGAAGGCGGCGGCACGGCCGTCCAGATTGTCCTGAGCCTGGCCAAACGGTAGCCGGCCGCAGGGTTTAGCGGCGGTTAAACCGCGAATGGCCGCAGACTGAGGTCTGCGGCCATTGCTGTCCTGTCGCTGCCAGCGAACCGCCGGGTGCGCCGGCGTCAGGAACCCGGTCCTAGGAGGCGCGGCGGGCCCGGGCCGCGCGGCGCTTCAGGGCGCGGCGTTCGTCTTCGCTCATGCCGCCCCAGACGCCGGCGTCCTGGCCGGACTCCAGCGCCCACTGCAGGCAGGTGTCGACAACAGGGCAACGCCGGCACACACTTTTGGCTTCCTCGATCTGCAGGAGGGCAGGGCCGGTGTTTCCTACGGGGAAGAAAAGTTCCGGGTCCTTGTCAAGGCACGCTGCGCGGTTACGCCAATCCATGCTTATCAGTCACTCCATTTCCTGGGCACTCGTTAAATGCCTTTGTGAAACTATTCACTAGAGGCTTCATAAGAAAGGGGCCCTCTGGGGCCCCCTCGGTCATCTGGTTTAAAGCGTGTCATGTTAACGCTGCGTAAACAAGGGATAACCCGCTTCAATATGCCTCGGGATCGTGAGCGATGCATCACATCAGCAGGCGGCGCCCTCACATTTAGACGACTATGTCCGGTACTGTGCCAGTGTGTCAAGAGCCTCTGAAAACCCCTCCGAGCCTGTTCCTGCAGGCCCCGGCATTCCCGCCCGGCCCGCCGGCATCCTGGTGATTGCGATCGTCGTGGCGCTGGAGGCGGCGGCGCTGCTGGTTGCGGCCATCTGGTACGGAAGCCAGCTGCTGACCGGCGCCCCGGTGCTCTCCTTCTGGGGTGCGGTGTTCACCATGGTGCTCCTGGTGGCCTTCTCCGCCTGGCTCTTTGCGGTGGCCACCTTCCTGTTCCGCGGATACCGGTGGCCGCGGGCAGGTGCGCTGGTGGCGCAGCTCTTCACCCTTACCATCGGCTTTCCCACTATGTCGGGCGGATACCCTCTGGCGGGCCTGGCCATGCTGGTGCCGGCGGCCCTCGCCATCGTGCTGCTGTTTGACAAACGCGTCATCGCGTTCGCATCACGCCCCGGTGGAGCTCCTCCCGCCCTGTAACCCGCGCCTCACGGTCCTCACCCGCTGAGGTCTGCCGCAGGATCGAACGCCAGCTGGACCACCCGGGAGCGCCCATCCGCAATCACGACCGCGCGCCCCGGCGGAGGACTCGGCTCGGGTTCGTACCGGACTCCAAACAGTTCTCCGTCCATTAGTCCCCGCGGTGCGATCAACACGCCCCGCCCCTGGGCGGCCGCGTTCTGAACCAGTGGAACACGTTGCCGGATGCCCGGGTTGTAGCCGGCCGTGAGGACCACCCGCCATCCGAGGCTGTTCAACAGGAGCAGCCGGCTGTTGGTTTCGGACGACTGCAGATCGAGGTCGTCCGCCAAGAGAACCGCTGCCGGATCCAGTGTGCCGGCGAGCGCGGCGTCGTGGGTCCTGGACCAGTGCCGCTCCGGATCCGTGACGGGCGGAGCGTGAACCCAGCTGACTTCAGGGTTGAGGCCGGGTAGGGCGCGAAGCAGCGAGCTCTTTCCGGAGGCGTGGCCGCCGAGGACGGCGAGGACAGCGCCCCGAGGCAGGTGAATGCCTGCCGGGAGGAGCTCGTCGCCTCCGACTCCAAGCCACAGGGGGCCGGGCGGGGGAGGACGGCCTGGTGCCCGGGATCGGACGTCAGCGACCGAAACCAGCCCGGGGAGAGGCTCGACCCGGAAGGGCCGGGTCCCCGGTGTCACAGCCCCGTCCCGGAGGGCAGGGGGCAGGGTCCCGAAGAGCTGTCCCACGTGACCCTCAGTAGAGGCAGCAGGCGACACGGGCCCAAGAACCACCACGCGGCCCGCGGCGGCGTCGATGTCGGGCAGCCGCGGCCAGGCGAGCAGGGCCTCGTCCGTCGATCCGGCAGGCAGGAAGATCCGGTTGGGGATCGCGGCGAAGAACCGTGCGGTCACCAGCTCGCGTTCACCTGCCACAAGCACCGTGATCGCGGCCCTGGCGCCGTCGCGCATCAGGTCCTGGACGATGTCCTCGGCCCAGGCCAAGGGGCTGGCCCGAATCGACGATACCCACGTTCCCCAGCCGCACAGTGCGAGGACGAGCGCGGGTGCGTGGGTCGTGTCCGCGGCGCTAAGGCGCCGGGTCATTTCTTCCGAGATCCGCTCCAGGACGCGCACGGCCCGGCGGAGTTCGTGCAGGCCCACAACGGCCCCCACCCTGGGCGAGGTGACCGCAGCGCTGAACGCACCGGCAGCGTCCAGCAGATACAGGTGGGATTCGTCCCCGCAGCTCAGGAGCTGATCCACGATGAGCCGCAGCGCGGCGTCGCTACCGCCGGTGCTGCCCGAGATCAGTCCCAGATGGCCGTGTGTGCCCGGAACCCACCCGAACTCAGTGACCCGTTGCTCTTCGGGGATGTCCAACAGCCCGAGCCTGATCCGGTCGAGGCGACCATCCACGGGAAAGGCCGGCTGCTTGGGGAGGGGCGCTGCTACCGGCCGTCGCAGGGGGCCGCCGCCTGACGACGCCCAGAGGGCGCGTACTTCGTCGGTCAGCCGGGCCGCCGCTGACGCGAATGGTGCAGCGGGGTCTTCCGCCGGGAGGGTGGACCGGTCCGCTGTCCGGCGGTTGAGGAATTCCATCACCTCCATCACATGCGGGCCGAGGGCTGTCCCTTGCCCGGGTGGGGTGACGGTGGCCGTCTGAAACTCCTCCGGCTCCCCGTTTCCGCGGACCAGGTAGGCGCGCCCGGGGCGGGTGATCGGGATGCCTGCCGCCACCCGGGAATTGATGACGTCGAGGGACTCCATGTCCGATTGGACCCTCAAAGCGATGCAGCTGGTCACGTTCGCACGGATATCGGCAGACACGGCGCCTTGGGGACGCTGGGTTGCCATCACGAGGTGCACGCCGAGGGAGCGGCCGATGGCGGCAATCCGCATAAGCTCGGCCAGGGCAGCAGGGGCCTCGTCCACGAGCATCCTGAATTCGTCGATGATGAGGACCAGGCGGGGCAGCGGCGGCCCGGATGGATCAAGCAACTCGTAGGCCGTGAGGTCGGCGGCCCGGAACGCGGCCAGGAGTTCCTCCCGGCGGCGCACTTCGGCCGCCAGGGAGACCAGGGTGCGCGCCACCTCAGGCGTATCGAGGTCCGTGAGGAGCCCAACGCAGTGGGCGAGACCGGCCAGCGGCCGCAGGCCGGAGCCGCCCTTGAAATCAATGAACAGCAGATTGACCCGCCCGGGGGAATGGGCGGCCGCCAGCGCAGCCGCCAGGGTCCGGAGGAACTCTGATTTGCCTGAACCTGTGGTGCCCGCCACGAGGACGTGGGGACCGTCCGCCTGCAGATCCAGCTGCAGAGGACCGGAACGTCCGACGCCGACCACCACCCGAAGCCCCGGCGTGCCTGCCGAGCCGCTCCAGCGCCGGGAAATGTCCCGCGCTGAAAACGGGAGAAGCCCGCTGAGTGGGCAAGCGCCCGGGATTCCCGTCCGGGGAGCCGACAAGGGTGCCCTGGCCCCAAGGCGGCGGCAGTTGCGGTCGAAGACGCCGGCCGGAACAAGATCGGGAGTGAACTCCAGCGAGGAGCGGGCGGTTGAAAGCCGTCCGGTGCGCTCAGTGAGGGTGATTGCCGCGCCGGCGTCCGGTTCGCCGGTGCAGTCGACCACCTGCCAGCCGCGGCCGGCCGCCACCGCGCGCAGTGTTCGGGAGGCGGTAGCGTCAGCAATGATCAGCAGCCCGCGCTCAAAGTCCCCGTCCGGGCAGTCCGCGAGAATTTCCAAGGTAGTGGCCTCATGCGCCGAGAGAGTTGCCGTGGCCAGGAAGCGTGCCGGCAGGAGCCAAGGGGTAGGCCCATGAATGAGGATCCTGGTCCGCAGTGCCGCGGGGTAGGAGGCAAGCTGCAGCACGAAAGATCTGAGCAGCCCGGCGACAGCAGGTTCCGGGCCGCGGAGGCTCGTCACCGCCGTCGCCGGGTCCAGAGTTACGGGGACCATACCCAGCGATGGTGGCCGGAAACCCGGGTCCGGCGGTTCCAGCCGGATGTTCGCGGCGCTCTGTGCCTGTCCGAGCCGCAACCAGACAGGGCCCGGCGTCGTGGAAACCTCGCCGGGGCCGGGTGCCGCGGACAAACCCCGCAGGGACAATTCGCCCGCGGACGGTGCGGCCCGCCGCCGTCGATCCGTGTCCGCGAGGACGGCCGCCGCGACGGCCGCCCTGAGTTCGCGGCGTTGCCGTCTGCCGGACACGACCGGCACCAGGACCGACACCGCGGAGACGGCGGTGAAGGCCAGGAAAATCCACATTCCGGTCACAGCGGCCAGGCCGGTCCCGATGGCCAGGGGCAGTCCGGCCGCCAGGAAGAGCGCCGCCCTGTTGCTGTTCGCCGCAGGGTTGCTGACCACGAGAGGCGCCGAAACGTCGGAACCGGCGGAGCGCAGGGCGCCGGAGTCCAGCGGCGCACCGAAAACCAGCGACATCGACGAACCCCCGCACCCGATCAGGGCGTCGGTAGATATGGTGGCCGCCTGCACCTTCCGGCCGTCGACGGTGATCCCGTTGGCGCTGCCGAGGTCGAGGAGGGTGACGGCGGAGTCGGAGACGTCCAGTTGCGCATGTTCGTGGGATAACTCGGGGTCCGGAATGTCGATCTCCGTGCCGCCGCGTCCGATCCGGAACCGGCCTCGCCGCAGGGGAACGATCAGGCCGGCGCCCGGCCCGCTGTGCACGGCGAGCACGAGCGGCACCGCGCCGCCCGTCAGTACTGCGCCCCCCGTCGGCACTGCCCCGTCCACCAAGACCGCGCCGTGGACGAGGGGGCGCTCGCCGACGGTGCATGCAGCGACCGGAACGCGGTCCACGGTCAGCTCCCCGGTCCGGTAGCGCCGGGAGATGGCCGACTGCAGCTCCGGCCCGGGGCACGTGGGCGGCACCTCGATGGCTAATTCCAGAACGCCGGAAGGGAGGGAAGATCCCGGCGCCGGAACGAGGGAGCAGTGCAGCATCATCGGCTGAGGGTCCTTTCCCGCGGCGCCGCTTGGATCCAACGCTAGGGCTTGGCTGCGGTGGCTGGCGACAGGGAAATGCTGCTATGTGGAAAGCGGTGCTGACCTCGGAGAACAATCAAATTGCGGGGCCTGCGGCGTGCCCGGCCGGGGACCCCGATTCGCGGGTTCGGGCCTTGTCTCGGGTAGGCTGGACCAGCAGACAATGCACAACGTTGGGCTGCCCACATTCGAACCAGGAGATTTTGTGACCGCTGACCTTGTCATCGTAGGCTCAGGCTTTTTCGGCCTGACAATCGCAGAACAGGCCGCCACGGAGCTGGGCTTGAAGGTCGTTGTCATCGACCGCCGCCACCACATCGGCGGCAATGCTTACAGCGAGAAGGACGAACAGACCGGCATCGAAGTGCACCGTTACGGCGCGCACCTCTTCCACACGTCGAACGAGCGTGTCTGGGAGTACGTCAACCGTTTCACGACATTCACCAACTACGTGCACAAGGTGTACGGCGTCCACAAGGGCGAGGTTTACTCCCTGCCCATCAACCTGGCAACGATCAACCAGTTCTTCCGAGCCAACCTGACTCCCGGCCAGGCGCAGGAACTGATCAAGGAACAGGCCGGCGAACTCGCCGGTACCGACCCGCAGAACCTGAACGACAAGGGCATCCAGCTCATCGGACGTCCGCTGTACGAGGCGTTTATCAAGCACTACACCGGCAAGCAGTGGCAGACGGATCCCAAGGACCTGCCCGCAGGCATCATCTCGCGCCTCCCGGTGCGCTACAACTACGACAACCGCTACTTCAACGACAAGTACGAGGGCCTGCCGACCAACGGTTACACCGCGTGGATCGAGAAGATGGCGGAACACCCGAACATCGAGGTCCGGCTGAACACCGACTTCTTTGACGAGTCGCACGAGTACAGCAAGAACAAGGTCGTCGGAAACATCCCCGTCGTCTACACCGGCCCCGTGGACCGCTACTTTGATTTCGCCGAGGGCGATCTTTCCTGGCGCACCATCGACTTCGAGGAAGAAGTGCTCGACGTCGGCGATTTCCAGGGAACGTCCGTGGTGAACTACAACGACGCCGATGTGGCCTACACCCGCATCATCGAGCCGCGCCACTTCCACCCGGAGCGGGACTACCAAACGGAACAGACCGTCATCATGCGCGAGTTCTCCCGCGCCGCGGAGAAGGGCGACGAGCCCTACTACCCCATCAACACGGCTGCGGACCGCGAACGCCTGCTCAAATACCGCGACCTCGCGGCCGCCGAGAAGGACGTCCTGTTCGGCGGACGCCTCGGCACGTACAAGTACCTGGACATGCATATGGCCATCGGGTCCGCCCTGACCATGTTCGACAACACGATCCGCCCCCACTTCGAGGCCGGCGCCCAAATTGAAAGCGGAGGAGTGGACGCGTGAGCGGAGACCAGCAAGTTAAGGAGACCGTCCCGGCCGCAGCAGGGAACGACGCCGGCTGGCAGACCGTCCAGCGCGTCATACTCCCGGGGGAGCGCGGGCTTGAGACGCTTCCGCTCTACATGGACTCCGGAGTGGTCAGCAGCAGCTCCGATGTCTCCTCGGAATTGTCCGGGCTTGGCCGGACGAAAACTCCGATCAAGGTCCTGAACGCACCGCGGGCTGCCCACCCCGACGACGTGACGTCACGGACCAGCGCCTCAGTGCGCGCGGGCGAACGCATCTCCTTCGGCACCTACTTCAACGCCTTCGCCGCAAGCTACTGGCGTCGCTGGACGACGGTGGAAGAGATCCGCCTCAACGTGCGGACCTCCGGACGCGGCACTGTCAGCGTCTACCGCTCCAACGCCCGCGGTTCGCTGCAGCATGTGGAGACCAAAAGGGTCGTCGGCGACGCCCAGACGGAGTTCAACCTGTCTCTGGCCCCCTTCGGCGACGGCGGCTGGTACTGGTTCGACGTGACCGCCGGAACTGACGCGATGCAGTTTGTCGGAGCGGAATGGCAGGCCAACGCGCAGCGACGGCTGACCGGCTCGATTACCCTCGAAATCACTACCCTGAACAAGACGGCCTACTGCATCAACAACCTCCGCATCCTGGGACAGCATCCCGAGGCGCTGGAGCAGGTCAAAGAGGTCATCGTCGTCGACCAAGGCACCGAAAAAGTGGCGGAAGCCGACGGTTTCGCCGAGGTCGAGAGTGCGCTCGGCGGCAAGCTCCGCATCATCGACCAGAACAACCTCGGCGGATCGGGCGGCTTCGCCCGCGGCATGTACGAGGCCGTGGAAAACAACAGCGACTACGTCCTGCTGCTGGACGACGACGTCGTTATCGAACCTGAAAGCATCACCCGGCTGGGCATCTTTGCGGATTACTGCAAGAAGCCCACCCTGGTGGGAGGCCACATGTTCGACCTCCACGACCGGAACGTCCTCCACACCCTCGGCGAGGTGGTCAACCCGTACATCATCGGCCCCGCCGAACCGAACTCCGACCAGGAAATGCGCCACAACTTCGCGCAGCGGAACCTGCGGGACACTCCGTGGATGCACCGGCGCGTGGACGTGGATTACAACGGCTGGTGGATGTGCATGATCCCTACCGAAGTCATCCGAGAGATCGGTCTGTCCCTGCCCGTGTTCATCAAATGGGATGACACCGAATACGGCGTCCGCGCGAAGGCCGCCGGCTTCAACACAGTCTCCCTGCCCGGTTCGGCCGTCTGGCACGTTTCCTGGATCGACAAGGACGACCTCGTGGGGTGGCAGTCGTACTTCCACACCCGGAACCGCTTCATTTACGCGCTGCTGCACAGCCCGTACGAGTTCGGCGGCGGCCTCGTGGAAAACTCGATCAAGCTGGACCTCAAGCACAACATTTCAATGCAGTACTACACCGTCCAGGGCCGGATCGAGGCCATGAAGGACCTGCTTCGGGGACCGGCCGGCCTGCATGACATGCTGCCCACCAAGCTGCCGGAGATCCGGGCCATGGCGCAGCAGTTTTCCGAGGCGCAGTTCAAGCCGAGCTTTGACGATTTCCCGTCTGTGAGGTCGACGAAGGTTCCCCGCCGCGGTAAAGGTGTCTCGGTGCCGTCCTATCTGCAGCTTCTGCCGTGGGTGGCGAAGACAGTGGTCCGGCAAGTAGGTTTCCCGGTCTCGGAGTCCAGCAAATCTCATCCCGAGACCCTCGTGGCGCATCAGGACAACAAGTGGTGGCGGGTGTCGCAGTTCGACAGCGCCCTGGTATCCAATGCCGAGGGGACCGCTGCGTCCTGGTACAAGCGGGATCCCAGCCGGGTCCGCAAACTCATGGCCGAAGGGCTGAAGGTTTACGGCGAGGTGCTGCGCAGGTGGCCCGCCCTGAAGCAGGAGTATCGCGGCGCCCTCGCCGAGATCACCTCCATGGATGCGTGGAAGAAGACGTTCGACGCCAACAGCGGGGACAGGGACGGTAGATGAGTTCCACCACCCAGGAACTGGTACAACCGGGGCTTGGCAGAGGTCTTGCCGACGTGGCCCGCTCGAGATTTCTGCTGAAACTGCTGGTCCGCAAGGAACTCAAGGTCCGCTACAGGGGTTCTGTTTTGGGACTCCTGTGGTCCTACGTCAAGCCCGGCGTCCAGTTCATCGTCTTCTACATCGCCTTGGGCGTGTTCCTGGGACTCGAGAAGAGCCCCCGGAATCCGGACGGTCTGAACAATTACGCGGTGTACCTGTTCTCCGGCATCATCCTGATCAACTTCTTCACCGAGGCGCTGGGAAATGCTGCGCGGTCGATCGTGCACAACGGGAACCTGATCAAGAAGATCTATCTCCCTCGGGAGCTCTTCCCGATCGCGTCCGTGTGGGTCTCGGCGGTGCACTTCTTCCCGCAGATCGTGGTTCTGGTGATCGCCTGCATCTTTACCGGCTGGCACCCCGGATTGTTCGAGTTGCTTGCGGCGATTGCAGGGTTCACCATCGTGGCGCTGCTGGCCGCCGGACTGGGGCTGCTCTTCGGTGCCGCAAACGTGTACTACCGCGACTCGGAGAACATCGTGGACATGCTCCTGATGATCGCCACGTGGGCCTCACCCGTGCTGTATGCGTGGACCATGGTGCAGCGACAGCTGGGGGACGTCGCGTTCGCGGTCTATCAAGCCAACCCGATCACGGTCGGTGTCGAGCTCTTCCACTATGCGTTCTGGTTCCCGACGACGAACGGTTCCTCACCCATGCCGCCCGACCTTTTCAGCCTGTGGCTTCCGGTGGGCCTGGTCATCTCGTTCCTTGTCCTGGTCCTGGGGCAAATCACTTTCCGGCGGCTCGAGGGCCGCTTCGCACAGGAGCTCTGAGTGGCCAACGCAATCGAAGTTTCCGGCATCAGCAAGCAGTTTGTCCTCCGTCATACCCGTTCCATCAAAGAAACCGTTGTGTGGCTGGCCAAGGGCAGGAGGGGCGATCTTTCCAAGAAATTCCATGCCCTTAAAGACGTGTCACTGGACGTCGAGGCGGGGGAGACCGTGGCACTGCTTGGCCTCAACGGGTCGGGTAAATCCACGCTTCTGAAGCACATCTCGGGTGTGATGCTCCCCGATTCCGGCACCGTACGGACCCGGGGACGGGTCGCCGGGCTCATCGAAGTCGGCGCAGGCTTCCACCACGACCTTTCCGGCCGTGACAACGTCTACCTGAACGGTGCCATCCTGGGGATGACTGAACAGGAGGTCAATGACCGTTTCGACGCGATCGTCGAGTTCGCGGAGATCGGCGAGTTCATTGACACCGAAGTCAGGTTCTACTCTTCGGGAATGTACCTGCGGCTGGCATTCTCCGTGGCCGTCCACACGGATCCCGAGGTCTTCCTGATCGATGAAATCCTCGCCGTGGGCGACGAACCGTTCCAGCGCAAGTGCATCGGCAAGATCCAGGAGCTGGCAGAACGGGGCAAGACGCTCGTCGTCGTCAGCCACGACCTGGACCTGGTCTCCCGGATCTGCGCCCGCGGTGTCCTGCTGGAGCAGGGAAATGTTTTGTTTGACGGGCCGATCAGCGAGGCCGTTAGCAGGCTCCGCAGCTAGTCGGCAGACCCTGCTGCTGCGCCGTCGCGGCGAAGCAGCAGCTAGTGTGGAGACAGGTCCCCTGGCCCCGCCATCAGGTATGAGAGAAAAGGCACGAGTATCGTGAAGATTGCTGTAATTGCGTTGGGAAAGATCGGCCTGCCCCTGGCCGTCCAGTTTGCCTCCAAGGGCCATGAGGTCGTCGGCGTGGACGTTAACCGGCAGGTCGTGGACCTCATCAACGCCGGTACGGAGCCGTTTCCCGGCGAAGCCCACCTGCAGGAAAAACTCTCCGAACTGGTGCCGGCAGGGAAGCTCAGGGCCACCACCGACTACGCGGACGCGGTCCCCGAAGCCGACGTCGTTGTCCTCGTCGTGCCGCTGTTCGTCGATGCCGAAGCGAACCCCGACTTCGGCTGGATGGACGCGGCCACCGCGGAACTGGCAAAGCACCTGACGCCCGGGACCCTGGTTTCCTACGAAACCACCCTGCCCGTCGGAACCACCCGGAGCCGCTGGAAGCCCGCCCTGGAATCCGCCTCCGGCCTGGTCGAAGGACGGGACTTCCACTTGGTGTTCTCTCCCGAACGTGTCCTCACCGGCCGGGTCTTCGAAGACCTGCGCAAGTACCCCAAGCTCGTGGGCGGACTGTCCGACGCCGGGGCAGCGAAAGCCGTCGAGTTTTATCAGGCCGTGCTGGACTTCGACGAGCGGACGGATCTGGCACGCCCGAACGGCGTGTGGGACCTGGGCTCCGCCGAGGCGTCCGAGATGGCGAAACTGGCCGAAACCACCTACCGCGATGTGAACATCGGACTCGCCAACCAGTTCGCCCGGTATGCCGCCACTGCGGGCATCGACATCTACCAGGTCATCGAGGCCGCCAACTCCCAGCCGTACAGCCACATCCACACCCCGGGCATCGCCGTCGGCGGCCACTGCATCCCCGTCTACCCGAGGCTGTATCTCTGGAACGATCCGGCGGCCACGGTAGTGCGCGCGGCCCGGGAAGCAAATGCCGACATGCCTGCCTACACCATCGGACTGCTCGAGGGGGCCTACGGCGACCTCGCCGGCGCCCGCGTGGTGGTGCTTGGCGCTGCCTACCGCGGCGGCGTCAAGGAAACCGCGTTTTCCGGCGTCTTCGACGCCGTCAGGGCACTCGAGCAGCGTGGTGCCGCCGCGCTGGTCCATGACCCGCTGTACACCGACGAGGAACTCCAGAAGCTGGGCTTCCAGCCGTACCATCTGGGTGAGCCGGTCGACGCGGCCGTGGTCCAGGCGGACCACGCCGAGTACCGCACGCTGGGCCCGCAGGACCTGCCGGGTGTCCGGGTCTTCATCGACGGCCGCCGGGTGAGCAGCCCGGAGGCATGGGTCGGCGTCGAGTACCGTGTCATCGGCAAGGCCTGACCTGAGTCCGCGCGCCGAACACTTTTCCCTTTGACAGGAGATCCACGATGAATAACATTGCCCCGAGCGCTGATGTTTCGGACCGCGCCGTGCTGGGCGCCGGCACCAAGATCTGGCATCTGGCCCAGGTGCGCGAGGACGCCACCCTGGGAGAAAACTGCATCGTCGGCCGCGGTGCCTACGTCGGCACCGGTGTCCAGATTGGCGATAACACCAAGATCCAGAACTACGCGCTGGTCTACGAACCCGCCAGGCTGGGAAACGGCGTCTTCATCGGACCCGCAGTGGTCCTGACGAACGACACCTACCCCCGGTCCATCAGCCCCGACGGATCCCTGAAGAGCGCCCACGACTGGACTCCGGTGGGCGTCACCATCGAGGATGGGGCGTCCATTGGGGCGCGGGCCGTCTGTGTGGCCCCCGTGACGATCGGACGCTGGGCGACCATCGCCGCAGGCGCCGTGGTCACGAAGGATGTACCGGCCTTCGCCCTGATGGCGGGAGTGCCGGCCAAGCGGCTCGGGTGGGTCGGCAAGGCCGGCTTCCCGCTGCGCGAGGAGGACGGGTTCTGGGTCTGCCCCGAGACAGGGGCCAAATATGTTGAGCAAGAAGACTTCCTGAAAGAGGCAGAGGACAACGCATGAGCCTGGACTTTATCCCCGCAGCCAAGCCGATCATCGGCGATGAAGAGCGGGCGGCCGTCGACGCCGTACTGGCATCCGGAATGCTGGCCCAAGGCAAGCAGGTGGCGGACTTCGAAACGGAGTTCTCCTCGGTGCTGGTCGATGGCCGCGCCGCCGTTGCCGTGAACTCCGGCACCTCCGGACTGCACCTCGGCCTCCTGGCCGCCGGCGTCGGCCCCGGCGACGAGGTGATCGTGCCGTCGTTCACGTTCGCCGCCACCGGCAACTCCGTCGCGCTGACCGGAGCCACTCCCGTCTTCGCCGACATCGAGCTGGACCACTACACCCTGGACACGGACCACGTCGCGTCGCTCATCACCGAGAAGACCAAGGGCATCATGCCGGTGCACCTTTACGGGCACCCGTTCGACGTCGAAGGCCTCGGCAGGCTTGCCGCGGAGCGCGGCATCGACCTCTACGAGGACGCAGCCCAGGCCCACGGAGCCAGCTTCAACGGCCAGAAGGTCGGCAGTTTCGGCACCTTCGCCATGTTCAGCCTGTACCCGACGAAGAACATGACCTCCGGCGAGGGCGGCATGGTCACGACGTCGGACGCCGCCGTCGAGCACCGGCTGCGGCTGCTGCGCAACCAGGGCATGGAGAAGCAGTACCAGAACGAAATCGTCGGATTCAACGCCCGCATGACCGACCTGCACGCCGCCATTGGCCGCGTCCAGCTCACCAAGGTGCTGGGCTGGACCGCGCAGCGCCAGCAGAACGCTGCGTTCCTGGACGCTAACCTGGAGAACGTGGGAACGCCGCTGGTCAAGGCCGGGGCAGGCCACGTCTACCACCAGTACACGATCCGTGTGCCCGAGGACCGCGACGGACTGGCCAAGGCACTGCGGGACGAATACAACATCGGAACCGGTGTGTACTACCCGGTCCCGAACCATCGCCTTCCGTCCTTCAACCGGACCGAAGACCTGCCCAATACCGAAACGGCGGCCAAAGAAGTGCTCTCCCTGCCGGTCCACCCGTCCCTGAGCCAGGACGACCTCGAGCGCATCGTCGCTGCAGTCAACGCCGTCTCCAAGGCCGGTGCCTGACATGGCGAACCTGCGCGTAGGCCTGATCGGGCTGGGGATGATGGGGCGGCACCACGCCCGCGTCCTCCGCGAGCTGCCCGGTGTCGACCTGGTGGCCGTAGCGGACGCGTACGGCGATCCGCACGGAGTAGCCGGCGGACTGACCGTGCTGTCCTCGGTGGAAGAGCTTATTGCCGAGGGCCTGGACATGGCGGTCGCCGCCGTCCCCACGGGCATGCATGAGGAGGTAGGACTGGCCTTGGCCGACGCCGGCGTCCACACCCTCGTGGAGAAGCCGATTGCCGCAAGCACGGAGGCCGGCCAGCGCCTCGTGGATGCGTTCGAGGCCAAAAACCTCGTGGGGGCCGTGGGCCACATCGAGCGTTTCAATCCCGCGCTGCAGTCCCTGCGGAAGCGGATCGAAGCCGGCGAACTCGGCGACGTTTACCAGATCGCCACCCGGCGCCAAGGCCCGTTCCCGTCGCGCATCGCCGACGTCGGTGTGGTCAAGGACCTGGGGACGCACGATATCGACCTGACCGCCTGGCTCGCCCAGAGCCGTTTCGATTCGATCTTCGCCCAGGTCACCACGCGCAGCGGCCGCCCGCACGAGGATATGGTTGCAGCGACCGGGCAGCTGGAAAGTGGCGTCATCACGAACCACCTGGTGAACTGGCTTTCCCCCATGAAAGAGCGCCTGACCATCGTCACCGGCGAAAAGGGTGCTTTTGTGGCCGATACGGTCACCGCGGACCTGACGTTCTTCGAGAACGGCACCGTGGCCACCGAGTGGGAGTCCATGGCGGCATTCCGTGGTGTCTCGGAGGGCAACATGACCCGTCTTGCCATCGCCAAACCGGAACCGCTGCGCACGGAACACGAAGCGTTCCGCGACGCGGTCCTGGGGCTGCGCACCGACGTCGTGACCATGCGCGAGGGCCTGGACACGCTGCGCGTTGCCGAAGCCGTGCTGGAGTCCGCGCGCAGCGGGCGGATGGTCAAAGTCGCCGCCTCGTGACGGCGCATCCCCGTTTGAGGGTTGTGGTGGCCACCCGGCTCTTTACGCCGGAAGTGGGTGCCGCGGCCTTTCGTCTCCAGGCACTGGTGGACGGGCTGGTGGCAGCGGGGGCGGACGTGTCGGTGGTAACCACCCGCGCCCCTGGCGGCGCCACGGCCGGCAACGTTCCCTTCAGGATCAGTCGCTGGCCCGTGCTGCGCGACGGCGGCGGCAACGTCCGCGGCTACGTCCAGTACCTGAGTTTCGACGTGCCGGCCTTCTTCCGCTTGCTGCTGCAGCGGGCCGATGTGGTCGTGTCGGAGCCACCGCCCACCACCGGGCTGATGGTGGCCCTGAGCTCCTGGCTGCGCCGCCGGCCCTTCGTCTACTACGCGGCAGACGTCTGGAGTGAGGCGCTGTCCGCAACGGACGTGCCGGGCTTCGTCATCAGCCTGATGCGCCGTGTCGAGGGATTCGTCCTGCGGCGCGCCGCCCGCGTCATCGCCATTTCCGACGCGGTTGCCGAGCAGGTGGCAAGGTTCGACGTGCCGGCGGAGCGGGTGCAGGTCGTGGCCAACGGGGTGGACACCTCAGTCTTCAATCCCCAGGGCGATGCCGCAGACAGCGACCGGCCCTACTTCGCCTACACCGGAACGATTTCGGAATGGCAGGGAGCCGACGTCTTCATCCGGGCGTTGCCGCTGGTGCAGCGGAAATATCCGACGGCGGAGATCCGCTTCTTCGGGCAGGGCACCGACGAACCGGCACTCCGGGCGCTGGCGGACGAGGTCGCTCCCGGCAGCGTGGTCTTCGGCGGCGTCGTGCCGCCCCGGGAGGCTGCAGCCTGGCTCCGCGGGGCCGTGGCAGCACTGGTCAGCATCAAACCCGGTCAGGGCTACGACTTCGCCAAGCCGACCAAAATCTACGCGGCAGCAGGTTGCGGCGCCCGGGTCATCTTCGCCGGTCCCGGCGAGGGAGCCGCGGTGGTGGCCAACAACGGCCTTGGCGACGCTGTTGACCATGACCCGGATGCCGTGGCGGCTGCGATGATCGCCGCGCTCGAAGAGGAAGACACCGGCCGGGGACACCGCTCGCAGTGGGTGGGGGAGAACGCCTCACTGGCCGCCGCCGGCCAGGCCGCGGCCGCGATCGTCGCGTCGGTGGGGAGGACCCAACCATGAGAATCCTTGTGGTCACCACCTGGTTCCCCAGCCACGATTCGCCGGCGCAGGCCCCGTTCAATCTGGAACACGCGAAAGCAATCCAGCTCCGGCATGATGTCAGCGTCGTGCATGTGCGGCTGGGCAGCAGGCTGCCCGCAGCCGCAGAAACCTATGCCGGCCTCCCCGTGCAGCGAGTCTCCCTCAACCCCCGCAGGCCGTGGACGGCCGTCTCCGTGCTTCGCACACTGATGAGGGAAAGCTCGACGTCGGACGTGCTGCACACGATGGCCTTTTCCTCGGCACTCGTGGCGGCCCTGCCGGCAGTCCTGACACGGAAGCCGTGGGTTCACTCCGAGCACTGGAGCGGTGTCACGAACCCGCGGAATGTCGCCGGGATGTGGCCACGTTTCGCCTGGCTGCGCTGGGTGCTGCGTCTTCCGCACGCCGTGACAGGAGTGACGGCGGAACTGGTCGAGAAGCTGCAGGCGTTCGCGCGGCCCGACGCGGCGGTGCTGGTTCCGTGCGTTGTTGCCAACGAGCGGCCGTTGAAGCCGCTGCCCCGCGGCGACCGGCTGCGCCTGGTCGCTGTCGGCGGGCTTGTTCCGGGGAAGAGGCCCCTGCTGGCCATCAGGACCATAGCAGCGCTCAGGGACGCGGGCCACGATGTGCACCTCAATTGGGTGGGGGACGGACCCCTCCGTGGGGAAGCCGAAGACCTGATATCCGGGTTGCAGCTCGGGGAGAACGTCACGCTGGTCGGCATGGTCCCGCCGGCCGAGGTGTTCGGGTTTTTCGAGCAGGCCCATCTGTTCTTCCTTCCGACGGCCCATGAAAACTTCTTCACGTCCGCGGCGGAGGCACTTTCCGCCGGACGGCCCGTCGTCGTCCCCCGCGTCGGCGGCTTCACCGACTACGTGACGCAGGCGAACGGCGTCCTGGTGGACGACGCGTCCCCGGAGTCCCTGGCCGCCGCGATCCAGGCGGCCCGGCTGACCTTCGCCGGTGCCGACCCGTCGGCTATTGCCGCGCCCATCCGGGCCAGGTTCAGCCGGAGCACGGTTGGCATGCTGTTCGAGGACGTCTACGGCCGCGTGCTTGCCGGCACCGGAGCCACCGGGAGCAGGCATGGATAAGGATGCAACCGGTGCAGCAGTCCCGGCGGTGGACGTCGTCATCGCTGTGCACAGCAGCACGCGGCCTGTGGCGAGGGCACTCGCGTCGGTGGCCGCTGCCGGCCTTGAACTGAACGGTCCCGATGGAGTCCGGGCCACTGTCGTGTGCCACAACATCTCCCCGCACGAGATTTCGGGGAACGTCCCGCCCGAACTGGCCTCAGCCACCAGGTTCCTGGAACTCCGCGACGGGATACCCAGCCCGGCCGGGCCGTTCAACTATGGGCTTGCGCGGGCGACGGCTGAATTTGTCTGCATTCTTGGCAGCGACGATTCCCTGGAGCCCGGCGCCCTGCGCCAATGGCTGGAGCTGGCCCGCACCCATTCGTCCGCGATGGTCATCGCGCCCCAGCGCCATGCCGGCGGTGCACCGGTGCGGACCCCGCCGGTCCGGGTCCGCAGGCGGTTCAAACTGGACCCGGTCAAGGACCGCCTGAGCTACCGCACAGCCCCGCTCGGCCTCCTGAGGCGCAGCGAGATCCAGCGCTTGGGCCTGGAATTCAGCGCGGACCTGCGCACGGGGGAGGACCAGATATTCTCTGCCAAACTCTGGTTCGGTGGCGGCCGGATCGACTATGCCCGCGGGACAGGCAAGTACGTCGTGGGCGACGACGCGCGGGACCGGGTCACCGGACAGCGGCGGGACATCGGCGAGTTGTTTGCCTTTGCCCTGGAGCTCGTCGCCGACCCGTGGTTCGTCGCTCTTCCCTTAGCCCATCGTCGGGCGCTGGTCACCAAACTGCTCCGGGTCCACGTCTTCGGCGTGGTTCTCCCGCGTGGGGAACAAGGCGGCTGGACGGACGCTGATCGCGCAGAATTCGCACAGGTGACCCGAACGCTCCTGGCCGCCGCGCCGGGGGCAGATCGGCCCCTGTCCCTGGCGGATGCCCGGCTGCTCCGGAGCATCCTTACCCCGGGACCCCTGGCCGAGATGCTGGCGGCAGCCGCGGGGCGCCGCAGGTTCGGACGGCCGCAGACCATGATTGCATCCAGCCCAACAGCGCAGCTCGACCCCGAGGCGCCGGTGCGGTTCATGGCAGCGTCCGCGCTGCTTTAGCCGTACTCCGTGCCCTACGGTGCCCCTCCAGGCACCGAAAAACAACAGGGGCGGGCGCTGACGTCCTGCCGTCAGCGCCCGCCCTCACCGGCAGTACCGGGTCCTGCTACCTGCCCGACTGCGTGTTGAACTCCAGCAGCGCGTCCACGATCTTCTCTGCGGCGTGGCCGTCGCCGTAGGGGGCGGCGTCCGTGGGCTCAGGGGCGGGCCGCTTCACGGTATCGGCCAGGATGGACAGGTCATCGCTGACCAGGACATTCCAGCGTGATTCGAGGGTCTCCACCCACTCCGTTTCGGGACGGATGGTGGTGCATGGCACCCGCAACAGGAATGCTTCCTTCTGCAGCCCGCCGGAGTCAGTGACGACGCCTTCACTGTTCCGCACGGCGTTGACCAGCTGCGGATAGGCCAGCGGCGGGCAGGCCCGGATGCTTCCCTGCTCGAGTGTCAGTCCGTGACGTTCGGCCAGGCTGACCAGGCGCGGGTGGGCCAGCAGAAGCACCGGACGGTCCAGGGACGCCAAAGAGTCAAGGATGGCCTTGAGACGGGCCGGCGAGTCCGTGTTGTCGGGACGGTGAATGGTGCTGACGTAGTAACCGCCCGGCTCCATATCAAGGGGCAGGGGCTCGTTGCGGCGCTCCAGCAGCGACCGGACCTGGTACAGGACATCGGTCATGACGTCGCCGACGAGGACCGTCTTGCCGGCCAGGCCCTCATTGGCCAGGTGGTCCACGGCAACCTGGGTGGGCGCCAAAAGCAGGTCCGCCGCGTGGTCCGTCAGGACACGGTTGTGTTCTTCCGGCATGCGCCGGTTGAAGGAACGCAGCCCCGCTTCGAGGTGGGCCAGCGGAATGTGCATCTTGACCGCGGCGATGGCCGCGGCCAGTGTGGAGTTGGTGTCGCCGTAGACCAGGACACAGTCCGGCTTGGCCTCTTCCAGGATTTCCTCAAGGCCTCCGAGCATCGCGCCCGTCTGTGCCCCGTGCTTGCCGGATCCCACCCCGAGGTTGAAGTCGGGGGCGGGGATACCCAGGTCCCGGAAGAAGACATCACTCATGAGCTCGTCATAGTGCTGGCCTGTGTGGGCGATGAGGTGTTCTGCCCGGCCGGAAATGGCTGATGCGATCGGTGCGAGCTTTACGAACTGTGGTCTTGCGCCGACGACGCTGAGAATACGCATGGTCCTAGCTTAGGCGAAAGCCGCGCCCGGCCTTGGCAGCTGTGATCCGGCCCACCGGACCTAGCAGGCCGTGCCCGGTCAGCACGCGGTGACCCTGTAGAGTTTGGCCGCGCCCTGCTTGTCCACAAGTTCCACCTTGGCTCCCGCGGCAGTGGCGACGTCGACGAACGCGGGGTAGGACCTGGCCTCCGGGAAGTTGAGCATGTAGAAGTGGCCGAAGTCGAGGATGTACCGGACGTGCTCTTTCCCTGCGAGCTGGCAGGTTTCAGATCCGGTCTGCGCCGTTGTGATATCCTTCGCGATCTTGCGCAGTTCGGCATCGGGTCCCGGCGCAAGATGGTACTGCGTAACGTGGCGGCCGGAGACGGCGTAGGCCAGCGCCCCGCCATTGAACGGATTGACGCCGATGACGGCGTCTTCCGGGACAGTCGTGCCAAGCCGGGACATCAGGGCGAATTCATCATTGGAAACCGCCCAGCCCGGGACGAATGAATAGGTGTCGCGGATTTTGGTGGACACGGCGGTCAGCCCGGGATCATGGACGCGTCCCACCAGGGTGGAAAAGGCAAGGGCAAGAATGGCCGCCGCCGCGACGGCGTACAGGCTTCCGGATCCCCGGAACTGCGGCAGGCCAAGACGCCGGCCGGGAGATCGCCGCTCGGCCATGCGCCCAAGCCATCCCCTGACGGCGGACACCAGGCCGTCAGCGCCGACGCTGGCGAGCACAATCATAAACAGGGGCACCAAAGCCGCGAGCCGGTAGGGGTCCTGGTACCAGCTGCCGATGGTGAAGTGCCGGAAGCGGCCCTGATACATGAAGACCGCGACGATGTAGAGGGCGGCGGCGATCAGGGCACAGGCGATCATCCAACCACCACGCCGCCGCACGATGATGGTGACGATTCCCAAGAGGGCCGCTACGGAGGCGACCATTGTCGCGCTGCCGCCAAGGAGCGTGCCCGTCGCCACGTCTTCCACCGCCTGGGCCAGCGTCCGGCTGGGTTTCCAGTTGTCAAAGCTGAGGAGCAAAGCCTGCCAGACGACGAGGAAGGCTGCAGCCGCGGCGAACCCCCAGAGGACCACGAGTCCGATTGCCCGGGCGCCCGCTTTGGCGCGGATGCGGGCGCGGAGCTGGGCGAACCACGCGGCGGCAATGAGCGGGACGGAGAATGCCAGGAGCGCCGTGACACCGTTGGGCTGCGACAAGAACAACGCCGCAACCGAAATGAGCAGGAAGGACCACAGGCTGACGTTGTCCATGAATCGTTCGCGCCCGGCATTGAACAGCCCCACGAGGACCAGCAGCGCCAACGGCAGCAGGCTGTAGGCCAGCGTGTTGGGATACAGCGGGCCCCACTGGAGCAATTGCAGCGGGAACATCCAGAAACCGCCGCTCAGGGCACCCGCAAAAACAAGCGGCAGAACGCGGGGGCCAATGATGCCCCGGACCAGCATGATGCAGGCGAAGGGCCACAAGATCACGCTGACCGCCACGATCACGGCGTTCTGGCTGACGAAAACGTCGTTGTTGGTCAGTTGGGAAACGAGGGCAGCCAGGGAATGCCACACGGAGGGGTAGATGGCGATCCCGGCATCCGGGTTGAGCATCCGGCCCAACGTCAGCGACGACGCGCTCCCGGTTTCGAGGATGTACCGGATCGCGTTGAGGTGAAAAATGTTGTCGTACACCTGGGCGAAGTTTCCCGGCTTGCCGACGGCCGGCCACAAGCGGCTGACGATGAGGGCGGAGCCCGCAGCCATGCCACCCAGGATTGCCGCCCATTGGACGACGGGCGCCGCCGAGGCCGGCGCGACTGCGGCAACCCGGCCAGTGAAGAACCGCCGAAGCAGGAATGCCAGGCCGGTGCACACGGCTGTCACCAGCAGGTAGCTGAGAATCCCCCAGTCCAGCCGGAGCAGACCTCCGACAACGCCGGCAAGCCCGATGAGCCCGCAGGACGCCAGGGGTGCCATCGCCGCGGACGCGAAGCCCTTGGTGCCGAGTGCCCGCGCAAGAATTAGCCCGGGAAAGAAGAGCAGGAGTGCGGCCACGGCGATAGCGGGAAACGCCTGCCACCAGTTCATTAATGCTCCTGCCCGTCCGAATTACCGACTTGAGTCTAGCAAGCCGGGCCGGTGCCCTTGCGCCCGGGCGACTCCGGCAGCGGGCGGCACGGCGGCGGGGGTGCCGTCATTAAGGCGCGGCGGGCGGTGCCCGGAAAACGCCGGTCGCGGCCCGCAGTCGCTCGCTGACGTAGTGGCGAATGATCGAATCGCCGGACAGCGAGTCCAGCATCCGTGGGGTGAGCAGCTCCCCGCTCCGGCCGGAAGCCCGGTATTCCGCCGCCAGGACCCGCAGCTGCCGAAGGTCGCCGGCCGAGCCGGCCGCCTGGATAAGGGTGGCGTCACGCCGGCTGATGCTGGGAATGGAACCGCCGGCCAAAGACAGGACCCTTGCGGCCAGTCCGCGCCAGTACAGGCTTTCCCCGAGATCCCACAACGGGGCGCGGCCGGGGGAGTCGGGCGCATCCGCGCGCCGGAGCAAGGCCCCGATGCCGTGCACCCTCAGGATCTTGTGGGCGATGGCGCGCCGTTCCGCCGTCGACCCCTGCTGCAGCCAGTCCGCGGCAAGCAGGTGTTCCAGCCACGCGAACTCCTGCTGTAGCGGCCGGATGGAACTCGTCACGCGGGCCGGCCCGGAGTCATCGGTCTGCCGGTATGCCGGTGCGCCGTACGGGTAGCAGATGGCTCCGGAGCGGAACCACAGCCTCAAGGTAGGTTCAATGTCTTCGCCGGTCGGGACGCCTTCGGTGTAGCCGAACCCAAGGGCGAGCAGGCTCTCGCGGCGCAACAGGCCGTAGGGGACACTGCGGTACGCCAGCCCGTCGCGGAGGGGGTGGAGTACCAGGGGCTTCGACGGCCTAATTCGCGGCGACGGGAGAATGTTGCCTGCAGGTGTCCGCAGCGGTGCGATCACGGCCGCGGCAGTATGAGCCTCGGCCACCTCCCACCAGGCCAGCAGCGAACCGGGTTCCAGGTAGTCATCCGAGTCAAGGAAGCTAAGGTAGGCCGCGCCGCTGCGGCCCAGGGCGTAGTTGCGGGGGCCGGCCGGTGACGCCACGCCGTCGGAATGGCTGAGATAGGTGACGCCGTCGACGCCGGTTTGAAACCCGGGGCCGGACAGGCTGTCCGCGGCAAGGTTGTGCAGCACCACCGTCACGTGCACATCGACACCGCGGGCGGCCAGCGCAGCGCGCTGGTCAAGGACGGACGCTATTCCGCGCGCTACCGGCCGCGCCGGGTCATGGACCGGGATGACGACTTCGATGCTTTGGGTCATGGACTACAAACTCCTGAGCGAGGGTATTTGGGGAGTCCCGCGATAACCTTACTGGGTGCAAAACGAAACTCGGGATTCCGTCCACGCCGCCCGGGGAACGTCCCCCGCTGTCCGAAGCGCGGAGGCTGGGAAGACACCCGATCCCCGGGTACTGCAATTCAACGATTGCGCTTTTGTGGCCCGGAACATGGTCCGGGCGGCCGCCCGGGCCGGCAAGAAATGGGACTACTTGCCGCCGGAGCAGGTGCGCCCCATGACGGCCGCGCCCGCCAACCCGGTCCTGGCCCGGGCACGCTTTGTTCCGTACGTTGCCCGGCGGGCGGCAAAGCTGTGGACGGCGGATGTTGTCCACGTCCACTACGCCACCAGCGCGCGGTTGCTCCGCGAACGGGGGATGCCGAAGCGCCCCTACGCCCTCACGCTGCACGGTACCGACATCCGCAAACAGTGGGCCGACCCCCACTTCCACGATGAGATCCAGCGCGCCATCGACGGCGCCGCATACGTTTTCTATGCGAACAATGACACCGCCGAAAACGCGGTGGCCGCACGGCCGGATGCCGAGTTCCTGCCTGCGCTGGTCGATGCGGCCAGCCTCCCCGCCTGGCAGCCGGACGCACGCCCGAACATCCTGTTCGTCTCGCGCTGGGACGAGGACAAAGGGATGGAGCGGCAGCTGAGCCTCGTCCGCCAGCTCCGCCGGGCCGCCGGTCCGGACGTGAGAATCCTTGGACTGAACTGGGGACCGGGTGCCGGGCGCGCGGCCGAGGCAGGCGTGACGCTGCTGGACCGTATGTCGCAGGAGGAATACCACCGTGTGATGTCCGGTGCGCATGTCGCCGTCGGCCAGGCCACCAACAACTTCGCCACCAGCGAGTTCGAGGCCCTTTGTATGGGGCTGCCGCTCGCCGCAGTGGGGACACGCCTTTCCCGGCCGGACGACGGCTCCACGCCCCCGGTCCTGGAGGGAACAGAGGACGACGTCGTGGCGCAGGTCCTCGAAGCGCTCAAGGACCCCCGGGGGTGTGCGAGCACGCTCGGCGGGTCAGCGTGGGCGCTGCCCCGCTACGACGCGGCAGCCTACGTGGACCGCCTGGAGAATCTCTACCGGGGGATCGCGGGCCGCTGAGGAATCCTCGCAGCGGATGGAGCGGCGCTAACGCCACGGACGCTTACAGCGCGCGTGCCTCCGGGCGTGCCGATTCCCCCGCCGCGGGGGAGCCCGCCGCCGGGTCGTGGAGACCCGCGAGGGCGGCCTGCTGGGCGAAGTCGGGATTGGCGCGGATGACTTCCTCGAACGTTCCCTGGGTAATGACGCTGCCGTCCTTCATGAAACAGATCCGGTCGTTGTTCCGGACGGTGGAAAGGCGGTGTGCCACCGAAATGACCGTGATCTCACCGTGCAGTTCGCTGATCGCGTTCGCAACCGCGGCTTCCGTGGACGTGTCCAGTGCACTGGTGGCCTCGTCGAGCACCAGCACCAGGGGGTCCATATACAGTGCACGGGCGATGCCCAGGCGCTGACGCTGACCGCCTGACAATGCCAGGCCCCGCTCGCCCACCCGGCCATGGACTCCGCCGGCGCGGGCATCGATAGTCTCGAGGAGCTGGGCGCGTTCCAAGGCTGTCCGGACGCGCTCTTCGTCGATGTCGCCGCCCCAGCTCAGGGCCACATTCTGGGCAACGGAGCCGTCGAAAATCGCCACGTCCTGGGGTACATAGCCCACCCGTTTGCGCCAGTCAGCCAGCACTTCCTCGAGCGGCACGCCGTCGAGCGTCATGCTGCCCTTCGACGGGGTCAACAAACCGAGGAAGATGTCGATCAGGGTCGATTTGCCGGCTCCGGACTGCCCCACGATTCCCACGGACGAGCCGATGGGCAGACTGAGATTGATCTTGGTGACGGCCGGGGTTTCGGCACCCGGGTAGGTGAACTCAACATCCTTCAGCTCAAGCAGCTTCGGTTCGTTGGTGATCGGAGTCTTACCGAGTTTCTCGGCGTTCTCCCGCAGTACCGCAGCGTCTTTGATGTCGCGCATCACAGTCTCGGTATAGGGGAGGGTCGACTGGACCAGGGTCAGCTGTCCCTGGACCGTGGTCAGGGCGGGCACCAGTTTGAAGCCCGCGAGGCCGAAGATAGCCACGGACGACATCGCGGCTTCCATGCCGCCGATCATGAAGCCGACCGCGCCGATCAGCAAAAAGCCGCCAATCAGGGCCATATCGATGACGAACTTGGGGACCGCGCTCATGAACCGGATATTCGACCGCGACCGGGCGGCCCGTTCACGGCTGTGCAGGACGATGTTGCCGACTTCCTGGGCCTTGTCGCGGAGAGTAATCTCCTTGAGGGCAGCGAGCATTTCGGCCACGAGGGTGGACATGCGCATCGCAGCATCACGGTTCACCCGTCCGGCCTCATACGACTTCTTGGAGAGCCACAAGTACAGGAACGCGGCGATGATGCCGAGGTAGATGACCGTCACCAGAGCGGTCTGCCACGACGCGACGACCAGGACGATCAGGACTGATACGAAGGTCAGGGCCTGTGCCGGAAGCGTCACCGCAGGGAAGAGGACGCCCGAGACGGTGTTCGCGATTCCGACGTCGATCATCCGGACGAGTTCCGTGGTGGAGCGCTTCATCCGTTCCGTCCAGGGGGCGCGGATGTAGCTCTGGAAGAGAATGGAGCCAATCTCCAGCTCATAGTCGGCGAACTTGCGGGTGGACACCCACTGGAGCCAGATATTCAGCACGGATTTCAGGATCATCACCAGTGCGGATCCGACCAGGATCAGCAGGCTGAACTCCTGGGTGACGTCACCGAAGACCGGCAGGGTCATCGTTCCGCCCTTGAGGATCTGATTCAGGACAAGCGCAAAAACGCCCAATGCTGCCGCGTCGAGGAGCGAAAGAACCGCCGAGAGCACACCAAAGAGCAGTAGGAACCGCCTGGCGTTGGCGGGCAAGAGAGGCAGCAGCTCGCGCATCGTGCGGCGCAGGTGTTTCAAGGAGTACTCCAAGACGGCGGTGGGAAGAATCCATCCCATACTACGCGGCGTGCTGCCGCGGCCCCCGTTCCCGTCAGGGACGGGTGCCGCTGTGAAACAGTGGCGGATCCGCTGCAGGAGGGGCCTGACGGGCCACCCGCGGCCAAATGAGATGATGGACATCATGAGTCAGAAGATCCGAGTCACCCAACTGTTCGACTGCGCCGACGTCGCGAAAACGCTCGTGGCCGAAGGCCGCAGGCAGGGCCAGCCGTGGAGGCTCATCCAGGGACCATGGACGCGCGGCGGGGGCAAGGCCGCCTACTACCGGTTCCGGGCCGAACAGCTTCTGGCGTACCCGGGAACCAGCATGTGGCACGTGAATATGGGCGGGCGTGCGGTCTGGGCGCGGGGCGCCCTGTCCCGGCCCTATGCGTTGACCCTGCATGGCACCGATATCAGGGAAAACTACTGGCAGGACCAGCACCACCAGGCGATGAAAGCCGATATCGACGGCGCGGGCCACGTCTGGTACGCCACCCCGGACCTGCGCGAGAAGGCCGAACGTGCCCGGCCGGACGCGGAGTACCTGCCGATCCCCGTCAACATGGCGGAGCTGCCGGCGTGGGTTCCGGCGCCCCGGCCGCGGGTCATTTTCCCGTCCCGCTGGGACGCCTCCAAGGGAGGGGACACGCTGCTGCAGGTCGCGGCCGACGTCGTCGCCGCCGTCGGGGGCCCCAACGGGGCGGACATCGTCGGCCTGGATTGGGGCGACCGGGCGGCCGAGGCCGCGGAACTGGGAGTCAGACTCATTCCCAAGATGCCCAAGCAGCAGTTCTTGCAGGAAATCGCGCAGGCCCATGTGGCGGTGGGGCAGGTGGCCGGCATCCTGGCCACGAGTGAGCTAGAGGCCATGGGGATCGGCGTTCCGACGATTTTCGCAGACCAAGTGGACGGCTACAACGCGGATCTGGCCACGATCAGTGTCAGCCGTTCCGACGTCGGCCAGGCGGCGCGCGAGGCCTTGGCCGATCCCGTGACGACGTCGCAGAAGCTGCAGGGTCCGGAATATATCCGGGTCCACCACGGAGCCGCGGGCATGATCCCGACGCTCGAGGCGGGCTATGCCAAGGTTCTGGGCAGGTCCGCATGAGCAAGCCGCACCTGCTGTACATCGCATTCGCGTTTCCGCCGAGCACCGCCTCGTCCGTCTACCGCTGCACGGCGGTGGCCAATGCCTTCGCCGAGGATGGCTGGGACGTCACGGTGCTGACCCTGGACAGCAACATCTGGTCCGAAATTTCCGGAGTTGACCAGAAACTGGCCGACTCGGTGGATCCCCGGATCCGCATTGTCCAGGTGGACGACGGCGGATCGGAGGAGCCTGCCCGCGGCGACCTTCGCCGGTTCTCCCGGCTGCGGATTGAAGCGCCCTACGTCTGGAAGGAAGTCATGCGGCGCCGCGGGCGGAGGGACTTCCCGGAAGACTTCCATGGCGCGTGGTTGGCCCCCGCCAGCAAGGCCGCGCGGGAAGTCCACGCCGACAAACCGGTCGATCTCGTGATGGCGTCGGCGAGCCCTTACGTGGCGTTCGGGGTCGCGCGTTGCCTGGAGGGGGTCCCCTACATCATGGATTACCGCGATGCCTGGGCCTTCAACACCATCACGGGGGCGGAAGACTTCGACACAGGGAGCGAGCGCGGAAAACTGGAAGCGCAGTTCCTGGCCGAGGCCGCCGGTTCGTGGTTCGTCAACGACCAGATCAGGGATGAATACGCCTCCAGGTACCCCGAATCCGCAGCGACAATGCTGGTGGTGCCCAACGGCTTCGACCCACAGCCGGGACACGCCGCGCCCGGAATCCGGCGGACCCAACACCCGCGCTTCGGGTATTTGGGAACCCTGCAGTACGTCAACATGCCGATGGCCGAGTTCCTGCAGGGGTGGGGCATAGCATTTCCTGGTCCCGATTCCAAGGCCGAGGCGGTGTTCCGTGGCAAGCTCAGTGCCTCGGGAGCGGCTGGCGCCGAGGTCCTTGAGACCTTCGGGTCCGCGTCGCGGAACGGCTTGACGTACGAGGGGCCGATTTCGAAGCGCGACGTAGCCCGCTTCTACGGCTCGGTAGACGCGCTCCTGTTGTTGCTGTCCACCGGAAAGTTTGTGACCGGAGGCAAGACCGCCGAGTACCTGGCGACCGGGCTGCCGATCGTCTCGGTACACGATCTGGGCAATGCCGCCACGGAGCTGCTCCGCGACTATCCGTTGTGGTTTCCGGCCAAGGACCTCTCTCCGGGGAGCATTGCCTCAGCCCTGCAGGAATGTGCCGACGCGCTGGCTCATCCGGACAGCGCCGTGTGGGATGCCGCCTGGGAATACGGCCAGAAGTTTGCCCGCAGCGCCATCTTGGCACCCGTCATTTCGGATCTGCGCGACCTCGTGGGCCACCCGGTCCAGAGGCCGCTGGCGGAAGAAAAGAGTAACCCCTAGCCATGAAACCAACCGGAAATCTCCGCCTGGGCATCGTTGTAGGCCGCAGCTCGCACCCTCAGGCCACGCTGGACAACCTCTGGAGCCGTGCCCTGGAGTCCGTTGAACCAGCGGACCGTCAGCTGAGCGTCACCGCCGCCTACGTTGCCGGCGCCGGTCCGGCCTTGGTGCCGTCCGCCCCCGGACTGGAACTGGTGCCCGTGGTGCCGGCCGGGCCGGGACGTCTCACGGCAGTCCTCGATGCCCTGTCCCGCAAAGGTGGTCCGCTCGGGATCGCGGGGAGGCTGGCAAGGGACAACTGGGAATCCCGTCAGCTGGCCAAGGCCATAGCGCGCAGCGCCGGGCTGCAGACGGCGCTGCTCGGAGCCGATGTGGTCGTCGCCGCCGACGTCGCCGCCAACCGGGCCGTCTGGCAGCTCAGGCGCCGCACGGCCGCCCCGCTCGTACACGGCCCGATTGCCATGATGCACGCCCTGCGCCGGATAGCGGAACGCTGAGCCGCCCCAGTCAAACGTGCCGTCTGTGGAATACTTGATGGGTGAGTCGCACTTGGATAGTCATACCTATGTACAACGAGGCCTCCGTCGTTGGCGGGGTGATCGACGGACTCCGGAAGGAATTTCCGCACGTCGTGTGCGTCGATGACGGAAGCAGCGACGGTTCGCAGGAAGTGGCCAGGCAGGCCGGCGCGGTAGTTGTCCAACACCCGGTCAACCTGGGCCAGGGCGCTGCGCTCCAGACAGGGTTCGAGTATGCGCTGCAGGATCCCGAACTCGACTGCATCGTAACGTTCGACGCCGACGGGCAGCACCGGGTTGAGGACGCCAAGGCCATGGCCGACCGCGTGCGGACCGGCGAAGCCGACCTCGTACTCGGCTCACGGTTCCTCGACGGCCGCACGAAACTTTCCCCGGCGAAGCGGCTGGTGCTGCGGACCGCTGCGGTCCAGTCCCGCATGGCCACCGGAATGGCGCTTACTGACGCGCACAACGGGCTGCGCGCCATCGGGCCCGATGTGGCCCGCAAGATCCACCTCACTCAGAACAGGATGGCGCACGCCTCCGAGTTGATCCACCAGGTGTCCGAGATCAGCCCTCGGTGGGTGGAACACCCCGTTGAGATCATCTACACCGATTACTCAAAGGCAAAAGGCCAGTCCTTGCTGAACTCCGTCAACATCATCGCTGACCTCCTGTTTAGGTGAGAAATTGCAAATCATCGTCCAAATAGTTCTCGTCCTTGCCGTCATCGTCGTCTCCCTGGCGCTTATGCGGGGCGGTTCAAATGCCCGGCACCTGGCTATCCGCCGGATCATGCTGGTGATTTTCGCGGTTGTGGCCGCCCTGTCGATTTTCTTTCCGGAGCTACTCACCATGCTCGCCCGGTCCCTCGGAATCGGCCGCGGAACCGATCTGGTCCTTTACGGACTCGTCGTCAGCTTCATGGTCTTTATGGCCACGACCTACCAGCGCTTCCGGCACATGGAGACAACGCTGACGCAGCTTTCCCGGCGGATCGCTATCGACGAGACCCCGCGTCCCTGGCTCAAGGATGCGCCGGCGACGCCGTCGACCGTGTTCTCGGAACGAGTGCAGGAAACTGAATGACGGACCTCGGGACGCGTTCGGACAAACAAGAGGCCATCGCCGCCTCGCGTGACTACTCCCTCGACATCCTGAGAATTCTGAGCATTTGTGGCGTCGTCGCGATCCACCTCTTTGGGTACGTCCTAGGGCACTCCGCGCCCCAGTCACGCAACTGGTGGCTGGCGGCCGGGTTGGACATCCCCTTCATCTGGGTCGTCCCGGTCTTCGTGATGATCTCCGGCGCCCTCCTGCTGGCGCCCCGGAACACGGCCCTGGAGCCCCGGTCTTTCTACCGGAAACGCGCGGTAAGGCTGCTGCCCGCCCTGATCGTGTGGCATTTGGTCTATCTGATCGGCGTCCGGGGGCTCATGCGCGGCGAAGACCTATCGCCGGCCAGGGTGGTCCAGCTGCTCCTCGACGGCTCCGTCTTCACCCAGCTGTATTTCCTCTGGCTGATTCTCGGCCTTTATGCGGTCGCTCCACTTATCTCGGCTTTCCTGCAGGACGGGGGACCGCGACGTGCCCAGGCCCTCGCGGCCTTCCTGCTGGCTGCCACGGCGCTGGTGTATATGGTGCCCGGAATTGCCGCGTCACTGGGCTTCGCCCGGCCGATCAGCCTGAACATCTTCACCCACTGGCTGCCCTACGTCGGCTACTTCGTGGCTGGCCGCGCGCTGCGGGACGTCAGGCTGAGGGGCCGGTCGCTGTTCGTGGCCCTCCTGGCGGTCGCCGGCCTGGCGGCGCTGTGTCTGTGGCAGTACGGACACCGGGGACAAGCGGGCGTGCTGAACGCGGTGGCGCCCGTCAGCTACGTCTCGCTGACCGTTATGTTGCTTGCCGTGGCCGTGTTTCTGTCCGCCACGTCCATCTTCGGCCGGCTCACGCCGGGACGGGTGACGGGGCGGATGCTGATCACCCTCTCCAGCGCTTCCTTTGGAGTGTTCCTGGTCCATCTGCTGATCTTCGAGATCATCAGGCTGAACGTGCCCGCAGTCTACGACGGAAGGTCGATCGTGGCGGGCTTCGCCAGCTACGCGGTGACGCTGGCCTTGAGCTTCGCCGTAGCCGTCCTTGCCTCCCGCATTCGCTTCGTGCGGAGTATTTTCTAGCCGCAGGCTTCGGCGCCCCGGTGCTCGTGAGGAGCGGCCGGACGTGAGGGGCGGCCTCCCGGTCTGGAATGATGGAGGCATGACAGCCTTGCCCCGACTTCTCATCATTTCGTTCTCACCGATCCGGTCTGACCCCCGCGTGCTCAAGCAGGTGGCGCTCTTCCGCGGGAAGTACCACCTCATCACGTGCGGCTACGGTGCTGCACCGGAAGGCGCCGATGAACATTTTGCGTTGTCGGCGGATGCGGTCGGGTGGCCCTCGGACAGGCTCGGACTGCTCGGGCGCCGCTACCGGCGCGCCTACGAAAAGATGTCCGCGGTCCAGCAAGCGCGGCAGCTGCTCGCGGGACTGTCCGTCGACGTCGTGCTCGCCAACGACCTGAACACGCTGCCGGTGGCGGTGGACCTGAAGCCGAAGTACGGGGTGCATTCCGACCTCCACGAGTTTGCGCCGAAGGAAAAGGACGACGACCTCAAGTGGCGCCTGTTCGTGGCACCGTTCATGCGGTGGCTTTGCCGAACCTACCTGCCCCAGGCCCGCTCGCTCACCACCGTGGCTCCCGGCATCGCGGCGCAGTACACCTCAGATTTTGGAGTTGCGGCGCAGGTGGTCACTAATGCGGCTCCCTTCGCGCCGGGAACCCCGAAGCCTGTCGGTGAGACGATCCGGCTGATCCACAGCGCCGCGGGCCAGCGTTACCGGAAACTGGAAAACCTTATCGAGGCGATGCGCAGCGCGCCGTCGGGCGTTGAACTGGACATGATCGTGATGCCCAACGAGCCGGCCTACGTCGCCGAATTGAAGCAGGCGGCGGCTGACGTCCCTGCGGTGCGTTTCCGCGAACCGGTGCCGTACGCCGAACTGGTCAAGACCCTGAGCGGCTACGACGTCTCGCTGGTGTTCCTCCCGCCGACCAACTTCAATATGGAGAACGCCCTGCCCAACAAGTTCTTTGAGGCGGTGCAAGCCCGGCTGGGCGTGGTGGTGGGACCCTCGCCTTCGATGGTGGAAATCGTCAAGGAATACGGCTTCGGTACCGTCACCCCGGACTTCTCACCGTCCGCGCTGGCCACGACGATCCAGTCGCTGGACCGCGAGCAGATCATGGAGTGGAAGCGGGCGGCGGACCGTGCCGCGGGACCGCTGGCGGCGGAGTCGCAGGTGAAAATCTGGGAAGCTGCGATCCGCGACCTGCTGCCTGCCGCGGAGTCCGCGGCCTCCTGAGCCTCGGCTGGTGCCCGGGGCTGGTGCCCGGGCGCCCGTCCCTTGCTAGGGCAGCGCGCCCACCTGCGTTGCAGGCCAGTAGCCGCTGTTGCGCCCGGGCGCCCCGGCATAGAACCACAGGCTTCCGTTCCGATTCACAGCTGCCAGGTCCGGGGTCCCGTCGGCGTTGAGCCGGCCCGCCCCCAGCAGGATGGAGTAAGCATTCCACCCGGAGGTGCCGATCTTCTGCCCGGGGCGGTAGCCGGGGCTGGTGCCCGAGACCTTCCCGGTTCCGGCATAAAACCACAGGGTTCCATCGGGACGTATGCCGGCGAGATCGTTGATGCCGTCTCCGTCAAGGTCCTCGACGCCGGCGACGGAATGGAAGCTTGACCACCCGGATCCGACCTTGACGGCGGGGGAGTACCCCTCATCTGTTGCGGACACCTTCCCGGTGCCGTGGTAGAACCAGAGCGTGCCGTCCGGGCGGATACCGGCCAGGTCGTTCTTGCCGTCCTTGTCAAAGTCACGGGTTGCGACGAGCTTGCTGTACACATTCCAACCCGTGCCCACCTTCCGGCCGGGCGAATAGCCCTCACGGCCGGCGGACAGATCCCCGGTGCCCGCGTAGAACCAGAGACTTCCGTCGGGCCTGACGGCGAGGAGATCACTTTTCCCGTCGCCGTTGATGTCGCCAGTGCCGACGAGCTTGGTGTAGGCGTTCCAGCCGGTCCCGATCTGGCGGCCGGCGGCATATCCGTTGGTCCCGGTTGAGGCGTAGAACCAGAGAGCGCCGTTCTTGGCTACCGCCAGGAGATCAGGCCGCTTGTCACCGTTGAAGTCCTGAACGGACTCCACGATGGGGAAGTTGTTCCAGCTGGACGTGCCGATGTTGACGGCCGGTTTGTACCCCGCTTCATTCATGCCGGTTCCCGCGTAGAAAAGCAGCGCGTTGTCACGACGGCGGGTCAGCAGGTCCGCCTTGCCGTCGCCGTTGCCGTCGCCGGCTCCCAGCACGTCCAGGAAATTGTTCCAGCCGGAGGTACCGATCCGGGTGCCCGGGGCGTAGCCCGGGTTCGTCGCTGAGACAGCGCCTGTTCCGTCGTAGAACCACAGGCTGCCGTCGGTTTTCGTGGCGAGCAGATCGTTGGTCGGTTTGCCGCCGAAGTTCCGGACGCCGACGATACTGATGTACGCATCCCAGCCCGACGAGCCGATCTTTAGTTCCGGAGCGTAGCCGCTCTGCGTCGATGACACGGCCCGTGTGCCGGCGAAGAACCACAGCGTCCCGTCCTTCTTGGAAGCGACAAGGTCGTTCCTGCCGTCGCCGTTGAAGTCCCTGACGCCCGCGACCTGGCTGAAGGCGCTCCAGTTGGTCGTGCCCATCTTGATGGCCGAAGCATAGCCCTGGCTTCCGGCACCAACCGTCCCTGTTCCCGCATAGAACCGCATGGAACCGTCCGGTTTGATGGCGGTGAAATCGTTCCTGCCGTCGCCGTTGAAGTCTCCGACGCCGACGATGCGGGAGTAGATTCTCCAGCCTGAGCCGATGCGGACGGGGCTCGTGAATCCGCCCTGGCCGTTGCCGGGGTAGAACCAGAGCGTGCCGTCAGCGGCAATGCTCAGCAGATCGTTGCGTCCGTCGCCGTTGAAATCATCCACCGGGGTGTTCAGGCTGGCGCCGGAGTTATCGGCGAAGCGCCGCAGCCCTTCGTAGTCGCCGTTCCAGACGTTGGAGTCGCCGGCGAACGGGCCGGACTCGCTGTACTGCCAGAGGGAGTAGGCGCTCCAGCTTGAGGGCAGCGGGCCGGCGTAGTTGCTGGCCGAACTCGGCCAATACGCGGTCCAGAGGGGGTAGTCGCCGAAACCCGCGGCATCGCCCACGCATTGCTTCCACCAGTTGGTGTTGGTGTAAATCACCGGGAGCCGTCCGGTCAGCGCCTTCATGGTGTTTCCGAAGTCACGCACCCAGCTCGTCAGCTGGCTGGCAGACCGGTCGTAGCAGCTGTTGCCCTGGTAGAACCCGTCGATCGTTTGCCCGGCGTACGGGTTGGCCTCGAAGTCGAGCACCGGTGGGAGCGTATAACCGTCCGCGCTCCAGCCCCCTCCGTTCTGGACGAAGATCCTGGCCTGATCAGCTCCCGACGAGGCCAGCGGGTTGGCGAAGTGGTAGGCGCCCCGGATCATGCCCACCTGGCGGGCACCTTTGTACTGGGCAGCAAAAGTGGCGCTCGTGTAGTAGTTGCCTTCCGTGGCCTTCACGTAGGCGAAGCGTGCGCCCAGTTTCCACTGTGTCTGCCAGTTGACGTCCGCCTGCCACTTGCTGACGTCCAGGCCTTTGACGCCAAAAGTGGGTGACCAGGTCCCCTCGGTCGCCGGCGCTGACTCGGCCTGCGCGGCGCGCGCGTCCTTGAGGCTTTGGCCCATCTCGGCGCCAGCAGGTCCGGCCGCCGCTGCCATGGCATCCCGGTAGCTTGTGGTGGTTGGCGCGGGCGCCGGGGCCGCTTCGGTCGTGGCGGCCGGCGGGGTCGCCGTCGGAGAAGGAACCGCCGACGCCGTCGTGGCCGGAACCGACGTCGTCGTCGCCGTCGGAGCGGGTGCCGACGTCGGCGCTGCGCTGCCTGCTGAGGGCGACGGCGTGGGGGCCGGCGCGGTGGCGACCGCCGGCGCCGGAAGGCCCACCACGGAAACGGTGGCCACAACCAGGGCTGCCAGGGATGTGAACAGCGACGTGCGTCGTTTTGCCAGGGTCGGGTTCGGCTTCATGTGTCTCTCCGGAGCAACGACGCGCTCCGGAAAACACGTCATCTAGTTCACGATGACCGGTGGTCCGCTCAGCGGACACCGAAAAGTCAATATCGGTGGGTCTTGACGCGGCCACGGTAGCACCGGCATCTCAGTGATGCCAGAGTTGCCAGTGTTAACTGTGTGACTTGTGATCATTCCGTTGTGCGCCCGCCGCGCCGCGACCACGGCGAAGCAACTTAGACTGGAACCCATGAAGGTATTGGTTACCGGCGGCGCCGGCTACATCGGATCCCACACGGCGCTTTGTCTCCTCGAGGAGGGGCACGACGTTGTAGTCCTCGACAACTTGATGAACTCCAACCAGGAATCCCTTCACCGGGTGGAGGAGCTCACGGGCAAGAAAGTGGACTTCCGCGAGGTCGATTTGCTCGACGCCGCGGGTGTCGACGCGGTCTTCGCCGAGGGAGGCTTCGATGCCGTGATCCACTTCGCCGGGCTGAAGGCCGTCGGGGAATCGGTGGAGAAACCGCTCTGGTACTACCAGAACAACGTGGTGGGAACTTTGAACCTGCTGCACAGCATGGACGCGGCGGGCGTCCGCCGTCTGGTCTTCAGCTCCTCGGCCACCGTCTACGGCGCCTCGGAGGAAGTGCCGCTCATCGAGAAGGCCCCCCTGGACGCCACCAACCCGTACGGCCGCACCAAGGAACAGATCGAGGACATCCTTACCGATGTGGGTGCCGCAGACCCGCGCTGGAGCATCGCGCTGCTGCGCTACTTCAACCCGGTGGGAGCGCACGAGTCCGGCCTGATCGGCGAGGACCCCCGCGGCATCCCCAACAACCTGCTGCCTTTCGTGGCCCAGGTGGCCGTGGGGCGCCGCGAGAAGGTCATGGTGTTCGGCAATGACTACCCGACGCCGGACGGCACCGGGGTGCGCGACTACATCCACGTGATGGACCTGGCCGCCGGGCATCTGGCCGCGCTGGGCTATTTGCGCGACAAAGCCGGGGTGTTCCGCTGGAACCTCGGCACCGGCCGCGGCTCCTCCGTACTTGAGGTCATCGAGGCGTTCGGCAAGGCCGCCGGCCACGCCGTGCCCTACGAATTTGCCCCGCGCCGGCCCGGCGACGCGGCCGTCAGCTACGCCGATCCGTCGGCTGCGCTCGCCGACCTGGGCTGGTCCGCGCACCGGAGCCTGGCGCAGATGTGCGAGGACCACTGGCGCTGGCAGAGCAGCAACCCGCAGGGCTACGCCACTGTTCCCGAAACTGCCGGGGTAATGGCGAAGTAGCGCTCCGGGCAGCGGCGTCCGCCGCCCGGCCGGCGCCGCTGCCCGCGGCTTATCCACATACGGCGACGGGCACCCTTGCCCGCGCGCCCCGGCTCCTCTAGCTTTAACCCAATTGCAGCGCCCAGGGACAGGGCGGCAGTCATATTGGGGGCCATCGTGGAGGCTGTGCGCATTGTCGAGGACGAAGTCCGCGAGTTGATTCGCCGGCGCGGCCTCGACCCCTCGAGGCAGGCCGGTGAAGTCCGGCGCCTCGTCGAAGCAGCGGTCATGGACTATGACGAGCGGGCCCTGCTGGCGCCTCTCCCGCCCATCGGTCCGCTGGAGACCGCCCGGAGATTCGTCTTCGATGCCGTGGCCGGATTCGGCGCCCTGCAACCGCTCCTCGACGACCCCGCCATCGAGGAAATCTGGCTCAACGCTCCCAACGAGGTCTACGTAGCCCGTAACGGTGAATCTGAGCTCACGTCGGTCTCGTTCACGGACCAACAGGTCCGGGACCTCGTGGAACGGATGCTCAAGAGTTCGGGGCGCCGCCTCGATATGTCGTCCCCGTTCGTGGATGCGGCGCTGCCCGACGGTTCCCGCCTCCATGTGGTGATCCCGGATGTCACGCGGCGTCACTGGGCCATCAACATCCGCAAGTTTGTCGTGCGGGCGAGCCGGCTCGAACATCTCGTGGAGCTGGGCACGCTGACGTCCCAGGCTGCCCGGTTCCTCGGCGCCGCCGTGGCCAGCGGCCTGAACATCCTGGTCTCCGGCGCGACCCAGGCCGGCAAAACCACCATGCTCAACTGCCTGGCCGCAAGCATCGGAACCCGCGAGCGCGTCATCACCGTCGAGGAGATCTTCGAGCTGCAGTTTCCGCTGCGGGACGTGGTGGGACTGCAGTGCCGGCAGCCAAATCTGGAAGGCGAAGGCGAAATTCCCATGCGCCGCCTGGTCAAGGAAGCACTGCGCATGCGCCCCGACCGGCTGGTGGTGGGCGAGGTCCGGGAAGCTGAGAGCCTGGACATGTTGATCGCTTTGAATTCGGGCCTGCCGGGGATGTGCACGGTCCACGCGAATTCGGCCCACGACGCCGTCACGAAGATCTGCACCCTCCCCTTGCTTGCGGGCGAAAACATTTCCAGCGCCTTCGTGGTGCCGACGGTTGCTTCCTGCATCGATCTCGTGGTCCACTGCGCCCGGCAGGCCAACGGACGCCGGGAGGTGACGGAGATCCTGTCGTTGGGCCGACGGGTGGAAAACGGCATCATCGAGTCTTCCATGGTCTTCGCCCTGGCAGACGGACAGCTGCAACCCAAGGCCAACTCGATGCCGTCGGCGGAAAAGTTCGCCCGTTCGGGCTACGACGTCGCGCGCCTGCTGGAGCCGCGCTGATGGCGGCGATGCTCGGAATGCTCGCCGGCGCGGGCCTCCTGCTGATCTGGTGGTCCGCGTGGGAACGGCCCGGGAAGTTCCGGTCTGCCCCGCGGCGGAGCCGTCTCGAGGACCTGCTGCGGACCGCGGGAATCGAAAAGGTCAGCGGCCCCGGCCTGCTGGCGAGCTGCGTCGGCGTCGGCGTGTTCACCACGCTGGTGTTCTTCGCCGTGACCAAGTCGTGGCCCATCGCGGGCTGTTTTGGACTGTTTGGGGGCTGGCTGCCCATGGCCATCGTGAAATGGCGGGCGCGGAAGCGCGCCGCCGTGCTGCGCCAACTCTGGCCCGACGTCGTCGATCACCTGCGCTCGGCCATCCGGGCCGGTCTTTCGCTGCCGGAAGCCCTCATCCAGTTGGGCGACAAGGGTCCGGAGGAACTCCGCGACGTGTTCCGCGATTTCGGTTCCGACTACCGTTCGGGAGGGCAGTTCGATCCCTCACTCACGCAGCTGAAGGACCGTCTGGCGGATCCCGTGGCCGACCGGATCGTCGAGGCGCTCCGGCTGACCAGGGAAGTGGGCGGCTCGGATCTCGGCCGGCTGTTGGGCACCCTGGCGGAATTCCTCCGGGAGAGTGCACGCACCAGAAGCGAACTGGAAGCCCGGCAGTCCTGGACCGTCAACGCCGCCCGGCTCGCGGTCGCCGCACCCTGGATCGTCCTGGTGCTCCTGGCAAGCCGGCCCGAAGCAGTGGCCGCCTACAATACCCCGGTCGGCACCGCCGTCCTGCTGGGCGGCCTGTCGGTCTCCCTGATCTCCTATGCCGTCATGCTGCGCATCGGGGCGTTGCCGGAAGACGAGAGGGTGCTCCGGTGACCGCGCTCATGGCCGCCGCAGTGGCCTGTGGAGTAATCCTTGGCAGCGGTGTTTGGTTGTTGCTGGTCAGGCTGCCGTTTATGCGGCCGACCACGTTTGTTGACCGCATCGCGCCGCAGTTGAAGTCGCACAACCTGGAATCACGGCTCCTGCGCACGGTGCCGGGAAACATCACGCCGTTCGGACCCCTGGAACGGATCCTGCGGCCGGTCATCGGCGATGCCGTGACGTGGCTGGGGAGGTTGAACCCCGGATCCACGGCCTTGAGCCGCCGGCTGGCAAGGGCCGGAACCGACAAGTCGCCTGCCGATTTCCGGGCAGAACAGCTCCTGTGGGGCGCGGGCGGTTTTGTCGCGGCGGTCGGAGCAGTTGTACTTTTCGGTGCAGCCGGACGTTTCAGCCCCCTTCTCGCCGTTGTGCTGGTGCTTGGCAGCGCGGCCGGCGGCTACATGTTGCGCGATTACCTGCTGGGCGCCCAGGTCCGGAGGCGCGAGGCGCGCATGATGGCGGAGTTTCCCAGCATTGCCGAGCTTATGGCGCTCGCTGTCAGCGCAGGTGAGAGCGCTACGGGCGCCCTGGACCGGGTGTGCCGCAGCGCCCGGGGTGAGCTGTCCAAAGACTTTACCCGCGTGCTGGCGGAGACCAGGGCCGGGAAACCGCTCGTGGAAGCGCTGCAGGAGTTCTCGTCACGGACGGAGCTCGGACCCTTGCTCCGCTTCGTGGACGGGCTGATCGTGGCAGTGGAGCGGGGGACGCCCCTCGCCGATGTGCTGCGGGCCCAGGCCCAGGACGTCCGCGATACGGCAAAGCGCGAGCTCATGGAGTCGGCTGGAAAGAAGGAAATCGGCATGATGGTGCCCGTCGTCTTCGGCGTCCTGCCGCTGACGGTCGTGTTCGCGGTCTTTCCCGGCCTGGCCGCCATCAGCATGGGGTTGTAAGAGCACGGGGTAATAGGGAACGGGAACCGCACGGAAACAGCAGGCAAACCACCGAACCACCGAACCACCGAGAAAAGGGAGAACAGTGAAACAGATCCTGAACCGCATGGCGCTGGTGCTCTGCACTATCAACCTCGTGCCCGGGCAGGCCCGGGTGCACGCCGCCACTGGACCACAGTCCGGACGGCCCGGCGATCACCGCGAGCGGGGCGATGTGCCGGGCTGGGTGATGATCACCCTGATGTCGGCCGTCCTCGTCGCCGCCCTCCTCGCGCTCGCCGGCCCGGCGCTGGAAGGACTCTTCAACCAGGCCATGGACAAGGTGGGGCAGTAGCACGTGCGGCGGCCCGCCGCCTGCCGGGGCCATACGGACGAACGGGGTTCGGCGGTGGTGGACTTCGTCCTTGTGGGCGGACTGCTGACGCTGTTCTTCCTCGCCATCGTCCAGCTCACCCTGGTGCTCCATGTTCGGAACACCCTGATCGACGCCGCGGCCTCGGGCGCCAGATACGGCACCCTCGCGGACCGCGGCGCCGGGGATGCCAGGGACCGGACCGCGCAGCTGATCGGGGTGGCGCTCAACCCTGAGTTCGCCACGGACGTGACCACGGGCGAAGTCACATACCAAGGAATCCGGACCCTGGAGGTCACAGTCCGCGCGCCGTTGCCCGTCATCGGGCTGATTGGTCCCCGCGCCGTCCTGGAGGTGAAGGGGCATGCGGCCATCCAGCCCTGACGCAACGGACCGGCGGGAGCAAGGGAGCGCGGTCGTCGAATTCACGTTCCTGTCCCTCCTGCTGATGGTGCCGTTGGTCTACTTCATCATCACGATGGGCCAGCTGCAGGGCGGCTCCTTCGCGGTGGTCGGCGCCGCGGACCAGGCCGCAAAGGTGTTCGTTGCCCAGCCTGACGCCGCCGGCGGGCGGGCCGCCGCCGAGCAGGCCGTTTTCGTGGCGCTCGCCGACCACGGGCACCCCGCGGCGAATGCCCGGGTCGAGACGAGTTGCGCCCCGGCGGACTGCATGGCTGCCGGCTCGGCGGTCACGGTCACTGTGCACCTGACGGTGCCGTTGCCGTTCGTCCCGTTCAGCGAGGCCCTCCACCTGAACGCGGGGCAGCTGAGCGCCTCGGCCACGCAACTGGTGGGCCGCTTCCGGTGACGGCGTCCTTGCGTCCGCCGCGGAACCCGGCAGCCCGCACCGAGGACGGGCAACTGATGGTGCTGATCATCGGCTTTGTCCTGCTGGCCCTGTTGCTGGCCACCGTTGTCACGGCTGCCTCCAGCGTCTACATCGAGCACAAGAAGCTCCTCTCGCTGGCCGACAGCGCTTCCGTGGCGGCCGCGGACAGTTTCACCCTCGGACAGCTCGAAACCGCCGGCGGCAGTCCCACCGCCGTCCTGACCGGCGCGCGTGTGCGCGGCGCCGCCGTCGAGTTCCTGGACCGCAGCAGCGCGTTCGCACGGTTCAGCGGCCTGGCCGTCGGGCCAGGGACGGGCAGCCCGGACGGTTCCACCGCCGTTGTGGTGCTCAGTGCCGCCGTGCACCCGCCCGTGGTCAGCTTCCTGGTTCCCGACGGGATCAGGATCGAGGCCAGCTCGACGGCGCGTTCCCGGCTCACCCGGTAGCCCCGCCGCCGGCCCGGACCCAACCCGGACCCGGCCAGGACCCGGCCAACCCGGACCCGGCCGGACCCGGCCCTGCCTCAAGTCCGGGCGGCCCGCGCCGATAGCGTAGGCTTAAAAAACCATGGCAAACATTGATTTTCCCGCAGAAATCCGCGCCCTGCGCGCCACCTACGCCTCGATCGAGAACGTTTCGAATGTCGAGGCGCTGAAGGAAGACATCGCCGAACTCAGCGAACGGGCCGGCGAACCCAATCTGTGGGACGACCCCGCGGCCGCCCAGGTGATCACCTCGAGGCTCTCGCACCGCCAGTCCGAGCTGGCCCGCCTGGACTCCCTCACGGCCCGGATCGACGACCTCGAAGTCCTCGTGGAGCTGGGCCAGGACGAGGACGACGCCGACTCCATGGGGGAGGCCGCCACCGAACTGGAATCGATCCGCAAGGCGTTGAAAGACCTTGAAGTGGTGACCCTGCTGTCCGGCGAGTTCGACGAGCGCGAAGCGGTGGTCACCATCCGCGCCGGCGCCGGGGGAGTGGACGCCGCGGACTTTGCCGAGATGCTGATGCGGATGTACCTGCGCTGGGCCGAACGCCACGGCTACCCGACCACCATCATGGACACCTCCTACGCCGAAGAAGCCGGACTGAAGTCCGCCACGTTCGAGGTCAAGGCCCCCTATGCCTACGGCACGCTCAGCGTCGAGGCCGGCACGCACCGGCTGGTCCGGATCAGTCCCTTCGACAACCAGGGCCGCCGCCAGACCTCGTTCGCCGCCGTCGAGGTCATCCCGCTGATCGAGCAGACCGACTCCATCGACATCCCGGACAACGAGATCCGCGTCGACGTCTTCCGGTCCTCCGGCCCGGGAGGCCAGTCCGTTAACACCACGGACTCCGCCGTGCGCCTGACCCACATCCCCACCGGCACGGTGGTGTCCATGCAGAACGAGAAGTCCCAGCTGCAGAACCGTGCGGCCGCCCTGCGCGTGCTGCAGTCCCGGCTGCTGCTGCTGAAGAAGGAACAGGAGGACGCCGAGAAGAAGGCGTTCGCCGGCGACGTCAAGGCCTCCTGGGGCGACCAGATGCGCTCGTACGTCCTGAACCCGTACCAGATGGTTAAGGATCTCCGCACGGAACACGAGGTGGGCAACACCTCGGCCGTGTTCGACGGCGAGATCGACGACTTCATCGACGCCGGCATCCGCTGGCGGACCGACAACCGCAACGCGAACAAGTAGCACCATCCGCCTCTTGCGTCACACCTGTCCCTCCGGTCTAATCCTGCGACACGCCCCCGCACTCGGGCCGATCCGCCGGGGCCCGTGCGTATAGTCGAGAAGCCGGAGCTCTACTTCCCCCACTAGAAAGCCCGCGCACCGGCAGCAGAACTGGGCCGTACCCGTCCACGTCTGCAGGGTACTTAGGGCCATGATCCGTTTCGAAAATGTCACCAAGGTCTATGACCAGAAGGCGCGACCCGCGCTGGATGCGATCAACCTTGAGATCGACCGTGGCGAATTCGCCTTCCTGGTCGGGGCCTCGGGCTCCGGCAAATCGACCTTCCTGCGCCTCGTCCTCAAGGAGGACCGCGCTTCCTCCGGCGCCGTGTACGTGGCCGGGCAGAACGTCGCCAACATCTCCAGCTGGCGCGTCCCCAGGCTCCGCCGCGGGATCGGCGTCGTGTTCCAGGACTTCCGCCTGCTGCCGCAGAAGACCGTCTTCGCCAACGTCGCCTTCGCCATGCAGGTCATCGGGAAGAGCCGCAGCGTCATCCGCGAGACCGTGCCGGAGGTCCTCAAGACCGTCGGCCTCGAAGGCAAGGAAAACCGCCTTCCGCACGAACTCTCAGGTGGTGAGCAGCAGCGCGTGGCGATTGCCCGCGCCGTCGTCAACCGCCCGGGCATCCTGCTGGCGGATGAGCCCACCGGCAACCTGGACCCCACCACCTCCATGGGCATTATGGGTGTGCTGGACAAAATCAACCAGAACGGCACCACTGTGGTCATGGCCACCCACGACGATGACATTGTCAACGAGATGCGCAAACGCGTTGTTGAACTCCGCAACGGCGTCATCATCCGCGACGAGGCCAAGGCCCTCTACACCTCCATGATTCCGGTGGTGGGACAGTCACGCCGGCTGCGCGACGCCAGCGGGCGGGACGCCCAACCCGTCACCACCAGGGCCGAAGCCCGCGCCGCAGCGGAGCACCAGCTGTGAGGCTCCAGTTCATCCTCGCCGAGATCGCCAGCGGCCTGCGCCGCAACCTTTCCATGGTGGTCTCCGTCATCCTGGTGACGTTCGTGTCCCTGACCTTCGTCGGCGCCGCCGGCATGCTGCAGCTGCAGATCAACCAGATGAAGGGCTACTGGTACGACAAAGTCCAGGTTGCCATCTTCCTCTGCAGTGACGGTTCGACGGCGGCCGGCTGCGCCACCGGCCCCGTCACCGCGGAACAGCAGGAAAACCTGCGGAAGGTCCTGGCTTCCCCCGCGGTGGCCCAGTACGTCAACGACTTCCAGTTTGAGTCCAAGGACGACGCCTACAAGCACTTCAAGGAACAGTTCTCCAATTCCCCGATCGTCGACTCGGTGACGCCGGACCAGCTCCCGGCTTCCTTCCGGATCAACATGAAGGATCCGGAGAAGTACCAGATCATCAGCGAGACCTTCTCGTCGCAGGCCGGCGTCGAAACCGTGATCGACCAGCGCCAGCTCCTGGAACGGCTCTTTTCCGTCATGAACGCCGCCTCCCTCGTGGCCGTGAGCGTCGCCGGCGTGATGATCGTCTGTGCCATCCTGCTCATCGCCACCACCATCCGCCTGTCGGCCTTCAGCCGGCGACGGGAAACCGGGATCATGCGCCTCGTCGGGGCGTCGAAAATGGTGATCCAGCTGCCGTTCATCCTCGAGGGGGTGATTGCCGCCGTGATTGGCGCCGCGCTGGCGTCGGGAACGCTGTGGGCCGTGGCGCACTTCTTCCTCGGCGGCTATCTGTCCAAGCAGTATCCTGACACCGCCTTCATCTCCGCAGGTCAGACGCTGATTCTGGTGCCGGCCCTGATCGGCCTCGGTGTTCTGCTGGCAGGCGTATCATCTCTGCTGACCCTCCGTCGATACTTGCGGGTCTAGCGTGCGCAACGAAAAGGGAATGCCCATGACACCGATGCACCAGCCCGCCCCTAACCCGGGTTCGGCCCGGCTCCGCGTGGCCGGCCGCCGCAGCCGCCTCGTCAGCGCCACACTGGCGCTCGTCCTGGCGGCGAGCATGGGCGCATCATCCCCGGTCGCGTTCGCCGACACCCTCGAGGACCAGCAGGCCGCCCTCCGCGACGAAGCCGCCAAGGTCCAGCATTCCCTGGAGTTCGTGGACTCCCGGATCGCCAAGACCGCCTCGGACCTCGTCGTTTACCAGGGCAGGCTTCCCGGTGCGCAGCAGGCCCTGCTGGACGCCCAGGGCCGCGTCGCCACCGCGGTCAAGGAAGCCGAGGCCCTCGCCGCTCGCGTGGATCTGGCTCAGCAGAACAAGGCCAAGATCACCCAGCAGCTCGAGACGGACCAGAAGAAGATTGCCGGCACCAGGAAGCTGATCGGACAAATCGCCACCCAGGCCTACAAGTCCGGCGGCGTGCCCTCCAACCTCTCGTTGTTCTTCGGCTCCAACGAGGGCGGGAGCCTCACGGACACCATCGACCTCGCCGACCAGGCGATGCGCAGCCAGAACGCCGCGATGGACAAACTCACCCAGCAGAACGCCACCAACGTCAACTCGCAGGCCCGCCTCGAAGCGGTGGAAGGCGAGATCAAGGACCTCAAGGCGAAGGCCGATGCCGCGCTGGCACGCGAACAGGCTGCCCGTGACGAGGCGGAAGCCAAGAAGGCCCAGGTGGACAAGCTGATCGCCGACACCACCCGGCTTGAGGGGGAGCTCCAGGCCGCGAAGCCGGGAATCCAGCGCCAGCTCGCCCAGGTCAAGACTCGGCAGGATGCTGTCGCGGCCGAAATCGTCGAACGTGACCGCAAGCTGCGCGAAGCCTGGGAAGCCGAGCAGCGCCGCATCGCCGAGGCTGCCGCTGCCGCGGCCGCTGCGGCTGCCAGGGCCCGGGGCCAGGCTGCGGCCAAGCCGGCCCCGTATGTCCCCGCCCCGCCGGGACCCCCGTCAGCCTTCGGGTTGCGCCACCCGTTCAACGGCGTCCCGATCAGCTCCGGCTTCGGATGGCGCGCCACCCCGCCGGGCACCATCGACTTCTACGGCCAGGGCGGCTACATGCACACCGGCATCGACTTTGCCGCCGCCTGCGGCACGCCCGTCTACGCCGCGGCGGCCGGTACGGTGTTCTCTGCCGGCTGGGCCAACGACGGCGGCGGCAACAACGTGAAGATCTCCCACGGCGTCGTCCAGGGCAACTCGCTGACCACCGTTTACTACCACAACTCCAGCGTGGTGGTCTCCGCCGGGCAGCAGGTCAGCCAGGGGCAGCTGATCGCCTATTCGGGAACCACCGGCAACTCCACGGGGTGCCACTCGCACTTCGAAACCTGGCTCAACGGCCGGGCCGTTGACCCCATGAACCTGCTCTGATCAGCCCGGAGCGGACGCCTCCCGGCAGCCCGGCTCCTCTGCCGTAAACTGGAGAGAGCCTGCGCCGCCCCGGCATAGGGCCCACCCATCGATCCAAGGAGTTCTACCGTGCCGAAAGAAAGTGGCCGTAAGGTAGTGGCCACCAACCGCAAGGCCCGGCACGACTACCACATCCTCGATACCTACGAGGCCGGGATCGCGCTCATGGGGACGGAAGTGAAGTCCCTCCGCGAGGGCCACGCCTCCATGGTGGACGGCTTCTGCACCTTCTACAACGACGAGCTGTGGATGGAGGGCATCCATATCCCCGAGTACCACCAGGGGAGCTGGACCAACCATGCCGCACGCCGCCGCCGGAAATTGCTGCTGCACCGCGACGAGCTCACCAAGATCTCGCACAAGATCCGCGAATCAGGCTTCACCATCGTCCCCCTCCAGCTGTACTTCCTGGATGGCCGGGCCAAGGTGGAGATCGGCGTCGCCCGCGGCAAGAAGGAATACGACAAGCGCCAGACCCTGCGCGAGCAGCAGGACAAGCGCGAGGCCCTGCGCGTTATGCGTGAGCGGAACCGGCGCTGACGGACCTGCCGCGGGCCGCGGGAATGATTTCCCGCAGGGGTGCGTTATGCTTGATAGTCCGGGAAGGTCCGGCGCAGGATCCGCAGCACAGCTGCACCAGGGTTCAGCGGCAGACCTGGCCGGTTTGATAAAAAAATACGGGGATGATCGGTTTCGACGATGTTAGTCGCGACAGGTGAAGCGGGCCGAGGATGCAGAATTATCTCGTAAACGCTGTCTGCAAACCAATAAGTGCCGAATCAAAACGCACTGACTTCGCTCTCGCTGCCTAAGCAGTAAGACAGTCCGTCAGCCCGAGGTTGCTATTGCCCCGGATCCTGGCGTCATTTAGATAGCCACTGCTGTTTACCTCCGTCATCGGGGTGAACGGGACTCTTAGATGACTGGGCCCGGATCGGCCAGCTGTTTGCAGCATGGCCGGGGCCGAGAAAATCCGACGCAAACTGCGCCCGGAGAAGCCCTGACAACACGACATCGGACGGGGGTTCAATTCCCCCCATCTCCACCATCGGAGCCCCGGAAACGGTGCTCCACCCCGTAAAGTCACACACAAAAGGCCGGAAGCCTCAGCTTCCGGCCTTTTGCTTTGCCCTGGCGCTGAATCAGCGCTTCTTGATGTGGGCAACGGGGTCCGCGTGCGTCTCCGCGACGTTCTTGGACTTCTTCTCGGCCCGTTTTTCCTTGATGGTTTTCACGGGCTTCTTGACCGCGCTCCGGTGCGGCGTTTTGTCAGGCATGTGGGCGCTCCCTAACAGCAGGGGGCCGGGATGGCCCCGTGCTACTAAGTTACGCCTCGGGCACCGCAACGTCCACGATGCCGACGAAGCGGCTGCCGACGCCCTCGTACTCGCTGCGGACCAGGCCGGAGCCGACGCCGGGAACCTCGTACGGGGCGTGGTGAGCGCAGCACACATAGGTGAAGTCCGGCCACCACTTCTTCGGCCGGGCCGCCTCCGAGAACCCGCAGACCGCGCACGTCAGCTGGACCCAGACCGGACGTTTGCCGGTCCGGTTGGCTTTGGACTGCACCAGCCACGCCGGCGGGTTGTCCAGGAGGTCGCCGAGCTCGGCGTCGGTGAGCCGGGGCGGGATGCCGTGACGGTGGGCCATTTCCAGCGGAATATCAAGGATCTGGGCAGCAACACGACGGGTAATCATCCTTCAACGATACGGGATGGGAGGGGACGTAATCCGCCCGTGGGGGCCGGGGTTACCCTCGTCACAGAGCTGTGATGGCCAGCCCGAGCGCTGCCGCGGCCAGGCCTGCGGTGAGGTTGGCGGCGATGTTGAGGACGGCGGCGCGGTAGCGCGTCTCACTCACCAGCCGCACGGTGGCGGTGGTCCAGGAGCTGAAGGTGGTCAGGCCGCCCGCCAATCCGGTCGCGAGAGCGGTCTGCCATTCGGCGCCCAGCCCCAGCCGGGCTGTCAGCCCCACTGCGGCGCCGATGATGAAAGAGCCGGCGACATTGACCGCGAGCGTCGCCCAGGGCCAGTGCGGATGGCGTCCCGGGTGGTGCGCAAACCAGGAGTCGACGGCGAAGCGCAACAGGGCGCCCGCGACGCCGAAGGCTCCCACCAGCACGGCGGTGATCACGATGCCCCGCCGGCCACGTCCGCGAGGGTTTTGCCGGTCTTCCACCCGGCGGCCGCGGCGCCGAGGCCCAGGACCAGAGAGAGCGCAAGATAGGCCAGCCAGCTGGCATGGAAGCCGCCGCGGATCTGCTGGTCAATGGTGAACACCACCGCGGAGAAGGTCGTGAAGGAGCCCAACAGCCCGGGGCCAAGGCCGGCGCGCAGCCAGAAGGCGGTCTTGGGCCGTGCGATCCAGATTGTGGTGAGGGTCGCGAGGACAAAACTTCCGACGACGTTAATCACCAGGGTGGTCCAGGGGACGCTGCCCGCGGTCTCGGGGAACACCACCCCGGCCCCGTAGCGCAGTTCCGTCCCGATCAGCCCGCCGACGGCGACCGCCGCCCACGCCCGCCAGCCCGGCAGTCCAGCCGGCAGTGCAGTCCGCATTCAGCGCAGCTCCAGACTGCAGCCGGGATGGACCGCCTCGCTGTGGACCCAGAGTGCGGAGGCGACTTCCTCGGGGAGGTCGAACTCGCGCCGGGCCGTCCCGGAACCGATGCGCACCATCAGGGCGCCACCGAAGGGCTTCCGGCCCAGCACCTCGACGTCGGCGTCCAGCGCGATTTCCTCGGCGGAAAGGTAGCGCAGCAGCTCGGGGTTTTCGTCGCTGATGCGGGTGATCAGGCCGGTGTGGCCGTCATCGAGTTCGCTCATCCGGTGAGCCGCGGGCATCTGGACTGAACCATCCGCGGCCGGGATTGGATCGCCGTGCGGATCCCTCGCCGGGTTCCCGAGCTTCGCTGCCATCCGTTCGATGAAGGTGTCCGAGACGGCATGCTCCAGGAGTTCGGCTTCGTCGTGGACCTCGTCCCAGCGGTAGCCGAGCTCCCGCACGAGGAACGTTTCAATGAGCCGGTGCCGCCGCACCATGGACAGTGCCAGCCGGACGCCGTCGGACGTCAGCGTGATGGCGCTGTAGGGCTGGTGGTCAACCAGGCCCTGGTCCTTGAGCTTGCGGACCATCTCGGAGACCGAGGAGTTCGCGACGCCGAGGCGCTGGGCCAGCTGCGTGGAGGTGATGGGCTTGTCCTGCCACTCCGTGAAGGAGTAGATGACCTTGACGTAGTCCTCGATCGAGGAGGAGGGCAGACTGGTCTTCACAGCCTCAAGCCTACCGTCAGGCGGCGCCGGCGGTGTCAGGCCCTGACTGCCCGCCAGCTCTGTGTCAGGTAGGGGAGCGGGAGGAGCTCGCGGGGGTCGTGGCCCAGATGTTCGTGGAGGTACCAGTCGAGGTTGCCCAGCACCTTGGCGCGGGTGGCCTCGCCGGCCGCCAGGTAGTAGCTGCGGGACTTTGTCAGCTCCATGATGTCGGCGGTGCGCACCGGATCTTCCCATCGGGTGAGGTGGCTCTCCAGGCCGGCGAATTCCGGGCCCACCGGCGGAGTGAAGTGCGGTTTGTGGACATCGCCGGCGTGCATGATGCGCGAGAGCCGGTGCACCCACGGAACGGAGGTGTCCAGCTGGTTCCAGACCAGCCCCAGGACACCGTGGGGGCGGAGGATCCTGGCGATCTCCGTGCTGGCCGGGACCGGATCGCACCAGTGCCACGCCTGGGCGACGGTGACGAGGTCGAAAGCCCCGGCGGGAAGTCCCGTGTGCTCCGCGGTACCCTCGACGGCGGTGACGTCCGGGAGCGTCCTGCGCAGCTGCTCCAGCATGTCTGTGGACGGGTCCACCGCCACCGTGTGCAGGCCGCGTCCGGCCAGCAGCGCCGTGAACTTGCCCGTTCCGGCACCGAGGTCCGCGGCATCCTTGGCGCCGGCGGGAATCAGCCAGTCGGCGGAATCGCCGGGGTAGCCCGGGCGGACGCGTTCGTAGTGTTCCCCGCCGTCCCGGAAGCTCTGCCCGAGCTCCTGGCGGCGTTCCTGATGCAGTTTGGGGCCACCGCGCGCCACGTGCGATCTCCTTCGGCAGGTCCGGATGGGTACCTTTCGAATTTACCGCACGCGGCAGGGGCCGCGGCTCCTCACCGCAGAGTCAGTCCAGGGTGCAGGGGGCCGCGCCCGCGGTGCCGGGCGTGTTGGGTGCCCAGTGCGGGTAGGTGCGGGTGTCGTTGGACGGGACCCAGCGTCCCGCGTCCACCACATAGTCCCAGCCCAGGCCGGTCTGGCGTAGCTGCTGGAGTGCGGTGAGCAGCCGCTTGGCGTCCTCCAGCCGGGAACCCAGGCCGAAGCTTGCCCGCAGCGAACCGGAAGGCAGACCGAGCCGCCGGAGCAGGGGGTGCGCGCAGAAGCGGCCGTCGCGCAGCCCGATGCCGTGTTCGGCCGACAGGTACGCCGCGACCAGGCCCGCGTCGTAGCCCTCGAGGGAGAAATTGACGACGCCGATCGTGCCGGTGCCAGCACCGCCCCCCGGCCCCTCGACTGTTGGAGCGTCGAAAGAAGCACTGTCCGAGAAGATCTGGTGCACGGTCACGCCGTCGATCCGGGCGAGGCCCTCGACCAGGAAGGACCGGATGGCGTTTTCGTGCGCGTGCCACTGGTCCACGTCAAGATCGGCGATCACTTGGGTGGCCCGGGCCAGGGTGGCCGCGCCGAGGACATTGGGCGAGCCGCCTTCGTGCCGGGCGGGCCCGGTGGTCCAGCTGACCGTGTCGATCCGGGCGTCCTGCACGGCTCCGCCGCCGGCCAGGTGCGGCGTGCCGGCGTCGAGCCAGTCCGGACGGCCCACCAGCACCCCGGCGCCGAAAGGTGCGTAGAGCTTGTGCCCGGAGAAGGCGAGGTAGTCGACGTCGTCCGCGGCGATGTCGATCCGCCGGTGCGGCGCCAGCTGGGCGGCGTCGACGACGATCCGGGCGCCGTATTCGTGGGCCAGGGCTGCCAGTGCCCGGATCGGCAGGACCTCACCGGTGACGTTGGAGGCGCCGGTGACGGCGAGCAGGCTGACGCCGCCGTGGGCGAGTTCCCCACGGAGGAGGTCCAGCGTGCCGGCGAGGGTGGGTGCGGCAATGACACTGCGGTGCGGCACGCCCTGCCACGGCAGGAGATTGGCGTGGTGTTCGATGTCGAGGTAGAGCACGTCGCCGCTGTGCACGCCGTCGACGACGGGCAGGCAGCCGGCCAGCAGGTTCAGGGAATCCGTGGTGTTGCGGGTGAAGATCACCGCGTCGTCCGGGCGGCCGCCCACGAAATCGCGGACAATAGTGCGCGCATTCTCGTAAACGGACGTGCTGATCTGGGAAGCGTAGCCGGCCCCGCGGTGGACGCTGGCGTAGAACGGCAGGATTTCGTTGAGGTAGGCCGAAACGACGGAGAGCGCGGGGGCCGAGGCGCCGTAGTCCAGGTTCGCGTAGCGGATGTGGCCGCCCTGGATGAGCGGCGCCTGGATCTCGGCGCCCGTCACTGCGGCCAGCGGCCGGCGGGCGATGGCGGACCGTGTCTCGGGGCCGGCCTGGGCGTCGGCGGCGTGGCGTTCGGTGGTGGCGGGAATGGTGGCAGTCGTCATGGGACCTCGCTCGAAAAGGACCCCACATGCCGGGGATCCGCGCTTGCCGGGTCCGTTCCGGACCGGCCAGGTCGTCACCCGGGGCACCCCGCCGCGAAAGGAGGGTTGCCGGCCAGCAAACCGGGGTTTCGCGCTGGCACTCGTGACCTGCTTCGAGCCTAGGACATTCCCCGTTCCGGCGGAAAGGAGCCGGCTGAATGTGAAGCTGTTTGTTACGCGCGGCAGGTCGCGGCGGGAGCAGCGATCCCGGCTGGCGGCCGCATCAGGAGCTGGAAGGTTGAACAGCTTCCGGGGCATCCGGCGCCCGGGCCGCGGGTTCCGCCGCAGACCGGAGCGGCTGGTTCGGGCGCCGTTTCTTCAGTCGCTTCGGCGGGCACACGGGCCGGCCCGGCCGGGTTCCCGCTCACAGCGGTTCTCCGGCTGTCGGCCTGGACGCTGAGGCCGAACAGCGCCTCGAGCGCTGCGGTGTAGTCGTCTTGCCGGCCGAGGGCGGCGAGCTCCCGGGCGCGGACCGTCGGGGTATGGAGCAGGCGCCGGAGCAGGTGCCGGAGGGCGAGGTTGACGTCGTCAGCCGAGGCGACCCGGCCACGCTGTTTGCCGACGCGTTCCATTTCGCTGCGGAGGACCTGATGGAGGTGCTCGCGCAGGGCCACGACGGCCGAGTCCACGGCGCGGACCGCATCCTGTTCCTCGAAGCGGACGGCCGCCTGCCGGACCAGGGCGCGGGCGTGGCGCAGCGCTTCGGCGTCGGCCGGGGGAGCAGCGAGGTGGACTGATTCCAGCGTGATGAGCTCCACTCCCGGCAGTTCCGCCACCTGCGGGTCGAAATCATGGCTGGGCGCCAGGTCAATGACGGTGAGCGGACGGTCCGCACCCACACGCCAGCGCGCGAGGGCGGCAGCATCGATGCGGGCCCCTGAACCGCTGCAGCCAATGACAAGGTCAGCCCCGGCAACGGCTGCCGGCAGCTGCCGGGCGGAGACGGCGCGGCCTCCCCGGGCTGCCACGAAAGCATCCGCGCGGCCGGAGTGGGAGAAGACCGAGATGTCGGAATATCTGCGGGTTTTCAGCAGCTCCACCACACACCCGGCGTAAGCACCGGTACCGAGGAGAACGGCCGACGTTCCGGCGGCGGCAAGGTCCAGGGCAACAGCAGCGATGGATCTGCCGGCGCTGCCGAGCGCGGTCTGTGCCCCCACGTCCTTGGCCGTTCGGGACGCGGCCTGGAACAGCCTGCCCAGCCGCCCGCTGGCGGTTCCGGCGGCCTGTGCGTCGGCGAGGGCTCGGCGGACCTGGCCTGCGACTTCACGCTCACCCACCACTACCGAATCCAGGCCGGCGGCAACGGCGAAGAGATGTTCGACGGCGGCGGCTCCCCGGAGCTCCTCGAAAAGGGCCGCCAGATGGATCATCGGCAGCCCGGAGCAGAGGACGACCGCATCGAGGATGTCCCCGCGCGCGGCGTCGAGGCCCGCCAGGGACGGGAGCTCGCAATAGATTTCGAACCGGTTGCAGGTGGACAGGACTACGGATGCGGAGATGCGCGCCCCGTCGGAGACAAGACCGGAGACAAGACCGGAGACAGGACCGGAGACAGGCTCGGAAACAAGGTGCGGCGCAAGTCGGGCGGACGCGCTATGCAGGGCGGCGGCGGATTCCGGGCCCAGGTCCCGGTATTTCGCCACGAGCACCAGCAGTATGGGGCCGGTCCCGGCAGTGCCACGATTCGAGGCGTGAAGTGCGTTAGACAAGGCTGCTCTCCTCCCAAAAAGATGCCCTACCCTAGAGGCCGCCGTCGGGCCGCCGTCTTGGACAGAATTGTGCAGGGAGGTTGGGGAATCCTTGGGAACAGTTGCTAGAGCAGGTCGTCCAGCCCCGGGTTGAGCCGTTTGAGGACCTCGGAGTGCAGGATGGAGTTGGTGGCCAGGGCGTTCCCGCCGAAGGGGCCGTCCTCACCTTCCAGGGACGTGAAGCGCCCGCCGGCCTCGGTGACGATCGGCACCAGCGCCGCCATGTCGTAGAGGTTCAGTTCGGGCTCGCAGGCGATGTCGACGGCGCCTTCGGCCACGAGGCAGTAGGACCAGAAGTCCCCGTAGGCGCGGGTGCGCCAGACTTCCTCGGTCAGGCCCAGGAACTCATCGAGGTTGCCGCGCTGCTTCCAGCCGCCCAGGCTGGAGTAGGACAGCGAGGCGTCCGAGAGTTCGGAGATGTTGGACACCTTCAGACGGGTGGCGGCCGCCAGCGAACGGCCCGTGTAGGCCCCGGCGCCCTTGGCGGCCCACCAGCGCTTGCCCAGCGCGGGGGCGCTTACGACGCCGACCACAGGCTCGCCTTCGTCGACGAGGGCGATCAGCGTGGCCCAGACGGGGACGCCTCGGACGAAGTTTTTGGTCCCGTCAATGGGATCGATGATCCATCGGCGGGAGCCGTGGCCGGAACTGCCAAACTCCTCGCCGAGCACGGCGTCGCGCGGACGGGAGCGGGACAGCTGGCCGCGGATAGCTTCCTCGGCCGACTTGTCGGCGTCGGTCACCGGCGTCAGGTCCGGCTTCGTCTCGATCCGAAGGTCGAGCGCCTTGAAGCGGCTCATGGTCTGGGAATCTACGGAATCTGCCAGTACATGGGCAAGGCGCAGGTCATCGTTGTAGCTTGAAGCGGGTTGACTCATGGTTCCAAACTACCGTCAAAGCGTGCGGGGGAGCGGTAGGCGGCACCGCGGCCGGCTACGAGACGGTGCCCAGTTCCTTGACGTCCTGGGCTTCCATCCGCGGGTCCGTCCCCAGCAGGCGGCGGAGGGATGCGAGCCGGGCCGGGCCGGATTCGCCTGCATGGCCGGCGGCCACCCAGGCGTCCACGCCGCAGTTGACGGCGCTGGAATCATGCTTGCAGCCCCGCTCGCAGTTGTCGGTGCCCGGCTCGAGGTCCGGGAAGGACCGCAGGATCCGGTCAGGGTCCACGTGGGCCAGTCCGAAGGATCGGATGCCCGGGGTGTCGATGATCCAGCTGCCCGAGGGCGCATCGTTGACCTTGAGCGCCAGGGCCGAGGAGGACGTGTGGCGGCCGCGCCCGGTGACGGCGTTGACGCCGCCGGTGGCGCGCTCGGCGCCCGTCAGGGCGTTAACCATCGTGGACTTCCCGACGCCGGAATGGCCGATCATGACGGTGACCTTCCCGTCGAGGTGGCCGCGCAGCTGTGAGACGGCATCCTTGTCCAGCCGGGCGGACAGTCCGTCGTCCGAACGGGCATCGATGCCGGAGGCGGCGGAGTCCGCCGTCTTGGAGATGATCACCGGGAAGGCCAGGTGCTGGTAGTTGGAGAGGAGTTCCGCGGGATCCTTGACGTCGGCCTTGGTGACGAGCAGCAGGGGCTCGATTCCGGCGTCGTACGCGGCCACGAGAGCCCGGTCGATGAAGCCGGTCCTTGGCTCCGGATTGGCGGCCGCCACCACAATCACCAGTGTGTCGGCATTGGCGACGACGGCGCGCTCGATCGGATCCGTGTCGTCGGCGCTGCGCCGCAGCAGGGTCTTGCGGTCCTGGATCTTGACCAGCCGGGCCAGGGTGTCGGGTTCACCGGTGACGTCGCCCACCAGGGAGACGAAGTCGCCGGCGACCACGGGGTTGCGGCGCAGTTCCCGGGCGCGGGCGGCGATGATCTTGCGCTCTTCGGGTGTGCCTTCGGCGACGACGGCGGTGTAGCGTCCCCGGTCAACGGTGATGATCCGCCCGGTCACGGCGTCGTCGTAGCTGGGCCGGTCCTTGGTGCGGGGCCGGGTGCCCTTCTTGTTGGGGCGGATCCGGACGTCGGATTCGTCCCAGGAATCAGTGCTGCGGGCCACCGGCCGGGTCCTTCCCTGCGGGTGCGCCCTGGGCCAGCATGGACTCCCACAGCTGCGGGAAGTCCGGCATGGTCTTGGCCGTGGTGGCAATGTCCTCGACCTCGACGCCCGGTACGGCCAGGCCAAGGATGGCGCCGGCCGTGGCCATGCGGTGGTCGGCATAGCTGTGGACCACGCCGCCGTGCAGCGGCGCGGGCCGGATGATGAGGCCGTCGCTGGTCTCCTCGGTGTCGCCGCCCAGCCGGTTGATCTCGGCCACGAGGGCGGCGAGCCTGTCCGTTTCGTGGCCGCGGAGGTGGGCGATGCCGCTCAGCCGTGACGGTCCCGTGGCGAGGGCGCACAGGGCGGCGACGGTGGGGGCGAGTTCACTGGTCTCGTCGAAGTCGGCGCCCTTGATGTCGGGGCCGCCGGTGACGGTCAGGGTGCCGTCCGTCAGTGTGACGGTGGCGCCCATGGCGGCGAGGATGCCGCGCCAGAGGTCACCCACCTGCGTGGTCTCCGCCGGCCAGTTGGGGATCCGCACGGTCCCGCGGGTGGCGAGGGCCGCAGCGAGGAACGGCCCGGCGTTGGAGAGGTCCTGTTCGATCCGCTGGTCAAAGGCGCGGATCGGACCGGGGGAGACAACCCAGTGGTTCGGGCGGGAATCGTCCACGGCCACTCCGACGCCGCGCAGCACGGCCACCGTCATGTTGATGTGGTCCAGGCTCGGCACCGGCTTGCCTGAGTCTTCGCTGCTGCGGTGTTCCAGGTGGAGCCCCTCGGTGAAGCGGGCTCCGGCCAGCAGCAGGGCGGACACAAACTGCGAGGAGGCGCTGGCGTCGATCACGAGGTGCCCGCCGCGCACTTCGCCCGTGCCCTCGACGGCGAACGGCAGCGACGACGCCGGACCGCCGTCGGGCGCGCTGACGGCGACGCCCAGCCCGGTCAGCGCCTCGATAATGGTGCCCATCGGGCGCTTGCGCGCGTGCGGATCGCCGTCGAACAATGACGCTCCCCGGCGCAGGGCCGCGACGGGCGGCACGAACCGCATGACCGTCCCGGCCAGGCCGCAGTCGATCCCGGTCCTCGCCCCGGAGGCATCCAGCCGGATGGGCGTCACGGCCAGATCAGGACCGAAGGCGCCGTCGCCGGGAACCTCCGTGATGGTGGCCCCGAGCTGCCGCAGCGCCTCAATCATGAGGGCGGAATCCCTGGAGTGCAGGGGAGCACGCAACCTGGAGGGTCCGTCTGCGAGGGCCGCCAGCACGAGGTACCGGTTGGTCAGGGACTTCGATCCCGGGACGGTGACCGTCGCGTCGACGGGCTTTCCGGCGAACGGCGCCCGCCAGAGCGGAGCGGTGCCGGCCGGAACGGGGTGGGCGGCTGCGGAGGGGGTGGTGCCTGTCATTGCTGTCTTAGGCTCCAGCGGTGTGGTCTACGGCTTTGCGTACGGCCTTGTCGGCCTTCTTCCACTGCTTGCCGGTGGTCTTCCGGACGTCCGCGGCGAGGTGGCTGGCGTTCTTTTTGGCATCCGCGGCGAGGTGCTCGGCGCGCCAGGCCAGGCTGGGCCGGCCGTTTGTGTCCACGGCGGCCAGGAGCACGCCGCCGGTCAGCGAGACGTTCTTGAGCAGCTGCTTGCGGCGGGCATCGCGGCCGTCCTTGGAGGTGATGTCCGCGCTGCGCCATTCAACGTAGCCGTTGAGAGCGGAGATGACGGCCAGGACGGTGGCGGCCATGCGGGCTGACTTGCCGAGCGCGAAGAGGACGCCGGCTCCCACCTGGGTTCCGCCGATAACGCGGGCCAGGACCTTCTCGTTGGTCTGGAACGGCAGGGACTCGGCGGCGCGGCGCAGCAGGGGTGACAGCTGCGTCGCGGTGTCGTCCGCATTCTTGAGCTTGTCCATGCCTGCAAGGACGAAACTGGAGGCGAGCATGGGCCGGGCGAGAAAGCGGACAAAGGACATGAATTTCCTCCTGGATGGACGAGCCGCGGAATCAATGCGGGAGAACCGGTTCTAGTCTTGCACTTTTGTGGAATATTTGCCTGCCCGAGGGGGTTGTGGAAGACAGGTCCCGGCCGCCGGTTTGCGGCCTGACGATGATCTGGAGGGCGGCTGGAGTAGGGGCCCAACGACCAACCGGACGACAGACAGAAAGGTGGAGATTTGATTCTTGTGGAGGACGCGCAGCGTGCTGCGGAACCGGTGGAGTTGTGGTCCATGGCCATGCAGGATGGCGCCGTGCCGGCAATTCCGGCCGCCCGCCGGAACGTGACAGTAGACTTGAAGGCAATGAGCACCATGGATCCGGCCGTTGCGGCCATGCACGAGGCTGCCGCCCAAGAGACGATCGTGGACGGGCAGGCACTGGACGTTGCGACTGAAACCCCGGAGGAACGCCGGGTAAGGTTCGAACGCGACGCCATGCAGTATGTCGACCAGCTGTACTCCGCGGCCATGAGGATGGCCCGGAATCCCGCCGATGCCGAGGACCTGGTCCAGGAGGCGTACACCAAGGCGTTCTCCGCATTCCATCAGTACAAGCCCGGCACCAACCTCAAAGCCTGGCTGTACCGCATCCTGACGAACACCTACATCAACCTCTACCGCAAGCGGCAACGTGAGCCGCTGCAGTCGAACTCCGACACCATCGAGGACTGGCAACTGGCCCGCGCGGAGTCGCACACGTCCTCGGGGCTGCGCTCGGCCGAGGCCGAGGCGCTGGACCACCTGCCGGATTCGGACGTCAAACGTGCGCTGCAGGCCATCCCGGAGGAATTCCGGCTGGCGGTGTACTTCGCCGACGTCGAGGGATTTGCGTACAAGGAAATATCCGACATTATGAACACCCCGATCGGGACCGTGATGTCCCGCCTGCACCGGGGCCGGAAAATGCTGCGGGACATGCTCGCCGACTACGCCGCCGAGCGCGGGTTCAAGGCTGCAGATGCCACCGCGGCGGCCGGAAGTAACAAACAGGAGAACAGGAAATGAGCGACTGCCAGGGACTGGGCGATTGCGACGACGCCCGGATGCAACGTATCTACGAGTATCTGGATGGTGCCCTTACGCACGAGGACATCTCCGAGATCAAGGACCACCTGGACGGCTGCCCCGAATGTTTTGAGCAGTACGACCTTGAGTGTGTGATCCGCGTGATGGTGAAGCGTTCCTGCACCGAGGCCGCCCCGGAGAACCTCAAGAATTCAATCCTTGACCGGATTCACTCGAGCAACCCCGTAGAGGCCTGACCCGGCGGGCTCCGCCCGTCTCCACGTTCCAGAAAACGAATGACCCCGGAAACCGTGAGGTTTCCGGGGTCATTCGCCTAAAGCCGTATTCCAAGCTTTGCTTAGGTGTTGGGGCGCTTGCCGTGGTTCGCGCCGCCACGCTTACGGTCACGACGTTTACGTGCACGCTTGCTCATAGCTGGCCTCCTTAATTTTTGGTACTCAAAAGAGCTGCCCTCAAGTCTCCCACATCAGGGCACCCGCCGCGAACCGGCCGACCGGGCGCGGGGGAGTGCATCACTCCAGGGAATTCCGGATGGAGATCCTGGCCTGGTCCAGCACCGTCTTGACCGTCTCCAGCGTTACGGGCGTGATCGGATGCCGGCCGCCGTGGCGGCGCAATTCCACCCGGATGTCGTCCCGGAACGCCTGCACCAGCATCTCCGCTTCCCGCAGCCGGCTGTCGCCCTCCTGCGAGTAGCGCTGGCCAGCCAGTGAGGCCACGGTTGATCCGGCAGCGCGGGCCGAGGAACGCGCGGCCTCGGCCGTTGCGGCAAGGTCCGCCCGGAGGCCGCGCATGTTGTCCTTGATGTCCTGCCGCAGATTGTCCGCGAGCCGCCGGACCGAGGCGGAAATGTCGTTTTCCACGCCGGCCAGCTCGTCCCGCCGGCTGTTGAGTTCCGCGAGTCCTGCCGGGGTGATGCTGTAGTAGGTCCGCCGGCCCTCGGCGTGCGTGGCCACCAGCCCTTCCTCCTCGAGCTTGCCAAGCCGCGGATAGATCGTTCCGGCGCTGGGGGAGTAGGTGCCACCGAACCGTTCGCTGAGCGCCTTGATGAGTTCGTAGCCGTGCTTGGGACCGGTCTCCAGCAGGGCGAGGAGATAGAGCCGCAGGGCCCCGTGGGCAAAGACCGGAGGCATCAGGGCCTCGTTTCGGTGTCCGTGCTCGGCTGGCCGTGGAAGACCGACGTCTTGCCCGACACGGAGTTGGTACGGACCAGCATGAGCTGGGTATCCGGCCCGGCGATGGTCTGTACGGCGCCGCCGGGCTGGTTGTACTTCGTGTGGTTGATGACGACGGCGCCGCTGGCGGACTTGGCGATGATGTCGACGCCGACGTCGTACGGCACGCGGATGGTGACGTCGCCCGAGACGGAATTGGCGCCAAAGTCCTGGGTAAAACCGTGCAGGTCGAAGCTCAGGTCACCGCTGACCGTATTGGCGCGGATGTGGCTGAACTCGCCGGAGGCCGTGACTTCGCCCGAGACGCTCTTGGCTGTCAGCACACCATGGTGGTTGCGGGCGATCACTTCGCCGCTGACAGTGCTGACGGCCAGATCCCCGGACGTGCCGTCGGCCAGGACGGAACCCGAGACCGTATTGAGCCGGGTGTGCCCGCTGATCCCGGACACCATGCCGTCCCCGCTGACCGTGCCGGCCTCGACCTCGACGCCGGCGGGCAGGGCAATGCTGATGACCACCGAGTTGCTGCTGCCGTTGTTGACGGTGTTCATCAGGTTCTTGAACCAGCCCTGCGGGCCATGCAGCTGGTGCCGGATCTCAAGGCGACCGTTGACCAGGCTGATGGCCAGCGGGTCGCCGGAGACCTCGGAGACCTCGATCCGGGCGACTGCCTCCTCATGCGTGACAATGTCGAATCGTCCCCGGACGATGCCGAGCTTGAGCGAACGGACGCCGTCGACGTCGATGGTCTGCGGACCGGTGACGGTCCAGTTGTCCTCTGCCCTGGTGTTCTCTGACATGGTTCCTCCGGGAAGGCGATACTTCAATGCGGATACTTGCGATATATCGTGACGATACAGTCACGATATATCGCCGCATTCGGAGGGTCAAGATATATCGCGAATTTCCTGGCGGAGATTCGGGAGGCTCTACTCCGGCGTGTCCATGCCGAGCCACTGGAACCAGCCGCGGTGCAGCACGAGCCACGCCATGAGGCCGTAGCCGGCCTGGCCGGGCGTCCCGCCGTTGGCGGCTAGGTCCTGGCGCCACTGCTCGTGGTTGAGCAGCGGGGAGAACGTGTCGACGTAGAGGTGCTTGCGGCGGGTTGTGACGTCGGCGAAGGCGGTATTGAGCTCGCCGAGCCTGCGGTTCTGGGCCGGGTCCAGGGAGGGCGGCGGGCCCACGACAAAGACCTCGATCTTGTTCTGCGAGGCCGAGTCGAGGATGTTCGCGAGGTTGAGCCGGCTGCGGGCGGTCGACAGCCCAAACTCGATGTCGCGGCCGGAGAGGCCGATGACCAGGCGGTTCTCATGGTGGTTGTTGAACCGGCGGCCGGCTTCCTCCAGCCAGCGGGAGGCCAGGCCTTCCGTTCCCTCCTGCGGGCAGGGGAGGGAATAGCATTCGAGCGTCAGCCCGTCCTGCGGCGTGCGTGCCAGCACCCGGCCCAGCCAGCCGAGCGCCCGGGGATCACCCAGGCCGGCCAGCAGTTCATCGCCCACGGCTGCGATCCGCAGCTTTCGATCTTCCACGACTACCTCTTCACTCCAGAGCGTCCATTGAAACCGCCCCCGGACGGTCACGCTGCCGGGGGACAATGCCGGTTAAACAAGGCTGCCCGGCCGGAGTTGCGTGTTTCAATCTCCGGCCGGGCAGCGTTGACCTTACTTACGTGCGAATGCCTGCTTGAGCAGTGCGTCCTGCTCGGCCGCGTGGCGCTTCATCGATCCTGCCGCGGTGGAAGCCGAGGCGGGGCGGGAAACGAGGCGGACCCGGCGGTCCAGCGCGTCCGGAAGGTTGAGGCCGATGAACGGCCACGGGCCCTGGTTGGCGGGCTCATCCTGCGCCCAGACCACGTCGGCGTTCGGGTACTTCGCCAGCTCCGCGGCAATCTCGGCGGCGGGCAGCGGGTACAGCTGCTCGACGCGGACGATCGCCGTGGTCTTGTCGCCGGTCTTCTGCCGGGTGGACAGCAGATCGTAGTACAGGCGGCCGGAGACCAGCAGGACACGCTCGACGGCGTCGGCCTGCAGTTCCTCGTGCTCGGGGATGACCGTCCGGAAGGTGCCGGTGGTGAAGTCCTCCACGGAGGAGGCAGCGGCCTTGAGGCGGAGCAGCTGCTTCGGGGTGAAGATGATGAGCGGCTTGCGCGGCCGGCTGTAAGCCTGGCGCCGCAGGAGGTGGAAGTGCGACGCCGACGTGGTGGGGTTGGCCACGATCATGTTTTCTTCGGCGCACATCTGCAGGAAGCGCTCGATCCGGGCGGAGGAGTGGTCCGGTCCCTGGCCCTCGTAGCCGTGCGGCAGCATCAGCACGAGCGAGGAACGCTGGCCCCACTTCTGCTCGGCCGAGGAGATGAACTCGTCGATGATGGTCTGCGCGCCGTTGACGAAGTCACCGAACTGCGCTTCCCAGAGCACCAGGGCATCGGGCCGTTCCACCGAGTAGCCGTATTCGAAGCCCATGGCCGCGTATTCCGACAGCAGGGAGTCGTAGATCCACAGCTTGGCCTGGTCATCGGAGAGGTGTGCCAGGGGCAGCCACTCGTCGCCGTTGGCGCGGTCGTGGAAGACGGCGTGACGCTGCACAAAGGTGCCGCGGCGCGAGTCCTGGCCGGCGAGCCGGACGGGAACGCCTTCCATAATGAGCGAACCGAAGGCGGCCAGTTCGCCGAAGCCCCAGTCGATGCCGCCTTCGCGGGACATGACTTCGCGCTTCTCCAGCAGCTGCTTGAGCTTGGCGTGGACCGTGAAGCCTTCGGGGATGTCGACGTGCGCCTTGCCGATGCGCGCCAGTGTCTCGGCGGAAATTGCCGTCGACGCCGGGGCGTTGATGCCGGAATCGGACTGCTGGGCCAACGGACGCTCCAGATCGGACACCGCGGCGGAATCCGCCTTGATGATCGGAATCGGGGAGGTCTGCGCCGCATGGGTCTCGGCGAAGACGCGCTCCAGGCGTTCCTGGTAGTCGCGCAGCAGCTGCTCCGCCTCTTCCTCGGTGATGTCACCGCGGCCGATCAGGGACTCGGTGTACAGCTTGCGGACCGAGCGCTTGGCCTCGATCAGGTTGTACATCAGGGGCTGGGTCATCGAGGGGTCGTCGCCCTCGTTGTGGCCGCGTCGGCGGTAGCAGACCATGTCGATGACAACGTCCTTGTGGAACCGCTGGCGGAACTCGTAGGCGAGCTGACCGATGCGGACCACGGCCTCCGGGTCATCGCCGTTCACGTGGAACACCGGCGCCTGGATCATCTTGGCGACGTCCGTGGAGTAGGTGGACGACCGTGACGAGGACGGCGCGGTGGTGAAGCCGACCTGGTTGTTGACCACGATGTGGATGGTGCCGCCGGTGCGGTATCCGCGCAGCTGGGAGAGGTTGAGCGTCTCCGCCACCACACCCTGGCCGGCGAAAGCGGCGTCGCCGTGCACCATTATCGGCAGCACGGGGAAGGCTTCGCCCTGGTCCAGGCGGTCCTGCTTGGCGCGGACGATGCCTTCGAGGACGGAGTCCACGGCTTCGAGGTGCGACGGGTTGGCAGCGAGGTAGACCTTGGTCTCCTTGCCGTTGTCCGAGGTGAACGTGCCCTCGGTGCCGAGGTGGTACTTCACGTCGCCGGAACCCTGCACGGAGCGCGGATCTTGGGTACCTTCGAATTCCCGGAAGACCTGGGCGTAGGTCTTCCCGGCAATGTTCGTGAGCACGTTAAGGCGGCCGCGGTGGGCCATGCCGATCGCGACCTCGTCGAGTTCGTCGTCGGCCGCATCGGAGATGATGGCGTCCAGCAGCGGGATGAGGGACTCACCGCCCTCGAGCGAGAAGCGCTTCTGGCCGACGAACTTGGTCTGCAGGAACGTCTCGAAGGCCTCGGCGGCGTTGAGCTTGGAGACGATGCGCAGCTGTTCGTCGCGGCTCGGCTTGGAGTACGGGTGCTCCAGCTGGTCCTGGAACCACTTGCGCTCTTCCGGATCCTGGATGTGCATGTATTCAATGCCCGTGGTGCGGCAGTAAGCGTCACGGAGCACGCCGAGGATGTCGCGGAATGCCAACATGGGCTTGCCGCCAAAGCCGCCGGTTGGCCACTCGCGGTCCAAGTCCCACAGCGTCAGGCCGTACGTCAGGACGTCGAGGTCCGGGTGCTTGCGCTGGACGTACTCGAGCGGATCGGTGTCCGCCATGAGGTGGCCGCGGACGCGGTAGGCGTGGATGAGCTGCTGGATTCGGGCGACCTTGTTGATCTCGTCCGCCGGGTCCACCTGCAGGTCAGGGCTCCACCGGACGGGCTCGTAGGGGATCCGCAGGGACTCGAAGATCTCGTCGTAGAAGTTCTGCGCGCCCAGCAGGAGCTGGTGCACGAGCTTCAGGAACTCGCCGCTGCCGGCACCCTGGATGACGCGGTGGTCATAGGTGGAGGTCAGGGTGAGGACCTTGCTGATGGCGTTGTGCGCGATGATCTTCGCGCTGGCACCCTGGAACTCGGCCGGGTAGTCCAGCGCGCCGACGCCGATGATGGCGGCCTGGCCCTTGGACAGGCGCGGCACGGAGTGCACGGTTCCGATGCCGCCGGGGTTGGTCAGCGACACCGTGGTGCCGGAGTGGTCGTCCGCGGTCAGCTTGCCGGCGCGGGCCCGCTTGATCAGGTCCTCGTAGGTGTGCCAGAACTCGGAGAAGTTGAGGGTCTCCGCCTTCTTGATGTTCGGGACCATCAGCAGGCGGGTGCCGTCGGGCTTGGGCATGTCGATGGCGATGCCGAAGTTCACGTGCGCCGGCTGGACCGCCACCGGCTTGCCGTCCACCTCGTCGTAGTAGACGTTCATCGAGGGGAACTGGGCGAGGGCGCGGATGACGGCGTAGCCGATCAGGTGCGTGAAGGAGACCTTGCCGCCACGGGCGCGGGCAAGGTTGGAGTTGATGACCACGCGGTTGTCGATCAGCAGCTTTGCGGGGATGGCGCGCACGCTGGTGGCGGTCGGAACCTCCAGGCTGGTGATCATGTTGGTGGCGATCGCCTTGGCCGGGCCGCGGAGGACGGAGACGACGTCTTCCTCGGGGGCGGTCGGGGCCTTGATGTTCTTGGGCAGCTGGGCCGGGATCGGCTGGGTGCCGGGGCCGGCTTCCGAAGTCTTGGCGCCGTCGCGGGCGACGGTGGCCGGGGCCTTCTTGACGGCGGGGGCGGGGGCCGCTGCAGCCGGGGCGGGCGCGGCCGGCTGCGCCGCTGGCTGCGCTGCTGGCTCAGCAGCCGGAGCTACAACGGGAAGTTCGCGGGTGGCGGGGTGCGCAACAGCCGCTGCGCCCGAGGCTCCGTTGGTGGAGGAACTGTCACCGGCGTCGAAGGATTCGAACAAAGGCCACCACTTGGCATCCACCGTGTTCTTGTCCTGCTGATAACGCTCGTACAGTTCGTCAACGAGCCACTCGTTTCCGCCAAATTCCTCTGGTAGACGGTGGCTAGGCTGCTCTGGCACTTGAATTACGCCTCTTCCATGAGTTTGATTCCCACTGGCTTCACGGTGCCTCAGCACAACAGTTGAACCAGTCTCCGCGTCCAGTGAACCCAGACCCATGCCAGTCTAGTGACGATTCTTGCCAAACCGCCAATAAGGGTGACTCAAATCATCAAGTCGGCTCAAAGCACCCGCGCGGCACGTCATCCGGGCCCCGGAGGGCAGCCGCCGGAGGGCCCGCAAGACCCGCCGTCACCGCGCCGGGCGGGTGCCGCGGCCGTTCGACGGCTCGCTAGAATCACCCTGAGAACCCGATGAGTACCGGAATGCTTATTTTGCTTACTTTAAGGAGCAGCCGTGCGTTTCCTGACCGACCCCACCACCGACCTGACCTATTCGGACCTCTTCCTGGTTCCGTCCCGTTCCGACGTCACGTCCCGGCTGGACGTGGACCTGGCCGCGGACGACGGGACCGGCTCCGCGATCCCCTTGGTCGCCGCCAACATGACGGCGGTGACCGGCAAACGCATGGCCGAGACGATGGCCCGGCGCGGCGGGCTGGCGGTGCTGCCGCAGGACGTGCCGCTGGACGTGATCCGCGACGTGACGGCCTGGATCAAGACCCGCCACCCCGTCCTGGAGACGCCGGTGACGCTGTCGCCCACCAGCACGGTCATTGACGCCCTGCACCTGATGGGCAAACGTCCGCACGGGGCCATCATGGTGGTTGACGACTCGGGTGCCGTCGCCGGCATCATCCGGGCGTCCGACTGCGAGGGCCAGGACCGTTTCGCCTCGCTGGCGTCCGTCATGCGCCACCAGCCCCTGGTGCTGGATGCGGCATCGCTGGACGGGGCCCTGCCGGACGGCACACCCGACGGCGCGCCCGACGGCGGGTCCGGGGCCGGCCTGCGCCGCGCGTTCGACGCGATGGACGCTGCCGGAACGGACTTTGCGCCCGTGCAGCGGGACGGTGTCCTGGCCGGCGTCCTCACACGCAAGGGCGCCCTGCGCTCCACGCTGTACCGGCCTTCGCTGGACGCTGACGGCAAGCTCAAGGTGGCGGCCGCCGTCGGGATCAACGGCGATGTCGCCGGGCGGGCCACGGAACTCCTCGCCGCCGGGGTCAACGTCCTGGTCCTCGACACCGCTCACGGCCACCAGCAGAAAATGTTTGAGGCCCTCGCGGCCGTCAAGGGCCTCAACCCCGGCGTCCCCGTGGTGGCAGGCAACGTGGTCACCGCGGATGCGACCCGCGAACTCATCCAGGCCGGGGCGGACATCGTCAAGGTCGGTGTTGGCCCCGGCGCCATGTGCACCACCCGCATGATGACCGCCGTGGGCCGGCCGCAGTTCTCCGCCGTGCTCGAGTGCTCGGCCGCGGCGCGGGCGGCCGGGGGCCGGGTCTGGGCCGACGGCGGTGTCCGCTACCCGCGCGACGTTGCCCTGGCGCTGGCGGCCGGGGCAAGCCAGGTGATGATCGGCTCCTGGTTCGCCGGCACGCACGAAAGCCCGGGGGACCTGCAGCAGGATGCTGGCGGGCGGCAGTACAAGGAAAGCTTCGGCATGGCATCCGCCCGGGCCGTGCAGAACCGCAACCAGCGCGAGGGCGCCTTCGAAAAGGACCGCAAGGCCCTCTTCGAGGAAGGCATCTCCACGTCCCGGATGTTCATCGATCCGGTGCGGCCCGGCGTCGAGGACCTGCTGGACATGATCACGGCCGGGCTCCGCAGTTCCATGAGCTACGCCGGCGCCGCAGACCTTGCGCAGTTCCGGGAACGCGCCGTGGCGGGGATCCAGTCCGCGGCCGGTTACGAGGAAGGCCGCCCGGTCCCGCAAAGCTGGTGAGGGGCTGCCGGCAGACGGGGCCGCAGCCGGCCGCCGTCGGACGCCGCGCTTGTAGTGACACGACGGCGGCCGTGCCCGGCGCTCCTGTAGACTGACATTCTTATGGACAGGAAATCTAGGTGCCGGCCTGGGGGCTGTCAGCGGGGAACGGAAACCCTTCCCGCGCAGTCCACCCGAAGAGCCGGCAAACCCCGTTCACGCGCCCATCACTCTCCGGCGGCACACCGGCCCCTTATTTTCCAGGAAAGCCGTGCCTCCCAGGAAGCCAGTGCCTACAAAGATCAAGGGTCGGCCCCGGCCGACCACCCTCCGCCAGGCACTTTCCAGAAGAAGAGCATCTTCCCCAAGCAGCCACTCCTGGCAGCTCCGAAAGCGGGCCGCTAAATGGAGTGGCTCCTTCTCGGTGCAGGCCTGCTGCTCATCCTCGGAACCGGCTTCTTCGTAGCCGTTGAATTCTCGCTGGTTGCCCTTGACCAGGCGACGGTCCAGCGGGCCGTTGATGACGGCGACAGTGCCGCCGTCCCCCTGCTCAAATGCCTCAAGTCCCTGTCCACGCAGCTCTCCAGCTGCCAACTGGGCATCACCATCACAACCCTGCTCACCGGCTACGTCATGGAACCGTCGGTCGGCGCGCTGCTCGAAGGCCCGCTGGCCGCCCTGGGGCTGCCTGAAGCCGCTATTTCCTCGGTGTCGCTGATCCTTGCGATGGCGTTCGCGACTCTCCTGTCCATGCTGATCGGCGAGCTGGTGCCGAAGAACATGGCCATTGCGCTGTCCTTCCAGGTCGGCAAGGCTTTGGCCCGCCCGCAGCTGATCTTCACGGCCATCTTCAAACCCGCCATCGTGGTGCTCAACGGCTTCTCCAACAAGGTGCTCAACATCTTCGGCCTCGAGGCCAAGGAAGAGATTTCGGGGGCGCGGACTCCGGCCGAGCTGGCGTCCCTCGTGCGCCGTTCGGCGGCGATGGGGACCCTCGACGCCGGCACCGCCAACTTCATCGCCCGGACGCTCAAGTTCTCGGGCCGGACAGCAGCGGATGTCATGACGCCCCGCATCCGGGTTGAGACCATCGACGGCGACCAACCGGTGTCCGACATTGTGGAGGCCGCACGCCGCACCGGCTATTCGCGGTTCCCGGTGATCGGGGAATCCTCGGACGATATCCGCGGCGTGGTGCACATCAAGAAGGCCATCGCGGTTCCATCGGACCGGCGCGCCAAGCTGGAAGCCGGTGCCATCATGACCGATGTGCTCCGGGTCCCCGAAACCATCCACCTCGACGCCCTGCTGGCGGAATTGCGCGAAGGAAACCTGCAGCTGGCCGTGGTCCTGGACGAGTACGGCGGAACCGCCGGCATCGCCACCCTGGAGGACCTGGTCGAGGAAATCGTTGGCGAAGTGGCCGATGAACACGACAAGGTCCGGCCCGGCCTGCTGCAGAGCGCTTCCGGCGACTGGTATTTCCCGGGCCTGCTCCGCCCGGACGAACTCTCCGAACAGATCCCGGGCCTGACCGTGCCCGACGAGTCTGCCTACGAAACGGTGGGAGGCTACGTCATGAGCAAGTTGGGCCGGATCGCCGCGGTGGGGGACACCGTGGACGTCCATGGCGGCACCCTGGCCGTCACCCGGATGGACGGGCGCAGGATCGACCGGATCTGCTTCAAACCCGTTCGGGTACACCACGATGAGCGCTCCAACGGCCAGGTCGGTGCCGCATGAGTGACTGGGCAGGAATCCTCTGGCTTGTTGTCCTGCTGCTGGGCAACGCCTTCTTCGTTGGCGCCGAGTTTGCGGTCATGTCCGCTCGCCGGAGCCAGATCGAGCCTCTCGCCGAGGCAGGCTCCAAGCGCGCGCAAACCACCCTGCGGGCGATGGAAAACGTTTCCCTCATGCTGGCCTGCGCCCAGTTGGGCATTACCGTTTGTTCGCTGCTGATCCTGCAGGTCGCGGAACCGGCCATCCACCACCTGATGGTGGTGCCGCTGGAGGCAGTCGGCGTTCCGGCCGAGGTCGCGGACGTTGCGGCGTTCGCCGTGGCCCTGTTGCTGGTCACGTTCCTGCACGTCACGATCGGCGAGATGGTGCCGAAGAACATTTCGGTCTCCGTGGCGGACAAGGCAGCACTGCTGCTGGCCCCGCCGCTGATGTTCATCGCCCGGCTGGTGAAGCCGGTGATTGTGGCGCTCAACTGGTCCGCGAACCACATCCTGAAACTGATGCGGATCGAGCCCAAGGATGAAGTCACCTCCTCCTTCACGCTCGAAGAAGTCCAGTCGATCGTGCAGGAATCCACCCGCCACGGGCTGGTGGACGACGACGCCGGACTCATTACCGGTGCGCTGGAGTTCTCCGAACACACGGCGTCGCGCGTGATGGTGCCGTTGGACAAGCTGGTGATGATGAAGTCAGCCACCACACCGGTGGAATTTGAAAAGGCCGTGAGCCGGACCGGGTTCTCGCGCTTCCCGATGCTGGACGATGACGGAATGCTCTCCGGCTACCTCCACATCAAGGATGTGCTCTCCATTCCGGATGCGGCGTACCACCAGCCGATCGCCGAGAGCCACATCCGGTCCCTGGCGAACCTGTCCATGGACGACGAAATCGAGAAGGCCATGTCCGTGATGCAGCGGACCGGATCGCACCTGGCCCGCGTGATCGGCCCGGACGGCAACACCCAGGGCGTGCTGTTCCTCGAGGATGTCATCGAGGAGCTCGTCGGCGAGATCAGGGACGCCACGCAGGCCACCGGTTACCGCAGGCTCGGGCAGGACCAGTAGCAGCGTTCAGGCTCGGAGGTAGCCCTAAATAGGAATCATTCCTATTTAGGGCTACACTCAAAGCTGTTGCTATTGCTCCTGATTCTCAATAACAGATCCGAGGTTTCCCGTGCGTCGTCCTGCTGCCCATGCCATCGTTGCCGCTTTTGCCGGCCTGAGCGTGCTCCTGACGGCCTGCGGTCCGACGTCGGAGAACCCCGGGGGAAGCGCCGACGACGGCATTGTCGACGTCGTCGCCTCCACCAGTGTTTACGGGGACATCGTCGGCACCATCGGCGGCGACAAGGTGCGTGTCAGCTCCATCATCAATCGGACCAGCCAGGACCCGCACTCCTACGAGGCGACCACCCAGGACAAGCTGGCGGTGTCCAAGGCAGAGCTGCTGGTGGAAAACGGCGGCGGCTATGACGATTTCATCCACAAGCTGGCCGAAGACACGGGGCTCGACGAGGGCAGCGTCCTGAACGCCGTGGAAGTTTCCGGGCTGGCCCCGGCAGAAACTCCCGGCGCATCCGCCGGAGCTGACGGCCACGGCCACGGCCACGAACATGCGGGATTCAACGAGCACGTCTGGTACAGCCTGCCGGCCATGGCCCGGCTGGCTGACGCCGTCGCGGCCAAGCTGGGCGAGCTTGAACCCTCCTCCGCCGGGACGTTCCGCAGCAATGCCGAGGCCTTCAAGGAGTCGCTCGGCGGCCTCGAAGCAAAGCTGGCGGGCATCAAGGCCTCGGCCGGCGCGGCGCCTGTCGCCGTGACGGAACCGGTGCCGCTCTACCTGCTCGAGGCCGCCGGCCTGGACAACCAGACCCCGGATGAGTACACCGCGGCGATCGAAGAAGACACCGACGTTCCGCCGGCAGTCCTGCAGGCGACCACCGACCTTATGAAGTCGGGCCGGATCAGGCTCCTTGCCTACAACCAGCAGACCGAAGGCCCGCAAACGGTCGACGTCAAGGATGCGGCAACTGCTGCCGGCGTCCCGGTGGTGAATTTCAGCGAGACCCTGCCGGAGGGTAAGACCTACCTGCAGTGGATGACCGGGAATGTCGACAACATTGGCAAGGCACTGGCCTAAGATTAGCGGGACAGTGTGGGCCGACCGCCCCGCGAGGTAGACCCGTCGGACGGACCAGCGCAAACCAGCCAGACACTCCAGCCGGACACCCCAGGCGCAGCGCGCGAGCCGCGGTTTGCGCAGAATTCGAGGAAACCCAAGTTGACACCCGTAGTGAGCCTCCGTGGAGCCTCCCTGGCGTTCGGCAAGCGCACTCTGTGGGAGGGCCTTGATCTGGACATCAATGCGGGTGAATTTTTCGCTGTCCTTGGCCCCAACGGCAGCGGCAAAACAACCTTCCTCAAGGTTCTGCTGGGCCTGCAGGAGCTGAGTTCCGGTTCAGCCACGCTTGCCGGCCGGCCCGTGGAGCGGGGCAGCCGGGGGATCGGCTATGTCCCGCAGCAGAAGTCCTTCGACCCTGACACGCCGCTGCGCGCCCGCGACCTCGTGGGCCTCGGCGTCGACGGCCACCGCTGGGGCGTGCGGCTGGGCGGCGCGAAAGTTAACCGCAGAATCGATGAACTGCTCGAGCTCGTAGGAGCCGCCGAATACGCAAAGGTTCCCGTGGGCCAGCTCTCCGGCGGGGAGCAACAGCGGTTGCGGGTGGCCCAGGCTCTGGCTGCCGACCCCAAGGTGCTGCTCTGCGACGAACCCCTGCTGTCCCTCGACCTGCAGCACCAGCAGGCGGTCAGTGCCCTGATCAACAAGCAGTGCCACGACCGGGACAGCGCCGTGGTCTTCGTCACGCACGAGATCAACCCGATCATGGACTATGTTGACCGGGTCCTGTACTTGGCCGGCGGACGGTTCCGGGTGGGGCCTCCGGAGGAGGTCATGACCACTGAGGTGCTGTCCGACCTCTATGGCAGCCACGTCGAAGTGATCAACGCCAACGGGCGCCTGATCGTCGTCGGGCTCCCCGACGCCACGACTCATCACCACGAGGACGCCCACGCAGTGGCGGGGGAGATGGGCTAGATGGACCTGGACAACCTGCTCAACTCAATCTTCAATTTCGAAAACTACGGCGAACTCCTCGTGCTGGTCCAGAACTCCCTCTGGGCGGGCGCGGTGCTGGGCCTGCTCGGCGGGCTGATAGGAACATTCGTGATGAAGCGTGACCTGGCCTTCGCCGTGCACGGGATCTCTGAACTTTCATTCGCCGGTGCGGCCTTCGCCCTGCTGATCGGGGCGGACATTGTCCTGGGCTCGCTGGCAGGGTCCGTCGTGGCGGCGCTGCTGCTGGGCCTGCTGGGCGTCCGTGCCCGGGACAAGAACTCGATCATCGGCGTCATCATGCCGTTCGGCCTGGGCCTGGGCATCCTGTTCCTGTCGCTGTACGAGGGGCGGGCTGCCAACAAGTTTGGCCTGCTCACCGGGCAGATCGTCTCGGTCGGCACCGTCCAGCTGCAGGTGCTGGCGGTGGCCGCCGTCGTTGTGATGATCGCCCTGGTGGCGATCTGGCGTCCGCTGACCTTTGCCAGCGTGGACCCCGACGTGGCGTCGGCCCGCGGCGTGCCCGTGCGGGCCTTGGCCATCGGGTTCATGCTGCTGCTCGGCGTCAGCGTGGCGCTCTCCATCCAGATTGTCGGCGCCCTGCTGGTGCTGGCGCTGCTGATCACTCCCGCTGCGGCCGCCATGCGGGTGACGTCGTCGCCGCGGCTGGTGGTGATCCTGAGCGTCGTGTTCGCCGTGACGGCGACGGTGGGCGGTATCCTGCTGGCCCTCGGCGGCCGGATCCCGATCAGTCCGTACGTGACCACACTGTCCTTCCTTATCTATGTCGTGTGCCGGGTGATCGGCGGCGTACGTGCCCGGCGCGGGTTGAACGGCCGGGTGCTGAGTGATTCGGCGGTGCCGGCGGCCTAAGACGCCGCAGCCCGGGAACCCAAAGTGTGCATCACTGCAAGTATGCATTTGTGCAATCGTTGCACTCGTGCAATTATTTAGCCCATGATTGAAGACGTGTCGATGCCCCTGCGTGCGCGCAAAAAGGCTGAGACCTGGATGGCCCTCCACGAGGCGGCCGCGTCGCTTGCCCTGCAACACGGTGTCGAACAGACCACGGTAGAGGCCATCGCGGCCAGTGCCGGTGTGTCCCCGCGAACGTTCTTCAACTATTTCCAGGCGAAGGAAGACGCCATCCTTGGCCTGCGTGAGCCCGTACTGGAAGCCTCGCTGCTCGCCGAAATCTCCGTCACCGCCGATGACCTGGTGGGCCAGGTGTCGCGTCTGCTGATGACCGTTGCCTGGACGGCAATCGGAGGCACAGACCGCGCGCGGCGCCGCCAGCTGATTGCCCGGTATCCCCATCTGGGCCGCCGGCATATGGACTACATGGTGAAAGCCGAGACGCTTGTCTGCCAGGGGCTCGCCGGCCTGTTGGCGGAGGATTCCGACTGGGCGGACGGCGTCGAAGGCTTCGGCCCCGGGGAGTCCGCACGCATGGTGGTCATGATCGCCGGCGTCCCCATCCGCTTCAAACTCACTTCCGCCGATTTCGACCCCGTCGAGGGGATCTCCGCGGAAACGCTCCAACCGTCGTTGGCCCTACTTCACCATTTACTAAGGAAACTCTCATGACCATGCAAGCTGTCCCCGTCACGGGACCGGCCGGGGAAAAGCAGCACATGGTGCTGATGTTCGTGGGCCTGATGCTCTCGATGCTTCTGGCGGCACTGAACCAGACCGTGCTCAGTACGGCACTGCCCACCATCGTGGGAGAACTCCATGGCGTCAGCGACATGCTGTGGGTCATCACCGCCTTTATTCTCGCGTCCACCATCACCATGCCCATCTACGGCAAACTCGGCGACCTCATGGGACGCAAAGCCCTGCTGATCGCCGCGATCATCCTGTTCATGATCGGTTCCGTCATCGGCGGCATGGCCAACGACATGGGTGTGCTCATCACCGCCCGCGTGGTCCAGGGCCTCGGCGGCGGCGGTCTGATGATCCTCTCCCAGGCCGTCATCGCGGACGTCGTGCCGCCCCGCGAACGCGGTAAATACATGGGGATGATGGGTGGCGTCTTCGCCATCGCCTCGGTCGCCGGCCCGCTGCTGGGCGGTTGGTTCACTGAAGGTCCCGGCTGGCGCTGGGTGTTCTGGATCAATATCCCCCTCGGCCTGCTGGCCCTGGCCGGAGCCGTCTTCTTCCTGAAGCTGCCCAAGCACCGCGGCAAACCGCGCCTGGACCTCGGCGGCATGGTGCTGCTCGCGATCGCAACGACCTGCCTCGTGCTGTTCGCGACCTGGGGTGGCGGCAAGTACGAATGGAATGATCCGATCATCCTGGGCCTCATCGCCGGCACGATTGCCAGTGCGGTTGCCTTCGTCCTGGTGGAGCGGCGCACAGCCGAGCCGATCATTCCGCTGCACCTGTTCAAGGACCTCAACTTCAACCTCTCGACCATTGCCGGGCTGCTGATCGGCGTGGCCATGTTCGGCGCGATCGGCTACCTGCCCACTTATCTGCAGATGGCCTTCAGCGTCAACGCCACCGAATCGGGGCTGCTGATGATCCCGATGATGGGCGCCCTGCTGGTCGCCTCCGTCGTGTCCGGGCAGCTGGTCAGCCGCACAGGCCGCTACAAGTGGATGCCAATTGCCGGCGGCGTCCTGGTCGCGATCGCCTTGGTGCTGCTCTCCACCCTCAAGCCGGAAGCGCCGCTCTGGGAAATTTGCGCCTACTTGGCCGTGATGGGGCTGGGGCTGGGCCTGAGTATGCAGATCATGGTGCTGATCGTGCAGAACTCCTTCCCACTGCGCGAAGTCGGGACCGCAACGGCGTCGAACAACTTCTTCCGGCAGATCGGGGCCACCCTGGGCTCCGCGGTGGTGGGTAGCCTCTTTGCGAGCCGGTTGGCCGAGCTGCTCGCCGAGCGCCTGCCGGCCGCGGCAACCGGGGGAGGCGCTCCGGGCGGATCGAACTCACTGACTCCGGCAGTGGTCAGCCAGCTGCCGGCGCCAATCAAGGACGCCATCATCTCCTCCTACAACGACGCGCTGACGCCCATCTTCGTCTGGATGGTGCCGCTTGCGCTGGCGGCCGCGGTGCTGATGTGCTTCGTCAAGCAGAAGCCGCTGGCCACCGCCATCGAGCACGATGTTCTGTCCGAATCCATTGCGGAGGGCAACATCCTGATTACGGCCGACGACGCCGACGACGAGGCTCTCGTGTCGGCCCCGGGGTCCAAGAGCTAGGCGGTATTCCGGGCCGTGCACTCCGGGCACAGCCCGAATATCTCGACGGTGTGCTCCACTGCGGTGAAGCCGTGCTCGGTTGCCGTTCGCGCGGCCCAGGACTCCACCGCGGGTGCCTCGACTTCGACGGCCTTGCCGCAGCTGCGGCACAGCAAATGGTGATGATGGCCGGTGACGGCGCAGCGGCGGTACACGGCCTCGCCGTCGGTATTCCGGAGGACGTCCACCAGGCCGTCATCAGCGAGGGACTGCAGAATCCGGTAGGAGGTGGCGAGGGACACCGACGTGCCGCGCTCCTGCAGGATGCGGTGCAGCTCCTGGGTGCTGACGAAGTCGGTCAGCTCGTCCAGGACCGCGCTGACCGCAACGCGCTGCTTGGTGACACGCTGTTCTTTGGCCGCGGCGGGAGGCGCCGCCGTTGTCCGGCTGCCGTTGGCTGTGGCGCCCTGGGACATCGTGGAACTCGCTTCAGTGGTGGGCTTGATAAGGGGTTGTGGCAAGGTCCCAGATTACCAGCCGGCACGTGGACAGCGCTTTGCTAGAACCCTAGGCTGGCCGGATGATGCTGACCAAATTCACGCATGCCTGTGTCCGACTGGAGAAGGACGGCAAGGCGCTGGTGTTCGATCCGGGGAACTTCTCGGAGACGGACCTGGCCCTCGCCGGCGCCGATGCCGTGCTGATCACGCATGAGCATCCCGACCACATCGACGCCGACGCCGTCACCGCCGCCCTGTTGGCCGATGATGCGCTGCAGCTCTTTGCCCCGGCCGGGGTCGCGGCGCAACTGCGGGAGAAAGCACCCGACGCCGGTCACCGGGTCCATGCGGTGGCCCCGGGCGAGGACTTCGAGGCGGCCGGATTCTCCATCCGGACTTTTGGCGGACAGCACGCGGTGATCCATCCGCAGATCCCGGTGGTGGCCAATATCGGCTATTTCGTCGACGCCAACGTCTACCACCCCGGCGATTCCTTCACAGTTCCCGACGGCGTGACCGTGCGGACGCTGCTGGTGCCGATCCACGCACCTTGGAACAAGGTGGGGGAGGTAGTGGACTTCGTGATCGGTGTCCGCGCCCCCAAGGCCTTCCCGATCCACGACGCCCTGCTCAATGAGAACGGGCGCGGCCTGGTGGAAGGGCATGTGACCCGGTTCGGCGCCAGGTACGGGACCGAATACCGGCACCTGTCCAGCGGAGACACCGTGGAGGTATAGGAGCGCACCCGGTTAGGCGGGCCATGTCCCGCTGGCGAAGAAATCCCGGATGGTCGCTTCATGCGGTTCGGGATCCAGGCCCTGGGACCGCAGCCAGTCCGGGTTGTAGTAGTTGCCGGCGTAGCGGTCACCGCCGTCGCACATCAGCGATACCACGCTGCCGCGGCGGCCCTCGGCGATCATCCCGGCGATGAGCTGCCAGACGCCCCACAGGTTGGTGCCGGTAGAGGGGCCGGCGTGCAGGCCGGCGTAGTCCTTGAGATGGCGCATGGCCGCTACCGAGGCAGCGTCCGGGACCGGGACCATATGGTCAATGACGGCCGGGACAAAGCTGGGTTCCAGCCGCGCCCGGCCGATACCCTCGATCCGCGAGGGCATGCCGCTGGCACCCGGGGCCGCGTGAGTTGTGGCTCCCGTCCGGCGGCTCTCCAGCCAGCCGGGGTAGAACGCGGAGTTCTCCGGATCCACCACTGCGAGCTCCGTGTTGTGGCGGTGGTACCGGAGGTAGCGGCCGATGGTGGCACTGGTGCCGCCGGTGCCGGCGCCCACGACGATCCAGCGCGGAATCGGGTGCTCCTCAAGGGCAAGCTGTCCGAAAATCGATTCGGCGATGTTGTTGTTGCCGCGCCAGTCCGTAGCCCGCTCGGCATAGGTGAACTGGTCCATGTAGTGGCCGTTGGTGCGCCGGGCGAGGTCTCCGGCGGCCTCATAGACCTCTGAAGCGTGGTCCACGAGCAGGCACGAGCCGCCGAACTGCTCGATCAGGGCGATCTTCTCCCGGCTGGTGCTCCGGGCCATCACCGCAATGAACGGCAGCCCGAGCAATTGGGCGAAATAGGCTTCCGACACGGCCGTGCTGCCGCTGGATGCCTCCACGATGGTGGTGCCTTCCGAGATCCAGCCGTTGACCAGCCCAAAAAGGAACAGGGAGCGGGCCAGCCGGTGCTTCAGGCTGCCAGTCCGGTGCGTGGACTCGTCCTTGAGGTACAGCTGGACGCCCCAGTGTTCCGGAAGGGGGACGGAGTACAAATGCGTGTCCGCGGACCGGTTGTTCTCGGCGTTGATTCTCCGGATGGCCTCGTCGGCCCAGGCCCTGTCCTGCTGTCGTTCTCTGATCACCGCACCAGCCTACCGGCGGGGGCAGGTTCCGCATCGATAGAGTGGGCGGATGAAGACCCTCATGGACGTTGTCACCTTGAAGGACCGGCTGGACGCCGCCGGCACGGCTGGCCCACGGACGGTGTTGCTCGATGTGCGTTGGGCGCTCGGGGACCCGCACGGCCGGGAGCACTACCTCGCGGAGCACCTCCCCGGCGCCGTCTTCGTGGACCTCGCCACTGAACTCGCCGGCCCGGCGGACCCCAGCCGCGGCCGCCACCCGCTCCCTACCCTGGAACAGTTCCAGGCGTCAGCGCGTGCCTGGGGCATTCGCGGCGGAGACGTCGTGGTGGCCTATGACGACAGTGGCAATCTAGCCGCCGCGAGACTCTGGTGGATGCTGCGGAATGCGGGTTTTCCGGATGTCTACCTGCTCGACGGCGGTCTGGCCGCCTGGCGCGACGCGGGCTTCAAAGTCGAAAGCGGCGAGCGGCAGGCGGAACCTGGCGACGTTGAGTTGACTGACGACGCCCTGACGGGAGGAGCCCTGACGGGAGGCGCCCTGCCCGTGATCGACGCCGGACAGGCTGCCGCGTGGGGCCGGCGCGGGCTGTTGCTGGACGCCCGGGCGGGGGAGCGCTACCGCGGCGAGTTCGAACCAGTGGACCCGCGGGCGGGCCACATCCCGGGGGCCGTGAGCGCCCCGACGACGGCGAACGTTGGTGTGGACGGCAGGTTCCTCTCACCGGAGGCGTTGCGCGAACGCTTTACGAGTCTCGGAGTGCGCGCCGATGTCCCCACCGCCGTCTACTGCGGATCCGGCGTCACGGCGGCCCACGAAATTGCGGCCCTGGAAATCGCCGGATTCCCTGCCGCTCTCTATCCCGGGTCGTTCTCCGAGTGGTCTAATAACGACGCCAACGAAGTCGTGACCGGGGCTGCGCCGTATCCGGACGGGGCAGGAGCCGCAACTGATCCGGATGAGGCCGCTGCACCATAGAGGCGCCGCCCGTTCTTCGGAAGGTCCTGTGAACCGCCCACCCCGATTGGTAGGACGCTTCGTGTGATCCAAGGCCTTCGGACGCAGCCTCCGGAATGACGGCTCGCTCATGCGGCCGGAAACTCTGCCAGTCGTGCGCGTTTGAGGGTTTTGGCGTGGTGTCTAAGTTTGCGGCGGTGGTGGTTGGTGTCGGTGGCCGCGGCTGTGTTTGGCAGCGGTGGCGAGCCGGTCAGTTGGGTGCCGGGCAGTGGTGGGGCAGTGGAGTGGTAGGTGTGGCCGGTGGGGGTGGTGGTTTCGAGGGTGTGTCTGGGGCCGGGCCGGGATTTGGTGGTCCAGCCGGGGGTTTCTTTGGTGTGGTTGCAGGCTTCGCAGAGTCCGGCGCCGTTGGTGCCGGTGGTGTGGCCGCCGTTGTGCCAGGGGTTGATGTGGTCCAGGTGCCGGATAGGGGCGTCGCAGTAGGGGGTGCGGCAGGTGGCGTCGCGGACGGTCACGAAACGGCGCAACCCCGGCGGGAAGATACGGGCGCGGGAGTCCATCGCGACCAGGTCCCCGGTGCCGGGGGCGGTGTAGAGCCGCCGGAGCCAGATGCGCAGGTCCTCGTGCGGGTCGGTATCGGGGCCTGTTTCCGTTCCCGGTTCCTTTCCCGCATCCGTTGTCAGGGGGCCTGTGCCGGCTGCCTTTCCCCCGCTTTTGAGCAGTTGCCGGGCCCAACCGGCGGGAACAATGCCGTAGCCGGGCAGCCTGGCGGGTTCGCTGTGGCCTTGGAGGAGGGTGTGGTCGGTCAGAACGAGCTGGATTTCGATGCCGGTGATCCCGCCGGGGGTGCCGGTGATGCGTTCGACCAGGGCGTCGGCTTTGAGCTGCCCGAGGGTCCTCGGGTCTCCGGCGGCGCGGGCGGTGTCGGCGTGACGGGTGAGGGCGGCCTGCACGGCGACGCCGGCGGAGACGGGGAGCAGGGCGGTGAAGTAGCACATGGTGTCCGGGGCCGGGCGGAGACTGACGTGCCGGTCGGTGGCGGCGTGGCTGGCCCGCTGCGTGACGGTTCGCGGGTCCCGGCGGTAGGCCGCGGCCCGGGCCGCGGCGATGATGCGCCGGTCCCCGGCGCCGTCGAACGTCCCGGTGTC